>DATDJP010000055.1:0-119332 GCA_036520475.1 Polyangiaceae bacterium | reverse complement strand
CCTTTTCGCTTCGTATTCGGTTTCAACGGCATACCTCCAGAAGTTCCCCCACTGGGGAGTTGTCAGGACGCTATCAGACGAGCGTCTTCAGCGATGCATATAAGGATTCTTGTCCACCCCAGACGCCGTCTGCCCTGCGGGGGCGATCCGCGGCTTCGGCGCCTCTTCCTCTGGCGGGGGAGTGGGTTCTTTGGGCGCTGGCGCACGTTGCGCAGCGACTCGGGGCGCGACGCGTGGAGGCGTTCGCCGGATTGTCTTGGTGGAGCTGACTGATTTCGACGAACCCCGCTCCTCCGTTAGTTTTTCCAAACTGGTCGCCGGTACCGCGACAGAGCCGGCTTCCAGCTGAGCGGCTTTGTCGTGCGATGACGCCACGGTATTCGAGGGCGAGACCGCGGTCGGCGCGGCTACGGGCTCTGCCGCAGTGGCAGCTTTGCTGGCCGGCGCTTCGGCTTCAGGCAGCGGCTTCGGCGTTTCACTGGTGAGCGCGCTAATGCCGACCGCGAGCGCCAGCAGCAAGGCCGTCGCGACTGTGCCTAGCGCGACCAGACGGTTGCGCCGCTGCGCACGGAACGAGTCGCCGTCGACCGAAGTCAGCGTCTGCTGCGGCAGGTCTTGTCGCGTGACGACCGCCGCCCCAGGTAGGCTCCCGGTGATCGAGCCCGGCTCCGACGCGCGGTCCGGTGTCGAACCGGTGCCCGGTGCGGAACCCACGTCCGAGAGGTTCGTGCTCGACTGAAGGACGCCGCCGCTGACGCTGGGCAGCGCGGGCAGCTGCGTGATCTGTGAAATCTCCGACGAGTCGCGCTGTTCGTCGAAGCGGCGCGCGGCGGCGCGGATCGCCTTGCGCCGCGCCGTGAGCTCTTCGCCGAAGATGCTGCTCATCCAGCCCGAGAGGCTGTGCTTCGAGAGAGATAGGCCGTTCCGCATGGCCGCCGTGCGCAGCGCCTCGGCCATTTCGAGCGCCGAGGAAAAGCGCTCGTTTGGATCCCGCTGCAAGGCGCGGAGCACGATGTCATCGAAGAAGGGAGGCGGCTGACGGCCTTCCGTGCTCGGCGCTGGAATCACCTTCGAGAGCACGCTGTGAATGGTGGCCGCGTCGTTTTCGGAGCGGAACAAGTTCTTTGCAGTGAGCGCCGTCCAGAGCACGACGCCGGCGGACCAAATGTCGGCTCGGGAGTCGACCGCTTCGTCGTTCGTGATCTGCTCGGGCGCCATGAATGCGAGCTTGCCCTTGCGCATGCCGGGCTGCGTGCTGGTGATGCGCGTCTCCGCTTTGGCGATGCCGAAGTCCGTGATGCGCGCGATGCCGTCGACGCCGACGAGAATGTTCTGCGGGGACACGTCGCGATGCACCAGTTGCATGGAGTTGCCGTCGTCGTCCTTGCAAATGTGCGCGGCGTTCAAGCCCTCCAGCGTGTCGACCATGACGGCGACGGCGCGCTCCACCCAGCTCGCGTCCTCACTGCGCTTGATCAGCCGCCCGAACGGCGCGCCTTCGATGTAGTCCATCACCACGTAGTGCAGGTCGGCTTGCGAACCCATGTCCACGATGGCGACGACGTTGGGGTGGTGGATCTGCGCGGCGATGCGAGCTTCGTCGTGCAGCATGTCGACGAAGCTCTTCTCCTCCGCCAGATGCGGGTGCATCACCTTGATCGCGAACAGACGCTGGAAGCCGGACTGCCCGGCGTGGCGCGCGAGGTACACGGTGCCCATCCCGCCTCGTGCGAGCTCGCCGATCAGCTCGTAGCGATCCAGAAAACGCTGGCCGCGCGAGCGAACTCGGCTAGGTCGAGGTGGGGGGGCAACTGCGCTCATTAGAAACTTCCGTTGACCGACATCATTCCGCCGCCGGGGGTCCAATGACTGCCTACCTGGATCGGCTTCGACACGCCGCCTGAGCTGGCCGGCGCAGCGCCGCCCCAATCCGTGAAAACTGCCAGCACACCGGTGATAACGGCCGCTCCCGCCGTAGCCCCAATCAAAATGTTGGTGCGCTTCTCGCGTTCTTTGCCCTTTTCCCAATCCGGAAGGGTTTTTGTTTCGCGGTAATCGTCACGAGCCTTCAAGGTATCGAACCCGGACCAGACCGTGACCGCGCCAAGCCCGGCCGTGATCGCAGCGCCCGTGATGAACACGGCGATCGGCAGACCGTCCGAGCGGCGCGTCCCGGCGTCGCCGATCCCGGCGGGGCCGATCCCGGCGGGGCCTTCACCCGGCAGGGGATCGGCAGACGGCGGGGGTTCGGGCGGCGCGTCGAAGGTGAGCAAGGCTTCTCCCCCGGCCTCGCCGGAGACGGGTTGCGCTTCCGTATCTCGTTTGCCGAAGCGCGCCCCGAGCGTGTGCTGACCGGCGCTGAGGTAGAGGATGTGCTCCTCCTTCTCGTTCGTCGTGGCCGCGGATCCGTCGACGACGATGTTGCAGGCCGTGGGTTGACAACGAATCCCATACCGGGCGAGCAGCTTCTTGGCTTCTGCCAAGGTCCCTTCTGCGATGCTGCGCGAGCGTTTATCTTCCGGATATCTCGAGATCAGTGCTTCGGCGTGCACGGCCGCAGCGCCGAGCTGTCCCGCGTTCTTGCGTGCGCGGAGCGCGCTGCGCACGGCTTCGGGCGTCGGGGCGAGGCTGTCCGCGAGCTCGTACAAGTCCGCAGCGGCTTCGTGATCGCCGCTCATCTCCGCTTTTTGCGCCGTCGCGTACGCGTTGGCAGCCGCCGGCATGTCCTGCGCCGCGGCCGTCCCTGAAGAGAGCAGGAGCGCCAGCGACAGGCCGCCTCCACGCGCCAGTACGGAGAGCACTCGCGTGAAGCAGCGCGCAGAGCGTGTTTTGACGTGAGCCATGTCCGTTCCTTCGCTCATGGGGGGCACACCGATCGGACCGGGTTGCCTTCGCAGGTGCAATTCTGCCTGGGCGCTGCCGGATGGCGTGGCTCGGGACACGGGTCATTCAGGGCCACGCCGAACTCCGGAAGTCGCGTGTCCAGAGTCGTATGGACGGTGGCTTGCTTGGCGACGAACGCGGTGGCGTAGGTCAACGCGTTGCAAGGCGTGGTTGGAAGCCCAGCGCCGCGGATGGTATCCTGGTTGACGTCCAGGTAGTCGATCACGTTCCTGTACGAGCCACAGATGTTTTCGCAGAAGCCGATCTCCCTGAAGCTCGTGGTCATCAGCGCTCGATTCACGAGACCGGCGAGCGTGCCTTTGAGTGTCCAGTGCTGCTCGCCATCCTTGAACAACTCGGCGGCCAAAGTACCTTGATCGAGGATCAGCCGGAAACCGGGGACGGGGGTGCGCGTGCCGAGCAGCGCGACCTCCGCGCGGTCCTCGAAGAACGCCACCAGGATGCCATTGCGTACGAATGCATCGACGTCATTGACGGCGGCGTGCGGCAGATGACCGGGGATGGGTGGGGAACCCGTCTCGACGCTGCGCTCCGGGATCAGAAAATTCCCGGCACCGGCCACCCACGCGGGTTTTTTGTACCACTCCGGATCGAGCGTCCCGGCAATGGGGTGGCCTGCGTCCGAGCTGCGGCAAGCCCAGCCCTGCGAATTCTGGGTGCCGATCGAGTTGTAGAGATCCACGCGCACCTCGGGATCGTTCAACTTCCCGTTGTAGTTGCTGATCTTGTAGATGATGCTGAAGCCGCCGCGATGAAGCTCGCAGTTCCAGTCGTGCTCGCTCATGCCGAAATAGTCCCGCACTTGCGTTGAGCTTTCGGCGACCCAGAACAGCTTGCCGATCTGGTTGTCACGACAGTTTCTGCCGTCAGAAATACTTCCCCCGCTCGCGCAAGAGAGGTCGTTGACGGGGAACGCGGGGTCGTCGACGTAACAGTCCGCAGAGCCGAAGCAGGTTTCATCGAAGTCGAAACCGATGTTTCGCCACTCGCTGTTGTCCGCCGTCATCGGCACATCGTCCTTGGTCGTGCCGAAGCGAATGCGCGTTTGAGCGACATAGAAGGGCGGAATACTATCGTCGGCGTCGGGCTTCGGGATCGTGGGACGGTCCGTGACCTTCGGGATGCCCTCGCTCTGGCACGTCTCGCTGATGGTCTTCTGCCACCAGGGACCCGTGTCCGTTGCGCCCGTGCCGCCCGAGCCGGCGACATTGCCGTCGCCCGCACTCGCGTCACCGCCGCTTCCGGCGTTGCCGCCATTGTTGCCGCCGATTCCGGCGCCCCCGTCCTGACCGGTTGCGCTCGGAGGATCGCCCATCACGTTGCAAGCAACGACGGCCAGCCCTCCCCAGAATAGGGGTCTCCCCAGAACCTTACCTAACGCGCGTCTCTTCATCATCGAATCAAGGTCCGCAAGCCGGAAGCTCCGTACGTCGAAGGATCCGTGTAAAGCGACCTTAGATTCTATACCGAAAGTAGACTTCGTGCTTTCGCTAAGTTCGCACAATTGTGGACAAATAGTGGTCTAGTGTAGTGCCGAGTGGGAGGGTTGGCGACTGCCCGGTCAATTTGTCGGTCAAGAAGCGAACCAGCCATTTTTCCCGAGCGAGCGAGCGAGCGAGCGAGCGCGTCGACCGCGTTTCGTTGGCAGCAGCTAGCTTCACTTGAGTCGGGCCCCCGGCCGCCTTCGAATGGGCATTGACCCCGGCGCGGTTTCCCGCCCCTGCCCGATGCTCGGGCGCCGGCGGGGTCTCAGCACGAGAACCACCCGCCGTCTCGGCGCGCGAAGGACGACGCGATCGCGAAGCGTTTCCGAACCGCAATGCACGGCACCCGCGCGGGCGTTGCGCTCGAAGTGGATGCGTGCGGGCGCGCGCGCAAATACGCGACAAGTTCATGCTTTACGGCGCGCGACGCGGCGCGCCGGCTGATTGGCGATCCCCCGGCGCGCCAGCTGAGGTAATTTGCTTCACCGGGGCAACCGTGCGGGTGCGCGGTCCGGCCTTCGGAGCGAGTAGCGGAGCCGCGGAGGGCAGATGAAGGGTCAGTATGAAATGACCAACGACGTACGGCAGCGCACGATCCGCATCGCCATGCAAGGCAAGTTCGACGCCAAGATGATGCGCGCGTGGGCTGACGAGTATCGAAAGATGACGGACTCGTACTTCGGCCAGCCGCACCTGGTGTTGGCCGACATGCGCGGTCTCACGCCCAATCTGCCCGAGGTCGGCCACATCTTGGGCGAGGCCATCGGGTACGCGCGTTCGCGGGGCGTGGCTCTGTGCGTCCACCTTTCCGACGACACCGTGCAGCGCCTTCAAGTCGCGCGCATGGCGCGGCAAGCGGCGCCAAATGACGATCGAACCATCGACGTGAGCTCACTGGAGGAAGCTGAGAAGGTCCTGGTGGAGAGGCGACGAGCTCTCGCGAGTGAGCGTCCGGTCGTGCGCTGATGCGACCGAGCGATGGGCCGGTGGCGAAACGGAAGTCTGGCACTCCGTGACGAGGTTTTCGGCGTTGAATGAGGAGCGGGAGCATGCAAGCGAGCGTCGGCATTTCGGATGATTCGGATCTCGGTAAGGCGACCGAAAAAGCAGTGGGGGATGCGCTCGCCGAGTGTCCCGATGCGCACACCGTACTCTTGCTCGTGACGCATTCGTACGGGCGAGAGGCGTTCGAATCGGCAGCGCGCAGTCTGCAGCAAAGCGCCCTTGGGGCTCGCCACTACGCGGCCGGCATGGTCAATGGTTTGGCTCATGGGAAGAGCCGCTACGACGCCATGTTCAACAAGCGCGCGGCAGCCGTGCTCGCCTTTGGACGACAGAACCCGCCCGCCGTGGCGATCGTTGCCGATGCGCGCAGCCAACCCAAGGCAGCCGGCGCCAAGCTCGTCGAGCAAACGCGCGCCGAGCTCGGGAAGCTTCCAAGCTCGGGCTTGTTGTTCACCCCGGGGCTCGGTGTCGGTGCGCCGCTGATCGACCAGGAGATCCTGGACGGCCTGTGCGAGGCCGCGCCCGATTTGCGCGTCGCCGGGACCGGGCTGACGCGCGGCATGAAGGTCGACGGCCTTGCCGAGCCGTCACTCGCGTTTCTGAATGGACGCTTCGAAGAACACGGCGTGCTCCTGATCGCGTTCGACGAGCGCGTGCGGGCACGCTACGCGTTTGCGACCGGGGCGCGCGAAAGCGGCGCTTCGTTCCGTTTGACGGCGACCGGTGGCAGCATCTGGAAAGGCGCCGACGGCAGGAGTGCACGGGACGTGGCGCTCGACATCCTGTCTCAGAGCGATCCGGTCAAGCGCGCGCATTTCGCCGCGAACCCGGCGATCGCCGCCGCCGAGCACAGCGTGTGCCTCGCGACCCGCGACGAGGAAGGCTACTTCTGGTGCGCGCCCCCGATTGGCTTCACGCCGGATGGCGGCGTGGTGGCATTCTACCCACTGAAGACCGGTACGGAGTTGCACCGCGTCCGCCTGGATTCGGATTGTGCGATCGACGCCGTCAAATCGGCGGTCGGACAGCTGCGCCGTCAGAGCCAGCAGTCGCACGATCTGGTGGTTTCGTTCACGTGCACGATGCGTGGGTTCACCCTCGGCGATCGCGCTCCGGAAGAAACCCCGACGCTGCTCCGCGAGCTCTCGCCGCGCGTCCATCTGACGGTGATCGCGAACGGGGAGATTGGCTGTAGAGAGGGAACACCGCCACGCGCCACCTTGTGGGCGTACTCGCTATGCAGTCTAAACAGCACCTGACGAAACACTCATGCGGCGAATGACCGTTCAGACCCTCGTGGACAAGATCAGCGCGGCTCGCGGGCCGTTCTTCGTGGCGCGTCTCGGTCTTCGCCTTCAGTTTTTGATCGAGCGCGAGGCGAACAGTCTACGTGAAGAGCACCTGCAAGCCATAATCGACGTGTGCAACGAGCTCGGCTACGACGCCGCTCCGCTGCTGCGTGACACGACGATTCCGCCCATGAGCTGACGGCCCCGCCGTCACGTCGACCCTCCCAGGCAGCTGGAACATCGGCCCGGCACGCGCTCCGGACCGATGTTCTGCGGGGGCTCGAATCCAGAGCGGTTCAGCGCGTGGGAGAGCCGAACGCGACGGGCCGCACGGGTGAGCCGGAACCGCCGCGCTCACGCAGCGGCAGGATCATGGTGCACGAGAGCCATGTGCCGTCCGCGGCCATTTCTTCGAGGTGTGCGTTCTGGATCTGCAGCACGCCCGACTGCGTCAGGTTGTAATGGTGAATGAAGAACGGCAGACCCGGCGGAGTCCCGTCAGGTGGCGGTGCTGCCCCCGTCAGCTGGCCCTCGCGGACCGGATCGGTGAACGGATTGTCGAGCGCCACCAGCACGACGGCTTTGCTGCCGATGTAAATCGCGGCGTCCGAGGCCAGGCCCGGGCCCTTGGTGTAGTACTCGTGGAGCATGTCGGGGTCCTGCCAGAGGTCTTCCCAACCCGTGTAGATGTACAGCACGTCGCCCGGTAGCAGACCGCGCCATCCGAGGCCCTGCGCCTGGATCATGCCTTTGATGTCGTTGGCGGTGATGATCTGACCGGGCGCCAGACGATTGCCGCCACCCAAGTAGGTTCGAGCGTCCAGCAGCACGGCGCTCGTGACGATTGGCGGGACGTTCTCGACGCCGAGCTTGAGGAGCGGAGAATCCGGCGTGGGCTTGACCTGAGCCTGCGTGTAACCGCCATAGTACTGCGCCGTTCCCACGGGAATTGGCCCCGATGCAGGATCCCACGGCGCGGGCATGACGGCGAAGTGGCCGAGCGCGTCCATTTGCGTGCCCTGCGCCGCCGGTTCACCGCACACGGTTTCGCCGTTGAAGGCGTGGCGCGTGAAGGGAACGCTGCTGGTCGGGCGAAAGGTGTAGTCGAGCGGAACGCCGAAGGGTGAAACGGGCATGGTTTCCGAGCGCTCGTGAGACAGCTCGTACGTGCGCGAACGCGGGTCAATCAAATGTGCAGCGCACCGTAAGCGTGTTCCGTAGCCTTGCGTGTTGGCCATCCCTTTCTGATCGCCGGCAGCCCACGGGGGGCGCGGCACCAAAGAGAGCGACTGCTCGACGGCAGCAACCACCTCCGGCTCAGGCTCGGATGTCTGTGCTTCGCAAGCGGCGACGGCAATTCCACTCAATAATAGCGCGATGGCGGCAGCGTGTTTCATGTGCCCTTCCTCCCTTTGTCAAACCCTGGTGAGCGTACGAAGATACTCAATCTACAATTTTTCAACAATGTGTGTTTTCTCCCCTCCCGGCCGACATTTGGAGCGCGCACGGGGCACGCGCGCTCGCTGTCTCAGGCGCTTTCGCCGCATTCGAGCGCCGCATTCCGCACGCCGCATCTCGCGTGCGCGCACGCACACTTCGTTTCCGTTCATGTGTTTCCGACTGGAAAGTCATCGAGACGCGCGCGTGGCCAGACAATCTCCTGCAACCTTGGCGTCGACTTTTTCGGATCGCGCGCTCGCTTCTCGCGAGCGACCCCGGCGGATTCGCATGAAATGTATGGTCGGGTGAGTGGAGCTCAGGCAGCTGCGCATACGCAACGAAGAATGCCTCGATCTAGCCGTTGGCCGCTGGCGCGGGCCTGTTCACTGCGGTCGGAACATGCCGAACATGGTGAACTGCAAATAGGCATCGAGGACGTCGTGCAACGAGTATTTGCTGTCGAGCGTCAGTCGCTCTCCGGCCCCCATCAGCGCGCCCCAGAGCATGTAGGCGAGCAGCTCGGAATCGCACACGCGTGCGCCTTGCGACATGAGCTGCTTGAGGTACGGCTCTGCGTTCGTGATCATACTGTGCAACTCCGCCTTGGCGCGTGCGGCGACAGCGCGGTCCGCGTCCTCGGCGATCGTGCCGAGGAAGTGCGTGAGAGCACGGTACTCCTTGAAGTGGACGAGCACGGCGTGCGCGCGACCTCTGCCCTGCTCGGGTAGACTGCGCTGACGCTCTGCGAGCTCGCGCGTTTCCTTGGGCACTAGCGTGAAACGCACGCGCTCCACACATTCGACGAACAGCGCCTGCTTGCTCGTGAAGTAGCGATACAGCGTCGCTTTGCCGATCCCGAGCGATCGCGCGACGTCCATCAGGCGAACGCCGTGGTAGCCGCGCTGCGCGAACAAGCGCGTCGCGTGCTCGAGGATCTGCTGGCGCGTATCCGTCGCCGCTGCTCCGGCGCTCGTCCTGGTCGCGCGCCCTTTCGAGGCCTGCTTGCGCAAGTGCTCGCGGATCCGCGGCAGCGCCCAGCCCTCCGCACGTCGCTTTTGGATCTCCAGAAGCAGCTGGACGTGCGGTTCACCGAAGACGTGAAGCTTCGGTCCGGCGACCTTGGGTCGCGGCAGCAAACCTAGGTTCACGTAGTGGTGGATAGTCGAGCGGTGAACGCCGGAAACGCGCTCGAGCTCCCGTATTTTCATCGCTGCATCCTCCGCGCTAACCCGCTGCGCGGCCGCGCGCGTGTATTGAACAATTGGCGCACATAGTATTGCACAATACTGGTGTAGAATATGCTTATTCAAGGTATTTCATGGCGGTCTATGCGCTGTCGGCGTAGGTGACCAGAGTGTCTCATTCGGCGTCACGCCGGCGCGAGTTTCATGAGGCACGGTCCCAACGTCCGAACCTGGAGCATGTAATGAACCGAACTTCTTGCGTTGTGTTGCTGGCAGCTGTCGCGATTGCGGGATGCGGAGCGCCGCCGCAGGGCGGTGGCACGGGCGGTACGGGCGGAGGGGCAGGATCCGGAGGCAATGCTTGCCCTCGGAGCTCGGTGAACGGCAATCAGGTGGTCTTCATCGGAGATTCGTTCCTCGCCGCTCCCACGAGCAACATCGCTCCGGAGCTCGAGGCCCTGTGGCAAGCGGCGGGCTCACCCGGCTACAGCGCGACGCCGCGCTATCATCAGCTGGTTGCGACGAACATGGCGCAGATCGCCGGGCAGTACGATGCGGCACGCGCCGCCAACCGCGACATCAAGGTCGTGATCGCAAACGGCGGGGGCAACGACGTGCTGATTCTCAATCGCTCGTGTTTGACGCAGGCACCGCCGGCCAACACGAGCTGCACGACGACCATCAGCAACGCGCTCCAGAGCGCGGATCAACTGATGACGAAGATGACGGCGGACGGCGTTCAGCACGTCGTTTACTTCTTTTACCCACACGAGCCGACCTCGGGAATCTTCCAGGGCAACGCGCCCGCGATCAACACGACCCTCGACTACGCAGAACCTCGGGCACGCGCCGTCTGCGACCGTCATCCGAACTGCACGTTCGTGTCGCTGCGTGAAGCGACGGGCGACGCCATCGGAAGCGGCTACACGGAACGTGGACTCATCAATCCCGCTGATGTGCACCCATCGCCGGCGGGATCGAAGTTCTTCGCGAAGGCGATCTGGGACGTCATGAAGTCCCGCTGCATCTTGACCCCGTGATCCGCCAAGTGCCTGAATTCTTGTAGGACCCCGGGACGCCGCCGCAACGAGGACCGCGCTGCGGGGACTTTAGCGAAGCGCGCTCGTCGAATTTTTGCGTCCGTCGCATTCGGCGAGCGTTGAGGGATCAGGACCCAATGCAGTCCCCGAGCGAGCTCGATCCTTCCCCGTCCTCAGGCGCAGCGCTGCCGGGCGATTTCTCGGGGCCGGAGCTCGCGGTTTCTCAGGGTTTCGTGCTCGAGCTCGACCGAGCGGTCCGCCGCGATCTCGCCCGGCTTCAGGGCAGGATCGACGACTCGACGCCGCGCTTCTCTACCGCTGGAGGTTCACCTCGATGACGTTCGACTCCGAGACCGCCGCCTCCCTCTGCCTGCTCGCTCTCGCGGTTCTTGGCGCCTGGGACGGCATCGTCGTTCACGTGGTCCAGGAGAAGCTTCCCTGTCGAGAGCACTCACGCCTCGAGCACGGAATTCACACCGTCCGCGCGCTCCTCTTTCCGCTCATTCTGGCGACCTTCTTCATCTCGAGAACCACCTTGGCGGTCGGCCTGGTGCTCATCGCGCTGGATCAGATTGCCGAAGTCTGGGACATGGCGATCGAGCGCCAGAGCCGCGCTCACTCCGGAGGCCTGCGCTCGTTCGAGTACGTCCTCCACGGCGCCATGATCACGTTGCGCGCCGCCGGCGTCGCCTTCGCCCTGTCGGCTCGCTCGAGCCCCTCCGCCGAAATTCTGATCCCGGTCGCGCCCCTGGCCTCGTGGCTCCTGCCGGGTTCCGTCCTCGTTGCGGTCTTCCACGTTGCCCTGCTCCTCGCGCCCGTCTGTCGAGACCGGTTCGCTATCCGGCGAACGCGCGCCGCCGCCAAGAACGAGACTCTCGCCGCCGAGCCGTTCGACCGAGAGCCCGAGCGTCACGAAGGCGACGAACTGCTCGCGCCTTTCATGAACCACTTCGTCGACCAGCTTCCGTCACCGTACCAGGAGGCGATTCGGCTGACCGAGCTCCAGGGTCTCAGTATGAGCCAGGCCGCCGAACGCGAGAGGGTCTCGCTATCGGCGATGAAATCGCGAGCTCAGCGCGGTCGGCGTTTGCTGCGCGGCCTGTTCGAGGCCTGCTGCGAGATTGCGCTCGACGCCCGCGGCCGTGTGATCGAAGTCGCCCCCCGATGAGTGCCCCGCGACGTAGCCCGTCGCACCTGTGACGAAGCGGTCGTTAGGGCCGGCGCGACCATGTGAGAACCCGGCGCTCGCGCCACCCATCGTCTGGGAGCCGAAGCGAAGCGGAGGCGACACTAGGGGACCGCCCGGGAGCCGCCGCAGCGAAGCGGAGGCGATCAGGAACAAGGGAATCCTCCCGGGCTGCATGGCGAAGTGCGCAGCGCGCACAAGCAGACTTGCGCGCCCGGGAGCGGCGAAGCGAAGCGAAGCCATACAAGAAAAGGGAATCCTCCCGGGCTGCATGGCGAAGTGCGCAGCGCGCACAAGCAGACTTGCGCGCCCGGGAGGATTCGAACCTCCGACAACCGGTTCCGTAGACCGGTGCTCTATCCAGCTGAGCTACGGGCGCTTGGGGAGCGGACATTTAGCACGCTCACCGGAATTTCAATGCGAAAACCGTAGGGCGTTTGCGAACGCCGCCAGGAGGCCGAAAATCGTCCCAATCGACCCCGGATGCCCTGTTTCGGGCAGCGGAGGTAAAAGCAGGCCATGGCTCAGGCGACGACGACTCTCTGCGGCTCTCTGTCCCTGCACCCGGTTTCGATGGGGGCGGCGATGCACCGTGCCGGCTACGCGGCGCTCGGTCTGGACTACAGCTACGTGCCCTTCAAGGTCACCGACGTGAAGGGAGCGCTGGCCGGGATGCGCGCGCTCGGCATCCGTGGATTCGGCGTCTCCATGCCCTTCAAGCTCGAAGTCATCCCGGAGCTCGACCGCCTCGACGAGCTCGCGTCCCGGATCGGCGCCGTGAACACCATCGTCAACGATGGGGGGGTTCTGACCGGCTACAACACCGACGCTTCGGGGGCGGTGCGTGCGCTATCGGAAGCGCTGCCGCTCGCGGGTCAGCGCGTTTGCCTGATCGGCGCGGGAGGAGCGGCGCGCGCGGTCGCTTACGCCCTGTGCGCGGAAGGTCTCGACGTACACATCGTGAATCGGACGCTTGAAGGCGCTCAGCGCCTCGCAACCGAGCTTCGCGATCGATACGGCTGGAGGGCGAGCTCGGGTGGGACGGCGGATCTGTCGGAGCTGGGCGCGTTCTCGGCGCTGGTGAACGCCTCATCGGCGGGAATGGTCGAGTACGGAGCGGCGTCACCGGTGCCAGCTCAGGCCCTCCACCGCGACTTGGTTGTCATGGATATCGTCTACAAGCCGCTCGAGACGGAGCTCCTTGCGGATGCCGAACGCGTCGGGGCGACGATTGTTCATGGTGGCCGCATGCTGCTTTACCAGGCGTGTCGTCAGTTCGAGCTGTACACAGGCCGCCCTGCACCGGTCGCGGACATGGATCGCGCGCTGAGCGCGCACATCGCGCCGCATCTGTAACCAATTGAATTAGCAGACAAATTTCGCATATCGCAAAAAATGCGAACTGCACGGCCCACCCGTGACACCGGAGCCAGAGGGGACACGCGCGTGTAGTGAACCGTACGCGCACTCAGCGCTCGAAATCGCTGAGCATCGCTGTCAGCGCGTCCCGGTGCCGTCATGGCACGGTCGCTGCTTATTCCCCTGCCAGCTTGTCTGTCAGCCGCCACTTGCTGCGCGGCGGGCGTCTGTACTTGCCGAGCCCCTGACGGGGTCGGCGTCGTGGCTTACGCAGCCCCGGGATGGGGTCCTGCTCAGATGGTGCTTGGCTTAGGCTTATTTTTCTTCGCTTCGCTGACTTTGCTTTAGCTTGACTTGGCGGAACGCGTTTCACGCGTCGCCGTTACAGCAAAAAGTCTTCTGGACCCGGCCGGGCTGACCAAGCTCAGCCGGGTCTGTTTTATTTGTTCTGCAGCGTCTGGTCGCTCGGTCGCGGCAGCCCGAACAGGAGACCGCGGGACGCTTCGTCGTGGCATCGCAAGCAGAGCGGCAACCGTCCCCAGTCGAGCGGCGTGCCGTCCGCGCCGAGCACGGCGAATAGCCAATCCTTTTCGTCGTCTTTGCGCATGACGAATACCGGCCCGGCAGCGCCCGTTCCGAGGTCTTCGAGAAACTGCGCGACGACACTGCCGCTCGGCAAGTCTCGCTCGGGGCTCAGCGCGAGATAACTTGCTCGCGCGTGCTCGGACACCCGGACCTGGGCGGCGTAGCGGCCCGGCAGGTGGCCAAGCGCCGGGTACGTCTCAGCCGCTGCCAGCGGCAGCGCGGAAAGCGATGACAGCGCCAGCCACGGCGGGAGCTTGCGGCTGGCTGCGGCAGCGTGCGTAGGTCGCCGGGGCGGTTGATTCGCCATAGAAACGCCGGCTTTCGGGGGCGTCGTACCCCCGCAACCGAACCAGCTCGGAACGAGCAACGCGGTAGCCAATGCTGCGCGTGCGAAAACCGCGTGATACCACGCCGGCATGAGGGTCCGGATGCCACCCCTGGAGGTTCTGGGATCGGTCGTCGTGGCCTTCGCATTTTGCGTGGCTTGCGCAAAGGTTGCGCCGCGTGATCCCGCCCCGCGGACAGCGGCGGCCGAAGCGGCGCCGCGGGTGCCCGAGCCGCCGACCGCTCCCGATCCCCCGCCGTCCGAAGCCGAGGGTCCGGGTTGGTTGGGGGTGGAGCTGGGCGTGCACAACGACGGCGGTGCCGGTGTGCCGGTCCGAGCCGTGATCCCCGATTCACCGGCGGCGCATGCCGGGCTGATCGCCGGCGATGTGCTGCTCAGCGTCGACGGGCAGCCCGTGAACGCGCCAACGAGCGTGGTCGAGATCATCGCGGGGAAGGGCGCGGGCAGTCGTGCCGCGCTGGTGTTCTCGAGAAACCAGGAGCAGCGCCTCGCCGCCGTGCAGCTCGCGAGCAAGCCGCGCGACGACGAGCTCTTGCAGAGAGCGTTCGTGGGCATGTTGGCGCCGTCGCTCGCGACGTTACAAACGGTGCAGGGCAGCGTCGAGCCGAACCTGCGCGGCAAAGTCGTGGTTCTGGAATTTTGGGCGACGTGGTGCTTCGTGTGCCGCATGATGGTGCCGACGTTGAACGAATGGCACGAGCGTTATACGGCGCAGGGCGTCCAGGTGATCGGCGTGACCAGCGAGGGCGTGCAGCATGCGGCGCAGGCTGCGAGCTCACTCGGCATGGCCTACACGATCGCCTCCGACGCGTCGGGACGCGCGACGCTCGCTTACAAAGCGCTGGCTCTGCCCACGTTGTTCGTCATCGATCGAAAAGGCAGGATCCGCGAGGTCGTGGTCGGCTACTCGGAAGCGCGTTTGACGCAGGTAGAAGCGCTGATCGAGCAGCTGCTCCACGAAGGCTGAACCGAGTCCGAGGCGAACCATGAAAGATCAGGACCTGACCGAGCTCGTGGAGCGCACGCTCCGCGGCGGTGCCACGCGCTACCACGAGAAGAACTCGGAGCAGGGCAAGCTGTTCGCGCGGGAACGACTGGCGCGTCTCCTGGACCCCGGCTCGTTCGTCGAAGACGCGTTGCTCGCGAACGTGCAGGTCGGCGACTTGCCGGCAGACGGAGTGATCACGGGGCTCGGCACGATCGGCGGACGTACCGTCGCGGTGATGGCGAACGACTCGACCGTCAAGGCCGGTTCCTGGGGACGACGCACGGTCGAGAAGATCCTGCGCATCCAGGAGCAGGCCAGGCGACTCCTGTGCCCGTTGTTCTACCTGGTGGACTCTGCAGGCGCGCGCATCACCGATCAGGTGGAGATGTTCCCGGGTCGCCGTGGCGCGGGGCGCATCTTCTACAATCAAGTGCAGCTGAGCGGGCAGGTGCCCCAAGTGTGCCTGTTGTTCGGGCCGTCGGCCGCGGGCGGCGCCTACATCCCGGCGTTCTGCGACGTGGTGGTGATGGTCCAGGGCAACGCGAGCATGTACCTCGGCTCGCCGCGCATGGCCGAAATGGTGATCGGCGAGAAGGTCACGCTCGAGGAAATGGGCGGCGCCAAGATGCACTGCAGCGTTTCCGGCTGTGGCGACGTGCTCGTGGAAAACGAGGACGACGCCATTGCTTACGCGAAGGCGTACATCGCCTACATGCCGCAGAGCTTCCGCGAGCGACCCGCGCTGCGCGCCGCGCAAGCGCCGAGAGCCGGATCGCGCGCGCTCAGCGACGTGATCGTGGCTGACGAAAACAAACCGTTCGACATGTTCGAGGTGATCCACGCGATCATCGACGAGGGCAGCTTCGTCGAAGTGAAGAAGCGCTTCGCGAAGGAGATCATCACCGGCTTCGCGTGCGTCGAGGGCCAACCCGTCGGCATCGTCGCCAACCAGCCGAAGCATCTGGGTGGCGTGCTGTTCGTGGACAGCGCGGACAAGGCGGCTCGCTTCATTTGGCTGTGCGATGCCTTCAATTTGCCGCTACTTTATCTCGCCGACGTGCCGGGGTTCATGATCGGGAGCAAGGTCGAACGCCAGGGCATCATCCGCGCCGGTGCCAAGATGATCGCGGCGGTGAGCGAAGCTACCGTGCCGAAGCTGTGCGTCATCGTGCGCAAAGCGTACGGAGCAGGTCTGTATGCCATGTGTGGCCCAGCCTTCGAACCCGATGCGTGTATCGCGTTGCCCACGGCGTCGATCGCGGTGATGGGCCCGCAAGCGGCCGTCAACGCCGTCTACTACAACAAGATCCAAGAGGTGCCCGCGGGACCGGAGCGCGACGCGTACGTCGCCGAGCTCCGCGAGCAGTACAAACAGGACGTGGATTTGTCGAAGCTCGCCAGCGAGCTGGTGGTCGATCAAATCGTGGCACCGGCCGCCTTGCGCGCCGAGATCGCGCGCCGCTTTCAGCACGCCGCGCACACGCATGAACAGCGGCCAGCGAAAAAACACATGGTCCCGCCGGTGTGAAGCGTGCGCGCGCGCTGGCTATCGCTCCTGGCATTCTGCGCGCTGTCGCTCCCGGGGCGAGCGCGCGCCGAGCTCGCCGTGGAAGAGCTGCTCGGCGCGCTGCAGAGTCGCGCGCTCTCCAGACAGGCGCCGCCCCGCTGGTTGACTCTGCCAAACAGTACACGCGTCCCGCTGCTCGTCGAGCTCCCACGCGGCGTGGATGCGCGCGCCAGGGGGTTTTTGCCGATCGCACCGGGGTTCGCCGTCGCCTATCCCGAGCTCGCGCAGGTCTCTCGGCTCGCGGCGCGCAATCGGGACGCACGGCTGTTGTGGTCACCGCCGCGCCAGCCGCTGCTCGAGCAGGCCGGAAAATGGGCGCGCGTGGACCGCTTCACGTCGCGCACGGGTGGCACGGGCCGAGGCGCGTTGATCGGCGTGATCGACACGGGCCTCGACGTCCGCCACCCCGATCTGCGGCACCCGGACGGCCGCACACGCGTGCGCTTCTTGATCGACTTTTCCCGCGGCCCGCTGGGCATGCAACCGGAGCTCGAGACCGAGTACGGTTGCGCGGCGCTGCCGCCGGCCGAACCCCCGCACCACTGTGCCATTCTCAGCGGCAGCGACCTGGACGCGCTGATAGAGAGCGAAGCGAGTGACGAGCCTCAGGATGCGACGGGACACGGGACGCACGTCGTTTCACTCGCGGCCGGCAACGGGCTCTCGCAGACGCCGGCTCGTTACGTGGGTGTCGCCCCGGAAGCCGCGCTGATCATAGCTCGGGTGACCCGCGCCGACGGACAGGGCATCTGGGATCCGGATATCGTCCTGGCCGCGCGCTTCATCTTCGAGCAGGCGGCGCGTCTCGGCCTCCCCGCGGTGGCCAACCTGAGTCTGGGCAGTGACTTCGGCGGCCACGACGGCTCGGCGCCCCTGGAGCAGGGACTCGCTGCGCTGGTTGGGGACGAAGAGCCGGGGCGCGCGATCGTCGTGGCCGCTGGCAATAGCGCGGGCCTGTATTCTGGCCTGAGCAAGGGTTACCCGGAGCCGCTCGGCATCCACACCGAAGTGCACGTGGCCCATGACTCGCCGACGCGCGTGCCGATCTTGTTTCCAGCGTCCACGAAGGATCGCTTGCAAGGAACGGCGTGGGTCTGGATCACCACGCGTGCCGCTGATCGCTTGAGCGTGGGCGTCGTGGATCGCGAGGATGAGTGGCTGCTTCCGCCGGTGCCAACCGGCAAGCAAGGTGGTGCGCGGCACGACGAGGTGAACTTCAGCGCGCTGAACCGGTCTGCTCGAGATGGCGTGGACCCCGGCAGGCAGGGAACCGTCGTGGTCATCGACGGCAAAATTCGATCGGGCTCCGTGTTCGCGCTGCGCTTCGAAGGGCAAGGGACGGCGCGGATCTGGATCAGCAGTAGCGGAGAGCTTGCCCCCGGGGAGACGACAGGGCCACTTTTGCCGCGCGCCACGAAGGCGGGCACGATCAACATCCCCGCGTCGCACGAAGAGCTGATCGCCGTCGGCGCGACCCTGAATCGGCGCGAGTGGGAGGTCGTGAGCGGCGGGCGCATGCGCATCGAGAGCCATGGCTCTCTGGACGACCCCGCGCTCGACAGCCTGGCGTATTTCAGCTCTGCCGGGCCCACCGCGCACGGCTTGCTGAAACCCGACATCGTCGCGCCCGGCGCGTACATCGTGGGGGCGATGGCGCGCGTCGCGGACCCACGAGCCAATGGCGGAGGTGGCGTGTTCGCCTGTGCCGAACCCGGCGTCGCGCCCGACGTCCAGTGCATGGTTGCCGACCCGTTTCACGCCGTGCTCAGCGGCACCTCCATGGCGTCGCCGATCGTCGCAGGAGCCGTGGCCTTGCTACTGGAGCGCGATCCAACTTTGACGCAGCCGCGCGTGCTGTCGCTCTTGCAGGCGGGCGCGCGCAAGGTGCAGGGCACCGTGCTCTACGAGCAGCAGCTCGGGGTGGGTGCGCTGGATGTCGACGAGAGTTGGACGGCGCGTGTGGAGGAGGACGCACCCGTGGGCCGTGCGCCGAACGCGGAGCAGAGCTGGCTTGCGCTGGCGGACGACTTCATGCGGCCCGATCCGAGCTGGCCATTGCGCGGCCGGCTCGAGCTGCGCGACGCGGAAGGGCACATCGCCGACGGGTTCGCAGTGGAACGGCTGAGTTTGCGCGTGGCGCCCGCGGGCATCCGCACACAGCTGACACGCCTCGCGCCGGGATCGTGGGCCGCTACGCTGTTCGGAGACGAGGAGAGCGGCGGGCAGACGCTGAGCATCGCCGTGGAGCTGGACGGGCAGCCCCTGGTGCGGCGTCGGATCCCGATTGCCGTGGACCGCTGGGCGGCCGCCACAGGGGTTTCGGCGCGTGGCGGCTGTCAGCTCGCCGGTGCGCGCGACGTGGCGTCGGCCTGGCCGCTACTTGGCGCGTCGCTCTGGCTACTTCGCCGGCGAAACCGGCGCGCCAGCGTGGCTCAGAGCTTCGCCAGATAGATCAGGCAGCCGTGGGGTTCGAATGGGCCCGTATCCGGATCGAACGGGTGCGCGAGATCGACTCCGCCCATGTTCGTGCCGACGATCAACAACGCCGCGGCTGCTTCGAGCTCGGTGGCGCGCGCTTCGACGCTGCTGGCGCGTTCCTGGAATGGTACGTCGATCCGTGACAGCTCGACCCCATCCTTGTCCACGCGCACGAGCGACCACTTGAAGGCGACCGGGCGCTCCCACGTCGCCTGGAAGCCCACCACGCTACCCAGGTCGAGCTCGTCCAGATCGAGCCAGACATAGATCGAGCCCGTCGGCTCGATCGGGCGCGTCGCCGCGACTCGGCGGGGCAAGGACGAATACCGGAGCACCCAGTCGAAGCGCACGCGGCCGAAATCGCCCAGCCAGGCCAGACTCGGCAGATGACGGCCGTCGTCGCGCGAGCCCAAGAAAGCCCGCGCCACGGCGAAGTCCGCGAGAGCGCCCGCGATGGCAGGACGATCTTCGCGGAACGAGTGCCGGAAGACGTCGAGCCAGTCGGGTTCGTTGTTCCAGCGCGCGCTCGCCGGATCGCTCTTGCCGGCGCTGAGCGCGACGAGGCTCGCGGACAATACTGCAGGCGCGGCGTTGCTGCGCGTCTGCTCGATGTACTCGAAGAACAGCGAGGCCCCTGCGCTGCTCCCGTCCCGCTCCCGTCGCGCGAAGCCGCGCTCCGGATGGGCCTGCATGTCGTCGAAGACACGAAAGTCGTCTGTCGTGGGACGCCCCAGCATTTGCCCCCAGTGCGTCGCCACTGCGCGCCGTGTGTGCGGCGCTTCGCTGGCGTCGAGACGGAGCTGCACGAGCTCCCCCACGCACAGCGTTGCCCAGCGCTCGAGCTGGTCCGGACCTGCGCGTGCAGGAAGGCCCAGCATACAGAAGCCCGGTGCCTCGTCGAACGCCGCCGCGAGCGACCAATCGTGCGACACGCTGAGCTCTGCGGCACCCTCGGTCGCGACGTGCGTCAGGTACAGGTCGAGCGCGTCGCTGCCACCGAGGCCGCGATCCGCGCGCGGTGAGGGCAGACCCGAGACCAGGACGAGCCTCTCGTAGGCCTGTTCGAGCGCGCTGAGTAGGGCGAGCGCCACGTCCCCGGTTACCCCCGGGGCGGCGTGGACGCAGACGGGGCGGCGTGGCGAACAGGCGGGGTTCGCCGCAGGGGCCGGCCGCGTCGCGGCCTCGCGCTCCGCGCCCGTCGGAAGCTGGGCGTCGAGCGCCGCGGGCTGGGGCGGCGCGACGGTTTGCGGAAGGTCCAAGAGCTGAGCGGACGCGCGGAATGCTGAAAACACACCTATCAGGAGCGTGAGGCCGGCGGCCGCCAGTGCGGCCATGCCACGGTGCCGCAAGCGCTCGCCGCGCTTCGGTTCGTGCAATTTGACAGCGTCACTCACGACCGCTCTATACTGGCACATGTTCGTTCACGGCCCTTTTCGAGTCGAGGCGTGATGGCTGAGCCGAGTTTCGATCCGTCACAATCCGTCCACTTCGATCTTGCTCGGGGTCGCGTCGCTCTCGACGCCAAGGACGCTCGCTTGTTGGTTCCGCCGCTGGCACTGCTCGACTTGTGTCAGAGCGCGGGGCAGGAAGCGATCACCGCATTCGGACGCAAGCTCGGACTCGAAGCAGGACGGCGTGTGGCGCACCGGCTCGGTTCTGGGCTCGAGAGTCTCGGCATCGCGAGCTGGGTCGAGCACCTGGGCGGAGATCTGGCGCTGATGGGCCTTGGCTCGCTCGCCGTCGAACGCTGGGGGCGCGCGCTGATACTCACGGTGTCCGGCAGTCCCTTGGGGCAAGAAGGAGACGCGCTTTTGGCAGCCGTCCTGGAAGGAGCGCTCGAGCGTGCGCTCGCACGCAAGGCGAGCGTCCTTGCGTTACATCGGGAAGACGGACAAACCCGCTTTCTGGTGTTGAACGCGGGCGCGGCCGCCAAAGCTCGAACGTGGCTGGCTGAAGGCGTGAGCTGGGGTGAAGTGCTGACGCGGCTGAACGGTGCCGCGCGAGGTGACGCGTGAACCCGCAGGAACGCATCGCCGTCCTGGAGCGCCTGCTCGATCGCGTGAAGAGCAAGGGCGCTCGCCCGCACACCAGCGCGGTGGCAGAGCCTCAGGCCGCTGCGGCTCGAGCGCCGTCCGACGTGCCTGCCGCACCATCGCCGGCGCCGCCCAGTGTCGCCTCGGTGCCCAGCGCGGCTTCGGCGCGTCCGGCGCCTGCTTCCGCGCCGCCCAGCGCGCCCCCCCCACCGCCTGCGCGCGCGCCGGCATTTGCGCCACCGCCGGTACAGCACGCGCCCGTCGAGCCGGCCTCCGGCGAATGGGCGACCGCGGCGGTAGTGTCCGGGCGCGATCCCTATCCCGCGGAACCCTCGGGGGATTTCGGCGCCACCGACGAAGGGGTGCAAGAGCTGGAGCTCACAGACGAGGAGCTCGTCGATATCACCGTCGAGGAAGGGGACGAGGAAGCGGCGGCGGTGGCTCGCGCTCCCTCGAGCGCGGACGTCGAGATCGACATGGAGGAAGAGGAGGAGGAATCTCCCGTCTCCTCGCGACGCGCCCGGGTCGCTGCCAGTATAGACGAGGCACTGGCCGGTGCTGCCGAGCAGCTAGACCCCGAGCCCGAACGCGAAGTGCCGCTCCAGACTCCGCCGCCCGAGTCCGGTCCGCAGGCGGCGCTCCCACTGCCGCCGGGCCTCGAGCAGCCGCCCTTGCCCGGCGAATACGACTCCGGCGTGCACCCCGCCGAGGAAGTCAAAGTGGAGCTTCCGCCGGGCCGTCCGACGCACGCTCAGCTCGGGCAAACCATCGAGCTCGAAGCGCCGCAAGGCCCGGACCTCGAGCTCGACATGCGTTCACGCGTGCCACCGGAGCGCGCAGAAGACGAGCTAGAAGCCGCATTGCCGGATGCCTCCGTCGAACGCATGCGCCCCTCGCCGTCCGTGCCGCCACCGGAGGAGCTCCAGGCGGAGCGCACCGAGCGCGCGCAGATGCACTCCGACGTGGCGCCAGCGAGCTTTTCGCGCGCCGCGAGGCCGTTCGCACCGAACACCTTCGCCGAGCTGCTCGACGCGTCGCTGGCTCTGAGCCCTGAATGAAGACTCCGTCAGCGCTCCAGTAACTCAGCCGCGCTGACGCGAGCGGCTTCGCAGGCCGTGAGCCAGCGCACGGGCTCGTCGCGCAGCCAGGTGCGCTGCCGGCGCGCGAACACGCGCGTCTTGCGCCGGATTTCGTCGGCGTCACAGGCCGTGAGCTCTGCGCACTCACGGCGGAGCGCCTGCGCGATCTGCCGATAACCCACGGCGCTCATGGCTCGCGCCTCGCCGAGGCCGCGCTCGATGAGCGCGCGCACCTCGGAGACCCAGCCCGCTTCGAGCATCGCCAGCACGCGCGCGGCGATGCGCCGATCCAGCTCGGCTTGCGGGTGCGCGATCCCGACGAGCCGCGGTGGATGGCGAAGCTCGCGAAAGCCGTGGCGCGCTTGCCAACGACTGAGCGGAACGCCGGTGAGCTCGAGCACTTCGAGTGCACGACTGACCCGCACGAGGTCATTCGGTGCGAGGCGCGCTGCGCACTCCGGGTCTCGTTGCAACAGCTCTGCGTGAAGGCCGGCGCGGCCCTCTCTTTCTGCGCGCTCTCGGTGACGCTGGCGCAGCGCCGCATCCGCGGGAGGCGCCGGCACGAGCCCGTACAGCAGGGCTCGGATCCACAAGAAGCTGCCGCCACACACGATCGGCAGCTTGCCGCGTGCCTCGATCGCGGCGCGCGCGCGCTCCGCGTGCTCCGCCCAGCGCGCCGCGTCCATGGGCTCGAGCGGATCCCAAAAGTCGAGGAGGTGGTGCGGCGCGCGCGCACGCTGCTCGGCGCTCGGCTTGCCGGTGCCGATCTCGAAGTGACGATAAATTTGCACGCTGTCGGCGCTGATGATTTCGCCGGAGCATTGCTCGGCGAGGCGCACGGCGAGCTCCGTCTTGCCCGAGGCCGTGGGCCCCACGATCACGAGCAGCGGCGCTCGCGAGCTCACCGCCTGCCGACCTTGCGCTCGAGCTCGGGATACGACATCACCGCGACGATCGGCCGGCCATGCGGGCAATGACCGGCGAACTCCGCGTCGTCGAGCGCGGCGAGCAGCGCGGAGCCCTCCGCGGGGGAGAGCACGTCGCCGGCTCGCACCGAGCCGTGACAAGCCATGGTCGCGAGCGCCAGATCGACGGCGTTCGAAAACCCCCGGCCCCCGCTGCGCGACACTTCACCGAGCAGATCGCGCACCAGGCGCTCCGGGCTGGCATTCTGCAGCAGCTTGGGCATGGCATGCACGCTCAGGAGATCTGCGCCGCGCACGCGCACGTCGAGACCCACCTCGGCGATCTCGCGCGCGTAGTCTTCGGCGACCACGGCCTCCTGCTGAGTTACTTGCAGCGTGAGCGGGAACAGCAGCGCTTGCGAGCGTACCGCGCGCGAGCGGTACGCCTGCCGGAGCCTTCCGAACGTCACGCGCTCGGCCGCCGCGTGCTGATCGAGCACGTACAGACCGTCGTCGCCTTCGCACAGCAGGTACGTCGAGCGCAGCTGCGCGATGAAACGCAGGCTCGACCATTTCGGCTCCGCGCGCGCGCTCCCCGTAGCAGCGGGCGTTGCGCTGTCACGCGCCACGAGCAGCGGTTCGGGAAGCGTCGTGGCGAAGCCGGTCGCGGCGCCGAGCGGCAGAGCGGAAGGGAGCGGAGCGGCCTCGGCTTCCGGCGTCGCGACGGTGGTGGGCGTCAATCCCCAGGGATCCGCGCTGGCTGCGACGGGGACGGGCGCGTCGGGCGCTCGGTTTGGCGTTCCGGATGGCGATTGTGTCACCGGGGCGCGGTTGGCCCACGCGGAGCGCGCTGGACACGGTAGCGAAAAGGCGTGAGCCAGCGCCTTGGAGAGGCAGCTGTACAGCGCGTCGGTCAGGGCTCGCGGATCGGCGAAGCGCACCTCGGCTTTTTGCGGATGCACGTTCACGTCCACCAACTCCGGCGGCAAATCCAGGTACACGACGCCACGCGGATAGCGGCCGCGCTCGAGCACGCTGCCATACGCCTGCGCGGTGGTCAGCGCGAGCGCGCGATCTCGAACTGGGCGGTCGTTGACGAGGATCTTCAACCCGCCCGCGCCCGTACGCGCGCGCTCGGGACGCGACAGGAACGCTTCCAGGCGGAGCGGCCCGCGCTCGTCACGACAAGCGGCCAGCTCTTCACCGGCGAGGATGTCCCGGACGCGCGCTGCGCGGCTCTCGGCGCGCAGCCACTCGCGCACGCGCCGCCCGTCGCGCTCGAGCGTGAACGTGACGTCGTGACGAGCGAGCGCGGCGTTTTCGACCACCTCCGTCACGTGCCCCGCCTCGGTGCCGGTGGAGCGCAGGAATTTTCTGCGCGCGGGGACGTTGTAAAACAGATCGCGGACCTCGACGCTGGTGCCGACGGGCGCAGAGGCCGCGCGCAGCGCCGGCGCTACGCCGCCCTCGACGAACACTTCGACCCCGGCGTCACTGTCCTGTGAGCGCGTGCGCAAGGTGAAGCGGCTCACCGATGCGATGCTGGGCAGCGCTTCACCGCGGAAACCGAAGCTCTGTACCTTCGAGAGATCCGCGAGGCTCCGCAGCTTGCTCGTCGCATGGCGTTCGATGCACAGCCGCGCGTTGTGGTCGCTCATGCCGACGCCGTCGTCAGCCACGCACAGCTCGCTGATGCCGCCGCCGCGGATCATCACGTCGCAGCGCGTGGCGCTGGCGTCGAGCGCGTTCTCGATCAGCTCCTTCACGGCGCTGGCAGGCCGCTCCACGACTTCGCCGGCCGCGATCTGACTGGCCAGGTCGGGAGGCAGAATGCGAATCTCGGTCACGTTCCGACCCGCGCCGTCGTCAAAACTCGTCGGTCGTGCTCGGCTCGACGCCGGTGAGCAGCTCGCGCGCGCTCTTGCGCGTCAGGGCAAACGCGCTGAGCAACAGCGCCGTCAGCTGCACGCCGAAGCCGACGCGCAGCCTCCACCACCACTGCAGGCGCACCATGTGATCGAACTCGCGCGCCGACATGCCGCTCGGATGCTGCTCGAGCCCGCTACGGACCACGGCGTCGACGATGGCACCCCGCACCGGCTCGCGCAGCGCGTACACGGCCACGAGCAGGGCTGCGTTCGCCAGCACGAGCTGCAGGGTGAAGCCCGTGGCACGCCGGCCGAAGAGGGCCCGGACGGCGACGAATACCAGGAGACCACCGAGCAGAATCTGAGCGACCCCGAGCGGCAGCGACGTACGCGCGTGCTTGGCGAGCGCCTCGAAAAACGCGGCCTTCACGACGTCTTCCATGCCGCGCCCGGAGAGCGGCGAGACCACGCTCGCGAACGGATCGCGCACGACGTCGACGGTGAGGTACCCCTCGGCCAGCGTGTTCATGCCGATGAGCCACAGCGTGATCAGCGCAGCGACCAGATACACTGGCCGGCGCGCGCCTGCTCGCGGTGACCCATTCACGGACCTAGCATGCCACCTCGGCCCCTGGCTTCGCCAGGGCGCCCTCGGTCTTTTTCCATCGGGAGCGCAGCGTCGGCGAGCGCGGTCGGGAGCTTCTTCAAAGAAGACCGGAGCGTTCGGCGGCTTCTGCGATGCCTCCGCCGGTGATCGCGTCCGCTTCGAGCTGGTCGGTGGCGGCCTCTTTGACCTGATCGGGCGCCTGAGCCATCGCAAAGGATCGCCCGGCGCGTGCCAGCATCGGGATGTCGTTCAACCAGTCACCGACCGCGACGACTTCGCTCGGGTCGATGCCGTAGTGACGGGCGATCCACTCGAGCGCCGTCGCCTTGCTCACGCCCGCGGCGCGCACCACCATGCCCCACAAACCCTCGAAGCCGGGGCGGCGCAGCGAGAAGGTGGCGCATTGCAGCGTCTCGCCTGCCTCCGCCAGGAGCGACGCATACGTGCCGTGGATCTGCTCCTCCGTGCCCAGGGACACGAGGCCGGCCACCGGGCTGTCCGAGGTACCAAAGTGCGCGACCGCGTCGACCAGGCGCTGTGCACGCCGCGACCAGGTTTGGACGTAGCTCAGGTACGGAGCGCCGGTTTCATCGTGGAATAGCGTGTCGTCTGAGAACACGAACGTCGTGGGCCGGTGCTCGGTGAGCACGCGAAACAGCGTTTCTGCGGCCCTCGGCGCGATCGTCTGTAGCAGCAGGTCCTTGTCGTCGTGGGTGTTCACGATGTGAACGCCGTCGACGCAGGCCACGGGGCCGACGACGCCGACGGCGCGCGCGATGTCCCGCGTACCGGAGTACATGCGACCCGTGCACACGGCGACGGGCACGCCCTTCTTCAGCAGGCGAGCAATCGCGTGGCGATCACGCTCGTGGACCTGGCCGCTCACGTCGAGGAGCGTCCCGTCGAGGTCCGTGACGAGGAGCTTGTACTTCAGGCGCGCTTACTTGGTGGCTTCCGGCGGATAAACGGAGACGCGCTTCTTGGTGCGCGTCGCGTGCTCGTACGCCACCGTGCCGTCAACGAGCGAGAACAACGTGAAATCTTTGCCGACTCCGACGTTCCGCCCAGGCGCGATGCTCTGTCCGACCTGTCGCACCAGGATGCCGCCCGCGCGCACTGCCTCACCCGCGTAAACTTTGACGCCACGGAACTGAGCATTGGAGCCACGCCCGTTGCGGGTCGAACCGCCACCTTTTTTGTGTGCCATGTCTAGCCTCAGCCCTTCACGCCGGTGATGCGCACTGCCGTAAACGACTGGCGGTGACCGGCCTTGCGGCGGTAGCGCTTGCGGCGGCGGAACTTGAAGACGATGAGCTTCTCGCCGCGGCCCTGCCGCACGATTTCGCCCTCGACCTTGGCGCCCGAGATGAACGGCTTGCCGATCTTCGGTGTGTCGCCAGCGAGCAGCAGCACTTCGCCGAACTCGACTTTATCGCCGGGATTGCCGGCCAGCTTTTCGACCTGGATGGTCTCGCCTTCAGCGACGCGGTACTGTTTGCCGCCGGTTTTGATGACTGCGTGTGCCATTTGAGGGGGCGCGGAACGTAGTCCGGTTCTCCGCACTGTGCAAGCGCCGTCCATTAGGAGCGCGCAGGTCGCCCGTGCGCTATGCCGGAGCCGCGGCAGTCTTGCGCGGCGCGGCTCGGCGCGCCTGGCGCGATCGGCGGGCGACGATCGGCGGGCGAGCAATGGAACGCCGGTGACCGGCCCGTCGGCCAAGTTGCTGCTTGTTCAGTATGGAGTGCCGCTCTATAGAGTACCAGTCAGCGCCTCGGGAACGAGCTCTCGCCAGTCGGAGGATCCATGATTTCGTTCGAGCCCACTGAAGACCAACAGCTGATTGTCGGCACGGTCGCCGAGTTCGCCAAGACAACGCTCGCCCCGCGCTCGCGCGAGTTCGAGAAGGCCCGTCGAATTCCCGAGGATGTGCGCAAAGCAGCGCACGAGCTGGGGCTGGCCATGGCCGCTGTTCCGGAGGCGGTCGGCGGGCAGGGGCTCGGGCTCCTCACGGCTTCGATGATCAATGAGGAGCTCGCGTACGGGGACTCCGCGGCGCCCTATGGGCTGCCCGGCTTCGGCGCGTTCACCTCGGCCGCGCTCGAGCTCGGCACCGAGGAACAGGCGAGCGCGCTCCTGAGCCCGCTGCAGGCGCCCGAGGCCCATTCGATTTTCGGGGCGGTAGCGTGGAGCGAGCGCGCGCCGAACCGCGACTACCCGGGCTTCGCGACTGTCGCCAAGAAGGTCGCCGGTGGCTACGAGCTCAGCGGAGCCAAGAGCTTCGTCGGCAACGCCGAGCTCGCCGACACCTTCATCGTGTTTGCACAGGTCGATGCCAAACAGGGCTGGGGCGGCTTCGGCGCCTTCGTCGTGCGCAAGGACAATCCAGGGCTGAAGATCGGGCAGCGGCACGAGACGCTCGGCCTCGACTGCGCGAACTTCGGAGAGATCCAGCTCGAGGGCGCGAAGGTCAGCGAAGCCGATCGCCTGCAGGGTGGCGGAGACATCGTGAAGGCCGTCACGCGCTTCTTCGCGAAGTACTCGCTGCTCTGCGCGGCGCGCCAGGTGGGGCTCGCGCGCTCGTCGTTCGACCTCACGCGCGAGTATTGCGACATCCGCAAAGCGTTCGGCAAGCCGATTGGACACTTCCAGGCCGTGGCCTTCAACCTGGCGGATCGTCACATCGACGCGGAGAGCGCGCGTGAGCTGGTGCGCCGCGCGGCGTGGGCGTGGGACACGAATCAGGCCGAGAACACGGCGCTGCTCTGGACCGCCCAGGCCGTCGCGCACGCGCACGAAGTGGCGATGCGCTGCGGTGACGACGCCGTGCAGCTGCACGGTGGAGCCGGCTTCATGCGCGACGTGATCGTCGAAAAGATGATGCGCGACGCCAAGCAGATCGCCCTCACAGGCGCGACCGCTGAGCACATGGACCAACTCGCTGCTGCGCTCGAGCTCGGCGGGGCGCTCGACCCAGCGCTCGTGTTGCCGACGCCCGAAACGCAGGCCGTTTTCACCTGAGCCGCGAACCGAGCTTTTGCCCCAAGATTGAGAGGATCCGCATGTACGAGTTTCAGCTCACCTCGATGCAGAAGATGTTGAAGGAAAACCTTCAAGACCTCGGCAAAAACGTGATTCGCCCTCAGAGCCTGGGTTGGGATCGCAAGAAGGACATCGACCCCGAGTTTTTGCGCACCTTCTACAACATGAGTCAGGCGCTCAAGGGCGACTCGAACCCGATGGAAGATTTCCAGGAAGGCACGAGCGCGAAGCGTGACCCTTCCAAGCCGGTGCAGACGAATCGCACGGCCGCGGTGGGTGCCGAAGAGCTCGCCTGGGCGGACGCGTCGATCATGTTGAGCTTGCCGGGTGCGGGTCTCGGCGGTCCGCCGGTGCGCGGTTCCGGCACCCCCGAACAGCGCGAGCGCTTCTTCTCGATCTTTCGCGACATGAGCAAGGAGCTGCGCTGGGGCGCTTACGGGCTCACCGAGCCGGGCGCGGGTAGCGACGTGGCCGCCATTCGCACGAGCTGTCGCAAAGACGGCGATCACTACGTGCTGAATGGTCGCAAGTGCTACATCACTTGCGGCGGGCGCGCGTCGTGGGTCGTGATCTTCGCGACCGTCGATGCGAACCTCGGTCGCGCCGGCCAGCGCGCGTTCGTCGTCGAGAAGGGCACGCCCGGCTTCTTCGTCGGCAAGATCGAGGACAAGCTCGGCTTGCGCGCCAACGAAACGGCGGAGCTCGTGCTCGAGGACTGCCGCGTCCACAAGGACAACCTGCTCGGCGGTGAAGAGAAGTATCAGACGAAGGAAGGCTTCATGACGGCCATGAAGACCTTCGACAACACGCGCCCGCTGGTGGCGGCCATGGCCTGCGGCATCGGTCGCGCCGCGTACGAATACGCGCGTGACTTCGTCAAAGAGCACTACGTGATCGGCCGCCCGATCGCGCGCTACGCCGCCATCGCGGAGCGCCTGGCGCGCGTGAACCGCGGTCTGGAAGCGTCGCGCATTCTGGTGTGGAAGGCCGTATCCATGGCCGACCACCACCAGCCGAATGCCAAGGAAGCCAGCATGTCCAAGGCGCTCGCCGGGCAGGCCGCGATTCGGGCGTGCATCGAGGCCATCGAGATCTGCGGCGCGCACGGCTCGTTGAAGACGGACCACGCGCTGCTCGAGAAGTGGTTTCGCGACATCAAGGTCTACGACATCTTCGAAGGCACGGGACAGATTCAGCGCATCGTGATCAGCAAGCGCCTCTTGTCGAACTTGAAGTCGTTCTGAGCGCCGGCCTTCGGGCGGAAACTCCGTTCAGGGCCCGGACTTTTTGCGCGCTGCCTTGGCCGGCTTGTCTTGCGCCGGCTTCTTCGCCCTGAGCACGCGTTTGCTCACGAGCACGTCCAGCTTGTACGTCTCGAGCCGTTCGACGCGCCCTTCCTCGGATTCGTAGTAGCTCCAGACGCCGTGCCTCTTGTCGGCTTTGTACTGGCCCTCGAGCTCGTGAAACCCGCTGTCGTGCCAGCGCGTGATCTTGCCGTCTTTGAGGCCCGCGACGTACACGACTTCTTCGAGCTTCTTGCCCTCCGGGCTGAAGGTCTCCCAGATGCCGACGCGCTGATCCTTCGAATAGCGCCCGATCGTTTCCTTGGAGCCGTCCTCGTGAAACGAGCGATAGAAGCCGTGCTGCACGCCGTCGTGAAACTCGCTCTCTTCGCGCTTGCCGCCGCTCGGGTGGTAGTAGCTGACGACGCCGTTTGCTTTGCCGAGCCGGTACTCGGCCTCCTGTGACTTCTGGCCCTCGTCGTCCCAGCGTGTGCACTGCCCGTGCTCGCGGCCGTTGCGAAATTCACACTGGCTCTCGCGCTGGCCGTTCTCGTGATATGTGACGCGCCGGCCTTCGAGCTTACCGCCGCGGTAGCGGCCCTCCTCTTTCACCTGGTTGTTCTCGTAGTAGGTGAGAAAACGGCCTACTTGTTTGCCGTTGCGAAAGTCTTGCTCCTTGGCCTTGCGTCCGTTTTCGAACCACTCGGTGCGCGGACCATGGGCCTGTCCGCCCGGCTTCTCGCACCACAGCGCTTTTCCTGCGCTGCCCTTGACGCCTGCCCCGAACGGGCACGGCCGCTCTTCCTTCCACCAGGGCAACGGTTCGGCGGTTACCGTGGGCTCGCCGCTCGCCCTGGCTCGTTTTGGGGCTTCCGCCTGGCGTATCCCGCAGCCAACCGCCGCAAGGCTCAGCGACAACAGCCAAATTTCCCTCAGCTGGGCCATGTGCGCAGTGTAACGGAGGGAACATGGAGACGTAAGTAATCGTCGCTGCGTGCGTGTGTGCAGAGGGCGCCACTTAGCGAAGCAGCGCGGGACGACGCGGGCTGACTTGTGCTGCGGCTCTCGGTTATGCTCTCGAGCGATGCAGCGAAGGCGCTTGGCCGTGGTCCTGCTGCTCGGCGCGCTCGCGGCGTCCGTCAGCATCGCGTCGTTCGACGTGAACGCGCAGCCGAGGCGCGGTGCGGCGCGCGTCGCCAAGAAGCCGGCTCGCAAAGCGCCTGCCACGAAGCCGAACAAGGAAGTCGCCGCGCCGGAAGAAGACGACGTGGAGCCGCAGCCCGCGAAGGCCGGCGCCGCGAGCACGGCGGGGCAAGGCGGACCTCAGGTGCTCGATGTCAAAGAGCAGGGCGACGCCGGCATCAAGACCTACAAGTTCGGGCCTGTCGAGGTGGAGGGCCGTTTGAAGTCGCCGCAAATCGTGTACTTCCTCCGCCGCGTGCGCGCCGAGTTCGCGTCGGGCGCGCTCGGCCATCGTTCTTTCATGGGCGAGCTCTCGGACACCCGTCGCAGCCCCGCGTTGAAGTGATGGCGCAACAGCAAGCTCAAAGCTCTCCGATTATTCTGCGAACGGCCGCGGTGTGGGGCACCACGGTGCTGGCCGTGCGCAGCCTGAACACCGGGCAATCGTTCCAGCTGGGAGACGGCGAGGACCGCGTCTTGCCGAAGCCGGACGGCAGCGGCGTCGCAGACGCTCCCGTGCGTGCCGTGGGCGCCGGCTGGGAGCTCGACGCGCGCGGCGCGACGGGCGGCCTCGTCTACCTGCGCGGTCGCGCCGAAAATCCCGCCGAGCTCGGCCGCACGGGGGCGCCGATCCCGGTCGTGCCCGGCGACCACGGGGTCATCCAGTACGGATCGTTCTCCGTCTTCTTCCAGTTCTCGGATGCGCCGCCGATGCTCCTGACGCGTCGACGCATCGAATGGTCGTTCGTGCTCGCGTTCATCTTCGCGCTCATCGCGGTGCTGGGCGCGTTGGCGTTGATTTACGCCATCACCACACCGCCCCCGATCGCCAAGCCGCTCGAGCTCACGACCGATCAGGAGCTCGCGGTTCAGTACAACATCAAGACCGAGCCGGAGCCGCCACCTCCGCCGCAGGCCGCCGCCGAAGAAGCGAAAGCGGGCCAGGGCATCAAGGACCCGGGCGCCAAAGACAAGAAGGACATGGGCGGCGGCAAGAAAGCCAAAGGGCCGGAAGGGCGTCTCGGCAAGCAAGGTCAGGAAGAGAAGACCGAGCAAACCGGCGAGGTGAACAAGGGACTCGGCGGCATGGCCGAGGTGCTCTCGAGCGAGGTGGGTGAAGAGGTGAAGAAGACGCTCGGCACGATCAGCTCCGTCGCCGACGCGCTCGGCGGACTGCGCTCAGACAAGATCGTGCTCGGCCGTGGCTCGGGGCTCGGTCTCAAGGGTTCCGGGGCGTCGGGAGGCGGCACCGAAGATGGCGTGCCGTTCGGCGCAGGAACGCTGGATACGGGCTGGGGACCGGGCCGCGGGGGCGGGTACGGCTCTGGTGCCGGCGGTCCGGGCGGTCCAGGTTCGGGCGGCTACGGCAAAGGCGGCAAGGGTCGCGGAGACGGCGAAGGCGACGGATCCGGGACCGCAGAGCGCAAGGTCACTGGTAAGGACGTGCCCAAGCCGGGACAGGGTCTCTCCCCCGGACAGATCTCGCGCGTGGTGATGTCGCGCTACGGGGCGTTCCGCGCCTGCTACGAAGCGGCGGCGGCGCGCGATCCATCGATGAGCGGAAGCGTGAGCGTCAGCTGGAGCGTCACTCCGGGCGGCTCGGTGGGCGGAACGAATCTCGGCAGCTCCTCGCTTAGCAACGCGCGCGTCGAGGGCTGCATCTTGCGCCAGTTCAGTCGCCTGAAATTCCCCACGGCGGACAAGCCGACGAATGCCTCGTGGACGTTCTCGTTCCGGCCCAGCAAGAAATGACGCGCCGGCGAGCCGCACTTCCGTTCGGCAAACGAGCCTGGCACGCGAGTGGCATTGAACGAAGATGGGAAGCGGGTTGGATACCTCGAATGCAGCAATTCACCAGTCGTGACGGCTCCGTCGCGGGGGCCTGTTCCCCCTGCGTGGGGGGCGCGACCCTTCTGCGGTGCGCTGCGCGTGGCGCCGGAATAACCCTCGCCCTCGCGCTCTTCGCGTGCGGCAACGAGGACACGAAGCGCAGCCTGGATCCGGTGCAGCTCGCCATGACCAGCGAGCTCGAGGCCATTTACGAAGGCGAAGGCGAAGAGCTCAGTATTTACGAGGTCAAGCGCGGCATCCAGTTCCCCATCGCCGCGCCGAGGGAGGCGGATCTCGAGGCGCTTCGCGGGCAGACGGTGCCGCCCTTCGAGCACTACCCGTTCATCACGAACGATCACGTGGAAGTGCAGGTCAGCTGGACGCTCAGCAACATCGACGCCGAGACGCACAACGTCGCCATCCTCGTCGACCCCTGGAACGAGTTCGGACGCTACGTTCCCGGACTGCAGCTGGTCGACGCCGACGACGGCGAGTTCCTTCCGAACACGTCGGGTATCGAGATTTTTCTCCCGATATCCGGCAACTCGCGCAAGCACGGCACGTTCACGATCGAAGACATGAAGGAGATGGCGATCGATTTCGCGACGGCGATGAACGTGATCGCCAATCCGCCCGGAGAGGAGGCGCAGTACGGCGCTTCGGGCCTCGTGAACCACGCCTTCGCGCGCGAGCAGCGCTCGAATCGCGATGCGTTGAGTCGGCCCTACATTCCCAGCGCGATCCCCGGGCTCACCGGGATCGACATCGGGCTGCGCACCTACGAGGCGGCCAACGTCGCGCTCGAAGTCGTGGTCGAGGTCATCGACAAGGACAGCGGCAAAGTCCTGGAGGAGGGCAGTGATACGGAGCCGCTGCCGGCGCCCACGGTAGTGATTTCGGTGGGCTCCGAGGGGATGTGAACGCGCGCTGGACTCGCGGATCTGCGGTGCGCGCCCCGTCACTCGTCCGGCTCGCTGCCCAGTCGACGCTGCCCCCCACAAAAGCCGGGCGCTTTTCCGCGTTCCGGCGATTGCTGCGGTAATTCTCGCGATCCAGCGTAAGATCGCGGCTGCAAGTCCTGCGAGGCGCGCCGTCTGACGACCCGGCGTCAGCACGAGCAGTGACCTGCGGCGTGGAACCACGACTCATGGGACAAGCACGCGAGCCGGTGCGAAGCGAGAGCGACGGCAAGCCGAGCGAGCAACGCTTGCAAGCGCTGGCCGACGCGATCGTCGAGGCCGCCAACATGGCAGGCATCGGCTTGATCGTGACTCCCGTCGACGATGCCGAGCCGCGCGCGATCTACGTGAGCGACGCGGCCGGTCGCGTGCTCGGTTTTCCGGTGGAGGAGTTGATCGAGCGGCCGATCTTGTCGCTGATCGCGCCCGACGAGCGCTCACGCATTCATGAAATAAGCGAACGTGCCCGGCGTCACGAGCCGGGGCCGACGCAGTTCGAAACCGCCATTTGCACGAAGGAGGGACGTCGCGTCCCCGTCGAGGTGTCGGTCGCGAACACGAACCTCGACGGCAAACGCATCGCGGTCACGTTCGTCATGGACATCACGGAGCGGAAGCTCGCTGAGACCGCGCTCGTGAGCTCGGACTTGCTGTTTCGGTACTTGATCGATGCGGCGCCGGAGGCGATCTGGATTCTCGGCGACGATGGCCTTTGCTTCGCCAACGAGGCTGCGGGGCGTCTGTTCGGCGTGAGCACGGAGCAGGTCGACGGTCGCTCGTTGGTCGACTTCATGCACCCCGACGAGGTGGCCGTGCACGAGGAGCGAAAGCGCCTGCTCAGGCGCGGCGAGAGCCTGCCTGCACATCAATATCGCGCCCGCCGCGCCGACGGCCGCTGGCTGCACATCGAGGTCAGCTCGATGGCCATCGAATTCGAAGACAAGCCCGCCGTGCTCTCGTTCGCCCGCGATCTCACCGATCTCAAACAAGCCGAGGCGCAGCTCCTACAGGGGGACCGCTTGGCGGCGCTGGGTACGCTGGCGGGCGGCATGGCGCACGCGATCAACAATCCGCTCACCTATGTGCTCTTGAACCTGGAGGATCTGTCCGAGCAGTTGCCGAAGCTGGCGGAGCAGCAAGGCTTCATGCACGAGGCGGTGCAACGCCTGAAGGAAGCGCATGATGGGGCCGAGCGTGTCGCCCACGTGGTGCGCCAGATGCGCGCCTTCGCGCGTTCGGAGAGCAGCGCTGCGGCCGCCATCGACGTGCGCGAGGTGCTCGATGCGGCGCTGGCCTTGGTCGGTAACGAGATCCGCCACCGCGGCAACCTCATCACCGAGTACGAAGATGTCCCGCTGGTGTTCGCTGCCCAAGCGCGTCTCGAGCAGGCGCTCCTGAACCTGCTGCTTCACGCAGCGCGCGCCCTTCCAGACCCGAACGTGGCTCCTCCCGACGTGCGCGTCGCGCTACGCCGCGAAGGCGCGAATGGCGTGCTCATCGAGGTGACCTATGCGACCCCGGACGACCACGCCGTCGAGCAGGGGCCGTTCGACCCGCTCTCGAGTATCAGCGGTTCGGTCGACGCGGGCCTCGCGATTTGCCACGGCATCGTCACGTCGCTCGGCGGCGAGATGCGCTCCGTGAGCAAGCGCGGCGCCGGCACGTCTTTTCAGGTGCTGCTGCCGGCAGCGGAGTGGACCCGCAAGGAAGTCAGCCCAGCGCCGCAGCCGCATCCGTCGCTGGCGCCTCCGTCCGATCGCGCGCGCGTGCTCGTCGTCGACGATGATCCCGGTGTGGGCAAGGCGCTGCGCTTGATGCTCGAGGAGGAGCACGACGTCACGTCGGTCACGAGCCCGCGCGAAGCGCTGAAATTGCTGCTGGCGGACGCGGGCTTCGACATCGTGTTCTGTGACCTGATGATGCCGGAGCTCAGCGGCGTCGATCTGTACCAGGCGTTGTACTTGAACCGACCGGGCTATGAGCGACGAATCGTGTTCATGACCGGCGGCGCGTTCATGCCCGATGAAGCCAGCTTCGTCGCGCAGGTGAAGAGCCCGATCATCGAGAAGCCGTTCGACATGCGGCGGGTTCAGTCGCTCGTGCGTCGCGCCGTCACTCGCAAGGGCAGCTGACGTCGCGCTCTCACACGCTGCGATCGTCGTGACGGCGGCCGTCTTTGCCGCGGCGGCCTTCGGGGCGCGGAAACACGCGGCGATCGAGCGGCGCTCGGCGCGAGAGCAGCGAGCGCTGGCCGTCCGGCTCGTGAAACAGCGCGCGCAGCTCCTCGAGCGTCGTCTTGCCGGAAGCTCTGAACAGCACCGCGTGCTGCTCACACAGGCAGAGCAGGCGATTTTCCACGAGCACGCTGCGAAGCCGCTTCGTGCCCGCGCTGGCCGGTGGACGCGGACCTTGGAGATTGGCGCAGACTTCGCAGAAACGTTGCATCGTGCCGGGGAGAGTCATCACGAGGCCGGCGTGCGGGCCAAGAAATCGACGCAGATAGGTGGGCGTCCCTCGGCGCTTCTCCTACGCCGTCACCCGCTTTTCGACCCACGCGATCACGTCTTGTTCCGTGGGACGTCCCTGGAAGCGTCCGAGCTCCTGGATGCCCGTGGGGCTCGTCACGTTGACTTCGATGAGCTTCTCGCCAATCAGGTCGAGGCCGACGAACCAGAGGCCCTGCGCGCGCAGCTCTGCGCCCACGCTGCGCACCAGCTCGAGCTCCTTCGGCGTCAGCTCGGTCGGTTTGACGGTGCCTCCGACGTGGATGTTGGCGCGCAGGTCGTCGGGGCGCGGGACGCGAAGAATGGCGCCGAGCGGCTCACCATCGAGCACGAGTACGCGCTTGTCGCCCTCCGTGACGGCGCTTTGATACTCCTGAATCAGCGCCAGGATTCGGCCTTCCTGGGTGAGCAGGTCGAGCAGCGCGCGGGTGTTGCGGTCGCCCAGGGTCAGCAGAACCACGCCGCTGCCGCCCGCGCCGTCGAGCGGCTTCAAGACCGCCTGGCCCCCGACGTCGGTCAGAAATTGCAGCATGCGCTCGCGATCGGCGGAGACCAGCGAGCGCGGCATGAACTCTGAGAAGTGAAACGCGAACAGCTTCTCGTTGGCGTCGCGCAGGCCTCGGGGATTGTTCACGACGAGCGTGCGGTCCTTCACGAGCTCGAGCTGCTGCGTCAAGTGCAGGTATGCCGCATCGAACGGCGGATCTTTGCGCACGAACACGGCGTCGAGCTCGGCCAGCTCCACCAGCGTGCGCGCTCCGAGCTGGACGTGCGGCGCGCTGTCGCTGACCTTCACGGTGCGCACGTCTGCGAACACCTCGCGCCCCAGGTTGTTCACTTGAATGGGCAAACAATGCAGGCACTCGTGGCCGCGAGCGAGCGCGCCGCGCATGAATGCGAAGGTCGTGTCCTTGTCGAAAATCATGCTTTCTGCAGGATCCATCACGAACAGGATTCGCACGGCACTTTCCTTCCACGTAAGAAGCGCGCATTCTTTACAGCGGGGCGGCACTCGCCGCCACCCAGGCCGCGTGAGCTTCGACGTTTGCACCAGGTCTTGTCGCATGAGAAGCAGAGCTCTAGAAATCTCCGGCAGGCCAGGGCGCGGGGCGTGGTGGTTCGCGAGCAGCGTCACGCTGGCGCTGGCGCTGGCCTTTCCGCGCGCCCAGGCTCAGCCTCGAACCGCGGGCAGCGCCGCTGCCACCGAGAACGTGTTGTCGACGCGCGAGGCCATGCGGCAGATGAAGCTGGGCGGCAACGCCGTGGACGCGGCCGTGGCGGCGGCGCTCGTTGCCGGTGTCGTGAGCCCGACATCGAGCGGCATCGGCGGCGGTGGGTTCGGCCTGGTGTGGCTCGCCAGCGAGCGCAAGCCGGTGCTGCTCGACTTCCGTGAAGTGGCTCCGAAACGGCTGAATGCGGCGCGCCTCGAAGAGCGACCGCTGCCGAACGCCGAGCGAGCGCGGCTCGTGGGTGTTCCGGGCGAGGCGAAGGGCCTGTTCGAGCTGCACCAGCGTCACGGCAAACGCAGTTGGGCGGAGGTCGTGGACGGCGCGGTGCGCGCGGCGGAGAAGGGCTTTGCCGTGGGCCCCCACCTCGCGAAAGCGCTCGCCGGCGGCAAGGAGCTGGCGCAGCTCGACGCGAGCATCGCCGCGGTCTACTTCGGCGGCGGCAAGCCGGCCGCGGCCGGCCGGCTGGTGACGAACCCGAAGCTCGCGGCCACGCTGCGCCGGATCGCGGCGGAAGGGCCGCCCGCGTTCTACACGGGGAGTGTCGCGGCGGACTTGGTGGCCACCGCGGCCAGCGCCGCGGGCGCGCTCACCGTGGACGAGCTCGACGCTTATCGCACGGTCGAGCGCGCGCCCGTGCACGTCAAGTGGGAGGGCTACGACGTTTACACCATGCCACCCCCGTCCGCCGGCGGTCTGATGGTCGCGCAGATCCTCGGCCTGTACTCGAGCGCAGAGCTCAAGAAGCTCGGCTTCGAGAGCGGCGCGTATCAGCATTTGATCGCCGAAGGCATGCGCGCCTCGATCGCCGATCGCATGCGCTACATCGGTGACCCCGCGTTCACCGCCATCGACTTCGCCGCGCTGACCAGCAAAGAGCGGATGGCGGCGCGCAGGCGTCGCATCGCGCTCGACCGCACCCACGCCATCCCGCGCTTCGCGATCCAGGAGCACGGGACGCATCACCTGGTCACCGCGGACGCGCAGGGCAACGTCGTGTCATTGACCACCACGGTGAACCGCGCGTTCGGCGCGAAGATTTCGGGCGCAGAGAGCGGCGTCGTTCTGAACGATCAACTCGACGATTTCACCGAGCTCGAGGACGTGCGCCCGTTCGGCCTCACGCAGAGCCCCAATCGTCCGCGTCCCGGCGCGCGCCCGGCCTCGAGCATGACGCCGACCATCGTCACCAAGGACGGCCAGGTGGTGCTGGCGCTGGGCGGCTCCGGCGGCCCCACGATCACCACCAACGTGACGCAGCTCCTGCTCGCACGCCTGGTGTTCGGGAAGACTCCGGAACAGGCCGTGCAGGGTCGGCGCTTTTACATCCCCACGCGCAACGCGTACATCTTCCTCGAAAAAGGCGCGCCCAAGCCGCTCGTGGAAGATCTCGAGAGCCGCGGCGAAATCGTCGCCACCATGCCGTTCATGGGCTCGGCCGTGCAGATGATCGCGATCGAGAACGGCAGAAAGCTCGCGGCCGCCGACCCCCGCAAGCACGGCAAAGCCGAAGTCCGCTAGCTGCACCGTTCATCGCGTCCAGAAGCGACGCCCCGAGATCTCGACCAACTGCTTGGTCTCGCTGCGCTTCCGGTGCTCACGTACCAACGTACGTTCCGCTCCGGTTCTCGCTCGACACGGCGCATTTGGCCGAGCTTTCGGGGCGGGCAGCCTGTGATGAATGACCGAGCCCGTCAGTGGACGGCTTGGATGGATGCGACCAGCTCGGCGCTTTCGCGATCGTCGAGGTCCGTGGCGATGGCGTAACCCACACCGCGCTTCTCCAGCGCTGCGATCGAATAGCCGCGTCGCGAGCCGACGTAGACGGGCAGGTTGCGCACGACGCGCGGCTCGAGCGTAGCGCGCAGCGGAAAGCGCGCCGAGTTGTAGACGTACAGGGTCACGCGATGACCATCCAGCCGATAGCGAAACGACGCCGCGCGCTGGTTGCGAACGGGTACGACGCTCGCGCCTTCCCAGCGCGCCCCGTACTGCTGCAGGCTCGGTAGACGCACGGGCACACCGACCTCCGGCTCCAGCTTTTGAATCAAATTGGTGTCGGTCACGTCGGGCGCCGGCGCATTCGCGTGGTAATTGACGAACTCTTCGATCAGCTGATCGACCGTTGCCGTCGCGTTGCCGCTCAACGCGCTTGCCGTCAGCTCCGAGGCCCCGCGACCTGGCTGGCGGCTGTCGTTCGTGGATGCAGCCCAGGCCAGCGTGAACGCGGCGGCTGCCGCCACCGGCACGATCGTGCGCCACGGCAATGGTCCACGTGCGTCATGCAGGTGTTCTCGCGCCTGGCTTTCGCGCTCGCGTTCGGCTGCCAGCGCCGCGCGCAGCCGTTGTTCGAAGCCGGCGCTCGGAGAGATCGCGCGCTGAACCGCGTTGCGAGTGCTCAGCTTGAGTCCGTGACTCAGCCGAACGCGCGAGGCACACAGCTCGCAGTCTACGAGATGTTGCTCGACTTCCAGGACCTGGTCGGCGGCGAGCTCGCCGTCGACGAATGCTTCGAGGAGGGGCAGCACCCGGCGGCAGGGACTCATCGGGTACCTGCCTTTTTGGCGCGCCAGCTGGCGAGATCGATGGGCTCGGGCTTGGCCTCCGCCGGCACCTCGCCCACCACGGGTTCTGGCCCGATGATGCCCATGGCTCGCGCGTGTTCGTACAGGTGAGCCTTGAGCATGCGACGTCCACGGTGCAGGCGCGACATGACGGTTCCGATCGGGCAGCCCATGATGTCCGCGATCTCGCGGTAACTCATCTCCTCGACGTCTGCGAGCACCACGGCCAGCCGAAACTCGTCAGGGATGTTGTCGAGCGCGCGGTTGATCTCCGCCTCGACCATCGGCCGGAGCGCGCGAGACTCCGGATCGCGCATGGCCTCCAGAGTTGAGCTGCCGATCCAGCCGTCTGCCAGCGGGTCGGCGTCCGGACCTTCGATGACGCTGCGCTCGAGGCCGCCGCGGCGATAGCGATTGATGAAGGTGTTCGTCAGGATGCGTAGCAGCCAGGCCCGCATGTTCGTGCCCGGCTCGAACTGTTGGCGGGCGCGCATGGCCTTGACGAAGGTGTCTTGCACCAAGTCCTCGGCTTCCGCCGGATTCTTGGTCAGCCGTGCCCCGACTGCCAGGAGCGCGCTGAGCTGAGCCAGCGACTCTCGTTCGAAGTCCTCAGCCGATATGCCGGATCGCGGGATGGGGGTGAGTCGTCTCAACGGTGGGGCTCCGATAACCTCAACAGTGCTTAGGTAAGCACTATTCCACCCAAATCACGGACCGGATCTTATTCCGGTTTTTGGTCCCCGGATGGGCTCGTGCCCCCGAGCTTCTGCTCGATCGCGTCCAGCCGATCCGAAACGCGTTTCACCTCGGCCTGTAGCTCGCGGAAGGCCGTGAAATTGGGTAAAACTGCGCGAATTCGCTCGTCAATCGTCTGCTGCCACTGTTCGATCGTGGAGCGGATCGTCCCCTTGTGTTGGGCGTCTTTGCTCTGGCTCATGTCGTCCTCCTGGGGAGGGGGCACGGAAGAAAGCCTCCCGTCGCCCTCGCTCGAATCTTTGGGCATGAGCTTTCCAATGGGCCCCTCGCGCAGCTGAGACAGAATCTTTTCACCGCGCTGACGGATCAGCGCTTTGAGGGTGGCCAGCGGGATGCCTCGAGGCCGCGCCTTCAGCTCTTCCGAGATGATCAGCGCCAGCGTGACATCCGTTTTGTCCTCTTTCGTCGCGTTGTCGATGATCTGAACGTCCTCGCCAGCGCGCACCATGTCGGCGATCTGCAGGAGCGTTACGTAGCGACTGTCTTTCGTGTCGTAGAGCTTACGGTTCGAGTACCGCTTGATCACGCGCTTGACAGCCGACGGCGCCGAGCTGTCCGAGCTGTCCGAGCTTTCACCACTTGCCATCTTGAGCCTCTCGGTAACCCCAGCACACGGTGATGCACTCGCTACGAGGGAAAGTGACGGAACCCAAATATCCCGACACGGTTCTCACCCAAGACTAGACAATCAAAGATGCTGCGTAGCGTCAAGCTACGCCACGACTGGCAAGCGAAAAAGCCGCACGCAGCACCCATAAAGTGGGACACAGCGCGAGCGACCGAGGGGCCGGCCGCCGCTCGGATTTTAAGGGTGACTCAGGCTCAGCCGACACTTCGTGAAGTGTCGCCGGCGATCCGGGCGTCGCGTTCGGTCACGCACAGCTCGACCATGAGCTCGAGAAAGCTCTCGAATGACTCGCGACGAATGCCGATCTCGTTGACCCAAGCGATGACTTCGAACTCACCATCGGCGAGGGCGACGGTCGGATTGAACGCGAACAGCGTCGTCGCCTGCAGGTCCACGCCGAACGGAATCAGAATGCGGCGCGGGCTCGGGCGCAAGCTCACCGGGCCGAGATCGGGCACGGGCGTCTCGGCGGCTTCGAATGCCGCATGCACGAGATCGTCGTACAGGCGCCGGCCCAGGTTGGCGGTCCCGAGCAGCGACGCCCCCTCGAAGAAGCGCGGCCAGCCGTCGTGCGCGAGTAGAAACTCGCGATAGCTCGGGGGCAACGCGCGCCCGATGCGCGCTTCCGCCGCAGCGATCGCCGTGAGCGAAGCGGGTGGATTCGGCGCGAGACCGATGTCCCGGTGCGGGGCCATCCACATGATCTCGCTCTGCACTCGTTGGATTTCGGCCAACAGGGGTTGCCAGCGTGCCATCATCGTTCACCTCGCCCGTTCGGTTGGCAGCGAAACTACGCACAGCTCGATCGATTGGGCTACAAAACGGCAAATCGCACCTTTTCCCACATCGGACACTGCTTTGAAGGTGGCGCTCGCTGCCCGTGAGGTGACTGCGTCGTATCGCGAGCGACGAGTGCTCTCGAACGTGTCGCTCGACGTGCGCGCCGGCGAGATCGTCGCGGTGATCGGTCCGAACGGCGCAGGCAAGTCCACACTGGTTCGCGTCCTCGCTGGCACGCTGCGCCCGAGCACGGGCGAAGTGACCCTCGAGGGTCGCGATCTGCTCACGTTGCCGCGCCGGGAGATCGCGCGGAAAGTGGCCGTGGTTCCTCAAGAGAGCTCGGTGGCGTTCGGGTTCACCGTGCGCGAGGTCGTGCTGATGGGACGCGCGCCGCATCAGTCCGGGCTCCTCTATCCGAGCAGGGAAGACCTCGAGGCGCTGGAGAGCGCGCTCCGTGCCTGCGATCTATCGGAGCTCGCGGACCGGCCGCTGAGCGAGCTGTCCGGCGGGGAGCGGCGCCGTGTGGTCATCGCCCGAGCCCTCGCGCAAGAGCCGCGCGTCCTCTTGCTCGACGAGCCCGCCACGCACCTCGACGTGCGCCACTCCGTGGCGCTGTACGAGCTCGTGCGGCGCCACGCCGCCGAGCGCGGCGTCGCGTGTCTGTGTGTGATGCACGACTTGAATGCGGTGGAACGCTGGGCCGATCGCGCGCTGCTATTGGATGCCGGACGCGTGGCCCGCGCGGGCCCACTTCATGAAGTGCTCGTTCCCGAGCTGCTGGAGCCAGTGTTCGGCGTTGCCTTGCGCGTGGGCACCGACGCCGAAGACGGCGCGCGCTACTTCTTGCCGGCGCGTCGCCGCACAGGCTCTGCGTCATGACAGAAAGCGCCGGTTTTTCGCCCAGAATGCGCGCGCGGGGTATACGCGCGGCATGCGAGCCTGGCTGCCGCTGTTGTCGCTCTGGCTGCTGCTTTTGTCCGCGTGCCGCTCGAGCGAGGTGCCCGCGAACCTGCTCACCGTCAGCGAGCTCGGGCCGAACGCGGTCGAGCTGGGGGATCGCGTGGAGCTCGAGGGGAGCGGATTCCCCGAGGGCAAACCGGCGACGCTGACGTTTCGCGGAACGCTGTATCGCCCCGGACAGGAGCCTCTCGAAGACGTCGAGATCATCACACGCGCGAGTAGCAGCTCGCGCGATCGCATGAGCTTGCTGCTCGACGAAGAGTTGTATTCGGAGTTCGCCGGCCGCGGCGCGCACGCAGGCCACACGACGTTTCAGGGGCGCGTCGTGGTATCGATCGCCCCACGGCAGCGCGCGGCGCCGCCGATCAGCGGCGTGCTGGAGAACGTCGTGCTCGACTTCGCGGCGCCGCCGGGTTCGAGCCCGGGCGAGGGCGAGCTTTCGCAAGGTGGGCGACTCCTCGAATTCGCCGGTCTGCGCTTGCATGGCGCGTACGCGCAGCGGCTCGTCATCGAGAGCGTCGCGCCCGGGAGCCGTGCAGAGGGGTCCGGGCTCCTGCCCGGCGATGAGATCATCGAGTTCGAAGGGGTGCGGACGCGCTCTCGGGCGGATCTGTTTCCTTCCACGCGCTCGCGGAACGCGCGCCTCTCGATCCTGCGGAGTGGTTCCGAAGAGGCCATCCCGCTCGCGCTCGACGTCCGCGGTTTTCGCACGTCGACGCCCGAGGAGCTGGCACCTGCGACCGCGTTGGTCGCGCTCGCAGCGGGTATTTTTCTGCTGCTGGCGCTGCCCGGCGCGCGGCTTTTGACATGGTGCGAACGGCGCCTTTCTTCGCGCTTCGCACGCCTTCGCGCGCCCGGCCGCAGCCGGCCCGCGAGGACGCCGCTTTCCATGCTTCGCGGCTGGCGCTCAGCGCTGCGCGCCAGGGTGTCCGAGGCGTCGCCCGCGAGCTCGCCGGTGCGCGTCGTGCCGGCTCTGACTTGTCTCGGAGTGACCGCGCTGTTTACGCTGCTTTCGTCGGGGCATGCGTTGTTCCTGCCGGATCTGGAGCTCATGCTCTTGCTCGTGGCCGGCGCGACGGTCGTGGCCATCACGGGCATGCTCGTGGGTGGAGCTGGGGCCAGGACGTGGTCGCTGCTACGCGGCTTGAAGCGGGCGGCGCTCGTCGCGAGCTGCCAGCTGCCGCTCTTCGCGGGGGCGCTATCCGTGCTCCTTGCCACGGGCAGCTTGCGCGTCCGTGACGTCGTGCTCGCGCAAGGTGCGTGGCCTTGGCAGTGGCACGCACTCAAAAATCCCGCGCTCGCCGTGACGTTTCTCGTGTTCGTCGCGGCGCTCGTGCCCGACACCGCCAAGAGTGAAGGCGACGTGCGCGAGCTGGATTTCGACGTGGCACCGCGCGCGAAGAAGCCGGCGCTCGCTGCGCTGAGCCTGTTCTCGGAGTGGGCGCTCTTGCTCTTGGCAGCGGGCGTGTGCGCCGTGCTGTTCCTGGGTGGCTGGCAGTTGCCGCTGATCGGTGTCGCCGAAGCAGAGGCAGATCATGCCTATCGAGCTCTGGGTGCCGCCCTGCTGCTCGTGAAGTGCTGGGGAGTCGTGTTGATCGTGCTGGGGCTGCGCTGGCTTTTGCCCCCGCTGAACCTCTCCCAGGTAATGCGGTTCTGTTGGCGCTGGTGCGTGCCGTGGTCGCTGGCCGGTGTGGCGCTGGCAGTCGGCTGGAGCCACGCCCTCTCGCCGGCGCTGGTGCGCGCGCTGGAGCGCGGCTCCGGAATCGCAATGTGTGGGATTCTGATGTTGCTGAGCGGATACATCGCACGAGCGCGGCTGTTCGGCGGGCGTGCGCCAAACGCCGCGTCCGGCGTGAATCCATGGCTTTGAGCTGGCGAACAATGAGCCGTTCTGGCGTGGTCGTGGTCGCTGTCGTGGTCGCTGTCGCTGTCGCTGTCGCTGTCGCTGTCGTAACGCGCAGGCGGAGCTGTCTCCCCGCCCGACCGCATGCCAGAAGATACGGCCAGCTCCGCCGCGCCGCCCTGTCAATTCCGTCGAATACACCGAGAAAGCAGAATGATCGAGCGGGACGCCGCACCATTCAATACTCGCGCGTCGGCTCTCGAATGTGCGGCCATTCTCGCCGCCCTCGACCCAAGATTGGAACAGCCGTCAGCGTCAGCGTTCACGATAACGTTAACGTTAACGTCCACGACTACGTGGGCCTTCCACGCACTTTCTTTACTTCTGTGTGATCCCTTGGGCGCCTTCGTGTCGCCCTCACGCCTACCTTTGGCCACGCCTCCGGGCGCGCGCACTTCGTGGGCGTCCTCTTAAGGCGCAAGAGCGGCGGTCGTTGCTGGACCTGTGGAAACTGGGTCGCGCACGGGCAAGACGGCGAGAGCACAATCCGACGGCAAGAAGGGCCTGGACGCGATCAGCCGCGCACCCGGAGAGGCGGTGTTCACGCGCATCGAGCCGGAGCCCGCGAGCCGGCCCGGACGTCGCGAGTACGCGCGCTATTCCGTCGATTTGGACGTGAGCCTGGGGTCGGACCACAACTTCTACGCCGGCTTCGCCGAGAATCTGTCGTCCGGTGGCGTGTTCGTCGCCACTCACCTGCTCAAGCCGGTGGGCGAGGAGATCCAGTTTTCGATTCACCTGCCGGAAATGAACGCTGCCATCACCGGCATCGGTCAGGTGCGCTGGGTGCGCGAATACAACGAGCGCAGCGACTTGCCGCCGGGCATGGGCATCAGCTTTCTGAAGCTCGACGGCGATGCCGAAGGGCTGATCGGACAGTTCTTGAGCCGGCGGGAGCCGCTCTTCTTCGACGACGAGTGAGCAACGGCAAGGGCGCGGAGCTCAGCCGCCGAGCGTCGCGCGTATGCGCTTCTCCTCGGCGCCGAGCTCACCTATCGCCGAGAGCGCGCGCTCTGCCAGCGCCCGATACACGCGCGGCGACGGACGCTGATCGAGCAAGTCGCCGAACTCCACCGGCTTGCCGAAGACGACGTTTACGGGTTTGCCCGTGCCGTCGAAATTACCGAGCACCTGCCGTGGCAGATCGTTGATGAGCCCGTTGATGAACACCGGCAGCACCGTCACCCGCGCATCGTAAATCACTCGGCCCACGCCGGTTTGCGCCGGCAAGAAGGTGTACGGATCTTCGTCCTTCTTGCGCGTGCCTTCCGGATGTAGCCCCGCGAACGTCCCGCCGCGCTTCAGCAGCCAGACGAGCTCTTCGAGGCTCGTGACGTTGAGCGCCAGCCGCTTCCGCTCGCGAAAGATTGGCGGATACATCGCGAAGAAGCTCATCACGCCGTTCACGAACAAACCGAGCGGATTGTCGTAGAAGAACTGTGAACGCACCGGGAACGCGATGCGCTGGGCGAGGCCGCGCCGTACGAGCTCCGCCGTGACGACGTACAGGTCGAAGAAGCTGCGGTGATTGCACACGCACACGACGCTATCGCTCGGCGCGAGCGCCGGTATGCGCTCGAGGCCGTACACGTGACGCACGTGTTTCGTGCAGTGATGAATCCAGCTCGAGCCCACGTGCCTTTGGCACCAGCGCAGGGCCGCGTCGAAGGCACCCGGGTCGAAGCTGCGCCGAATGAAGTCAATCTGCCAACGCTCGATTTTGCTCAGGCGGTCGCCAGCCGCTGCCACCAGATCGGGCCGGGGCCCCGCCTCCACGGCACGGACGCGAGCGGCCACCGCGCGCGGCTCGGAGCGGGGTGGCGGCGGCTCTTGCTCCTCCGTGGGGAGCGGATCTGGTGCGTTCGACATCGCCTCTGTTTTAACTCACTGCCGGCGTCCCGAGCTCAGGCATCCGCAAACAGGACGTCGATGTATCCGGGTGGCGGCAATTTGTCCTGGATGGCTGCAACGACACGGGTCGCCACGGCTTCGCGCTCGACCGACCCGCGCGTGCGCAAGGTCAGCGTCAGGTGCGGCTCCAGATCGCGCTCCGCGTTAAACGTGCGCTGGAGCGTGTAGCTTTCGATGTCGGGTAACTCGGCCAGCGCTGTCTCGAGCGCCGTCACCAGCTCTTGCGGTGGTGGCTCGGCAGGCTCCGCTAGCAGCGTGTTCTCGTGCCCGTGATCGGGGATCTGCTCGACGTAGCCGACCAATGGGATGGGGTGGTTCTGCGCGATGCTGGCGACCTCGGTGCGGCGCAAGATGAGCTCTGTCTCGTCCATGGCGTTGATCACCAGACCGAGCACGTCTTCGTCGTCCATGACCTGCAGCGCCATGTCGAACGCCGCGCGCGCGGGGATGGCGCAGTACTCGAGCGGTTGACCGTCCGTGGTCCAGCCGAGCTGTTCCTCGACCGGCTCGATCATGTCCGGGCGCGTGAAGAGCGCGCAGTACAGCTTGCCGTCGGCGTCGATCAGCATGTGCGGCGTGAGCTTCAGCTCGTCCTCCACCTGCATCTGCTCGCCGTACACGGCCCCCTCGACCTTGGCGGCCAAAGGTGCGAACAATTCGCCGCTCTCCAGCGCTTCGACGAACACGCGTACGTCGCTGCGCAAACCACGTCGCGCAGTGGACACCGCCGCCGTGAGATCAGCGGGACTGCCTGCGCCATTTTCGCCATGCTGAGACATGTAGGCGGCGCGTACCATCCTTGGCGGCGGACTGCACGGGATTGCCCCGCGCCGCGCGCGACCGCCGCGTCAACTACGGGAAAGGCCGGTGTTTCTCGTGGGCCCAGCGCGCCGGCCCGGCGAAATCCCGCGGAGCGGGCCGGTTCACGCGGGCGCGCCCGGGGCCGTCAGCGGAGGGCGCGGCTGGGCGTTCATCGGCAGGGGGAGAAGGCAATCGACGTGAAGAAGAATTGCAGATTTGCAATCACGAGGGCGCGCCAATGCATTACGGGCGCCAATCAATCACGATATCTCTCGAAATGCATCGATGTCTCGACTGGGTAACTTCTTGGCAGCGCGCGGGCGCACGCGATGTAGCATTTTGCGCCGTGCGGCCCGCCGTGCGGCCCGAAGAACAGGCTTCCGGCCGGTATTGGTGAAGTGACAATTCGAGTTTGGTCCGCAGCGCGATTCAGAATTTGCATGTGCAGTCGCCACGAACAGATACCTTTTTTCATTCCCCGCGCGTGCTGTTGAAGCTACGTGATTTTCGATGTTTGGCTTTTGTGTACTCGATATCTGTCCAGGTACGGCCGCGCTTCTTGCTTGAAAACGCAGGCCGGGTGCTTAGAGTTGACCCCTGCATACCAATACTGTTCGAACGCCTGTTCGCCCGCTGGCGCAGGTCGAGCCCTCACTGGAGCAACAATCGTCCTCATGTGCGTGCTTGGCTCTCGGATCGACCCGCGACGCGTGGCGGTGTCGATATCGTGAGCCCGATCTGAAGGAACGCGCGGGACCGCCGTAAGTCTCGCAAGCACCGGTTTCTCGTGCGGTGCGCGCCGCCTCCACGCGATCCACGAGAGCCGCGCGTCACGCGAGTACGAGTGATCTGCAATTTACGTCGAAGGAGCGTTTACGATGTGCCCGCTTGCACAATTAATTCTTGCTTTGGCCATCACACATGCGACTCCTGGTCGCTCCCTGTTCTCGTACGAGGCGCTAGCGGCGTGTGGCGACAATCCCAAGGCACCTGAGTGCGCGCTGTCTCGCGTGTGCGACGAGCCCGGTCCTCAGTGCGCGTCCCCCCGCTGGTCCAAGCCGCGCTCGGCCTGGGTGCGGGTGGAGTCGCGCGAGACGGCGATTCGCCGCTATGCGCGCATCGCCCAGGCTGCGGCGGTGACGGCGAACCGGCTCGTCACCTGCAAGAACGCCGCGGGCGTCGTCGATCCCAATTGCGAGCCCGAGAACTGGCCGGACTCGGAGCGCATGCTGGCGTTGGCGGGGCTGACCGTGGCCCTCCACGAGTCCGGCCTGCGAGAGGACATCATGAATGGTCACCCGCCGCTCGGCCGCGGCCCTGCCGGCGAGGTGTGCCTGGTGCAGGTAGCCGTGGATCAAGCGCCGCTCTACGCGAGCTGGCTGCCGCCCGAAGAGCGCAAGCGCGTCTCACGCCACCCGGTGCTGCGAGAGCGCTTCGCCGCGACGATCCTCGGCGGGGAGCCCGAGGCGCTCGAGCGCTGTTTCGAAGTCGGCATGCGCATGCTGGTGCGATCGCGCAACGCGTGCGCCAGCCGCTCGTCGACCTGGGAGCACGGCATGTTCGCCATGTACGGAACCGGGGCGCGCTGCCGCTTGCCGGCGCTCGCCGTCCGCGAGCGCACGTTCGAGCGCTTGCGGAGCGAGAAGCCCACGCTTGCGCCGGAAATCGCAAAGCTTGCGGGCTTTGCTGAATGTCCAGTCGAACGTGCCGTGAGCGCGAGCGACGAGCTCAGCTGGCTGCCGAAGCCGTAACGCCACACGTAGCGAATCGCCGCGCCACCACGCATGGTGCCGCGGCCGGCGGAGAGAAATCGCGTGCCATCCCCTGGAGTTTACGGTCATACTTCGACTGAATGGCAGTAGCCGATGTGCTCGGGACCGTGCTTGCGTTGTTCGGCCCGCGAACGCGCCGCGCGTGGATGAGCAAGAACCGCGCGCACATCGAGTACCGGGAGCTGGCAGCGGACGAGCTGCCCGGCTTCCGCACTCACGTCGAGCGCGCGTTCGCGGCGCTCTCGCGGGTGCGCTGGGTGGAGGTGAATCCGCACATGCGACGCGTGGTGGTGTGCTTCGAAGACCACGCGCACGCGCTCGAGACGCTGACCCGGACCGTGGAGCAGGCCGAACGCGCGGCTTCGCTCGATCGCGCTGGATTCTGCGAGGAAACCGGCGAGCACCCCGCGGACGTGGAGCCGGGACAACGGCTTTTGGTCGAGCTCTTCGGCGACGTCGCGGGCCTGATGCTGGGTACCACGTTGCGGTTCTCGCCGCTGCGCGCGTCGTCGATTGGCACCAGCAGCGCCGCGCTGATCGCCATCCTGCGGGCCTCGCCCAAGCTGCGTCGCGGCATCGACGAACGCTTCGGCAGCCGGCGTGCGGATCTGGCGATGGCGCTGATCTCGTCGTTCTCGCAGGGCTTCGCGCAGCGGCCGCTGGCATCTCTGGTCGACGTCGCGCACTCGAGCGCGCTGCTGCGTGAGGTGCAAGCTCGGCGGCGCGTGTGGCAGGCGCGCGAAGCGGAGCTCTGCGCCAAGGCCGCGGAGCACGATCCCCTCGCCGGTCGCGTCGAGCCAAGACCGCGCCCACTGCCGCGCGGGCCGATCGAGGAGTACGCGGATCGCGCGTGGGTGGTCTCGCTCGGCGGTTTCGCGCTGAGTTTTCTGACGACGCGCAGCTTCCAGCGCGCCGTGGCCGCGCTCTTCGGGGGTTTGCCGAAGCCGGCGCGCCTGGGTCGCGACGTGTTCGCCGCCGAGCTCGGGCGAACGCTGGCCAAACGCGGCGTGCTCGTGCGCGACAGTGACAAGCTCCGCTTGCTCGACCGCGTGGATTGCCTGGTACTGGAAGGCGGGCTCGTGTCTCGCGATCGCTTCGAGATCGGCGAAATCATCGGCGAGCCGAGCCTGGATACGGCACGCGCGCGCGCCGAAGCGGAGCGCCTGTTCGACGCCGATCGACCTGTTGAAGTGCAGCGCAACCGTGGCTGGGCGCTCGGACCGCCGCGCGTGCTGGGGTCTTCCGTGAACGGCTCGCTCGAAGAGCGTGGCACGGAGCTCGCGCGCAGCGGGGCGCTGGTGCTCGGCCTCGCGCAGGACGGCGTGGTCGTCGGTTTGATCGAAGTTCGCATCATCCCACAGACCGGTGTGGACGAGCTGATTCGAGCCGCGCATGAGGCGCAGATGCGCGTCGTGATCGCCTCGAACGACGAAAGTATCCTGCAGCGCGTGCCCGCGGACGACACCATCCCGGAGGGCGAGGGACTTCGCATCGGCATCCGGCGCCTGCAGCGCGAAGGCCGCACCGTGTGTCTGGTGGCGACGGGCACCTCGCCGGGCATCGAGACGGCGGACTGCGCGATCGGCCTGACGCTACCCGAGCAGCGCGTGCCCTGGGGAGCGCACATCCTGTGCCGGCAAGACCTGTCCGACGTGCGCTTTCTCTTGAGCGCCTGCGTCGCTGCACGGCGCATCGCCAAGCAAAGCGTCAACGTCGCGCTGGGAGCCGCCACCGTCGGTGCACTCGTTACGGGCGGCGGGTTGTTGCCGCGCTCGACCCGGCGCGTGATCACGGTCGTGAACGCAGCCACGCTCGTATCGATGGCGAACGGAGTCCGCAGCTCCGTGCAGCTGGCGCGCCGTCCGCTGCCGGCGCCGCGCGATCGCACCCCCTGGCACGCGCTCGACGCCCAGGGCGTGCTCGCGAAGCTCAAGTCGTCCGAGCAGGGCTTGTCGCGTCGTGAAGCTCAGCAACGCAAGAGCCCGCACGCGACTCCCAAGCCCGCTGCGCTCGAGCTGTTCGACGCGGTCGCGACGGAGATGTTCAATCCGCTCGCTCCGCTCCTGGCGGCGGGCGCCGGGCTCTCGGCGGTGGTCGGCTCTGCCGCCGATGCGGGCATGGTGGGCGCGGTGGTGGTCTTGAACGGTGTGGTCGGCGGTGTGCAGCGCTTCCTCACCGAGCGCAAGATCAAAGACCTCGCACGCACCGCCAGTCGCGGAGCCATCGTGCTCCGGAACGGAGAGCTGCGCGCCATCGAAGCCAGCGATCTCGTGCGCGGTGACATCGTGTGCCTCAGCGCGGGCGAGGTGGTGCCAGCGGACTGCCGCATCATCGAGTGCGAGTCGCTGGAAGTGGACGCCTCGAGCCTCACGGGCGAGTCGCTGCCGGTGAAGAAGAACGCCCAGCCGTCGTTCGAGATGCAGGTCGCCGACCGGAGCTCGATGCTCTTCGAAGGCACGTCGATCGCTTCGGGACGGGCGACGGCGGTCGCGGTCGCCGTTGGCGACGAGACCGAAGCGCGCCGCGGCGGCGGATCCATGCGCGGTTCGGCGCGCAGCGGGGTCGAGGAGCGCTTGAAGTCGCTGATCAATTTGACGGGCCCGGTCGCGCTCGGCGCGGGCGTGAGCTTGATCGCGGCCGGCCTCTTGCGTGGCCGAAAGCTCGGCGATCTCGTCGGCTCCGGTGTCAGCCTGGCCGTGGCCTCGGTGCCGGAGGGTTTGCCGCTGCTCGCGACGGCAGCGCAGCTCGCCGCTGCCGACCGCCTATCCAAGCGCGGCGCGCTCGTGCGCAACGCCCGCAGCATCGAAGCGCTGGGCCGCGTCGACGTGGTGTGCGTGGACAAGACGGGCACGGTGACCCAGGGGCGCATCGAGTTGTTCAGCGTCTCCGACGGCGTGACCGAGGAACCGGTGGCGGACCTCGGGGGCGGACGCGTGCCGGTTCTGGCAGCGGCGCTGCGCGCGACGCCGCACCGGCCGAGCACTCCCGCACAGCTCGATCCGATCGACGCCGCGCTGCTGCGCCGCGCCGAAGCGCTGGGTGTCGCCGCGGACTACGGCCACGTCGCCTGGCAACCCCGCTCGGAGCTCTCGTTCGAGGCCGGACGCGGCTACCACGCGGTGCTCGGCGTCGCGGAGGAGCGCGCCGTGCTGAGCGTCAAGGGCGCACCCGAAGTGATCCTGCCCAAGTGCACGCGCTGCCGCGTGGGCGCGGAGCACTCGTCGCTCGACGAGGCCGCAGCGCAGCGCTTGCACGACGTGGCGGCGGAGCTCGCGCGGCGCGGCCTGCGCGTGCTCGCTGTGGCCGAGCGCAGCGTCGGGCTCGACGATCGGCTCGATCCGAACCGCCTCGTCGGGTTGACGTTCTACGGCTTCCTGGCCTTCAGCGATCCCGTGCGTCCCTCCGCGGCCGCCGCGTTGAAACGTCTGCGCACCGCGGGTGTGGAGACCGTGATGATCACGGGTGACCACCCGAGCACCGCCGAAGCGATCGCCAGCGAGCTGTCGCTGCTCGGCAGCAAGGGCGTCCTGACGGGCTCCGAGCTCACCGCCATGGCGGACGACGAGCTCGACCGCCGCATCCAGCAGATCGCCGTGTTCGCGCGCGTCACGCCTTCCCAGAAGGTGCGCGTGGTCCGGGCTCTGCAGCGCGCGGGGCGCGTCGTCGCCATGGTCGGCGATGGCGCCAACGACGCGCCCGCGATCCGGCTGGCCAACGTCGGGATCGCGATCGGTGAGCAGTGCACGGCCGCGGCGCGCGGAGCCGCCGACATCGTGCTCATCGACGAGCGCATCGAGACCCTCGTGCACGCCATCGTCGAGGGCCGCGCGATGTGGGCGAGCGTCCGTGACGCCGTTTCGATTCTGGTGGGCGGCAATCTCGGCGAGATCGCCTTCACGCTGGGCGCCGGGCTAGTGGACGGCCGTCCACCGCTGAACGCGCGGCAGCTCTTGCTCGTGAACATGCTGACGGACGTGGCTCCAGCGATGGCGATCGCGCTCAGGCCGCCCTCGCACGCCGCGCTCGAGTCACTCGCGCACGAGGGTCCGGACGCATCGCTCGGTCACCCGCTCGACCGCGACATCGTGGCGCGTGCGGCGGTCACGGCGGCGGGCGCGGGGACGGCCTGGGTGCTGGCCCGCCTCACCGGAAGCAGCGAGCGCGCCAGTACGGTGAGCCTGCTCGCGCTGGTCGGAACGCAGCTCGGTCAAACCCTGACCTCGGGCGGCATGAGCACGCCGGTCGTGCTCACGAGCGTCGTATCCAGCGCCGTGCTCACGGGCCTCGTGCAGACGCCGGGTGTCAGCCAATTCTTTGGCTGTCGCCCGCTCGGCCCGCTCGGGTTTGGCATCGCCGTCAGCTCGTCCACCGCGGCGACCCTGATGTCCGCCGCCTTCCCGCGCGTGATCGAGCGCGCCACTGACTGGATCAAGCTGCGCAAGGTGCTCATGGCCGTCGACCCCAGCGCCCTGCCGGAGGCCGTGCGACAGGCCACGGAGCTGATCACGGCAGACGAATCCGAATGAGCGTCACTGGAGGGGCGTGAGCCAGCTCTGGTGCGCCGGATCTTTTCCGGTCACCGCCCGCAGGTACGCGCGCTGCAGTAGCGCGCCCACCGTCATGCGGCCGGTCTTGAAGGTCACGCCGTCGAGCTCGCGCACGGGCGTGACCTCGGCCGCGGTGCCCGTCAAGAACACTTCGTCCGCGCGCAGCAAGTCCTCGCGCAGGAAATGCCGAATCACGACCGGCACGCTGTTTTCGGCGGCCAAGGTCAGGATCGAGTCGCGCGTGATGCCCGGGATGATCGAGGCGCTCTCGTCGTTCGTGTACAGCGTGCCGTTCTTGACGAAGAACACGTTCTCGCCGGTAGCGCTCGCGACGCTGCCCTCCTGATTCAGCAAGATCGCGTCGTCGTAACCGCGGTCGAGCGCCTCGTGGGCGGCGAGCACGCTGTTGGCGTAGTGGCCGCTGGCTTTGGCCATGGTCGGCAGCATGGTGTGATGAAACTTGCGGAAGCTCGAGATCGTGACACGGATGCCGTTCCGCAGCGCGTCGGGGCCGAGGAACGAGCCCAGCTCGCGAGCGGCGATGAACACGCGCACCGGGCATTCGCGCTTCGGTTTCAAATCGATGGGGCCGCGTCCGAAATAGGCGAGCGGGCGGAGATAACCATTCTCGATGCTGTTCTTGCGCGTCACGGACACCGCCGCTGCCAAAAGCTCATCGCGCTCGAAGGGCAGCTTCATGCCGTAGATGCGCGCCGAGAGGATCAAGCGCTCGACGTGATCCTGGAGGCGGAACAGCACCGGGCCGCGCTCGCTCGGATAACAGCGAATGCCTTCGAACACCGCCGTGCCGTAGTGCAGAGCATTGGCGTAGTAGTGCACGCTCAGCGACTGCGCTTCGCACAGCTCCCCGTCGGACCACACGTAGCGCGCCAGTGCTTGTCCTTTCGGGCGGTGCAGCGGCAGCATGTCGTCCTCGGGTACGCCGGCGAAGTTCGGCCATTCGTTGTCGAGCGGGGTCATGGCGGGCCCAGTCTACGCCGTAGCTCGCCAGGTTTCCAAGCCGCGTGCCGATTGCGCTCGGCGCGTCCCTCGTCCGACAATCGAGGCGTGCCTTCCCAGCGCAGTCATTTCGGTACCGGCACGAACGCGCGCGCAGCCGCGGTGAGCCGTCTCGGGGCCCGCGGCGTGTCGCTTTTCGATTTGACCGAGGCCAATCCGACGCAGGCTGGTATCGTCTACCCCGCCGAGCCCATTCTCGAAGCGTTCGCGGCACGGGACATGCTCCGCTACGAGCCCGAGGCGCTGGGCCTGTACACGGCGCGGGTCGCGGTGTGCGAGCTGTACGCGGCCCGCGGCCTCGCGCTGGAACCGGCGAACGTGCTGCTCACGGCGAGCACCAGTGAAGCCTATGCGTTCTTGTTCAAGCTCCTCTGCGATCCCGGTGACGCGGTGCTGGTGCCGCGCCCGAGCTATCCCCTGCTCGAACAGCTCGCCCGCCTGGAGAACGTCGAGCTCCGCACGTATCCACTCGAGTACGACGGCGCCTGGCACATCGACACCGATGCCGTACGGGCAAAACTGAGCGATCGCACGCGCGCGATCGTGCTGGTGAGTCCCAACAACCCGACGGGCTCCTTCGTGAAAAAGCCGGAGCTCGCCGCGCTCGGCGCGCTCGGTTTGCCCATCATTTCGGACGAAGTGTTCGGTGAGTACGCGTTCCGCGCCGATCGGCGGCGCGCCTGCTCGGCGCTAGAGGCGCGCGGCGCGACGGTGTTCGCGCTCGGCGGTTTGTCCAAATTCGCGGGCCTGCCGCAGATGAAGCTCGCGTGGTGTGCGCTGTCGGCGCCCGAGCCGGCGCGCGCCGAGTACCGGGCGCGGCTCGAGCACATCGCGGACACGTTTCTGTCGGCGGGCACGCCGGTGCAGCTGGCGCTGCCGGCGCTGCTGCAGCAGAGCGCGCCGGTCCAGGACCAGATCCGCGCGCGTCTACGCCACAATCGCGCGTGCCTGCAGCAGGCGCTGCAGACGTCGGCTGTGACGCTGCTCGATGCGGAGGGGGGGTGGTACGCCGTGTTGCGGCTGCCGGCGCTGATGGCCGAAGAAGACTGGGTTCTGACCCTGCTCGAGCAGCAGCACGTGCTGGTCGAGCCCGGCTACTTCTACGATTTCTTCAGCGAGCCCTTCGTCGTCGTGAGCTTACTCACGACGACGGCGACCTTTTCCGAAGGGATCCGGCGTCTCGTCGCTCACGTCGCCGAAGCGGCGCGCTGAGCGCTCCGGCGACGGCGAAGCGCGCCCAGCGCGCTCGCGCCGGCCAATAACCACCAGGCTGCAGGCGTCTGCGTGCCGGCAGCCCTGCAGCCGCAGCCGCCTGGCTTTTCCTTCACGGTGCCCTCCGGTTCGGTGCTGGGTGCCTCGGCTTCATCGCTCGGCGGGGGAGTTTCGCTCGCAGCAGCGGCTCCTTCGGACTCAGTGCTCTCGGCAGGCTCACCGGGCGCGGAAGCCGAATCTTCGTCCTTCGAGGAGGCGCTGGAGTCGGTCGTTTCCTCGGCGCTCTTCTTCTTTTTCTTCTCGCCACCGGCGAAGACCATCGCGCGGCGATCGATGATCTCGTTCTCGCCCTGAAAGATCAGGCGCGCGGGGGTGCCGATCATGTCGCCCGAGCGCCCATCGCGGATCTTCACCTGATACTCGCCGGCTTCGTAGCCGTGTCCGCGCGTCACCTTGAACACGAACTTGGTGCGCTTTTCGATCTTGCCGGAGCCAGGGTCCAGAAAGCCCACGTCCACGCTCTCGATCAGGGCCTGCCGATTCTCGAGCGGCACCTTGCGTTCGACCAGCTTGTCGCCGTCCAGCATCGTGCGCTCGTAGTAGACCACCGGCTGAAACTCGAACTTCATGGGCATGGTGGGCAGATCCGGGGGTTTCGGTAGGTGGATCGCCACGTCCACTTTCCACGACTTGTTGTCGGCCTCCTTCAGGGTCTTGCTCTTCCACTCCACGCGTCCGACGGCGAACGCGAGCGAGGTCGCCAAGAGCCAGGCCATGGCACACAGGGTCAACACGGATGAACGCGCGAATCGGACGCACTTCCTCGACATTTGAAACCTCCGGCGAGTGCGGACGCTATCACGACCGCGCCAGCGCGTGTGATGCGCGGGCGGCCGCTTCGCACGCTGACGGTGTCAGAACGCGGGGAGCGCCGGGGTGGTGCAGACGAACAGGGTAGAGCGCTCGGTCCCCGTGTTCACTACACGCGCGCCTTCCAGACGAGCCTGCGGCAAATCGCCCTCGTGCAGCGCGACGGCGCCGCACTGGAGCTCGCCCGTGACGAGCCACTCGAGACGCCGCGCCGCGTGCTGGCTCTCGAAGGTGAAGCTCTGCCCCGGTTCGAGCCCGAACAAGTACAGGCCCGCCTCGTGCGTTTCGAGCAGAGTCAGGCGTTCGACGCCACCCCGCTCGCTCCGCTCCACTGCTCGGTCCGCGCGGCGGCGCGTGATGCGCACGGCCGCGGCTCGCGCGCGCCCGCCCAATGCGGCGGGTTTCTCGAGTTGAATCGTGGCCTCCGCGACGTTCTCGTGAACGCCGAAGATCATCGCGGTGAGCTCCTCGGTCGCCACCTCGATGAGTTGGTACTCGCGGAACTGCAGGAGAGCCGTGACCTGGTCGATGACCCGCGAGTAGTCGCAGGTCTGCGCGATACGTCCGCTGCGGCCGGCCTGTGACAACGGAAGGCCCAGCTCCAAGTGCACGCGCACGGTCTGCTTGCGGCGCCGCTCGCGGGGTCGAACTCCGACGATGCAAGCCAACTCGAGGGCGTCGATGCGAATCACGTCCATGTTCGACTCGGCGCTAATGCGTGACCACTTCTCGCGGCGAGGCTTCGACCATCGTCAGCGGCCAGGTGGCGTTGTCGCGCGTCCAGCTCTGGTGGCCTTCGATGCGAAAGTCGACGCGTAGCTCGAACTGGTCGGAGAGCGGCGGAACCGGCAGGCCGAACGCCCGCGTGCGATAGCGCGGCGTCGTCGATTTGTGGGTGAACGCCTGCGTCGGCGTCTCGAGTCCGGAGCTCGAGCTCACGAGCACGAAGCGAATCTCGAAGCTGAGGTTCATCTCGTGTGGGAGAAGTTGAAAGTAGGCATGGATCTCGAGCGGTAGCAGGGCGCCCGGCGGCGGCTCGGCGTGCGGCGGCAGGTTGATCTGCTCGACCAGGTTGAATAGCGTCACGTTGTTCGAATACTGATCGAGGGACGAGCCGCTCGTCAGGGTCAACAAATAACACTTGGGCACGGCGAGGACTGCTTCCGGGGTCCTACCTCTACCACTTACCAGAAGAAGAAGCGCGACCCCGTCGCGCAATAAACGACGGTCTGTGCGGCCACCATGAAGAGCAGGGCTCCGCACGACCCAATCCAGCGGGCGACGCGGCTCTTGTCCGCCTGCGGACGCGCCGCAGAGTACATCCAGTACGTGCCGAAGCCCGCGTGGAAAACCGTGATGCCGAGGCCGAGCAGATACAGCGCGCCCGTGAGCGGGACACCCGAGGCGGTCGTCGCGGAGAGCTCCGCATAGAGTTTCTGGGCCGTGTCGGTCGCGTCGAGCTCGGTGCCGGTGAAGCGGAACTCGAGCGCGTGATACGCGATGAAGGCGAGCGCGCCGAAGCCGCTGAGGCGCGTGAGCAAAGTCGCCGCGTTCGGCCGATTCGGATGCGGGCGACTGCCGCTGACGGTCAGCCACGCGCCGTAGCCCGCGTGCAGAGCGAGCGGCAGCCAGACGAGTACCATCTCGACGAGCGACAGAAAGGGGGCACCCGCCTTCCAGGTCCTGGCGCCGATGAACCAGCTCGAATCGACCAGAACCAGCGCGTTGAACGGCACGTGCAGCACGAGAAAGAGGGTGAGCGGCAGCACACCGCACCAGCCGTGAACGTTGCGCAGCAGCGCGGCTCGTCTATCCTGTGCCGACACCTGCGGATGCTCGAACACGTGCCAGTCGGATGTTACGGAGCGGCATCGAAGGGCGTCAAGCAGACGCGTGCGCGCTTCGATTGTTTTGCGGCGCTCTTCCTCGGCGCGAGCGTGCTCGTGGCGTGTCGCGCGGGGGCCGGCCCGGCGGAGCCGCAGGCGACGCTGGCCGAGACCAGCGCCGCGCAGGCCGACTTTCGTCGCATCCAGGCGCTCTGGATCTCGAGCCCGGACCGGAGCGAGCTCGAGGCGGAGTTTCGCAGCTTCCTGGTGCGCTTCGCGGGCGACGACCGAACGCGTCTCGTGCGCGTCTACTTGGCGCTGGTTCACGTGGAACGCGGGGAGCTGGAGCGAGCGCGCAAGGTCCTCGTGCCGCTGCCCGAGGAACCGCACGGTACCGCGCGGGATTTCGCGCGCGTCGCGGAGGCGGCGATTCTGGTGCGTGCTGGGCAGGCGCAGCGTGCGCTCGTGCTGCTCGAGCCGCTGGCCGGCAAGCTCGTCGATGCCGACGAGCGTTACGTGTTCGGCGAGCAGATCGTGACAGCGTCACTCGCCGCGCGTCGCTGGCGCGCCGCCGTCGATTACACGATCGGCTGGCTCGCACACGTTCGGGCCGAGCACGTGGAGAGCGCGCAGCACCGAGCCGCGCGCTTGCTAGAAAAGCTGCCGCTCTCGGCGCTGGAGCAGCGCCTCCAGTTTCTGGATGCAGAATCCGACAACGAGTTTCAATCGTCGGAGCTCGTGCCGGCGCGCGACTGGCTGCGCAAGCTCATGCGCGAACGTCTCGTGGAGAACGCCATCGCACGCCGCGACGGCGCGCTCGCAGGGCGGCTGCTCCAGGCAACGCCCGCGCTCCGGCGTTCGGAACGCGGCCCCGAGCTCGTACGGCTGGCGAGCAGCGAAGCGGCGCTCCCCTACGTGGCCGGTCGCTCGCTCGGTCTCGTCTTGAGCCAGAGCGACGCGTTGTCGCGGCGTCGTTCGGCGGAGGTCGCTGCAGGTATGACGCGCGCTCTGGGCCTGCCGCACGCTTCACGCCGAGAGAAGTCCGTGTCGCTGCTCGTGCGCTCGGAGAGCGGCGTTACCGGTGAAATGGAGAGCGCGCTCGGGAGCCTGGCGGGGGAGGGCGCGGCCGTCTTGATTGCGGGCGTGGACGCAGCTGGGGCGGAGCGAGCGGCGCGCTACGCTGCTACGAGCTCGATCCCGGTCATCGTGCTCTCGGCGCCGTCCGGGCCGACGGATCGCTTCGCCTTCGTGCTCGGCGCGGACCGAGGCGACGTAGAGCGCGAGATCGAGCAGGCGTTGCTCGCGCGCAACGTTCCGTCGCTGGCGCGCGTGGACGCACAGAGTGGACCCTGCCGCCGCACCGTCCCAGCGACGAACGAAGAGGCGTCCAGCGCTGCGACGGCGAAGCGCGTACCCCGCGCGCTCGTGCTGAGCACCGACGCACGCTGCGCCCGCAGCATTCTCCAGGAGCTCGGGACGGCGGGCGCGCCGCTGTTCGTGCTCGACCTCGAATGTGCGGAGCTCGGTCTGGGCCAGGCGCAGGCTGACACGCTCGTGGTGTCCACCGGCAACTTCCCGAAGGCCCCCGCCGGCGCCAACAGGCGGGCAGCGACCTGGTACGAAGCGCTCGGCCACGACGCGGCGCTGCTCGGTGCAGCGGCGCTTCAGCACTTCTCTCGGGAGCGCGTCGACGATGCACGGGCGGTCGCGGCCTTGCATGCCCGTGCTCGCGACTCGCTCTCCAACGTCAGCGTAGAGCTGTGGACGAGCCAAGCCCGTGGTTTTAGCGGCGTCCAGCAGCTGGCGCGTCGTTTCAGCGTCGTCACGGCGCGCGAGTTGAGTAAGGTACGCGCGCCATGAGCAGCCCCGCCCTGGCCCCGCTTTCCACCCGTCGAAAAACCGTGCTCACGGCGCGCAGGCTCGCGCCTCTCGTGCGCTCGGGCGATCTCTTGATCCTGGACGGGCCTCTGGGCTCCGGAAAGACTTTTTTCGTGCGGGCCCTGTGCCGCGCGCTCGCGCTCCCCCAGGCCGACAGAGTCACGAGCCCGACTTTCACCTTGGTGCACGAGTACCCGACCGATCCGCCCATGGCACATGCCGACCTGTACCGGCTGAACACCGCGGCGGACGTGCGCGCGCTCGGCCTCGACGCCATGCGTGAGGACGGTAGGCTCGTGGTCGTAGAGTGGGGCCGGCCTTATTTGCACGAGCTTGGCGGGGATGCGCTGCTGATCGACTTCGCGCTCGAGCCCAGGCGTGTGGGGATTTCCGCGAGCGGGGCGCGATCTCGGGAAATCTTGGAGACATGGATCAACGCGCCGCCCGCTCTAGTGTTAAAACCCACCCGTGGCAGCGAACGAGCAGGGCGCGAGTGAACCGGGCAAGCGCGCCTCGCTGGAGTGGGCGGCTCCGGTGCTCGATATCTTCGACAGCATCGGCTCGCTGCTGATTCTCACGGGTCAGACGCTGCTCTGGATGGTGCGGCCTCCGTACCGCCTGAGCCAGCTCTTCAACGCCATGGATTTCGTCGGCGTGCAGAGCGTGTTCATCGTCTCGCTCACCGGAATATTCAGCGGCATGGTGCTGGCGCTGCAAACGACGCACAGCCTGCGGCAGTTCGGTGCAGAAGGGATCGTCGGATCCGTCGTCGCCATCTCGCTGACTCGTGAAATCAGCCCCGTCTTTACGGCGCTCATGGTCACGGCGCGCGCCGGCAGCGCCATGGCGGCCGAGCTCGGCAACATGCGCGTCACCGAGCAAATCGATGCGCTCGTGACGATGGGCGTGAGTCCGCAGCAGTACCTGCTGTCGCCTCGCATGCTGGCGTCGGTGCTGATGGTGCCGCTCTTGTGCATCCTGTACACGTGCGTCGGCATGTTCGGTGCGTGGCTCGTCGCGGTGCAGATGCTCGGCGTCGACCTCGGCAATTTCATCGCCAACATCCAGAATTACCTCGTCATGCGCGACTTCTGGATGGGTGAGATCAAAGCCTGCGTGTTCGGATTCTTGATCGCGGCCATCGCCTGCCGGCAGGGATACTTCGCGAGCGGCGGAGCCAAAGGGGTGGGCGAAGCAACGACCCGCGCCGTCGTGCACAGCGCAGTCGGCATACTGATCGCGAACTACCTGATCACCAATCTGATGACGGATTTGTGAGCCGGTCTGTCCGCGGGCGCGGCTTACTGTGAGAAGCACTGGGCAGCGGCGCTTTTCCAGCTATCATCCTTCCGGAGCGGTGCAGAGAGTCTCTGGGCGTGAGTTTTCCTCGCTGAGCGAGGGTGCGGCAAAGGACGGCCTGTCCGCGCAGGGACGGCGCTGGGGTGCTACGCGTGCGGCGCGCGTCGCCGTGCGGCGCTGGCGCTGGCTGGGCTGGTCGGTGCTGTGTGTGCCGACGCTGGCCGTGCTCTGGCTCGACTGGTCCCGGCGCGGCGCGCGCCTGCTTCAGTTCGACGCATTCCACGCTGCGACCTACGCGGCGGCCGCGCTCGAGAGCGCGGTCGTCTGGGCGGCGCTTCTCGTCGCGGCTTCGCGGCGCTCCGGCAAGGCGCGCTGGGTCGCGGCCGTCCTGTTCGTCGTCGCGGGCACGTTCGCGTTTGGCGGGCAAGCGTATTTCTACGAGCAGTACAACGCATACCTCAACGTCGACGTCTCGATGTTCGCGTCGAACTTCATGGATAGCGTCGTCAATCAGCTGTTTGCCGACATCGGCAACTACTTGCACGCCAAGCTGCCGCCGCTCGTGGCGGCGGTGCTGCTCGTGTACGCCGCGCGTCGTTCGATACGTCCGCGCCGCAGAGCTTCTGTGTGGGCAGGCCGGCTCGCGCCGGTGTGTCTCCTTGCGAGCTTCTTCGTTCCGACGCAGCACCGGCATCAGCAGGCCGCCACGCCGGACATGTTGTACCTGCACTCCGTGGGAGGGCTCGTGCTCACGCAGCTCGGCTTCACCGAGCAGTCGAACCAGATGCGGCCGCGTGTACGGGCATCGTTACACGTGGCGCCGCTCGTGCCGCGACGCGAGCCACCGCGCAACGTGCTGTTCGTCATCCTGGAGAGCGTCCGCGCCGACTCCGCGTGCATCGAGCACGACCCGAGCTGCAACAAAACGCCGTTCAGCAGCCGCCTGGTGCCCGAGCGCTTCCCTTTCACGAACATGCGCGCGCTGGCTTCGTCTACGGCCATCTCGCTCGCGGTGCTGTGGTCGGGCGTCGGGCCCCACGAGTCGCGTGACGTGCTGCACACCTGGCCGCTCCTCTTCGACTACGCGAAGGCGGCCGGCTACGACACCGCCTTTTGGACGAGCCAGAACATGATGTTCGGCAACGCGCGCCTGTGGGTGAAGAATCTGGGCGTGCGGCGCTTCGTGAGCGCGACCGATCTGGACCCGACTTCCGACCTCGACATCGGCGCGCCGGAAGGACTGCTCGCCAAGCACGTCGAGCGCGAGCTCCACGGGCTGCGCGAGCCGTTCATGGCCGTGATCCAGCTGTCCAACGTGCACTATCCGTACCTCGTGGAAGCGGACGGTCCGCAGCCGTTTCAGCCCGCCACGACCAGCAAGGCGCCGGACGTGAACGGCTCGTTCAAAAACCAGTATCAGAACGCCGTGCATCAGCAGGATCGGCACGTGGCGGCCATGATCCGCGCCCTGCGCGCGACAGAGGCGGGCAAGCGCACGGTGATCGTCTACACGAGCGATCACGGTGAGGCGTTCCGCGAGCACAATCAGATGGGGCACACCTTCAGCGTCTTCGAGGAGGAGATCCACGTGCCCGGCTGGATCGACGCGCCGCCAGGCACGCTCACGAACGAAGAAGCCGAAGCGCTCCTCCGCAAGCGTGATGCGTTCGTGTCGCACGCGGACATCGCGCCGACGGTTCTGGATCTCATCGGTGTGTGGGACGACGCCAAGCTGTCGCGCTTCAAGAGCCGCATGATCGGGTCCAGCCTGCTCCGGCCGCCCGTCACCGAACGCCCGCTGCCGCTCACGAATTGCGCCGGCGTATGGAGCTGCGCCTTCGAGAACTGGGGTTACATGCAGGGCCACATGAAGCTCCTGGGCCGCTCGTGGAACGGCGGCTGGGAGTGTTACGATTTGCGCGCGGACCCCGAGGAACAGCACAATTTGCGCGCCGCGGGCTGCGGAAGCCTCGTGCAGCACGCGCTCACCACGTTCGGCCGTCTCCCGGGCGCGAAGGAAGACTGACACGCGGTAGGGTTTGTCTGAATCGTCCGGACCCGTGGACGTGCCGGTCTGATCGTTCATCGCTGTCGCGCGTGTTCTGAGGGCCCACGCTCACCGGGCCGGGTTGGTTTCGTACGCAGGCGAACGCGGGGCGCAGGCGAATGCGGGATGCGCTGGCGAATGCGGGATGCGCAGGCGAAGGCGGGACGCGCAGGCGAAGGCGGGACGCGCAGGGCGCGCCGCTCTGGAACGGAACTGGATACTTGGGGCGGCTTTATTTTTTGGGGTAAGCGCGGGGCGACGCGGAGCGACAGTGGAATGTCGCGTGGCGGACGGCGAATGAGAACTGTCGCTCGGGCTTTCTGATTCTGCACTCGTGCTCGGCCGCATCAAGGGGCTGGAGCTTCGCTCCGCCCGCGCTGCGCGCGGCGCCTGCGGCGCCCTTGACCCGGCCGAAGGCGCGAGAGCGGAGGGACCGCCTAGATCGCGCCAGTCGGCGCAAGAAAGGCAGAACCTCATGTTGCGGATCTATCCCATAGCTCTCCAATGGCTTTCGGCAGTGCGTCCTTTGATCGCTCAGATTGCTCGTTACGACGGCGATCTGGCCAAGCAGCTCCGGAGGTCGAGCTCTTCGGTGATTCGGGAGCCTCGGAGAAGGCATGTATTCGCGGGGCGGACACCGCACGAATGCTTACGGTGTGGCGCTGCGCGAAATGGGCGAGAGCTACTCGGCGCTGCAAGCGGCGCAGGTGCATGGCTACGTCTCAGCGCTCGAGCCGTCCTTCGAAGCGCAATGTCGAAGGATTCTGGGCACGCTCGTGAAGCTCGCGTTACCGGCGAAGTGATGGAAACGATGGGCGGTGTGGGGGGGGGGACACCGCCCATCCCGGGGTTCCTCCGCGACTGGGCTCGCCTCCGTCGGCGAGTTTGCGGCAGGACACGAGATGTGCGTGACCTAGACGTTCATGTTCTCGGGTGGCAATTCAGACTCGGGCGCCAAACGGACAGGCTCTAACTAAGCGCCAGCATGCGATCGATCGGGATCTGAGCGCGCCGGCGGAGCTCCTCGTCCATTTCCAGGCGCGGCGTGAGATCGCGAAGCGCCAGGTAGATCTTCTCGGGTGTGTTGAGGCGCATGAACGGACACTCGTTGCAGGCGCAGTTGCCCTGTGGCGGCGCGGCGATGAACGCCTTGTGCGGTGCGGCCTTGTTCATCTGGTGCAAGATCCCGGACTCGGTCGCGACGATGAACTCGTTCGCTGGATCGGTTTGCACGAACTTGAGCAGCGCGGACGTCGAGCCCACGAACTCGGCCATTTCGAGCAGCGCCTCGGTACACTCCGGGTGCGCGATGATCTTCGCCTGTGGATGCTGCTGTTTCAGCTTCACGAGCTTTTGCTGGCTGAAGGTCTCGTGCACCACGCAGCTCCCCTGCCAGAGTACCAGCTCGCGTCCCGTCTGCTTCATGACGTAGCGTCCGAGGTGCCGATCGGGGGCGAACAGGATCTGTTGGTCGCGTGGGATCGCTTCGATGATCTTCACTGCGTTGCTGGAGGTGCAGATGTAGTCGCTCTCCGCCTTCACTGCGGCGGAGCAATTGATGTACGACACCACCGTTGCCCCCGGGTAGCGTGCCTTCCAGGCCTTGAAGCGATCCACCGGGCAGCCGTCCGCGAGCGAACATCCCGCCGCCATGTCTGGCACCAGCACGATGCGCTCCGGATTGAGGATCTTCGCGGTCTCGGCCATGAAGTGCACGCCCGCGAACAGGATCACGTCCGACTGCGTGCGCTTCGCTTCTTGCGCGAGCTGGAGCGAGTCGCCGATGTAGTCGGCGAAATCCTGAATCTCGCTGTCCTGGTAGTAGTGGGCGAGAAGCACCGCGTTACGCTGCTTCTTCAGCCGCATGATTTCTTTTTCGAGATCGACGCCGCCGATCTCGGGCGGAGTGACAACAGCGGACAGGGGCATTTTAGGGGCTCACCGCAAAGATACGTCTGAGGTGGCGCTGGCGCACACACCGACCGACAGTTTGAAGTACGCTACGTGACCATACGCGCGGAATTTGCGCAGCACCTTGATTGACCGCTCGGGCGAACGCATGCTGAAATATACGCAGATGTGGCGCTTCGCTCTAGCTCTCGTTCTCGCTACCACGGCCATGCCGGCTTTCGGCAAGGGCGAGGCAGCGACCAAGACGCGGGTCGCCCTGGCTAGCGTCGTCGTTCAGAGAAGCGGTCACGGCTTCCCGGTAACGCGTGAAGAAGAGGCGAGGCAGCGTCTGACGGCTCCGCGGTTCGTGAGCTCGGACAGCCTGGGCTCGGACGCGGTGACCAGCACCGCGGTGACGGCTGTCACAGCTCCTATTGCGCCGAAGGCGGCGAAAGCCAAGTCCCCCCTGGACTACAAAGCGATGTTGGACGACCTGGTCATCACGCGCGACCTGCGAATTCCCGGCGCTCCGACCATGGCCCTGCGCCTGATCCCGACATCCACCGCGCTGGTGGGCGGCGAGGTCTCGCCGATCGTGCTCACGCCGCGAGTCGTCGGGTCGAGCTGGTACGGCCTCGACGTCGCAGCGCGCTTCTAGCCAGGGATCAGTCGGTAGGATTTGGCTCAGACTCGCCGGTGGGTACGGCGCGCGCGAAGCGCTCGGAGAACTCCTCCGGGTCTCGCGCCGAGCTCGGATCGAGCGTGAAATCCGGCGCCTCGTCAGGCGCGAGCTTTCCCAAGAGCTCTTCCACCTCGCGCTTGGCGAGGCCGAGCTCGGCCAATGCGTCCGCGTCGAGCTCCCCACCCGGGATCGCTCGCAGACGGCCGTCCTCGACGCGCACCAGCTGGCGCAAGGCGTTCAGCTCCATTCGGCTCAGCCGCTCGCCGCACACGTCATAGTCGATCCAGGCCTCGTAGCTGAGCGGGAGCGCGGCCTTGAGCATGCCCGCCATGACTCTGCCGAACTCGCGGATCTCCCACTGCGCGTGGGGATCGACTCGGAGCTTCATGAAATGCAGGAGGTTGTGCAGGTCGATCTTCCAATACCACTGCGTGTAGGTCGAGAGCGGCAGGTCGATGCGCGCCAGCTCGCGCGCCACTTGCTCGGCGTTCAGCCACCGGTACGCGGCGCTGCTGGCCTCGCGGCTCGCGTCCCAGAGCGTGCGCGCCTGACGGTACTGCTCCTCGCTGACCGGCTGCCCGCTACGGCCCTGGTTGTTGGTGCGGCTCTGCGTCTGGAGCTGCTCGGCAGTGGGCGTGTAGAACAGCATTGGCAGGAGCGAATAGCGGCCGGAATATTCGTTCACGTTGGCCGTCCGGTGGCGAATCCACTGGCGTGCGATGAACATGGGCATGCAGCAATGGAACTTGAACTCCACCATCTCGCTCGGCGTCGTGTGCAAGTGCCGTCGCAGGTAGCGGATCAGGCCGCGCGTCAGGCTGGTCTTGCGCGTGCCATAGCCGTAGCTCACCCGCGCTGCGCGCTCGATGCACTGGTCCGTTCCCATGTAGTCGACCAGGGCCACGAAGCCGTGGTCGAGCACGGGGAAGTAGCGTCCCAGAATCTCTTCGGCGCCCGCTGAGATCGGTCGTCGCGTGCTCACGTTGAATGAAGTTCCTTTCAGTCGGATGCCGCCCTCGCGGGGCAAGCGCCGCGACGCCAAGTTTGTTGCCTAGCAAAGCCGGAGCTAGGCTTGTAAACAATGCGGAACCCCGCGCACGCCCTGGCGAAACTCCAGCGCTATCGCCGCCCGGAGCTGCCGGGTCTGGCTCTGGTGTGTGCGCTCGCGGCGGGGTGCAGTGGAGGGCACGCCTCGCGCCGGACCCCGCCGGCGACGTCGGCGGCACGCCCTCTGCCAGTACAGGTCGTGCACCCGGCGCGCGTGTTCGTGCTCCCCGAACACGCGCAGGTGAGCCAGGTGGCCGAGCTCCCCGACGGCACGCGCCAGCTCGTCGCGCGGGGTATTCGTCTGCTCGACCGCGCCGACGGCTCTCTCCTGCGCGCCCGGGAGGTGTTTCCCGGTCGCGGCAAGCCGCGCGCGGTCGTGCTGCCGGATCGGCTCGGGGGCGGCTACTTGTTCGCCGTCGACAGCTCCGGCGGTACGGACCTGTGGCGTGCGCCGAGCTTCACCGGCGCGCTGACGGCGCTCGGGCGCCTGGAGTTCGAGGTGGAGCAGCTCGTGCCGGGCTTCGATCGCTTGTACCTGGTCGAGCGCCGCACGCGCGACCTGGCGGCGCTCGACGTCGCCAGCGGCCGCATGCTGGACGCGGGTCCGTTGCCGGCGGCACCCGGCTACGCGAGCCTGGCTTTCCCGAACGCCTGGTTCGGTGCGGTGCAGGTGCCGTTCCGCGGAGTCATGATCAGCTTCGACGCCGGTGGGAGCTGGAACCCTCTGCCGCTTTCGGGCGCCGGCCTCTTGGCGTTGGACTCGGGTGAGCTCACTGTCACGACGGCCGAGGGCACCGTCGCGGTCGACGAAAACGGCGCTGTCCGGCCGCACGTGCCAACCAAGGAGCGCGGCGAGGCGCCGGATGGCGTGCGCTCACAGGACGCGCCCCAGGCTTCGGCGACAGCTGCTCAGGCGCCCGTGGACGCGCCGCGTGTCGCTTACGGCGTGCTCGGACGACGCCCACTCGTGGACGCGGTGCTCCACGGAGTGGCGGACGCGCCGGGCACGGCGCTCGTGGCCGCGAACGGAGCCCTGGTGCGAGTGCGTCTCGACGACGGAAAGCTGCTGGAGGCGCGCGAGCGAGTTTACCCGGGCACGAGTCCCTGCCACGGCGTGCCGCTCGAGGCAGGCAGCGGCTTCGTGTGCGGGGAAGAGGGCGGCGGTACGGCGGTGTACCGGCTGCGTTCGTTCGCGCTCGAGCCGGTGCTCGCGTTCGAAGATGCGCGGGTGGTGGCGTCGAGCGGCAATGGCGCGCTCGTGGTGCGCGGGCCGTGTAGCGCGCGGCCACGAGCGCACGTCGAGGGCGAGTACTGCATTCGTACGCGCGCCGGGCAAATGCGGCAGATCCGCTGGCCGGGCGCGTTCGGGACCGAACGCGTCGTAGCGTTGTCCGACGGCCGCATCGCTGTGATCGTTCCTCCGCGCGTGGGCGCGGGCGGCAGTCTCACCGTGCTCGCCGCGCGAGGTCTTGGCCGAACGCGCGTGCCGCTGTCATTGCCGCGCAGCGCGCGCGCCACGACCGCCTTGCTGCAAAAAGGGCTGTGGATGAACGGCTTCGTCGAAGACGCGTCGGGCGCGCTGCTCGGCTGGGTGGCAGCAGCGGGACCGTTTGCGGGAGTGCGCGTGCATCTGGACGGGCGCGTCGAAGTGGCCCGGCCGGAACACGACATCGATCGCGCGCTCCTGGCCGGCCCGCTCGGTGTCGTCTTCGGCGGTCCTGGCGTCGCGGCTCAGACCATCGACCATGGTTTTACCTGGCGCGAAGTCGAGCTGCCGAGTGACTGGGTGAGCGACGAAAACGCGCGGCGCGCGGAGCTCGTCGGGCGCGAGCAGGGGTGTTCGGCGCTCGGCTGCGTGTTCGGGCCGTGGCTTCGCGTCGGGTGGCATGCTCGGCGCGAGAGTACGGCGCTGCCCATGGCGCCAGCGCCGCCCAAGCTCGCGCGTCCATCGCCGGGGGGTGGACGCTGGCTGCTGCGTTGTGCGCCGACCGGAGAGCTGCTCCGCGCTGGGCGCGTCACTGCCGAAGAACCCGAGGGGATGGAGGAGTACAGATCGCCGCTCGCGTCTGCGAGCGTCCGTCGCAAACGCACTCCCGCGCGCGCAGAGACGGCCGCGAGCAGTGGTTGGCCCGGCCTCTTCGAGCTCGCAGCGCCGTCGCGTCCCGCGGACGAACCGGCCTTTCACGTCGGCACCGAGCACAAGGCCGTACAGGTGCATGGCTACATTTGGGGATCGCGCGCGACGAGCTGGGACCGCGGTGGAAAATGGCAGCTGCACGTCGCCGACCCCTTCATGGTGCGCGGCGCCTGGAGCACACTGCCCACGCGCAGCCCCTGGGCGGACGCTACGGTCGCGGCACAGGCTTTCGGTGCCGATCCCAGCGGATCGTCGAGCTGGGACGCGGTGCTGGACCCGCTCGCGCGCGCCGGCGCGTTGGCCATCAACTCACGCGGTACGCTGGAGCTGTTCCTGCTCGAGGAAGAGCGCGGGATCGTCCCAGTTCGAGATGCGGGCCGCCACGGATTCTTCTCGCTCTCGGGGGTCGTCAAGCTCGGGACGACCTGGTACGTCGGGGCGGAAGCGGGCTCGCAGACCTTTCGCATACTGCGTATCGAAGGCGGTCGCGCCAGCGTTCTTTCGGAGTACCCGCTGTACCAGCTAGGGCGCAGCGGGTTGCGCGCGAGCGTGGTGCGAAGTAGCTCAGGCAATCGTTTGGGCGTGTGGGTACGTGGCGGGGGTTGGTATGTGTTCCCCGTGAACACCGCTACTGGCGCCCTGGCCGCGCCGCTCGAGCTGCGGCCCTCGGATCTCGCGCGCACGCCGCGCGCCTGCAGCGCCGACGCCGAGGGCTGGCTGCTCAAGACACTGCCGAGTGAGACGAGCCGCGATTTGCTCGAGCCGAACATCGATGCCGGCGACGCGCGCTTGCGCAACCTGGAGGCACGTTTGATCGTCAGTGCGAGCGGCGTGTGTCTGGACGCGCTGGCCGCACAAGCCGAGCGCAGCAGAGTCATGGCCAAAAAAGTTACCCTGTCCGCGGATCGTCTCAGCACGCCGCTGACCGCGAGCGAACGTCGCGCTGGTGGACAACGCTGGGGCTTTCGCTGCACACCATGACCGCGACCGTTCGCGCCGTTACGAATCCATCTCTTGCAAACTCTTGCAAACCTGCAATGCGCGTCCCGTGGTGGATCGCCTCGTCGGGGCACATCGCCACAAGCCAGTAATGTGTTGCTGCATCGCACCGCACAGTTATTTCGTGCGCGCACGTTGCTTTGTGCGCCGCCTTTTGCTACCTAATTGGTGTCCGCGTGGAGCGAGGCTGTCCCCCCCCCGGCCCCTCTACGCGGACACTTTATAAGCGCGTAGGCTCCGTCGCTCCCGCTCGATGACGGTGCCGTGCCGCTACGGCTGTTTCTTTTCCAGCTTCGCGGCCATTGCTTCACCGATCTCGATGGCACGTCGAGTAGCGGTGTCGACGGCGTCGATCAGCGTGCGCCGCAGACCGCCGGATTCGAGCGTGTGAAGTCCGGCGATGGCCGTGCCGCCAGGGCTCGTGACCATGTCCTTGAGACGACCCGGGTGCTCGCCCGTGTCGAGCAGCAGCTTCGCGGAGCCGTAGACCGTTTGCGCTGCGAGCAAGAGCGCAGTGTCGCGGTGCAGACCCACTTTCACGCCGCCGTCTGCGAGCGCGTCGATCATGACCATGACGTAAGCTGGACCGCTCCCCGACAGCCCCGTCACCGCGTCGATCAAGCTTTCATCGAGCACGACGCTGCGTCCCGTGGCATCGAACAGCGCGCGGGTCACGGCGACATCAGCGTCCGTGGCGTGCGCTCCGGGTGCGATCCCCGTGGCCCCCGCCAGCGCAATCGACGCCGTGTTCGGCATCGCGCGCATGACGCTGACGCCCGCCGGCAGACGCGCTTCGATGGCGCGGATGGGCACGCCAGCAGCGATCGATACGACGAGCTTTCCGGGCTCCACGGCGTCGCGGATCTGATCGAGCACGCGATCGATCACCTGGGGCTTCACCGCCAGCACGATCAAATTCGCCCAGGCGGTGAGCTCGCGGTTGTCGGTGGTCGTCTCGATGCCGTATTCGGCATGCAGCTCCGCCAAACGTTCCTTGCGCACGTCGCTGGCGCGGATCTGCGGTGGCGCGACGCTCCCCGACGCGAGCATCCCGCGAATCAGGGCAGCCGCCATGTTGCCGGCGCCCAACATGCCGATGCGCTTGCCTTCCATGTACGAATCCCTTCGTTGTTGCGAGCCGCACCGTATGCCAGCTGGCCTCAGAAGTAACAGTCGTTTCGGGGTTGGGGTGCGCGTGTCACTCAGCCGAACAGGTTTTTCAGCTTCTCGACGAAGGTGCGCTGCTGCGGCTGGACGTCCTCACCGAGTTCCTTGCCGAGCTCTTCGATGAGGTCACGGGCGCGGCCGTTGAGCTTGGTCGGGACCTCCAGCGTCACTTCCACGAGTTGATCGCCGCGGCCCGCCCGGACCCGGTGGGGAATTCCCTTGCCCTTGACGCGCAGCACGGTGCCGGGCTGCGTGGACGGCGGGACGCGAAGCTTGACCTTGCCTTCGAGCGTTGGGACCTCGATTTCACCGCCCAGCGCCGCCTGAGCGAACGTGATCGGAACGCTGCACACCACGTCGTCCCCGCTGCGCTGGAAGAACGGATGCGGCGCCACCTCGACGATGATTTCGAGCTCGCCCGGGGCGCGGTCGGGGCGCAGTCGATTGCCGCCTGCCTGCACGATGCGGCTCGAGCCCGCCTCGATGCCCGCGGGGATGGTGACCTGGATCGTACGCAGCTTCGTCGAGAGCCCCTGGCCCTTGCAGTCCGTGCACGGGCTCTTCGGACTCTTGCCCGTGCCGCGGCAATGGGCGCACGGTCGCTCGACGGCGATCGGAAACAGACCCTGCTGGAAGCGCACCTTGCCGCGACCGTTGCAGGCGCTGCACGTGGAGACGGGGCTACCGGGCTCCGCTCCGCGACCGCTGCAGCGCTCGCACACGTCGATGCGTTCGTAGCTGATCTCCTTGTCACAGCCGCGCGCCGCTTCTTCGAACGAGACCTTGATGCGCTTTCGTAAGTCCCCGCGGTCGCCCGTGCGAATGCCGAAGGCGCCGAGGATGTCTCCGAAGATACCGTCGAGACCGCCGAGGTCCACGAAGTCGACGCCGGGGCCGGCGCTGCCCGGACGGAACGCCGCTTCGCCGTAACGGTCCCACGCGCTGCGCTTCTGGGCATCACCGAGGATCTGGTAGGCTTGGTTCAACTCCTTGAAGCGGGCCTGGGCTTCCGGATCCGTCGGGTTGCGATCGGGGTGGTGCTTGGCGGCCAGCCGGCGGAATGCGGCCTTGATGTCGGCTTCGGTGGCGCTTCGGGCCACACCGAGCACCTCATACGGGTCGCGCACCCGCACTGCATAGCATTTCCGCCGGCGCTCGCGCTCGGCTTGCGGGCTTTTTGCCGGGAGAGAGCGGGCCAGGGCTCGGGGGCCTGTGAGGTTCCCGAAAAATCGGGGTACTGTACTCGCTCATGACGGGCTCAGACGACGCCGCTTCAGAGTCGGATCGAAGGCGCGCGCTACGCGCGCCGATAGAGCTCAAGGTCGAGTACAAGCGACTCAATACGTTTTTTGCGGATTACACCCGCAACATCTCGCGGGGCGGAACGTTCATTGGCACGGAGAAGCCGCTCGCGGTCGGTACCGAGTTCGTGTTCGCGCTGCTCGTGCCGCGCATGGGTGCGCCGCTGCGCCTCCGCGGCAAGGTCATCTGGACCACGAGCCCCGAGGACGCGACGCGCGGCAACCCCGCGGGGATGGGGATCGAGTTTCAGTACACCGACGCCAGCGAGCGACAGGAGAAGGAAGCGGCGGTCGAGCGGCTCTTGATCGACCAGCTCGGTGAGCATCTGGCTACCAAGTTGCTCGGTCGCAAACCACAGACGTGAGATTGGTTCTAAGGCAGGTCGGCGTTCGGGGGCAGCTTCACGTCGAGGCGCGCCGAGCTCTCACGAAAGATCAGATCGCGCGCGATCGCGACTTCCACGAGCTCGATGGCTTCGCTCTGCGCCACTTCGCGTAGCAACGGCCGCGCCGCCTCGCGCTTGCCACCCGTGTGGAAGGCCATGGCGGAGTAGAAGACGGCTTCGGTGCGCTGCAAGCGCGAACGGGCACTCTTGATCAACTCCGTATCCGTCATGCGCCGCCGTGCCCAGGCGCGGAGCCTGCCGGGCCAGCTCGCGGCGTCTTCAATCGTGGCGAACGCCTCTTCCACCGTGCCGTCGCTGGGGATGTTCAGCTTGCGCTCGAGGAGTTGTAGCCAGAGCGCCGCGTACACGATGTCCTCGTCCGCGAGATCCGCTTCGACGGCGCGCTGCACGGCGTCGCGTGCGGCCGAGATGTCTCCACGAATCAAGGCGCGGCGCGCGGAATCGAGCACGGTCGCGGTGAGCTGGCGCATGTCCGAGAGCGAGGCGTCGTAGGCGCGCTCGGTGGCTCGGCGCAGCGCCGCGGTATCGCCATACTGCTCGAGCACGCGCGCGAGCAGCCGCTCGGCGCGCGCCTGGGAAGCGCTGCCGCGCGCCTGTTGCCGCGCGTCGAGGCAGCGGGCCAGCGCCGTCTCGAGCGCGGCCTTCGCCTCGACGAGCGCGTTGCGGTCGCGATGCGTCTCGAAAATGTGCGTGCGCGCCTCGCACTCCGAAGCCGGGTCGGCGCTCTTCTTGGAGAGCGCGACGATCTGTTCGAGGCGCATCAGCGCGGATTTGTAGTCACGCCGCTGTCGCTCGATGGCCGCGAGCGTGCCGAGCGCTTCGATGCTCGGTTCGCTACGGACGGCCTTTTCGAGCAGTGGTCGCGCGCGGTCGAGCTCGCCAGCCCGCGTTTCCAGCGCGCCCATCACGTAGTTCAGGCGCGCTGCGCTCGGGCGCACGCTCTTCTGCAGCTTGGGGGCCTCGGCGAGCTCGAGCAGCGCTTTGCTCGCTTCGAACGTCCGGCGCGCGCCGCCGAGCTGCGCGATTTCGTCTTCGGATACGATAGCGCGCAGCATGAGCCCAAGCGCCCAGCCGATGTCTTCCGCGCTGCTGCCTGGTTTGAGCGCGCCGCTGAGGACGCAGGGCGCTACCTCGGCCATGCCGTACTGAACGAGCTGTACCGACAAGGGACCGGCGCCGCGCATCGACGCGGGCTCGCTTCGGTACAGCGAAAGCGCCGTGCCCCAGGCCGCGGCGCGAGCGAGGTCCTCGTCGAGCGCCGTCTCCGGGCGGCTGGCGCTGTTGGCGGTCTCGAACAGCTGGAACAGGTCGAGCCACGCGCTGGGGTCGTCGTCGTCCGCCGCACGCTCCAGTCGATCGCGCAAGCCGGGCGGAATCATCTTCGACAACTCCGCGCGATCGATGGCATCGAGCGCGCCTTGCGGATCGCCGTGCCGGAGGTAGATGGCGATGAGCGTCGCGCCCCCTGCGCGTAGCGCCCGGTACGCTTCGATGGCTTCCTCGCGCTCGAACGCATTGCGGATCGGCAGCTCGGAGATGTTCGACTCCAGCGCGCGCCGGACCCAAGCAACGGTCTTGTCGCGCGCCTGGTCCAGAGCGGGCTTGGTGGCTTCGAACAGCGACCGGCCGACGGCGGAGCGCTGCTCGGCGCCCGTCGCCTGCATGCGCCCCGCGCTGCGTGTCGAGCCGCTCCAGCGTGTCAGGGCGCTGACGTGTGCGTCGATGTCGCGCCGCGCGTTGCCCTGGGTCACGGAAGCCTGAAGCATGCCGTAGAGCGCGAGCGCGCGGCCCTCGTTGCCCACACGCGCCACTTCTGCAGCGCCCGAGCCGAGCGCGGCAGCGCCCGTGTCGTACATTTCCTTGCGCAACTCGCCGGCGCGCACCAGGTACAGACCGCCCGTCAGCGCGCGCAGGCCGGCCTCGCGGTGTCCGCTGGCGAAGCGAGTATTAGCGCGCGCCAGTTGCCGGCGCACGACGCCCGCCAGCAAGTTTTGGCGCTGCGGGCTGAGCTCGTCGTTCAGGAGCACCTGGCAGGCGTTCTTGGAGAAGTCCGCGTCCGAGACGGCGACGGGGTCTAGTGGCTCACCGGATCCGCCGTCCGCTGCGGACCGCGCGTCGGCCGCCTGGCCCGGGCGGCAGGCGGGGAGGCAGGCGAGGCTGCCGAGGAACGTGAAGAAAAAAGGGAGTCGCCGAAGGATGAATGCCGTCATGGTGGGAGCGCGCTCTGGCCCGAAATCTGACCGTCCGCGAGTCTCACACACTCTCGCGGCGCGTGCATCCCTCGAACGCCGCCGGGGCGGGCCCGGTCCGCGAGCGAAAAAAGGCGCGCGCGCCTACCGCCTACCAGGGGAAAGCGCCGGCAGCCGGTGCGGAAATGGGAACGAGCCTGCAGCGCCGCAACTTTCGCGAGCGGCTGAGCTACCCTTGGGCGCTCTCGCTGCCCTGCCATGAACGATCAGCCCGACACGGTGATGCCCACCCGGCTCGCGGACTTCCAGGTGATCCGCCGCCTCGGCGCGGGCGGCATGGCAGAGGTGTTCCTCGCCAAGAAGCAGGGAGCGGAGGGCACGTACAAGCTGCTCGTCGTCAAGCGCGTGCTGCCGGCGTACGGCTCGTCGCGCCGCTTTCGCGCGATGTTCGCCGAAGAGGCGCAGCTCGCGACGCGCTTGAACCACCCGAACATCGTCCAGGTGTACGATTTTCAGGACTACGGCGAAGAGGGCCAGCTCCTCAGCATGGAGTACGTCGAGGGCCCGGACTTACGCAAATTGCTGCGCAGCGCCCAGAGCAAGGGCATGCGCCTGCCGCCGTACGTCTCCGCGTACGTGATCAGCGAAGTGGCGAAGGGCATCCACTACGCGCACGAACGCAAGGACGAGGGCGGCGGGCCCCTCGAAATCGTACATCGCGACGTCTCACCGCAGAACATTCTGCTCAGCTTCGAAGGCGCGGTGAAGATCGCTGACTTCGGCATCGCGACGGCGAACTTGTTTCGCGAAGAGCCCGGCGTACTGAAGGGCAAGACCGGCTACATGTCTCCGGAGCAAGCACGCGGCGAGCGTGTCGACCGGCGCACGGACGTTTATTCGCTGGGCGTGGTGTTTCACGAAATGCTGACGGCGCGCCCGCTACACGGCGCAGCCGAGGGCGCCGAGCTCATGGAGGCCGTCCGCGCCGGAGCCGTCGAGCCGCCCAGCACGTTTGCACGCGAAATCCCGCCGGAGCTCGAAGCGATCGTCATGCGTTCGCTCAGCAAGACAGCGGCTGACCGTTTTCAGAGCGCGCGTGAGATGGCTGCTGCGATCACGCGCGTGCTGTTCCAGAAGCTGCAGCTCGTCGATTCGCACGTCCTGGAGACGACCATCGCGCAGCTGGTCAGCCGCGAGCACACCTCGCCGGGCCGCGAGCTCGGGAGCGTGGCCAGTTCGCAGTTCGCCTACGAGGTACTCGGAGACCGCGAGGGAGCGCTCGCCGAGGCCCGCGTGGATCGCGAACGCACCGCGGAGGAACAGACCGGCCCTGGTCGGCCGTACGTCGGGCAACGGGGCCGCGACCAGCACGGTCGCGAGGTCCGGCACGTCGCGATCGTGGCCTTGCGCCTGCATGGTTTGCGGGCGCTGGAAGAAGCGGTGGGCGCGCCGGCCGCGCTGCATTTCCTCGAGCAGCTCCGCACGACGCTCGGCGAGATCGCGTTCAAGCGCGGGGCGCGCTGGTCGTGGGAAGAACGTCACGTGCCGGCCGCCGCCGGTTCCTCGAGCATCAGCGGAGTCGCGCGCGCCGTGCTCGGGCTGACCACGAATCCCTCGCGCGCGGCGGCGGACGCCGCCTGGCTGGCGATCGACGTGCACGAAGCGATACACGGCGCTTGCGACGACATGCCCGTCGAGCTGCTGGCGAGCGTGGGCATCGTGCGCGGAGTCGCCGCCGGACAGCGTGACAAATCGGGGCACTTGATCGATCACAGCCTGGAGGAGCCGGCGCACTACCTGGCAGAGATGCTCGGAGATCAGGCCCCTCCGGGCGCCAGTTGGGTGGCTGGAGGGCTCTACCGCATGGTGCGCCGGGACTTCATTTGGGGCGACGTTCCGACGGTCGAGATCGAGGACGCGGCGGCGCGTGACTTGCCGCGCAACATGCGCATCTACGCGCTCCTTCGCCCGTTGACGCGCGAAGAGAAGCAGCAGCAGTTGGCGTTCGCGCCCAATGATCTGATCGGACGCGACGCGGAGCTCGCCGACCTCCATGCAGCGTTCCATCAGGCGTTGACGCCGGGGCCGAACGGCGGTCTCGGCTTGAACACGGCGCGGGTCGTGTTCGGCGAGATGGGTATCGGCAAGACCGCCCTGGTGCTCACGTTTCTGTCGGAGCTGCCGCCGGACGCGCGCGTGCTGCGCGTGGAGTGCTCACCGGCGCGCAGCGAGCTGCCGTTCGCGGCCATCGCGGACTGGGTACGCGAGCTCGTCGGTCTGCCTGGAGATCACCCGATCGATCAGGTAAAGCTTGTGATCCGGGAGACGCTCGGGGACTTCGCTGAAGGCAAGGGCGGAGACGAGGTCGTGCAACGCCTGGCGGAGCTCGCGACAGGAAAGCTGGCGGCCGCGGCGGACGAAGCCGAGTTCGCGCACAAGCGGCGCTTGACCGCGTCCGGCATGCGCCGCTTCTTCGCGCGCACGGCCATAGATACGCCGCTGGTGGTGGTCGTCGAGGGCATCCAGTGGAGTGATCGGCCGAGCATGGAGCTCGTGAGTGAGCTGCTTCGGCGTCCCGATCCGCTGCCCATCCTCACGATCCTGGTCGCGCGTCCGGACGACCGCATCGAGCCGTACATCCAGGGTATGGTGCGCATCGAGCTCCGGCCACTCGGACAGGACAGTCAGCTGCGTCTGCTGCAGGCTCGTCTCGGCGTCACGGAGGGTGTGCGCCAGGTGTGCGCGGACATCCTGCCCCGAGCGGGCGGCAATCCATTCTTTCTGCTCGAGCTCGTGGACGCGCTACTCGAACGCGGCAACCTCGAGATCCGGGAGCTGCCTGACGGCAAGCAGCAGCTCGTGCGCGTGGAGCGGCCGGGCGAACCGCAGCTGGCGCTACCCTCCACGCTCGAGCAACTGATCGCAGACCGGCTGAACGAGCTGCCGCGCGAGGAGCAGTGCATCGTGGAATGGCTGTCGGTGAACGGCGGACCGCTCTCGGAGGCGGATCTGTTGGCGCTCGAGCCCGGCGCGTCCGACGCGCTGGTGCGGCTGTGCGCGCGCGGCCTGTGTGACATCAAGAGCGGCGCGGTCGACGTGCGCCACCCGCTGACGCGCGACGTGGCGTACATGGCACTCGAGCGCACGGCGCGCGTCGGTATGCACCGGCGCATCGGCGAGTACCTCGCGGACACCTCGCTCGCGAAGGGGCTCACGGCGGCGCTCGTGGCGCGGCACCTGGCGCGCGGCAACAACAAACAGCGCGCCGCCGATCTGTACCTGGAGGCGGCGCACTCGGCGCGCGACAGCTACCAGATGCAGCTCGCGACGCGCTATTTCAGGCGCTCCTTGTCGCTCTTGCCAGAGCACGATCTGCGCCGGCTCGACGCCCACGAGGCGCTCGAGGCGTTGTGTCGCATTCAAGGTCGCTGGCGCGAGCGGCGCAAACACCTCTCGGCGCTGCGGCAGCTGGCCAAGCGCAGCAAGAGCGCGCACTGGGCGGCCACGGCGCTGTTGCGCACGGCGCGCTTCGAGCTCGACGGGGGCCGTCTGTCGCGCGGCCTGAGCTCCGTGCAGCGTGCCGAGAAGGTGGCGAGGGTAGCGGGCTCGAGCATGCTCGAGGTACAGGCTCAGGCGCTGATGGCCGAAATGCTGCGCGACCTCGGCGATATGCAGGGCGCGCTGAGCGCGTGCGACCGCGCGCTCAAGACCGCTTCGGAGCCGGACGTGCCGGCGCGCCTGTTGGCGGAGGTGCTGACCGCGCGCGGCACTCTACTGCGTCGCGTCGGACGCGTGCACGAGGCCGTCGAAGCGCAGGCTGAAGCGATCGCGATTTTTCGTGGGGTGGGCGCGCGCCGTTTCGAGGCTCGCGCCAAGAATTCTCTGGCGTTCGGCATGTTCGTGCTGGGACGTTTCGAGGACGCGATCGCGCTGGCGCTGGATGCGATCCGCATCGATCTCGCGATCGGCGGACGCTTTCAAATCGCCAAGACACTGAGCACGATCGGACGCTGCTACGCGCGCCTGGGAGACGTGCCGCGCGGCCTCGCTTACCTCAAGCGTGCTCGGGACGCACACGAGCGTTACGGGGATCAGGACGCGCGCGCCGAGACGCTCCTCTCCACCGCCGAGGTGTTGATCGAAGCGGGGGACTACGCCGCTGCCGACACGTACGTGGGCGATGCAGGCGCACTGACGGCGGTGACCGGCAGCGCCTACGACCTGGTGCACGAGAAGATCCTGCGGGCGCTCCTGGCGCGCGCTGGTCATGACGCGGGCAGCGCGGTCATGTATGCTTTCGAGGCGCGCCAAGCAGCCGAAGCGCAGGCGTACGTGGCCTATCATTTCTACGCCATGGCCGTCGAAGCGTCGGCGCGCGTGGACATCGGGGAGCTCCACACCGGCATTCTCCTCGCCACGACGGCGATGGGAGCGATCGAGACCGTGCAGGGCTCGGAGTACGGCCTTGCGACGCGTGTGCTGTGTTGCGAAGCCCTGGAGCGCGCGGGGTCGCCACAAGCTCGGGACATGCAGCGGCGCGCCGCACGCTACGCCAACCATCTGATCGAGATGATCCGCGATCCGGAGCTGCGTGAAATGTTCACGCGCCGGCGCTACGTGGCCGCGCTGCTGGCGCAGCATGAAAGGGCCGGCAGCGCCGCTGAGCCGGCCGGCGAGCGGCTCGATGCGCGCGATGAAAGCGTGCGTCCCGGAAGCGATAGAGGTACCCTGTAGTTCCAGTGACCGCTAACCCCAGACCCAGGCGTCTGGCCATCATTCTGTCGGGTGGTGGTGCCCGCGGCGCCTACGAAGCAGGCGTGCTTTGGTACTTGTTCGACGAGCTCACGCGCCTGCGCGGCGCGCCGCCGCCCGTGGATATCCTCTGCGGTACCAGCGTCGGAGCCATCAACTGTGCGTACCTGGCCGCGCACCTGAGTGACCCCGTGCTCGGCGTGCGCCGGCTCGTGGACGTCTGGAGCAGCATGCGCCTGGACGACGTGCTCGGCTTCGGGCTGCGCCAGGCGATCAGCCTGCCGCGCGTGCTGATCGGCGGGGGAGGCGGCGCGGGAATCTTCGACGTTTCGCCGATGGCGGCGCTCGTGCAGAGGGAGATCCCGTGGCGTGCCATCACGCGCACCATGCGCAAGGGGCAGCTCAAGGCGCTCAGTGTTTCGGCCACCGAGCTGTCCACGGGTCGCACGGTCATCTTCATGCAGACGAGTCCCTCCACGTCGCTGCCGACGCGCGCGCCCCCGCGCACGCTGATCCGCGCCGATCGCATCGGCCCGCAGCACGCGCTGGCCTCCGCCGCGATCCCGCTACTATTTCCACCGGTGCCGATCGGTAGCCAGCTGTACACGGACGGCGGTGTTCGGCAAAATACGCCGATCGCACCGGCGATTCGGCTCGGCGCCACGCACGTGCTGGTCGTGGGCACGTCGCGGCTCGTACGCGGGATTGCCCATCCGAAGCCGACGCACCAGATGGCGCCGGGTGCCACGTTTCTGATGGGCAAGATCATGAACGCGCTCTTGCTCGATCACCTCGATACCGACTTGGGCATGGTCAACCTGTTGAACGACATCCTGTCCAGCGGCACAGCCGGCTTCGGAGAGGACTTCGTCGACAAGCTGAACGAAGCGGCGCTCATGCGCGGCGGCCATCAGTTTCATCCCATCAGCACGATGGTCGTGCGCCCCACCGAGGGCATCGGCAAGCTCGCGAAAGAGCACATTCACAAGGGCAAGCTACGCGCCGGCCCGACGCTGGCGAAACAGCTCCTGAAAATGCTCGATGTCGGCGTTGCGGAAGACGCGGACCTGGCGAGCTATCTGCTGTTCGACGGCGGCTTCGCGCGGCGCCTGGTGGAGCTCGGCCGTTCCGACGCCCACGCGAGGCGCGCCGAGCTCCTGGGCTTTCTGGGCGCCGTCGAAGACGACGCGCCGCCGGCGACCGAGCCGCACGACGCCGGCTCGGGGCGCTGGACCTTGCCGCCGCCCGCCGTGGGCTGACGCGAACCGCTCGCGAGAGTCTCTGGCGTCATTCGGCACGCTTTGGCGATGCGCTTCGTTCAACGCGCTGACGTGAGCGCTTGCTCGAGCTCTGCGAGCGCTTTCGTGTCGCCGCGCGCGCGCGCCTTGGCGATGCCCTGCTCGAGCCACGGCACGGCCTCGGCGTCGCGCTCCGCTTCCATGAGCACCTGCGCCGCCATCAGGTACATCGGCACGTAGTCCGGATCCTGGTCGCGCAGCGTTGCGAAGGTGGAGAGCGCGAGCTCGGGCTGTGCGGTCTTCCTGTACTCCATGGCGAGCGCATACCAGGCGAACGAATCCGCCGTCCCCGAGCGCGTCACTTTTTCCAGCATTTCGAGGCGCTTGTTCATGTCGCGCAGCATCCTTCCACGAGTCTTCCTGGGCTCAATCGTGCGAGGAGCCGAGCTCCAAGAATTGAGCGCGAATGCGCTTGGTCCCGACGTCGGGAAACAGCGCGACCACCGTCGGTGCTCCAGCGAGCTCGACGGCTTGTACGACACCTTCACCGAATTGCTTGTGGCGCACGGTATCGCCGGGTCGGATCTCGATCGGGTCGTCGCTGCTATCGTTCGACATGCTGCGATCGACGATGCGCTGGCCCGGGGTCAGACGCGGCATGCGGTTTGGCTCGCGGCGCGGCGAATTCGGTCGTCCGAGCGCGCTGGCCGGAGATGGCGCCCAGCCGCTGCCCTCGCGCACGGCGACCTCGCGCGGAATGTCGTTCAGAAAGCGGCTCGGCACTTGATAGCGCGTGCGGCCGAACAGCGTGCGGACCGAGGCGTGGCAAATGTGAAGACGGCGCCGCGCTCGGGTGACGGCCACGTACGCCAGCCGGCGCTCCTCGTCGAGATCCTCGAGCTGGTCCGCTTCCATACCGCGGTACGGAAAAATCTCTTCCTCCATGCCCGTCAGGAACACCGTCATGAACTCGAGGCCCTTGGCGCTGTGTACCGTCATCATGCTGACCGCGGGCACGTCCTTCGCGGCGTCCACGGCCGAGATCAACGACACGCGCTCGAGATAGCTGCTCAAGCTCGGCTGCTCACCGAGCAAATGCGCTTCGTTCTCGTACTCCGCGATCGAGCCGAGCAGCTCGGCGACGTTCTCGAGGCGCGCGTCGGCTTGGGCGCTGTCCGCGTCGTGCAGCGCCTGACGATAACCTGTCTCGTCTACCACGAGGCTGGCCAGCTCGTGCGCGGACAGACGCTGACCCTGTTCGCGAAAGCGCTCGATCAGCGCGCGGAAGCGCTCGAGCTTGCCTTTGGCGGCGCCTGCCACGCGCTCGCTCTGCACGAGCGGGCCGATCGCCTGAAAAGCGCTGAGCGTGTTCTCCGACGCCATGCTGAGCAACAGCTCCTGCGTCTTGTTGCCGATGCCGCGGGCCGGCACGTTGATGATGCGCATCAGATCCGCGTCGCTGCGCGGATTCTCGATCAGCCGCAAATAGGCGAGCAGATCCTTCACCTCCGCGCGCTCGAAGAACTTCATGCCGCCGATGATCTGGTACGGCAGGTTGGCAGCTCGGAACGATTCCTCGAGCACGCGCGACTGCGCGTGAATCCGGTAGAAGATGGCGATATCGCTGGCCCGGGTGCCGCGCTCGAGCTCACCGCGCACCTGCCTGGCCACGTAGGTGGCTTCCTCGCGTTCGTCGCGCACCGTGCGGATGCGCACCGGATCGCCGGCTTCGGATGCCGTCCACAGGCGCTTCGGCTCGCGCCCGGGCGAGGGCGCGATCACGCCCAGCGCTGCCGTGACGATGTTGGCGCTCGAGCGATAATTTTGTTCGAGCTTGACGACTCTCGCGTCCGGGAAGTCGCGTTGAAAGCCGCGGATGATGCCCACGTCCGCGCCGCGCCAGCGGTAGATGGACTGGTCGTCATCGCCGACCGCGCACAAGTTCCGGTCTTGTTGGGCGAGCGCGCGCACCAGCCGATACTGGACGGCGTTCGTGTCCTGAAACTCGTCCACCAGGACGTGCCGGAAGCGGCGCCGGAGCTCCTCGCCCGCGCTGCTCTCCGGGTCCTCCGCGATGCGCATCACGAGCAGCAGGAGATCTTCGAAGTCCACCGCGCTCGCCGAGGTCAGCGCGCGCTGATAAGCGCGATAAAGATCGAGCAGTGTCACGTCGAATCCGTGACCGAGCCCGACCTCTTCCGGGCCAAGCGCGTCGCGTTTGGCGGCGTGGATGCGCGACAGCACGTACTTGGGCGGATACTCGCGGTCGTCGATGCCGGTCTCGCGCAGGATGCGCGTCATCATCGCCTTCTGGTCGGCCTCGTCGTAGATGACGAACTCGCGCACGAGGCCCGCCTGGTCGTGGTACCGCCGCAGCAAGCGAGCGCACACCGAGTGGAACGTGCCCACCCACAGGTCCTTTGCGATCTCCCCGCCCACGAGCTGCTCGAGCCGTTCGCGCATTTCACCCGCAGCTTTGTTGGTGAACGTCACGGCCAGAATCCGATACGGCGGCACGCGGTGCTCCGCGATCAGGTTGGCGATGCGATAGACGATCGTGCGCGTCTTTCCGCTGCCCGCGCCGGCAAAAACCAACAAGGGACCGTGGACGTGCAGCACGGCTTCGGTCTGGGGTTCGTTGAGCTCGGGCATGAAAGCGCGGGGTTGGGCGAGCCCGCAGCTTGGGCGCGCTCTGGAACTGAGCTATAGCGCACACGCGGACCCGATGTGCTCTTCGCGTGCGAGGCGCGGCGAGTGCGCTCGATTTCGCGCGCGGCAACATGGCAGAGCACGCCGAACCTCCGGTATCGCGAGCCACGAGCCCGGACGAGGGGCTCGGGTCTGGCCGGCGCGCGTTTCTGGTCGCGCTCGGTCCGGAGCAGGTGGAGCTGCCAGAGGCGTGCGCCTGCTGCGCCGCTCCGTCCACGGCATCTCGCGTGCTGCGCCGATCGGGCGCTCCGCCCTTGGTGGTGCCGTATTGCGCAGAGTGTCACGCGCGCTTCGGTCGCCTGCGCACGCGCACTTTGAGCTTTGCAGTGGCCGGCTGCTTGTTGGCCATGACCTTCGCGGGCGCCCTGCCCGTACTGTTCGATAGTCTGTCGTTCGCCGGGTACGCGTGCGCCGTGGCGCTCGGCTCGCTCGTGCCAGCGGCGCTGTACGTCGTGCTGGCTCTACGTCCCGTTGCGGCGCACGCCAAGAAAGACCCGTGCCGGGCCGAAGCTCCGGCGGCGTTCTGGACGGCGCGGCAAGAGCTCGTCTGTCGCAATGAAGAGTTCGCGTCGGCGGTTGCTGCCCGGCATCGGGCGGCATGGCGCGCCAGCCGTGCTCCGGTTGCGGGGCCGAGCGCGTGGTTGGCGCTGGCCCCCGTGCTGGCGCTGGCGTCGGCTTGGATCCTCTATCCGATGCACTTCCCCGTGCTTCGGGTCGTGAACTTGAGCCCAGTGGAGCTTTCGATTTACGTGGACGGCGAACCCTTCGGCGTGGTCCAGCCGACAAGTGCGGAGAGCTCGCGCGCCGGACTGCGCACACGGGTGCCCGCCGGAGCCCGTACGCTCGAGGCGCGGACGCCAGCGGGAGATGCGCTCGAGCACCTGCGGGTCCATTTCGAGGCGGGGCAAAGTCATCTGTTCGCGCCGGCCAGCCAGGGCTATTGCTTCTGGCTCGAGTCCACGCGTTACGGCCGCGCCCCGGGCCCAGCGAGCCCGCTCGCTGCGCTCGATCCTGAGCTGCCCTTCTGGGTCTTGCGGCAGCCGATAGACAGCTGGTTTGCGCCGAACCCCGTGCCAGGCGCTGCCGACGAGCGCTCGACCGGCGGCGTGCTGACGGCCTTGCGTCAGGGCCGCTGCGCCGAGGTTCCTCCCGCCCTGGCGCCCGACTTTACAAAGGCCGGAGCCGCCAGCGAATGATTGGCAATCTGGCGCAAGTGATTATAGTACCGGCCCAAAAGTGTCCGAAGAAAAGCCTACTCCAGAATCAGACAGCGGTAAGTTTTCCGCACCCGACGCGAGCGCGCCGCCCGCCGACAACGGCAATGGGAGCGTAACCGCGGACGCAGACGCGCCTGGCGCGGAAGAGAAGGACCCGCTGACGGCGGCGCAGGAGGAAGTGGCGAAAATTCGCGACCAGCTCTTGCGCACGGCCGCTGATTTCGACAACTACCGCAAGCGAACGCGCCGCGAAGCACAAGATTCCGAGCGGCGCGCCCGCGAAGACATGCTGCGGGACCTGCTGCCCGTGTTCGACGATCTGGAGCGCGCCGCACAGCACGCGGGCTCGGCGAAAGACGTGCAGTCCTTGGCCGAGGGCATCAGCATCGTACTGCGCCAATTCACCGACACGCTGAGCAGGCTCGGCATCGAACGTCTGGACAGCGTCGGTAAGGCCTTCGACCCAGCACAGCACGAAGCCATCCAGCAGCTCGAGACCGACCAGCATCCGCCCGGCAGCGTGGCCGCGGAAGTGAGGGCCGGCTACCGCCTCGGGGACCGTTTGATCCGTCCAGCCATGGTGGTCGTCGCCAAACCTGCCACGAAGAGCTGAGCGGTTCCGTGCCGACAAGGTCGGCATTCGCCACACATCGGCCGCAGGTCCTGCGGCTCTTCGATGCCCGAGTCTTACTGACGCTCGCGCCGCCAGCGGAGTAAGCTTCTCGTCTAGCATGGGCAAGATCATCGGCATCGATCTGGGGACGACGAACTCATGCGTCGCGGTGCTGGAGGGGACGAGCGCGACGGGTGAATCCGACGTGAAGGTGATCCCCAATGCCGAAGGAGCGCGCACCACGCCTTCGGTGGTCGGCTTCTCGGCCTCCGGTGAGCGGCTCGTGGGTCAAATCGCCAAACGTCAGGCGACCACGAACCCCGAGAACACCGTGCATGCGGTCAAGCGCTTGATGGGTCAGCAATACGAGACGCCCGATGTCGCCAAGCAGCGGGACTCGGTGTCGTATCGCATCGTAAAGCACGACAACGGCGACGCTTGGATTGACGTGCGGGGTCGAACGATTTCGCCTCCAGAAATTTCCAGCATGGTGCTCGCGACCATGAAGGAGATCGCTCAAACGTACCTGGGCGAACCGGTCACCGACGCGATCATCACCGTACCGGCCTACTTCGACGACGCACAGCGCCAGGCGACCAAGGACGCGGGTCGCATCGCCGGGCTCGAAGTGAAGCGCATCTTGAACGAGCCGACGGCAGCTGCGCTCGCCTACGGGCTCGACAAGACGCAGACCGAGCGCATCGCGGTATACGACCTGGGCGGCGGCACCTTCGACATCTCGATACTCGAAATCGCAAGCGGTGTGTTCAACGTCAAGGCCACGGGCGGCGACACGCACCTGGGTGGCGAAGACTTCGACGTGCGCATCATAGATCTGCTGGCCAGCGAATTTCAGAAGGCACACGCCGTCGACCTGCGTAAGGACCGCATGGCGCTGCAGCGGCTGCGCGAGGCCGCGGAACGTGCCAAGCACGAGCTTTCCTCGTCGCTGGAGACCGAGATCAACATCCCGTTCATCACTTCCAGCGCATCGGGCCCGCTGCACCTCGAACGCAGCATGAAGCGCAGTGAGCTCGAGATCCTCACGCGCGATCTGGTCGAACGCACGGTGACTTCGTGCAAGGCGGTGCTTTCGGACGCGAAATTGACGCCAAAGCAGATCGATCAGGTCGTGCTGGTGGGCGGCATGACGCGCATGCCCGCCGTGCAGCGCGCGGTGAAGGAGCTCTTCGGCAGGGACCCGCACAAGGGCGTCAATCCCGACGAGGTGGTGGCCGTGGGCGCGGCGATTCAAGGCGCGGCGCTGGGCGGTGAAATCGACGAGGTGCTGCTGCTCGACGTGACGCCGCTCGCGATCGGCGTGGAGACCGGCGGCGGGGTGTTCACCAAGCTGATCCCGCGCAACACCACCGTCCCCACGGAAAAGAGCGAGATCTTCACCACCAGCGTCGACAATCAGCCCTTCGTGCCGATTCACGTACTGCAAGGTGAACGCGAAATGGCGCAGGATAACCGCAGTCTGGCGCGCTTCGAGCTCACCGGCATTCCGCCGGCTCCGCGCGGCGTGCCCAAGGTTCAGGTGACGTTTCGCATCGACGCCAACGGCATCCTGTCCGTCGAAGCGAAAGATCTCGGCACCGGGCGCACGCAAGCCATCAGCATCACGCCGACGAGCGGCCTGACTCAGGATGAAATCAATCGGCTCGTCACCGAAGGCGAGAAGTTCAAGGAAACGGACAGCTTGCGGCGCGAGCTCGCGGAGCTGAAAAATCAAGCAGATACCTTGATCTACACGACGCAGCAGGCTCTCGAAGGCTACGTGGACCTGCTCGCGCCCGAAAAGGTCGCCGCCGTGCGTTCCGACATCCAGGCGCTGCAACACTCGCTCAGCGCGGCCTCCGACCTCACGACGATCCGTGAGGCGTATTCGCGCTTGGAGAACGCCACGTTCGAAATCGCCGAAGCGATGTACGGCCCGAGCGAAGGCTGAACTTTCCGGCCGAGAGCCGGCTGTCATGACCCCGCCGAACACTCTGCCCGCGCTCAGCTACGGACGCTACCGGCTCTTCCGTCGGATCGGTGCCGGCAGGCTCACCGAAGCGTGGGAGGCCAAGAGCTTCGGCGTCGAAGGCTTCGAGAAGCTGCTCGTCATCAAGCGCGTCCACGGCGAGGTCGCGCAGAGTCCGCGGCAGCTGGCGGCGTTCGTCCGCGAGGCCAAGCTTGCGGTGAGGCTCAGCCACGCGAACGTGGTGCAGGTGTTCGACCTCGGGCGCGTGGAGAACGCCGACGGCGTGAGCTACTTCATGGCGACCGAGTACGTCGCGGGCGTGGATCTGAGCTGGCTGCTCGAGGCCATCGTGGCGTCGGGGAGACCACTGCCCGCCGCCGCGTGCGTGTATCTGGTCACCGAGGCAGCCAAAGCGCTCGACCACGCGCACCGCCGGCGTGACGAGCGCATGCAGCCCTTGGGCGCCGTGCACGGTAATCTGACGCCGCACAATCTGCTCGTCAGCTGGGACGGCGAAGTGAAGGTGTCGGACTTCTGCGTCGCCCGCGCGCTCGACGACGCCGACGAGGGCCCGCTGCTCGGCCCCGCAGGCGCCCACACCGCGGCTGTCGTGGCCGATCTGCGCGCGGTAGGCGTGCTACTCGAGCGCGTGCTCGCGCTCGGCCGCACCGGCGAGCTTCCGGACGCATTGCGCCGCGTCGCTCTGCGCGCGCTCACGCCCGCGCAGGGTTTCCCGAGCGCTGCCGAGCTGCACGAGGAGCTCTTGGCCTGCGCTTACGGCGGCCTTGGACTGTGCGACGGCCCCGAGCTCGCCGAGCTCCTGACGCAGTACCGCGCGATCGTCGAGCCCGACGCCCGTGAGCAGGCGCGCGCTGCTTCGTCGGCCGCGTTTTCGCAGGTGCGACTCGGGGATTCGCTGCCGCCGCTGGAGGAAGAGCCGGCGGCCACCGGCTTTCGTGTTCCGCCTCCAGCACGGGTGCCCGACCCGACGCCGCCCCCATCACCCGTCTCCGCGAGCGATATCGACGAAAGCCCGCTGCCCTCGGCCGACTATTGGCCGAGTCCGGACGGAGTGCGCGAAGGATCGCTGCTCGTGTTGTGCGGCTCGGGCAGCGACACCCTGCCGAGCGACGTGCGCGAGCGCGCGCGCGAAATTTTGCGGCGCTATGGCGGTCACCTGATCGCGACCGCGGCGACCGAGCTCGTGGCCGTGTTCGGGCTCACGCGCGCCGACGGTCGGGACACCGAGAACGCCGTGCGTTGCGGGCTCGTCCTGCTCCGCAGCTTGGCGCACGAGCCCGGCGGCCAAACCGCGCTCGGCATCGACGCTGGCGCGCTCGCGCTGGGCGCTGCGGGTGAGCTCGAGCTCGAGCAAGGCACTGGCAACGCGGACTGTCTGGAGACGGCCCGCCGTCTCGCGCGCGCCGCGCCGCAGCGGCTGGCGGTAAGCGAGCGGGCGCGCGCGAACCTGCGCGGACTCTTCGCGCTCGAGCCATTGCCGGCGCACGCCGTGCCGGGATTTCTCGTCGGAGAACCGCGGGAGCTCGAGGAGGTCTTCGGGCCGTTCGTGGCGCGCAAGAGCGAGCTGTCGCGCATCGGTGAGCTCCTGGCGCGCGCCTCGACGGGCAAGCTCACGACCCTGGGGCTGCTCGGACCCGCTGGCGTCGGTAAAACGCGCCTCTTGGTGGAGACGCGCGCACGCATGGCGCAGCGCGCGTTCAACGTGGGCTTCTATATGGCCGCGTGTCCTCCGCGCGGCCAGCAGAACCCGTACAGCGCCGTGGCGGCCATGTTGCGCGTGCTGTGTGGCGTGCACGAAGGCGACGCGCTCGAACAGATACGCCTGCAGCAGCCGCGCCTGCGCGCGCTCGGGCTCACCGACGACGAGCTCGTGGAGGTGTTCGCTGCTCTGCAGGTATCACCCGGGACGGCCGGGCGTCGCCGCGACGTCTTGCTCGGCGCGATCGTGCGAATGTTTCACAGCCTCGCTGAAGATCGACTGCACCTGTTCGCGTGGGACGACGCGCAGGAGCTGGATGCCGACAGCGCCTCGCTGCTCGCGTCTGCGTGCAGCAAGCTCGCGAGCACGCGCGCGATGCTCGTGTTCGCCGGACGGTCCCTCGATACGGTCCAGGGCCACGCGCTACCCGGGTACGTGCGAATCGACGTCTCGAACCTGGTCGCCGAGGACGCGCTGAAGCTGGTTTCGCGTCGTCTCGGCACGCTCGAGGTCCCCGAAGCGTTGAGTGCGGCCCTGCAGACGCGCGCGTCGGGCCACCCGTTGTTCATCGAGGAGCTATTGCATCAAGCCTTCGAGTCCGGCGCGCTCGTCCTACGCGAAGGCAGGCTCGAGCTCGTGAATCTGGAAGGGATCATCGGCGTGCCGCGCACCTTGCGCGCGCTGCTCGCCGGGCGTCTGCAGCGTCTCCCGCAGCAGGAACAGCGCCTGCTCGTGGCCGTCGCAACGCTGGGCGGTTCCGCGGACATCGCGCTCTGCGCTGCGTTCCTCGGGTTGCCGCTCGGCGAGGTCAACGCCTTGGCCGAGGAGCTGACTCGACGCGAGCTTCTCGCGCGCGAAGGTCCGGTCACCGTCAATTTTCGATCGCCGCTCCTGGCCGAGCTGCTCGTGAGCGGTCTCACCATCGACATGAAGCACGCACTGCAACGACGCGCTCTGCGCGCTTACCGTGCCGTGCGCGGCGCCGATGCCGAAGCCCAGTTTCTGCGCGTCGCCGAGCACCTCGCTCTGGGCGACGATGGAGGACGCGCAGCACAGCCCCCTGCTAGCTTGCCGGAAGAAAGTTGACGTTCAGGCGGCTGACGAGGTCGCCGGCACCGGGCCGACCACGCGATCGAGCGCGACCTTGGCGACAGCCGGTCCCTTGAGTGTTTCCGTCCACACGGACACGGTCGTCTCGCCGTTCGGAAATTCCGTATCCACGCGTACGATCTTCCCGGTACGGCCGTCCTCGAGCAGCACGCGCTGGTGATCCGTCATGTAACGATGGATCTGCCGAAGGTTGGTCATTACCCAAATATACGGCAGGATTCCAGTTCTGTCATATTTCCGCCGTGTAGGTGCACGCGAGCAAACGCGCGAGCTCGGCTACATTCCGAGGGATTCAAGCTATTTGCAGCGAGAGCGCTCGGTCGGCTCACGCCCCGAGGGTGGACTCAACGCTCATCGCTGGAGGCGAGCCGCTGCTCGATCGCTTCCAGGTGCGCGTTCACTTGCGGGTCTTTCTGGCGAAGCTGCTCGACCCGCCGCACCGCGCTCATCACGGTCGTGTGATCCCGATTTCCGAAAGCGCGTCCGAGCTCGGGGAAGCTGCACTTCAGGCGCTGCCGGCACAGGTACATCGCCACCTGGCGCGCGAACGCGACGCTCTTGTGACGATCTTTGCTGAGGAGCTCCGAGTTCGAGAGCCGAAAGTGATTGCAGACGGCGCGCTGGATGTCCTCGACGCTCATCAGGTCGGCCCGGCGCGGGGCGACCAGGGCGATCTCGCTCCTCGTGAACTCCTCGTCGATGGGACGACCGGTGAGGGAGGACTTCGCTGCCAGACGGATCAGCGCGCCTTCCAGCTCGCGCACATTGCTCTGGATGCTCTGGGCGAGTAGCACTGCTATCTCGTCGCTGAGCGGGATGCCTTCGATCTGAGCTTTCTTGCGCACGATGGCGACGCGCGTCTCGAGCTGCGGCACCTGCACGTCCGCGACCAGACCGGACGTGAAGCGCGACACCAAACGATCCGGCATGCGCTGGAGCTGCTGCGGATACTTGTCGCTCGTGACGACGATGGGCTTGTCGACGTCGTGCAGAGCGTTGAACGTGTGAAAGAACTCTTCCTGCGTCTGTTCGCGGCCGGCCAGAAACTGAATGTCGTCCACTAAGAGCAGGTCGCACTCCGTACGGTAGCGCGCACGGAACTCGTCCATCTTGTGATGCTGCAGCGCTTCGATGAACTCGTTCGTGAAGTGCTCGGCGGAGACGTACACGACGCGCGCCTGCGGGCGCTCGGCGAGGACCTTGTGCGCGATGGCGTGCATCAAGTGCGTCTTGCCGAGACCGGTGCCGCCCGCGATGAACAGCGGGTTGTAACGGCGGCCGCCGCCCCCAGCGGAGGCGAAGGACGCCGCGTACGCCAGCTCGTTCGAAGAGCCGACCACGAAATTCGGGAATGTGTGCTTTGGATTGAGTATCGCGGTCAGCGCAGCTCGCGAATACGAGCCGACTCGCTCCGGCAGCCGGATGCCGCTCGGCCGGTCGCTGCTCCGTGGAGGTGGGGGCAAGTCGCTCCTGCGCGATTCGCCGCTCATTGGCAAAGACTTGGCGCGTGCGGGCGGCTGCAACCGGGCTTCGCACACGGGGTGATCCACCCGCGGCGAAATGCGCCACTCTACGCGTATGCCGTGAGGGACGTCATCGATCAGAAGCTGTTCGAGATTGGCAATCAGCTCGGGCAGAAAATGCGCTTTGACCCAGTCACGCACGAACTCGTCGCGAGCGGCGAGCGCGAGCACGCCGTCCGACAAGCTGTCGAATTGCACGCTCGAGAACCACTGCTCAAACGACGCGGGCGAGCGAAGTCGGGTCAACTCCGCGGCCTTTTGAAAATAGTCCTGAGCTCGTGAAGACTCGGGCATCGGAGAGAGGAACGCAGTTTCGGTTACCACGAGGAAAAATATCCCCCAACTTGTCCACAGAACTGTGGACACGTAGAGCGTTTCAGACGGTCAGTTCGACTTCACGCCGCGGGCGAACGCCCCCGGGTGATCTGTATCCCAGAGCTGCGAGACAGTGTTGCCCTGACTTCATGAAACCGAAATTGGGAAGCAGGTCGACGGCCCCTCACCACCAACCACGTCGCCCGGTCGGCCCAAGTGGCGAGAGCGCGCACCGGGTCGTGCCGAGCGACAAGTTGGCAGCTAGCACCGCTTCGGCGAAAACTTCAATACTCGATTTTGCAGTGCGGCGATCCCTCCGGAAATTCAAAAACTTGTCCCGAAGCGATGGCCGCGCGTTCGCTCTACCGTGCGCGCCTCGTCACCGACAACTCGCGAAATCGCCCAAGAACGCGAACAATCCGCGACTGCCTAGAGACGCCCGATTTTATCGCGCGGCAACTTCCGTGGTTTCTGTCGTCAAGAGGCGACGGGAAAAAATGTCGTAAAAAATACATAGACGAAAGCGTTCGACGAGCACGGAATTGTTGCCCCGTGCGCGCTGGCGACGCTAGCACTACGCGCTCGAGCGGTCGCATGCGCCGCTTTCGCGTTCGGTGTCATGGGTCAGGCGTTTCAATTTCAGTTTGCTCGCTTTCCAGCGCTGTCGGTGGCGGCGCTCGCCGCGAGCGTCGCGTTCACCTTCGCGCCATCGGCGCTCGCAGACGCGAGTGAGCTCGCACCCGAGATAGGCTTCAACTACGGCGAGATCGAGACGCCGCGCATTGCAGCCATGGGTGGCGCGATGCGCGCCATGTCGAACTCGCTAGAGGGGCTGTTTCTGAACCCGGCCAACATGGCCGCCACGCGCGTGTATCACCTGGGTGTGAACGCGCAGATTTGGCCGGAGGCGCGCCGTCAGAGCTACGGCGTGGGCATCGTCGATTCCATCGTCTCGAAGTCGCGCATTGCGGGCGGTTTGGGGGGCACCTGGAACTTGCAGGACCCCGACGGGGTCGAGCGTCAGTCGACGGACCTGCGGTTCGCGCTCGCGTTTCCCTTCGCCGAGGAGTTCCTGGTGGGCCTCGGCGGACGTCACTTGTGGCTGAAGCAGGACGGCTATTGGGACGGCCTCGGGTCGATGCCGCCCAGCGCGGCTTCGGGCGGTCTGAAAGACGAGCAGATCGTCAAGGGCTTCGCGTTCGACGCCGGGATCACCGTGAAACCCGCGCCGGAGTTCGCGATCTCGGTGGTGGGCGCGAACCTGAACAATCCGAACAACGGGTTTCAGCCGACCAGCGTCGGCGGCGGCATCGGCTACGGCACGGAGGACTTCACCGTCGAGGCCGACGTGCTCAGCGACTTCACGACCTGGGACGAGGCGACGCTGCGCGCCATGGGCGGCCTGGAAATCCTGCTCGCGGACCGTTTTCCGATCCGCGGCGGCTATCGTTACGACCAGGGCGTGAAGAGCCACGCGCTGAGTCTCGGCGCGGGCTACGTGGACAATACCTTTGCCGCCGAGGTCGCGGTGCGCCGTGTGCTCGCGCCCGACGAGGCGCAGGCGACGGCGATCATCCTCGGCTTCAAGTACCATCTCGAGTCCACCGGCCTGACTCCCGACAGCGGCGACACATTCTGAAGCTCAACCGAGCGCGTCGAGCAACGCGCTCCGCAGCGCCGCCGTGCCAGCCTGCAGGTCGGCTTTGCTGCAAGTGATCTCCGGCGAGAGCTCGGCCTCCGAGCGCAGGCGATCCACGGCGCGGGGATTGCGAAACCAGTCTTCGTCGTGCTCGTCGGTCCATTCGCTATGCTGCTTGGCCGCGAGCAGCACGGAAGCGAAGCTCGCGCCGTCGTCGATGCGCATACGGAACAAGCTACCGGCGGCAACGCCCGGCAGGCCGAGGCCGAACGCCCGCTCCGCGTCTGCTTCGAACGCGCGCGCGAACGCCTTCCGACCTTCCAGGGCTGCACTGCGGAGGACGACTCGCAGCGCCAGCGTGCGCGCGTGCAACAAAACCACGCGCCCGGCCGCGCGCGTCCGAGCACGCAAGCGTGTCCCGGAGATGCCGCACACCCGCCGCATGAACGCGGGTGAGCACGCCGCCGCGACGAACAGCGCGCCCATGCGACGTTCCGGGAGCGCATAGGGATCGTGGGCGACGGCGAAGGGCTGATGCTGCGGCGCCGTCGCTCGCACCCAGGACGCTCCGAGCCGAAGCAGGCCGCGCAGGAAGCTCGAGCCGGCCAGCGCGGACGGAAATGGGCCGGTGTCGAGCGACAGTCCCTGAAACAAACTCGTCTCCGAGAACAGCTCCACCAAGCTGCGCAGAGTCAAGCGAGCGGGCCAGCCTTCGTCGAGGTCGTGCCCCAGCGCGAGCGTCAGATGGTCGGCGAGCTCGCGGCCGCGAAACGCCTCGGCCATGTCGTCGGTCCGTTCGAGCAGCGCGCGCGCGACGTCAGTGAGCTCCGGCTGGCACAGCTCGATCGCGTTCAGGTCGACCGCGCCCATGCGTCGGGCGATTTCCGCGCGGCGCTCCCACAAAAGGCCGATGCGTGCGCTCAGCGACTGGCTGTTCGCGAGGTAACTCTCGAGCCACGCGCGGCGGCGCGCTTCATCACGCAGCGCCTGCGCCCAGATCGCGGCGAGCGAGAGCTGCGCGTGATCGGGTTCATCGATGACGTACGTCTGGAGCCGCCGCGCCGCTTCGACGCTCGCGATCGCCTGCGCGTTGATGCGCTGCTCTGCCAGGCGATACACCCAGCGCCGCAAATACGGCGCGAGCGGATCGCGGTCACCGAGATCGGTCATCGCCTGAAACGTGGTCCGCGAGCTGACGCTGCGGTGCGCCTGCAGCGGATCGTCGTCGTAGCCGCTGCCCTGGCGGAGCTCGCGCCGCCAGCGACGCCAGGCACGACAAGCGTCGTGCAGCTGACGATCCAAAAAGAATGGCTCGAGCTCGTCGGTCATCGCTGCTTCCGGCCGCTACAGATCGCTGCCGAGCAGGATGGACAGCCGCACGCCCAGCGTCAAAAACGAATTCATGTGGCCGTGTTCGCTCTTGGATACGTCGTCGCAGTCCCCGGACTCACCCTTGCGGCAGCGCCTTATCTTGTCCACGAACACCTGCGTGTAGGTGAGCGACGGGCCCAGTTTCAAGCGCGACGCGAGGAAGAAGTCTGCGCCCAGGCCGACCTGCACCGCCGGCCCTGCGCCGGTCTCTTCATAGCGTTCCGTATCCGGTAGACCCGGAGCGCCTTCGCTGGCCGTGCCGAGCGCGCCGCCGCCGATGCCGAGCTGGACGTACGGATCGAACGCGCTGTGGTTGAGGAAGTAAGCGCGCCCCATCAACCCGAGAAAAACAGCGAGGGCTTCTGCGTCCGAGGTGCCGGCACGGCTCGGGGGATCGTTCCGGAAGAAGGCGACCTGGAAACCGCCGCCCCAAGCCAGATTCGGGGTCACTCGCCAAAATGTGCTGAACCCGAGCTCGGCGCCGCCCCGCACTCCCGCGCAACGGTAGTCGGACACGTCTCCGTCCTGGCAATGCGCCCACGCCAGGGCCAACTCCGGTACGAGCTCGACCGAGGTGCGCGTCGGCCCGACCGGAAGCCGGATCGGCGCGGGGGTCCTGATCGGGGGCGGCGCGATCGCCGCTGCGCGAGGTGGCGGGGCTTTAGGAGGCGGTTCGGCAGGTGGCGAAGGAGGAGGCTCCGGCGCCTCCTCCCACTGCACGTCCCCAGCTCCTCCGGGGGCCTGCGGCGCCGGCGCCTGCGCAGCAGCAGGGAGAGAGAACAGCAGCGCTGCGACAAAACCGCCCGCCGCGACTCGGGAGGTGACGCACTTCAGCCGACGTGAGCTGCTTGGGCGCTGCAAGGAGCCTTACGATAGTCCTTACACTGAAGCCCGTGCAGCAGTTTGTGCGAGCGCGAGCGCGGTGAGCCCGGAACGATGCGACGCCTGCCGGTTCTACAGAACAATGCGGATGACGACGCACCCCAGCGTCCGCCGTGGCAGTGGGTGGCCATCGGTGCGCTGCTGGCGATCTCGATCTGGATTCCACTGCTGACGGTCAGCTTGTGGCTGCGCGCGCGCCTGCTCGCGGAGGTGCTGCCCGAGGGCGCGGCAGAGCTCGCCGCGCGCGTCGCGGAGGCCAGTCCGGGACAGAAGATCGCCTTGGCGTTGTCAGCGCTCGCGCCGGTGCTGATTCCCTGGATGCTGGCCTGCGCTGCCGCGGGTGCGTTGGTCGGCCGGTTCGGCGGCGCGGCAGGGCGCCGGCACGCGGCGTATGCGGGAGGGCTCGCCGCGGCGGCCGCGGTAGTCGTGGCCGTTCTGGGGGGAGCCCTCGGGACTGCGCTGGCCTTCGCAAGCAGCGCCGTCGTGCTCGGGGTGTCCGCAGCCGGTGCCGCTTGGCTGGGCGGAAAATTCGGCGAGAGACGTCGTTTCAAGGTCTAAGGGGGCGGCCGAACAGCGCGGCGCCTGGCCAAGGAGCGGAGAGGGGGCTACGCTCATTTTCCGATGAGTCGTATCGACGAAGAGCTGGCGGAAGCGGTCAGAGAGGGCGAAGAGCCGGAGGCTCAGGCAAACTTTGCCGCCGCCGACCCGGAGCCGATCGCGCAGCGCCCCAAGCGCAGCCTCGGTCTGCTCATCGCGTTGCTCGTCATGGCCGTCGGCATCCTGACTCTGGTGATGACGGGCTTCGAGGATGCGGCCATTTACTCCAAGGGAGTCGACGAGCTGATCAAGGAGCGCGATCGCTTGGCGGCGCGTAACGTGCGCGTCGAGGGCATGCTCGTGAAGGGCACGCTGACGCGCCGCGACCAGCCGTGCGAGTACCGCTTTCGCATCACGAAAAATGGCGCGGAGCTGCCCGTTCACTATGCGCAGTGCGTCGTCCCGGACACGTTTCGGGACATGCCGGGGATGGACGTGGCCGTCACCGCAGAGGGCAAGCTGAGCCCTGCGGGTCACTTCGAAGCCAATCACATCATGGCCAAGTGCCCCTCGAAGTACGAGATGAAGGAACGCAAGGCCAAGGGCGAAGCCGCGCCGCACACCGACCTGACCCCCGCTGCGGCCCAGCTGAAGAACTGACGCGCATGTGGGATCGTTTTCTGCGCGCTTGCCGGCAAGAGTACGTCGATCGCACACCGGTTTGGTTCATGCGCCAGGCCGGCCGCTACATGCCGGAGTACCGGGCCATCCGGAAGAAGTACTCGCTGCTCGAGATCTGTAAGCAGCCGGAGCTGGCCACCGAAGTAACACTGCAGCCGGTGAAGGCGTTAGGTGTCGATGCGGCGATCCTGTTCGCGGACATCTTGCTGCCGCTCGAGCCGATGGGCGCGCCGTTCGAGTTTCAGGCCGGTGAGGGACCGCACATCTACGAACCCGTGCGGGACGCGAAAGCCGTCGAACGCCTGCGCATCGTGTCCGCCGAAGAGGGGCTCGGCTACGTCCTCTCAGCGATCCGCATGGTGCGAAAGGAGCTCGACGGCAAGACGCCGCTGATCGGCTTCGCCGGCGCGCCGTTCACGCTCGCGAGCTACCTCGTGGAAGGCGGCAAGAGCTCGGGGTACGCGCTCACCAAGCGCCTCATGTACAACGAGCCCGAGGTCTGGAAAGCCCTCATGTACAAGCTGTCCGAGGTCGTGCGTCGCTACCTGCGCGCACAGATCGAGGCGGGCGCACAGGCCGTGCAGCTCTTCGACTCGTGGGTGGGTGCGCTCTCGCCCTCCGACTACCGCGAGTTCGTGCAGCCGCACGTTGCCCACATCCTCCACGACCTCGAGAATTGCGACGTGCCGGTCATCCACTTCGGCACGGGCACGGCCACGCTGCTCGAGCTGCAGCGAGCCGCGGGCGGAACCGTGATGGGCGTGGACTGGCGCATGCCGCTCGCCGAGGCGTGGAAACGCGTCGGCTACGACGTCGCGGTTCAGGGCAACCTCGAGCCGCTGCTGCTCAGCGCGCCGCGACCGCTGCTCGAACGACGCATCGACGAAATCCTCGAGCAGGTCGCCGGACGGCCCGGACACATTTTCAACGTTGGTCACGGGATTCTGCCGGAGACCTCGCCGGACGCCGTGAAATTCGTGGTCGACTACGTGCATACCCACACCGAGCAAACGCGCTAGAGCCTCGGAAATTCGATTTCCAAGCGCGTCGCGGGGACATAAGCTCGCCGCCTCTTTCCGGCGTCGTCTAAAGGCAGGACAAGGGACTTTGAATCCCTGAATCAAGGTTCGAATCCTTGCGCCGGAACCGAGCAAGTGGCCGATCGCGACGAGAGCAGTGAACGGCGGTTCATCGAGCGCCTCGTCGCCCGCGACGAGCGCGCCTTCAACGAGCTCGTCCAGACTTATGAGCGGCGCGTCTACATGCTGGTGTTCCGTATGCTGGGCCGCCGCGACGAAGCCGAAGACATGGCGCAGGAAGTGTTCGTGCAAGTCTTCAAGGCGATCGCCACGTTCCGCGGCGAATCCAAGCTCAGCACCTGGATTTATCGAATCGCCGTCAACGTCTGTAAGAACCGCGCGAAGTACTGGGTGCGCCGTCACGATGACAAGCAGGACGACTTCGACCCGGCGGCAGAACGCCTGCCCGCGACGGAGGTGCGCGCCGCTACCTTCGCGGCCGTCTCGCGCCCGGACCACGCCGTCGAAGGCTTTCAGATCGAACGCATCGTGCAACGCTCGATCGCCGAGCTCGAGCCCGAGTTTCGCGAGGTGTTGATCCTGCGCGACGTGGAAGAGCTCAGCTACGAGGAGATCGCCGAGATTACCGGACTGGCTGACGGAACCGTAAAAAGCCGTATCTTTCGCGCACGTGCGCTGCTCAAGAGCAAAGTCGAGCGGGCGCTCGGGGAGAAGATCCGATGAGCAAAGCGGACGATTCGGACGGAAACCCCCTGGAGCCACCGGAAGCCGAGCGCATGAGCGACCCCGAGCTGCGCGGGCTCTTGCGCGGCGCTCTCGGCAGTGATGACCCTGCGACACCCGACGTGCTACGCGGCGTTCAACAGAAGCTCCGCGAGCGCAGCCACGGCAAGTTCTACGACGACTTGTGGAGCACCGCCGAGCACCCGCCCGTGTACACGTATCTGCTGACGTCGGCGCTCATGCTGGCCGTGCTCTTCGTCATCTACGCGGTGCTGAGCCCGACCGCCGGCGAGCCCATTCCGGTGAGCGCTGAGCCAGCGCCGGTGCAGATCATATCGCCGAGCCCCTCTCAGCGGTGAGCGTCGAGCGCTGGTCGCTACTACTCGATCCAGCGAGCCAACACGCACGTCACGTTGTCGGGTCCGCCGTTTTCGTTGGCGAGCTCGATCAGCCGATTCGTGGCGCTCGGCAGGTCCGGCGTCGAATGTACGATTTGCAGGATCTGCTCGTCCGACACCGGACCGGACAGACCGTCGCTGCACAGTAGCATCGCGTCGCCGGCGCGCGGCGCCTCGAAGCGCGTGTCGACCTTCACCGTGTCCTTCATGCCGAGCGCGCGCACGATCACGTTCTTGTGCGGGAAGTTCGCGATCTCTTCCTCGGTGAGGCGCTTCATCTTCTTGTAGTCGTTGAGCAGCGAGTGATCCTCGGTGAGCTGCTCGATCTTGGCGTCGCGGATGCGGTAGACGCGGCTGTCGCCGACGTGCGCGACGTAAATGCCGTCCTCGACGGCGAACAGCGCGACCAGCGTCGTGCCCATGCCGCGCTGGCGTGCGTTGCGCTGCGCGGCTTCGTAGATGCGCAGATTGCAGAGCTTGATGCCCGTGATCAGACGGTTCTCTTCGTAGCCCTTGCTACGGTCCATCTTGTAGGGCCACGTCCGCTCCGGATCGTCGGCGGTGGAGGCGAAAAACTCCTGGAGGGTGTCGACCGCCATCTTGGAGGCGATCTCTCCGGAAGCGTGACCGCCCATGCCGTCGGCGACGACGTAGAGCCCGTACTCCGCAAATATCGCGAAGTTGTCCTCGTTATGGGAGCGCTTGCGGCCGACGTCAGTCTGGCCTGCGACTTCAATGCGAAGTGGCCGGGTCACAGAAGGTCCTTCGCGCGTTTGTGTCGCGAGATTCAAGGCAGACCACAATCATCCTAGCAGCAATTCCCGGCGTCAATGCCGGATTTTTGCGAACGGCTCGCCCGGCCTTTCGGCCCGGCCCGCGCCAGCGCCCGTCCAGGTCCTGAGCGCTCAGTAGCCGGGCGAGGACGGGCCCTGTGCCGGGCGCGGTTTGGGCTTTGCCGCAGGCGCTTTCGGCGGGGGCGAGATTTTGCTTTTCGCCGAGAGCCCGCCCTCCGGAGCCGCCCGCAGCTGCAGGGTGACCTGTCGGAACTTGCCGCGGCCGAACAAGAGCAGCTGCACACTGTCGCCTACAGCGCGCTCGTTGATCGCCTTGCCGAGCGCCTCGGGCGTCAGAACCGGAGTGCCGTCGACTGCGACGACCGTGTCGGCGCTGTTCTTGTCCGCGCCGCCATGGAGCCCAGCGGCCCCGGCAGGGCTCTTCGAATGGACGCTGAGCACCCGTACGCCGCGCGCGGCACCGACGTCTTCGGCGACGCCTTGGATGCCGAGCCAGGGCGCGGGAGGAACTGCAGCCGCGGGCACCGTTCTCAAGAACGCTTTGATGGCGCTCACGGGCACGCCGTAGGGCACGCGCGTGCACGGCTGGTTCGGCGCGGGGGCACACGCGCGCGCGACGACGGCGACCACGTCCCCTTTGTCGTCCAAGATCGGCGTACCGAGGTCCGTGTTCTTGAAGCGCGTCACGAGCTCGAGCGCGTCCTGGAGCAGCTCGCTGTCACCACCGACCAGGGTGGTCTTTCCTTTTAGAAGCGTGCGCGCGGGCGCAAACTCCTTGTTCCCGACTAGGCTGAACGCACGCAGGTTGGTGCCCGCCTTCGCCGGATCGGTGCGCGATGCACGCAGGCCTTTTTTCCAGCGCGCGTTTTGGGGCACGAGCAGCGCGATGTCCCAGGCGCGATCGGTGTGCCCCATCTTCACCTGCGAGACGCTGCCGTCCGCGAAGCGCGCGTCGATGTTGTTGCCGTGCCCGAGGATGGACAGCGCGGTCAGGATGCGACCGTCACCCGCGAGCACAGACCCTGCGCCGAGCACTTTGCCGTTCCGCTCGAGCAGCACCATGCCGTCGCGAGCGCGCACCAGCGGGCTATTGGGGTTCTCATCGGCTCCATTGGCGTCGTCCGAGGCGCCCGTGTCGGTGCTCTGCGCTTCCGCCGTGGGGGGGGCCGGAGCGCGTGGCGCAGCAGGCGCCGCTGGCGCCGGCGCGGCGACGCCGCTCGTCGCCCAGAGCAGCGTCAAGAGCGCGCTCGCAGAGCGCAGTGGGTGTCTACGGCAGCTCACACTGCGAGTGTAGCTGGTGTTATACAGGTCATAAGCAGGGCGCTGACTCGATGCCATCCAGGGCCTCCTCCACACGGGGCTATAGCGTTACCTGCAATTGTCCTGCCCGCTACTAGAACACCGAACAGCGTGGCCGTTCGCGAATTCCGAAGGGCGGTTCTCCCTCCAGGGCCTCCCGCGAAAAAGTCAGACCGGCGTCAGGGCGATGGCACAAGCTCTCGGATTCCGTCCGTTCCGGCGACGATGACGCGCTGGGCGCGGCCGCAGAACAAGCCGGTCTCGACGACGCCCGGCACGCCGTGCAGCGCCACATCCAGCGCTCGGGGGTCCTGGATCGGCCCCGAGTGCACGTCGTAGATGTAGTTACCGGAATCCGTGCGCCAGGGCGCGCCTTCCTTCTGGCGCTGCGCGACGCGTCCGAACTGCGCGAGGGCCTGTGCGGTCGCGCGGTGCGCAAACGCCAGAACTTCCACCGGCACGGGCCAGCGCTCGCCGAGCTGGCCGCTGAGCTTGCTGTCGTCCACGATGATGACGTTGATACGCGCGGCATGATTGACGATCTTCTCGCGCGTCTGGCAGCCGCCACCGCCCTTGATCAAATCCAGCGCCTCGCTCACCTCGTCCGCACCATCGACGCAGACGTCGATTACCCACGGCCCTTCGTCGTCCAATAGCGGAATGCCCAGCTGCTCGGCCTGACTGCGGCTGGCCTCGCTCGTCGCGACGCCGACCAGGCGCGCGCCGCCGCGAACCCGTTCGGCTACCGCGTCGATGAACAGCTTGGCCGTCGAGCCCGACCCGAGCCCGATGATGCCCTCGCTCGGCAAGAGGTCGAGGGCCGCGCGTGCCGCAAGGCGTTTAGCTTCGTTCTGATCCATATCGGGCGCTATTTACCCCGTCAGCGCTGGCAGGAGGCGCAAAAATGCGCCGAACGCGCGCCGAGCACGATGCGCCGGATGGCTGCCGCACAGCGCGAGCAAGCTTCGCCGGTTCGGGCGTAAACGCGCCGTTCGTGCTGGTACCCGCCGTCGCTGCCGTCGGGCTGCACGTAGTCGCTGATGCTGGAACCGCCCGTTTCGATGGAGCGCAACATGACCTGCTGCAGACCAGCCAGGATGCGAGCGCACTCCTCGCGGTTGACCCGATTGGCGCGGCGCGTCGGTCGGACACCGGCGAGATACAGGGCCTCGTCCGCATAAATGTTGCCGACACCCGCCAGCACACTCTGGTCGAGTAGCAGCGACTTGATGGGGATGGTGCGTTTGCGAGTGGCCGCGAAGAGCAGGTCGCCGGTCGCTGTCAGCGTGTCCGGTCCGAGCTTTTCGAGGCGCGCGTCGTGCTGGCCCGGGCGCAGGTAGCGGCACTTGCCGAACTTGCGCACGTCACGAAACAGCACGTCGGGTCCCCGGTCCGTGAAACACAGGCGCAGGTGGGTGTGCTCGTCCGGTCGAAACTGCGTCTGTGACTCGGGCGCGAGCGCGCTCTTGTGTTTGACCGAGAAAAGACGCGGGCTGGTCGCCGAGGACGAGAACAACTGACCGGTCATACCCAAGTGCAGGAGCAGCCGGCTCCCGTCGTCCAAGGGCGCGATCAGATACTTGCCCCAGCGTTCGAGCGCGAGCGCGCTACGACCGACCAGCTTCTTTTTGAGCACTGCCGGAGGTGTCAAAAAGAAGTAGCTGGGCTTGGTCGTGTGAACGCGCTCGATGCTGCGGCCGACGAGCAGGGGCTCGATACGGCGGCGTGTCACTTCGACTTCGGGCAGCTCGGGCACCCGCGAAAGTTAGCGTAACTCGGCTGGGGCCGCCCTCGCTATCGGTGGCCCTGCGGCCGATAGGCGGCCACGTCGGAGGCCAGCGCGCGCGCATTGCCTTGACCGCCGTAGCGCAGCGACGCGTAGCGCCGGAGCAGCGACGCGGCACGCGCGTCTGGCACGCGCGCGGCGAGCCGTTCGATGGGTTCGTGCTCGGCGCGCGTGTGACCGGTGAGCGCGAGCTTGGCGAGCAGCGTGCTCAGCACCGGCAGCGCGGCAGCGTCTTCGGTGACGACCTCACGCTGCAGACGCCGGCGCCGCGCACCACGCGCCACGATCCACGCCAGGATCAGCGATCCCAGGAGCGAGCCGGCGGCTGTCTCACGCACGCTCAGGCTCGCGAGCCAGTCGGTGACCTCTTCGTAGGCGACGCTGACGCCGTCGAGCAGCGACGCGGCGTAGCTCGCACGGTGTTCGCGATTCTGAGGTAGCGCTTCACCCGGCGTCGGATCGCGGGTGGTCCAGCCCTGGCCGGGCACGAAGGCTTCGACCCAGGAGTGCGCATTGCGCTCGCGCACGACGTAGTATCCGAACGGGCTCTGCTCGGCCACGCGGTAACCGGTGACGACGCGCGCTGGTATGCCCGCCGCGCGCGCGACGAGCGCCATGCCGGACGCGAAGTACTCGCAGTGCCCCTGTTTGCTCCGCAAGAGAAAGTCGAGCACGGGATCCATGCGCTTCGTCCGCTGCACCTTGCGCGCGTAGCGGTAGTCGCGAAGCATCCGCAGCTCGATGGCCGTGAGCTGGTCGGGCACGGACGTTTTGCCCCGGGTCCAGTCCTCGGCGAGTGCGCTGATCTGGGGCCGCAATCGCCGTGGGATCTGCAGATCGTAGGGACCTGGATCGGCCGGCCGGGCTCGCTCCCGTGCGCCGGGCACGAAGCGCACGGCCGCAGGTCCCTGCTTGTCGTTGCGCTTGATGGCTCCGAGCTCGTCCACCACGACTTCGGCTGGCGCCGTGACGATGGATCGCGCCTTCAGCGGCACGAAGTGCCGATCGGAGCGGGACTTGAGAGATTGGATCTCGACCGCGTCGTTCATGGCAGCGTTGGCCGAGAACTGCAGTATGGTCTCGCGCTCGGCGCGGTCGGAGCGGAGCCAGCGCCCCGCCTCGTACAGATCGAGCCCGGCGCCTCGCAGGTAATCCGTGCGCGGACCGCGCACGCGGAACACGAGCGTGCTCGAGTCGAGCAGGCCGTCGAGCGCGCCCAGATCGAGCCGATCGGAGAAGCCGACGCGTGGTTTCCACTGAAAGGCGCGGGAATGACCGCGGCTCACCAGCCAGGCGTGCACGTTCCGGATGCTGGTGGTGGCGCCGAAACCCAGGCCCACCGCCACGGTCAGAATCGCGACGGCCACGATCACGTTGCGGGGAGTAGTCGAAATCGCGTGGTCGCGCGTGCGCGCGGCCTGGAGCGACCAGAGCCCGGTGAGCAGAAACAATCCGACGGCGAGCGGGTAGTGCGGAGCGCGCGTTTGACCCACCGCCAAGAGCGCCACGAACAACAGGACCAGCGTGCCGCGGCTGCCGGCTCCGGCGATGAGAAAGCGCGCCGCAGCGCCCAGCACCGTGGCCGAAGCGAGTCGCGTCCAGCCCTCCCCGAGTTGCGCGCCCTCTGGATCGTACAGCACGACGGCAGCGGCGAAGCCGGCTGCGCCGCCCATCGCGCTCGTGACGAGCTGGCGTCCCGTGTCGAGCTCCCAGCGCGGTCCGATCAACGCGAGAGCCGTGGCCACGAGCGCGATCACTGCCGCGAGCTCCCAGGCATTCGCGCGGCTGCCCAGCGCGCTCACGCACACGAGCAAAGACAGCAGCGTGACGAGACGCGGCATCATAGCGAGAGCGCCTCACCTTTGAGGATGGCGTCGCGCGCGACGCGTTGCACGTCTGGCAGGCGCGCGGATTCGTCCGCGACCACGACGACGTGACAGCCCAGCCCGCGCGCGCGAAGAGCGCTGGCGACGCTGGCGCGGCGCTCATCCCAGGCGAGCGCCACGAACACCAGCGACGACAACCGCGAGAGGTGCGGACCGATGCTGACCAGGATGCGTTCGGGGTTGAAGGCCGAGGTCGGCTGGACCGCCGCCAACAGATCGAGGCCGTGCTCGAGCGCCGCTTGACCATGAGCGGACGCCAGGCGTTCGACGTGCTCGCCGATGGCCAGCACGTCGATGAGCTCGTCGCTCTTGCTCAGCCACGCCAGCACGCCCGCCGCCAGCGACAGTGCGGCTTCCAGGTGTGCCGAGCCCGGAGCCGCCTCCGTGTCCAAGAGCAGGCCCACCCGCGTGAACGTCTCCTGCTGATACTCGCGCACGATCGGCGCGCCATGCCGCGCCCAGGAACGCGCGTGCAGATCGCGCACGGGATCCCCCGGGCGATACGGACGCACGCCGAGCAGGGCCGTCGCGTCTCCCGTACGCGACGTGTAAGCCGTGCCGCCGGATTGCTCGCGCGGGCCCTTCGGGAGGACCAGCGAAACCACGCGGGCCGGCTTGGGCACGACGACGAAGCGGAGCGCTTCGGTGCGGATCGGCGCACCTTGCGAGAGCCCCAGCGGGACGAGCATGGCCGCGCGAAAAGACCCCAGCGTGTGGACGCCGCGCTTGCTGAAACGGGCGCGCAGCATGTTCACGGTGGGCGCGCCGGGTGCGAGGTCGGTGATGCGCGCCAGCGCGTCGACCCAGGTGCCGTCACTGGGCAGCGAAGGCGGCTCGAGTCGGACCGCGCGATGCGCGCGCTGCCCAACGTTGTCGAGCGAGAGGGTGACGGTCAGCGCATCACCGACGCTGACGCGGCGTGGCGCGCGCGCGCTGAACCTCACGTCGGTCAAGCGATACAGCCTCGTGAACACCAGGGAGGCGACCAAGAGCGCCAGCGTCGCGAGCACCAAAGCGTGCGATTCCGTGCGGCCGACGTCGACTGCAAACAGCGTGGCCGCCAAGGCCGTCACGAGCAACGTCCGCCCTTCGCGGGACCAGCGCGTCACGAACCACGAGAGCAGCCGCACTCGCCGCGGTACGCTGGCGGCGCGCCGGCGCCGTGCTTCGGCCGCCAGGCGCGGGATCGCGAAACGACCCAGCAGCGCGGAAGACAGTTTCACAACGGGACACGCAAGCCGCGCAGGATCTCCTTCAGCACGAGATCGGTGCTGCGTCCGCCGTAACGTGCTTCTGGCGTGAGCGCGATGCGGTGCCCGAGCGCGGGGACGACGAGAGTCTGCACGTCGTCGGGACTCACGTAGCGCCGGCCGTCGAGGTAGGCGTGCGCCTGCGCGGCGCGGAACAACGAAAGGGCCCCGCGCGGGCTGGCGCCGAGCGCCACTTCCTGATGCTCGCGTGTGGCCGTGATCACGCTGAGCAGATAACGCGCGACGGCGGGTTTCACCTCGACGTCGCGCACCGCGGCCTGCATCGCGCCGAGATCGTCGCTGCTCGCGACGGCCGAGAGGCTCGTCAGAGGATCCTCGTGCTGGCGTGCGTAGAGCATCGAGAGCTCCGCGTCCGGCGCGGGATAGCCGATGCCGATGCGCACTAGGAAACGATCGAGCTGCGCCTCCGGGAGCGGATAGGTACCGGCGAACTCGTGCGGGTTCTGCGTGGCGAAGACGAAGAACGGAGCGTCGAGCGGGTACGTCTTGCCGTCGACCGTCACCTGACATTCGCTCATCGCTTCGAGGAGCGCCGATTGCGTGCGCGGTGACGCGCGGTTGATCTCGTCTGCGAGCAGCACGTGCGTGAAGATCGGACCACGATGAAACGAGAACGAGCCGTGGCGCGGGTCGAGCACGAGTGAACCCAGTATGTCCGCCGGCAGTAGGTCCGGCGTGAACTGGACACGAGAGAACGACACCTGGAACAGCTGCGCGAGCGCCTTGGCCAGGGTGGTCTTGCCGACGCCTGGCACGTCCTCGACGAGCACGTGCCCGCCGGCCAGGATCGCCACCAAGAGCAGATCGATCGCCTCCGACTTGCCCTGGATCACGCGTCCTGCCGCGTCACGCAGGCGTGTGAGCAACTCGAGGTGCCCGCGGTGGGCATCCGAGTAGTCGGAGGACAGGGCTCGTGCCGGTGCAGTCACGGTGAGGCTCGAATGGACAACCATAGCGCCGAAGGTCCTGCGCCGGGACTGGGCCTGACGCTGGGAGGCGGAGGTACTGAACCTCGCATCAGCTCAACGGGTCCTCCGGCGGCTGTCTTTAGGGAACGCCAGCGCTTTTGCGAGTTTATCCCGGCAGTCCGCGAGCGCCGACGCTCGAGGCTGTGTGTAGGTGACCGGCTGCAGGTCTGGTGGCAATGGCCCGGCCGGGGCCGCGTCACGCTCGGCGGTCTGCCGATATCGGCGCGCTGGCCGAAGTCAACCTCGAGCGTCGAGGATTTCGAGCAGCTCGATCTCGAACACGAGCATGCCGGTGGGGAGGCCGTGCTGGGGCTTGTTGCCGTAGGCGAGATGCGCGGGCACCCAGAACAGGAATTTGTCTCCCGTGCGCATCAACTGCACGCCCTCGCGGAAGCCGGCGATACCGGAGCTGACCCCGAGCACGGCCGGTTGCTTGCGTACGGTGGTGCTGTCGAACAGCCGACCATCGTTACGCCAGCCATTGTACTGGACGCGTACGCGATCCGCCGGTTTCGGACGGCGTGTGCCCGTTCCGCGCGTCAACACCACGTACGTGAGCCCCGACTGCGTGCGCTTGGCCTGTTTGGGCGGCGCTTTGAGATCCATGGGCGGCTGCAGCCGCGGGGTGAGCTCGAGGAGCTCGACGTCGAACGTCAGGTCGCCGGCAGGAAGCTTGGGGGGCGGGGTGTCGCCGTAGGCGAGCTTCGACGGCACCCAGATGCGGCGCTTCTCGCCGATCACCATGTCTTGCACGGCCTCGGACCAGCCGGGGATCAGCTCGTTGACCGCGACTTGCGCCTCGCGGCTATCGAACATCTGCCCGTCCTTTTTCCAGCCCGTGTAGCGCACGCGCACCCGGTCATAGCGCCGCGGACGGCTCTCCCCCGACCCGGACTGCAGCACTTTGCTGGCGAGCCCAGTGCGGGTGCGCTTCGCGTCGTCGGGCGGCTTGGCGACGTCTGGCGGCGCCGGCACGGGTGCGGGCGGAGCTTCCGGCGCGGCGTAGCGAGAGCGGTGCGGCCCGGAAACGGGCTTGGGTCGTGCCGCGACGGCGCTCACGGCCGGGGTCACCGGTGACGTGCCCGCGTCGCTCACGTGCGGAGCCCTGCTCTTCGACTGACAGCCGACGAGCAGGGCCACTGCACACGCACAGAGCTTCGCGGTGCGAGGCATCTCTGACGCACTAGTACCTCGGCTCAGATGCGCATTCCGGATTTCCGGCACCCCCAACGGGGTGAGGGTGCCAGAAATCCTCGGCACGCGCTGGTCTAGCCTCGGTAAGGAACTTGTTACTGACGTACTGCAACCCGGAATGGAATTCCGGTTGCAGTACTAGCCGCGACGGCGGCGGCGCCACACCAGGCCGCCGAGACCCGTCAGGCCGCCGAGGAACGCCAGGGGCAGACCGCCGAGCGCGCTCGCCGCGGTGCCGCCGGTGCACCCCGGTCCGCCTCCCGTGGTGCCGTCGCAGACGTCGCCGATGCCGTCGCCGTCGCTGTCCGTCTGGTTGCCGTTGACCGCGGCCGGGCAGTTGTCGCGGCCGTCGAGCACGGTGTCGAGGTCGCGATCGATACCCATGCGCTGCCCCGAGCCGAACGGCGCGCACGTGTAGGTCACGCTCTGCCCGGCCGTGTTCGCGAGCGCGCGTACGGTCGCGTCGCTGACGGCTGCGCTGCCGTCGTCCGGCAGGAACAGGCCGTCTGCGCGGCGCAAGTAGCCGCGCGGTTTTCCGTTCACCACCGTCTTTGCGATCAGATCGCACTCGCGTGCGCCGCTACCGAGCAGCTTGGACGAGAAGCCAGCACCGGCGCGCGCGATCATCAGATCGATGCGCCCGCCGACGGTCGCCGCGTTGCTCTGCGTTAGAGTGATCTGCTGCCCGGCGATGGGCGGCAGGTCGTTGTCGAACGCCATGACGAAGGCTTCGACGTCCCGGCGCTGCTGATCGTTGTCGAAGCCGATGTTGGGCTCGTTCTTGAGAAAGCCGCCCTCCTCGAACAGGATGGCCTGCATGAACGTGAAGACCGTGTCCACGCTGCCCTCGTGCTCGTAGGCGAAGCCGCGAATCTGATCGCCTTGATGCGCGAACGAACCGCTGGCGTTGGCCGTCAGGATCGCCGCCTTCGGGTGTCCGAACATGCCGACCTTCGTGTACAAATTGCGCAGCTGCGCCACCTTGAAGATCTGTTCGAGGCCTTCGAAGGTCGCCGTGCCGTCCGTGCCGAAGAACCCGTTTTGCGGCTCGAGCGTGTGACAGCCTTCGCAGGTGAAGCCGAAGCCGCCGAAGCTCACGCCGTCCGCCAGATGCAGCCCGCCGCTGTTGCTCGGCGTGCCCACGCGGCCGAAGAAGTACTCGCGTCCGAGGTGCGGGTTGCCCCGCGTCAGCTGACGGTGCACGCCCTGGAGGTTGTTATCCAGGCGGCGAATCGGGTTCGGCGGCAGGGTCATGCGCAACGCGAAGCGCGTGAAGCGATCCATGTCCGCTTCGGAGATGTCCTGCGCCCGACCGTTCAACCCGGAGGTCGCCACGATGAAGTTCATGAACGACAGACGCGAGTCGAAGGGTGGAGCCGAGCGCGTTTCACGGCCCAGCGCGCCGTTCGAACGGTCGCCGCGCCAGTGCATGTGACCGTGGTTCACCATGCCCTTCAGCGTCTGCGTCGTCATGAGCCCCTTCATGGGGTGAAACTCGCTGATCGACGCGCCGCCGTTCTGGTCGTTGCCCAATACCTCACCGATCGTGAGCAGGATTGGCAGCGGGTTGCTGGTGACGGGATCGTCGGGATTGCCGAGGTCCCACGCCAGGTGATCCATGTCGCCAAAGATGTGGCAGCTCGCGCACGAGGCTTCGCCGTTGGAAGACGTGGCCACCGCGTCGTACAGGAACGGACGTCCGAGCGAGACGTCCAGCGGCTCGGGCGTCGGCATGCGCACGTGCTGTGTCTCGGCGCGAGTCGAGAGGTCGATGCGCGAAACGCTGTTGTCGAAGCGAGTGAGCACGTACATGACGCCCCGCGCCTCGTCCAAGGCGAGGCCGGCCGGACCGGGACGGGTGGGGATGTATTGAGGCGCAGCGCTGGCCGCGCTGAACGTGCCGTTTTCGAGCGCGGCCGTGGGGATCACGCCGATTTTGTTCGAGCCGTAAGCGGCCAGATAAACCCGAGAGCCATCTCCGGAGAACACCATGTCGAGCGGGGTCGACAAGCTGGAGCTAGCCGTGCCAGCCGGCGCGGGTGTTACGGCGTAGTTGATGTGCGTGTTCAGACGGCGTGGCGTCACGCTCGCGCTCGGGGCGAGCACCGTGATGCGCGTGTGCGCCAGATTGCCCTGCACCGTGGTCGGCCCGGGATAGCCAGGCACGCTGTTGCGCACGTGGGTGCCGGGGCCTTCGAAGCGGGTCAGGTTCTGCGAGTCGGTGTTGGACACGTAGACTTTGCCGTTCGCCGGATTGACGGCCATGTTGAACAGCGTCGTACCGACGTGTTGCCACACGCTCACGGGGCTCAGCGTGGTCGCGTCGATCGAGAACACGTCCTTGTCCGGCAAGAAAAAGCGGATGCCGTTGCTCCAGTTGCGGCCGAAGCTGTCCTTCCACTGGCCGCTGGCATTGTCGAATTTGACGATCAGCCCCGCTTCCGGTTGCAGCACGCCGCTGATGTTTCTGGATGGCGGCGGCATACCGCCCGGCATGCGACCATTCGCCAGGCCGTTCGGTGAGACGTTGGTGTCCCCCGGCTGCGCCGCGCACTCCACGTTCAATTGAAAGCCGTCGCAGACGACGGTCTCGTTGACGGCGGCGGTCTGGTTGCCGGAGTAAAAGATGGCCGCATAAACGGTGTTGCCGTTCACGGCGAGGGCGCGGGGCGTGTCGCCGAACAAGGTCACGATGCGAAGCGGAGTACCGCCGAGCGTCGTACCCAGACTCGCGGGATCGAACACCCAGACGTCGGCGCGGTTGACGCCTGGCGTCGTGAGTTGCGGCTCGCCTGCGCCTGCTACAGCGGCGATAGAATCATCGGCGCGATGCTCGCCGCGATGCGCCGTCGTGACGAAGGCTCTGCCGTTGGCGGCGAACACGACGTCGCGCGGCTCGTCGCCGACCAGCAGGGTGCGCACGACGCGCGGCGGGCTCGCCGCGACGTCCACCACGCTGACGCTGTCCGACAGGTGATTGACGACCCAAACTTCGCCGGCGGTGCGCTGGGCGACGGCGACGGGCGACATGCCCACGGGCACCGACGCCGAATGGCTGATGCCAGTCGCGCTCACGTCGAAAATCTCGAGGCGGTTATCCGGGATATTGCAGGCGTACAGCTTGGTCTTGTCGGCAGAGAGCGCCAACGGCCGCACCGGACCTGCTTCGAATTCCAGATAGGAAGGCGCTTGCGCGAAAGCCGGCGCCGCGCTCAGCACGATGAATGGAGCGATAGACGTAGCCAAGTGACGGCGCATGTTCACGGCACCACCTCCTGCACGAGTACGGATTCCTGAGCCCGACCATCAACTGTCACGGCAGCACGGCACGCGCAAGCGATGTCCCATTGACTGGTGCAGATACCGGCGTGCTCATGCGAGCCGAATTTCTTTCGGGATTGGATATGTGAAAACGCGCTTGAATCGGATCAAATGCGACAAGCGCACGAGTCGCTCGAGCTACGTCAATACCGACGGGAACGCGCTTCGTCACTCGCGGTAGAAGAAGGAGACCGCGGTGTACTCCGACAGAGTCGCGGGATTCTTCAGGCCGTACTCCCAAGCTATCTGGAAGTCGCTCCGGAAATCGATGGCATTACTCAGCACGTTCCAGCGAAGCAGCGTCACGCTGCCCGATTGCGTCGCGCCCTGCTCCGTCACGTGCGGCGCACCGGCGAACCAGGAGTTGAACGGCCCTTCGCGGAAATAGATGCCGCCGTCGAAGTATTCTTCGGTGCCGGTTCCGCGGCTCTCTGCCCCATCCACGGTCAGCATGGGGTCGCCTTCGAGGAAGTTGAACGCGTCCGAAAACGCCCAGCTCGGGTCGTTGCGCCCGCTCATGAAGAGCACGGAGCCCACGTACTTGCCGCGGCCAGTGAGCTCGAGCACGCCGAAGCCGGACGGCTCGGTGAACGGTTCCCGGCCGCCCTGGGCCGAGGCGTGCAAGTGCCCCCACTCGCCCTCGGGCAGACCCGACGACCCCGCGAGCTCCGCCTCTATCCGCACGAGCGCGCCCGACTCGTTCACGAGCTGGAGGCGAGCGCTTTGCGCGAACGGCATCGGCAAATACAGGGACAGCTCGATCCAGGCGCTGCCCGCGTTCACCCGCATTGGCAAGGTGTCGAAGCTGGTGAGCGCGTCGCGGATGCCGAACAGCCAGCTGAGCGGTAACCGCACGGCTGGCTCTGCGCGGCCGTCCCAGAAAGTCTGAAGCCAGAGTTGCCCGAGTCGGGCGCTGTCCGCGCTCGGCACCCGCAGCGTGAGCGCACGCAGCGTGCCCGCGCCGGTGCGATCGAGCAGCGTGACCGCTTCCGAGTGCGCCACTTCGCCGTTGACCGAGCTCCACTGCTCGAGGTCCGTGCCAGCGCGGGCGCGCTCTCGCAGGATGCCGACCGCCTCGGCCTGTGTCGTCGGAAGCGTCGCTCTGCGTCGCTCGTCGTGCTCGACCGATCGCGTCTCGATCTGGTGGTAGTAGCCGCTTCGGGGGTTCAGACCGTCGAGATAGATTCGGAGCTTCGAGCTGTACTCGATCGGCACGTAGCTCGTGAACGCACCCGAGGTCCAGCCGGCGAGCGGCGCCACGAAAGGCTCGCTGCGGCCGCGCTTCAGCTCGGCAAATGTGAGGCTATACACCGGTGTCACCAGGTCGTCGGCGTAGACGCGCACGCGCTCGTGATCGAGGGTCTGCGCGACCAGTGAATCCTGGTCGAGCGTGATCAAGCTGACCAGCAAGCGCGAGACGTAACCGGGGCCATCGGCTGCGGCGATCAGATAGCCGGCGATGCCTTCGTCGCAGAGAGCGCTCCCCTGCGAGACCTGATACGGGAGCGTGCGGCGGTTGCCGCACACGGCCAGGAAGTTGTTGAAGTCCTTGTTTCCGGCCGGAAGGAACGGATACCGCGACCGCTCGTCGTGGTCGTGGCTGGAAAACATCTGGTAGTGGCGCGCGTCGAACGCGGGGATGTTCTGCCAGCCGAGTAGCTCGTGCCAGCCCGCTCCGGGACGGAGCGGTCGATGCGTGGCTTCATCCGAACCGCATGCGGCCGCCGTCAAACCGAGCACGAGCACGGACAGCGTACACGGCAGGGGCGCGCGGCGATCGCCCATGACTCAGGCGCGGTCTGCGAGCGGCGCGAACAGATCGTCCACTTCCTCGAGGGACAGATCCGTACCCTTGCCGGCGCTGCCGCCGAGGATGCCATCCGCCAGACGCTGCTTGCGCTGTTGCAGTTTGAGCATGCGCTCTTCGACGCTGCCGGCTGCGATCAGCTTGTAGACGAACACGGGCTCCGTTTGACCGATGCGATACGCACGATCCGTAGCTTGCGCCTGCGCCGCGGGGTTCCACCAGGGGTCGTAGTGGATGACCGTGTCCGCACGCGTGAGGTTCAGGCCCGTGCCGCCCGCTTTCAAGCTGATCAAGAAAATGTCCACCTCGCCGTTTTGAAAGGCGAGAATCGGCCGTGCGCGATCGACGACGGAGCCGGTGAGCACCGAATAGCGCAGGCGTTTGGCGTGCAGCCCCTGCGCGATCAAGGCGAGCATCTGCGCGAACTGCGAGAACACGAGCACGCGTCTGCCCTGCGCGAGCTGCTGCTCGAGGAGCTCCATGAGCAGCTCGTACTTGGCCGAAGCGCGCACGCTGCGCGCCGCGTCGACGTTGACCAGGCGCGGATCGCAGCACACCTGGCGGAGCTTCATCAGCGCGTCGAGAATCGTGATCGTCGAGCCGGTCAGTCCCTTCTTGCGGATCGCGCGCCGCACCTCGACGTGGCCTGCCACGCGAATACTTTCGTACAGATCGCGCTGGTCGTGCTCGAGCTCGACGGGCCGCACCAGCTCGGTCTTTGGCGGAAGGTCACGCGCGACGTGCTCCTTCATGCGCCGCATGATGAACGGCGCCACGCGATCGCGCAGCGCCAGGAGCGCGCGCTCGCTGGCGTCGCGTTCGACGGGGATGCGGAAGCGCTTTTTGAAGTCCTCGGCGCTGCCGAGCAGCCCCGGCAGCGTGAAGTCGAAGATCGACCAGAGCTCCTCCAGGTTGTTTTCCACCGGCGTGCCGGTCAGCGCCAGGCGATGCCGCGCTTCGAGCGCCATCACGGCCTGCTTGGCCTGACTGCGACGGCTCTTGATGGCCTGGGCTTCGTCGAGGATCAGGTAGTGAAAGCGCTTCTCCTTGAGCGCCTCGAGATCGCGGATCAACACCGGATAGGTGGTGATGACCACGTCCGAGCGCGACAGCTCCGCGAACCGGCTCTTGCGGTCAGGCCCGTGCAGCACGCACACCCGCAAACACGGCGCGAAGCGCTTCAGCTCCACCTGCCAGTTTCCTACCAGGCTCGTCGGCACCACGATCAAGCTCGGCGCGTCCATGCGCCGCGCTTCCTTCTCCATGACCAGGTGCGCGATGGTCTGCAGCGTCTTGCCGAGCCCCATGTCGTCGGCCAGGACGCCGCCGGCCTCGTTCTCCCGCAAGCTCTGCAGCCAGTTCACGCCGCTCTCCTGGTACGGCCGGAGCGTCGCGCGCAGGCTGCGCACGAGCGGCGCGTCGTGCTCCGCCGGCTTGCGATTGAACGACTGCCCGCGCGCGCGGAGCTCGGCGCAGCCGTGCCATTCGACCGCGCCGCCGCTCTCGTGAAAAGCCGAGTCCAATTTGTCGAGCGCCGCGGCTTGCAGACCCGGGAAATGCAGCACACCGCCGTGTGCACAGCGCTCTCCGCGGTAGAGCTCGAGCAAGATTGTCAGGAGCTTGCGCAGCCGTTCCACGGGCACGGCGATGAAGCCGTGTTGTCCCGCCGGCAGCGCGCGAAAACGCGCGGGGATGTTCAGGAGCGCGTCGAGGGTCGTGTCTTCGGGCGCGTCCGAGAGCAGCTCGAGGAGCGGCTCGAGCAGGTTCACGCGCTGGCCGCTCACTTCCACGCCGAGCTCCAGGCTGAACCAGTCGTCGAGCTCTTCTCCCGGCTCGATGCATGCGTACCAGGGCACGTCGCCGTCGAGCACGCGGTACGGATACTTCTCGTCGACCGAGACCTGCCAGCCGAGCTTCTTCAGCTGCGGCACGGCGTAGGCGCTGAAAGAGCAGAACGAATGGATGGTGCCGCCTACGTGGAGCACGTAGTCCGCCTCGGTGTCGTCGAGCGGCTGGTGATCGCTGAGACACGCGATCTCGACCGCCCCGAAGCTCTCGAGCAAGCGCTGGCAACGCGCCTCGCCGGCGTGGTCGCGCTCCGCGTCGAAACGTGTGTCGGCCGCGGGCTCGCCGAAGTCGTCGTCGTCGCTCCCGACGGGCGCGCGCACGCGAAAGCCGGGGTACGCAAACGACAGCGCCAAAACCGGCAGATCGACCTCCCGATACTCGGCTTTCAGGCTCGTGCCTTCGTCCACGAGGAGCGGCTCGGTGAAGAGCCGGAGGCACGGCACGAACGCCGGAGAGACGCGGGTTTGGGGGTCGTTTGTTTGCGGCTCCGCCAGCACGCCTGCCGTTTTAGATCGACTCAGTAACAAATGAGCAGTATTTTGTTTTTTCAGCTGCGCCTGAGTCGGCTCGGCGCGTGTGCGTGTGTGTGAGAGCTCCGCGAGAGGGGGCTACCACCTGCTCTAGTTCTGGTTCGCTTCTCTGCCCGGGGCGCGGCGCATCACGTAGAAGAAGTCGCGGATGGAGCGCTTGCGGATGTACTCGTCTTCGCTGAACTCGAATCCCGGCGCGAGCGCGATGGCTTTGCGCTCGGGCCCCGCCTCGCCCGGTTCGAACAGCACGAACTTCGGATAAGACCAGTTCACGTCGAGTTGAGCCACGTCGGTGGCGCCCGCGTGGAACATGCCCGTGGCGATGGCGCGCGCGTTCGTGTGATTGCTGATGACGACGAACAGCGTGTCGCGTTTGGCGCCGAGCCCGATCGCGGAGCGGCGAATCACGGTTTCTCCGTCCAGTGTCGCTCCCCAGTGCGCGGACGAGCCCGCGTGCAAGCCGGGATGCAGCTTGCCATTTTCGTACATGCACGCCGGTGCTTGCCGGTACCAGATCATGTCTTTTTCGGTGCTCGCCAGGTTCTTCCAGTTGCCGATCCGGAGCGAGTCGTCGGCGTAGGCGGCGATCGTGCAGGCGTTGTCCCTGGGTTTGACCAGCACGACGTTGTCCACCTTCATGCCGTAGTAGCCGTGCTCGGTCATGAAGCCACCGTTGAACGCCGCGAGCAGCTCCTGGTGGTGTTTCTCCGGGACGTGCCCGATGCGCTGGTACGTCTGCGCTTCGGGCTCCTTGCTCTTCGGCTCGTTGCGACCGGCCATCACGTGCAGCCGGGTGCGTCCCACGTCGATCGCGACCACGAACAGCTCGGACCAGGACCGGTTCGGATCCGGGTGCAAGAGCGTCTTCCACATATAGGGCTCTTCGTCCGGCCGGCGTGGGTCGCGAATCGGAAGCCAGACGCCGTCGCCGGGCGCGGACCACGATTTGTGCATGGGCCCTACGTCTTTGGGACGCACGACAGGTGCGCTCGCGGCGGCCGCGGCGTCGCTGTCGGCAGGCGGCGGCGAGGCAGAGGTCGTCGCCTGGGGCGGCACTTGCCAATACGCCTTGGGGCGCTCGTCCTTGCGCCACGTGCGATTGAAGCGATCTTCGACGGCGTACACCGTGTCCTCGATCTTCGCGACGGCGTCCGTTCCGAGCACCGCTCGTAGCGTGTTGGCCACCATCGGCCCGAGCCACTCGACGCGGTGCACCGCAATCCACGAAGCGAGCGCCAGCACGGGGAGCAGGGCGCCAATCGCGATGGCCCAGCGCAAACGCCGGCGCGACTTGACTGTTTTTTTCGGCTTGCCGGACGCTTCACCCATACGCGCGCGGAGCTTAACCTTGCTGGCTCGGGCGCGCCCGTTTTCGACGAATCCGCGCGACAGAACGCGGCGACTCTGCGATGGTCGTCCGGCTCTCGTCCCGTGACCAGACTGCCCGTGATGCTGCCGAGTCCGTTGCGCCATGGCTTTCATGCCGCGCTGCTCGGGCTCACCGTGTTTTTCGTCGCCCTGGGCGCCGTGCGCGCACAGGACCCGGGCTCCGGCGCCGCGCTCGGCAGCGTGCCCCGCCTCGATCCACCCCCGGACCTCGGCAAGTTGAGTGGACGACGCGTGCTGCGCATCGACGTCGAAAGTGAAGGGGGACGCTGGGTCAAGCCAGTCCGGTTGCGTTCCGTGCGTGCGGGCGAGACGTTGTCGATGGACCTCGCGCACCGCGCCATGCGCGAGCTGATCGACACGGGTCGCTACGCGAACGTGCGCGCTGAGGTGAGCGCCCTGGGCGAAGGGGCGCGCCTCCGTCTCGTGGTGCTGCCGCGCCGCGTGATCGCCAGTATCAAGCTGCTCGGAAGCGTGCTCGACGAGGCCGATACCTTGCGCGCTGCTCGGGTCTGGGTCGGGGGTGAGCTCACCGCCCCGCTCCTCGCCGGCATCGGCTCGCGTGTTCGCGCGCACTACCTCGCGCACGGCTATCCGTCCGCGCGAGTCCGCGTCGAGGTCGTGGACACCGACGATCCGTTGCGGGTGCTGCTGCTCGTGGACATCGCGCCAGGGGACAGCCTGCGCATCGCCGAGCGCTGGTTCGGCGTGTGGCCCCAGCCCAAGGTGAGCGGCCTGAGTGAGGCATTGTCCAGCTATGACGCCGCGCCGGGGGATCGCGTCGACGAGGACGCGCTGCTCGCCGCCGATCGCACGCTGGAGAGCACGCTCAAGGCGCGCGG
>DATDJP010000054.1:0-11909 GCA_036520475.1 Polyangiaceae bacterium | reverse complement strand
CGGGTAGTGGTAGAGCGTGCGAGCTCCCTCGTCGTCGGCTCCGTCAATCTGAAGGGGCCGCCCGACGAGCAAGGCGACGTCGAGATCGGTTGGGGCATCGACCAGAGCGTTCGCGGTCGCGGATATGCCTCCGAGGCAGCTGCTGCCGTGGCGCGCTGGGCGTCCACGCAGGCTGGATTCAAATCGCTCTCTGCAACCATTCCTGATCAAAATTTTCCCTCGCAATGTGTCGCCTCAAGACTTGGAATGGTGCGCACAGACGAGACGCGTCGCGGACTCCCGCTCTGGCGACGCACCTCGCGTGCCGGCTGAAGTCCTGTAGTTAATAGAGAGCTATCGATGACCCTCTCACGATCGACGCACGTGTTGGCCGTTCCTGATTTGAAGCGTTCAGCGGACTTTTACTCGCGCGCGCTGAGCTTCGAGGTTGCGAGGGTCGACACTCGGGCCCGGGCTCGCTATCTCGCAGACATGAGTACAGCTTCCGGCCCCGCCCCCGGTCGAGCCGTCTTCGACCCCCTGCCCGTGATCGCGGCAGAGCTCGAGTTGCCGCCGGCGGGAGTTGCCGCCGTCGTGAAGCTCATGGCGACAGGGGCGACCGTGCCGTTCATCGCGCGTTATCGCAAGGAAGCCACTGGCAACCTCGACGAGGTGCAGATTCGCGCGATCGGCGAGCGCTTCGAGTACCTGACCGAGCTCGAGGCGCGCCGCGCCAGTGTGCTCGCCGAGATCGAGAAGCAAGGCAAGCTCACGGCGGAGCTCGGGGCAAAGCTTCGCGCCGCAGCCACCAAGGCCGAGCTCGAAGACCTCTATCTTCCCTTCAAGCCGAAACGCCGTACGCGCGCCGTGATTGCGCTCGAACGCGGCCTCGGCCCGCTCGCCGAAGCGCTCTGGGCACAAGCCGGCAGCGCAACTCCCGAGACCCTCGCAAAAGCGTTCGTCAACCCGGAAAAGGACGTGGCGGACGTGGCGGCGGCGCTCGCGGGGGCGCGAGACATTTGCGCCGAGCGCCTGGCGGAGGACGCCGAGCTTCGAGGTCGCGTGCGCGATGCTTACCTGACCCATGGCGTGATCGAAGTACAGAAGCGCAAGGAGCACGCGGACAAGACGACCAAGTTCGACATGTACGCGGACTTTGCCGAACCCATTGCGAAGGTGCCCTCGCATCGCTTCCTCGCGATTCGCCGTGGCGAAGAGGAGGACGTGCTGAAGTTCGCGCTGCGGCTCGACCTCGAACCGCACTTTGCGTACGCAGCCTCGCGCATCCCCATTCGCAAAGATTCGCCGTTTCGAGCGGAGCTCGAGAAGGTCGTCAGCGATGCGCTCGAGCGCCTCGTTGCTCCCGGCGTCACGGTGGACGTCCGCGTCGAGCTCAAGCTGCGCTCGGACCAGGAGGCGATCCGGGTATTTGCGCAAAATTTGCGAGAATTGCTGCTCGCGGCGCCCCTCGGTGGAAAGACCGTGCTCGGTATCGACCCGGGGCAGCGCACGGGTTGCAAATGCGCGCTCGTGGACGAGACCGGGAAGCTCATCGCCCACGAGACGATCTACCTCGTGCAGGGTGACGCCGCGCTCGAGAAGGCGCGCGAAACCTTGCGCAGGCTGTGCAAGCAGTACGCGCCACGCGCCGTTGCGGTCGGCAACGGCACGCATGGCCGCGAAACGGAAGCGTTCGTGCGCGAGGTCCTGGCAGGCGTTGGACTTTCGGACACGTTCTGCGTGTCCGTCAGCGAGGCCGGCGTGAGCGTCTACTCGGCGAGCGACGTCGCGCGCGATGAGTTCCCCAATCTCGATCTGACCGTGCGCGGCGCGATCAGCATCGCGCGCCGCTTGCAAGACCCACTGGCAGAGCTCGTGAAGGTCGATCCGAAGAGCATCGGCGTCGGCCAGTACCAGCACGACGTGTCTCAGCCCGCGCTTGGCCGGAAGCTGGACGAGGTGGTGGAGAGCTGCGTGAACAGCGTCGGCGTGGAGCTCAACACAGCGAGCGCGTGGCTACTCTCGCGTGTCGCCGGCATCGGCCTGACGCTGGCGAAACGCATCGTCCAGCACCGCGACACGAGCGGCCGCTTTACTTCGCGTAAGGCGCTGCTCGACGTGAGCGGGCTCGGGCCGCGCACGTTCGAGCAAGCCGCCGGCTTTCTGCGCCTGCGGGACAGCGAGCACCCGCTCGACGCAAGCGCTGTCCACCCCGAGCGTTACGCGCTGGTCGAGCGCATGGCGGCCGATCTCGGCGTGCCGCTCGTCTCCGTGATCGGCAACGCCGCGTTGCTTCGCCGCATCGACCTGTCGCGCTACCAGAGCGCCGACATCGGCGAGTTCACGCTCCGCGACATTTTGACCGAGCTCGACAAGCCCGGCCGCGATCCGCGAAAGAGCTTCGAGCCGCCGAAATTCCGCGATGACGTGCGCGAGATCGGCGATCTGAAGCAAGGCATGGAGCTCGAGGGCGTCGTTACGAACATCACCGCCTTCGGAGCGTTCGTCGACGTGGGTGTCCACCAGGACGGTCTCGTGCACATTTCCCAGCTCGCCGACCGCTTCGTCAAAGACCCTCACGACGTCGTCAAGGTGGGCGACCGCATTCAGGTCCGCGTGCTCGACGTCGATACCGACCGCCGCCGCATCGCACTCACCGCGCGCCGCGGCGGGGCGCCCGAGAACACAGCACGCCAAAACGCCGGACCTGCAGCCCGCGAGCCGCGCCCAGCGCCGGCCGCCGCGAAGAAGCCGCAAGCAGAGAAAACGTTCACGAACAATCCGTTCGCAGCGCTGCTCGGCAAGGGCACAGCGCCGAAGACCACGCGCCGCTAGGTCACCGCATTCTGAGACGATCACAATGAAATGACCCATGTTCCATGCGCGATCGTCTCAGCTTCGCGCAGCACTCCTCACGGTACCCTCGCCTACGCCTGCAGCGCTGCCCCAACACCGGCCGGTGTCGGCGGCGCGGGCGGCGCGGGCGGCACAGACGACCCTGGCACTCGGGTTTCTGGAAACCGCGACCCAACGCCCCGGACTACCTCGAGCTCGTCAAGGCCTTCGCGCGTGAGGCCTGGGCCGTCCGGCCCGACGTCACCCTGCTCGTCTCCACCGGCGAAGGCGACGGCACTTACAAGTTCCGCGACGAGCTCCTCAAAGCCGACACCGCGAAGTTCCTCACCGACCGCCGCATCCTGCCGACCACGCACAACTACGTCGAAGGCCGTACCCCCACCCAAGTCACCGGCTCCCCCTGTTCGTGGGATCTCAACCGCTACGAATGCGCCTACAACACCTTCAAAGCGCACGGCCATCACATCGACGCCCTGCGCATCTTTCGCTCGTCCGGCAAGGTCGCCAAAGCCTTCTCCTTCTTCGTCAAACGCAACGACCCCTGGAACTACAACTGGCTCCGCCCCGACAACAGCCAAAGGCCGGTCTGCAACTCCGTGAAGACGCTGATTCAAAGCGCTCCCTGATCCACTCTCTTTCACTGCAGTTGCCCCCGCTCTCAGCGACGCAACACGTCCGCCGTCCTCGCGCGAAGCGCTGCGGGCGGCGGGGCCCGCCAAGCGCCGCGCTCCCGCGCGCCGCGGGGGCCCCACGGCTCACGACCACACCGACGCTTGCTCGTCGCTCGGTCGTGCAATGCAAGTACCGGCGTGTGCAGCGCATGCTGTGGCGCCGGCCACGTGGAAATAATGCCGCATGCTGTCCGGTCTGTCTGAGCCTGCCAACAGCGGCTTGTCGCCGGAAACACCCGCACGAACTCGCCGATCTCCTTCGGCGACCGTCTGCGCCGCACCCCCGCAACGGACGCGTCTTCCGTGTGCGGACTGTAGTGCGGGACCCGCAGCTCGAACGCGCCGATCCAAAAAGCCGCGGCCGCACACATCACTCTGACCCGTGTCTCACACGTGGCAAACCGTCGCTACACGTGAATTCTCAGCAAGTCGTCAGACGACACCTGGCAGCCGCCTGGCACGCCACCGGCCGCGCCAATCCCGAACAACTCTTCGCGTGTTAGGCAGACCTGCCGAACACCGTCGAGCACGGCATTCCGCCGCGGTGACGGTGCCTCGCGCGGCGGTTAGACTGGCGTGGCGTATGGACGCCCACGTCAGCCCAATGTACGTTAGGCGGACCGACCAACACGCGATGTGGACACCCCAGAGACTTGAAGCCCGTCCCGTGGCTTACGACTTCTCGGACGCCGGACTGGGACCATACTCCACGCGAGCTTTGATCGCCGACGACGACGTCATCGTGAATCAACTTGGTCGCATCGAGATCGAGCCGGATGGCTGTCTCCAGGTCATTGTGTGCGAGCACTGCGGCATCGTTCACTGTGAGCCGGGCGGCTGGATCGCTGCACGACGGCTCGGTGACGCCGTTCTCTGGATGCCGTGCTTTGACCGCATCGCTGACAGCGATGCTGGCCCGAATGAATATGCACCACCTGCATTCGTGAAGCGCAGAGGTCCGCTCATCTTCACGAAGACTACTGGAGCGAGGCTGCGTGATCTCGTGCCGTTGCTCGACGCTCACGCACTGCCGATGTTGACGGAGCGCGAAGCATGCCTGCTGATGCAGTGGCAGGCACCCGGCCGCATTTTGGGCAACCCCGGCGCTGTACCGCGCGTGCGCAGGGAATTCGTCGTTGCTTGTGACGATGGCCGTCTCAAAGAGCACCTCGATGCGCTCGACGCGCTCCTAGCTTCCGCGGCGCTCTCCAACGTGCCCGTAGCGCTCCGTCACGCACAAACGCCGACGGTATACATTGACGTGCGTGGGGCTACCGAGTGGCACCCGATTGCTCTCGAGCCGCCTGACCACACTCGTCTCGCGCTTGCTCGAGACGTCGCGATCGTACGCGCGAACGACGCCGCCTAACAATGGCTTGCAACTGACGAGCGCTGGGTCGTGCCTTGCAGTCGAGGTGGTTCCGTTCAGCGTGCGGGCAATCGCGCGAGCAGCATTCGCTGCCTTTCGCGCGAACCCGCGCGCCTGCTGACGTCCTCGCATCCGGCTAGCTTCTGGCTGGGCGCTCGCAGCTGAAGCCTGATACGTTGGGCGGACGAAGATCCTGGATGCAAGCCGACGACTTCGCCCCACTCGCCCGAGAATTCGTCGATCTCCTCGACGGTGCTGCAGACATGCGACCGCATGAGCTTCTGCTTGCCTGTGCACGGCTGCTGCCGCGTATCTACACCGCAGGACTCAGCCTTCCTGATGTCGAGCCAGATGACACTATCGCGCCACGGTCTGTTCCCGCCCCCACGTTGCCCTCCTTTGGAAAGTTTGATGTGTATAGCGAGATCTATGACCCCTACGTTCACGACGAACCAGTCATGGGGTCACTCACAGACGACCTTTCGGACATCTACTCCGACCTGGCCGCGCCGCTGCGCGAGTTCGAAGCTGGCAGAGTCGCCAATGCGACCTGGTCTTGGCGGTTCAATCTGATGGGCCACTGCGGAGATCATCTGGTTGACGCGCTCCGAGCCATTCACCGAGCCGTCCACGATCACATGCCATCGGAGTATGATCCCACCGTGGAAGACTGAACCGTGAGTCGCTGAGCGTAGGCTGGAGCCCGGATACCGACGCGCCGAATTGGGGTGTGTCCATTGTGCATCGTTCGGCTTGTGGACGACATGGCCGGTCATGGGCGGGGCCGCGTGTCCCGGCACCCAAGTGACAGCGCGTGCTCGGCTCCGCCTTCGGTTTGCATGACACTGGCCGTAACCCCGCCGTCGAGTTATACCATTGGTATGAAGACGGCGATCTCGCTTCCCGATGAGGTCTTCGAATCCGCAGAAAAGCTTGCCAAGCGGCTCAAACTAAGCCGTAGCGAGCTCTACAGCCGTGCCCTCGCCGAGTACTTGGCGCGTCATGCGCCTGATGACGTCACGGAAGCCTGGAACTCCGCGATCCAGGACCTTGGCCAACCAGCCGACGACGTCCAAAGACGCGCGGCAACTCGCGTCTTGAAGCGCTCTGAATGGTGATCTCTCAGGGCGACGTCTTCTGGGCCGACCTCGGAGAGCCCGTCGGTTCCGGTCCGGGCTTCCGCAGACCGGTGGTCGTTGTTCAGGGTGATGCCTTGAACCGAAGTGCTCTCGCTACAACCGTCTGCGTTCCTCTTACCAGTAACACTGGATGGGCGCGGGCTCCGGGCAATGTCCTGCTGACAACTCGGGACACAGGACTGCCGAAGGACTCCGTCGCAAATGCGTCGCAGATCGTGGCCATCGACCGTGACGTGCTGACCGAGCGCGTCGGGAAGCTATCCAAGTTCAAACTCGCTGCCATTCTCGCCGGAATCGATACCGTATTAGGCAGATGACGTGGAACGTTCACACACTGCGATCGCCGCCCAACAATGGCTTGCAACTGACGAGCGCCGGTCGTGGCTTTCTGTTGAGGTGGTCCCGTCCTGCGCGCGGGCAATCGCGCGAGTAGCATTCGCTGCCTTTCGCGCGAACCCGCCCGCCTGTCGACGCCCGCGCATCCGGGTAGCTTCTCCTTGGGCGCTCGCAGTTGAAGCCTGATACTTTGGACTGACGAGAGCGAAGCCGCAGACGCGTCCGCGTTGTCCGCCATTGACGTACTCCGCCATTGGCTTACACTGTCACGGTGAGGGTCACATGGGACCGCGCCAAGAACCTTGCCAACCAGAAAAAGCACGGCGTCTCATTCGAGGAGGCCGGCGTTCTCTTCCGCTCCGGCGTCGAATATCTGGAGCGGTTTGATGACGACCATTCCGGTGACGAAGATCGCTTCATCGCAATCGGACCGATTCGCCGCGGCTTGGTCATGGTTGTCTGGACCGAGCGCGACGGCGACGTTGTACGAATCATCTCCGCGCGCTGGGCTACTCGGAATGAGCAGGTCCTCTTCCGTTCCCACATCAGGAGGCTGACATGACCGATATGCCTGAGCTAACCCGTCGCGACTTTGCTCGAGCGATTCCCGCCAGTGTTCGCCGACGCCTGATGCAGGGTCGATTCGAATCCGGTGACGACATTGCTGCCCTGAGGCGTTTCGTCGGTTTGACCCAAGCACGTTTCGCTCGTGCCATGGGCATTAGCGTCCACACCCTCCGGAATTGGGAACAGGACCGTCGCTCGCCCGAAGGCCCTGCTCTCGCTCTCCTGCGCATCGCCGCACGACATCCGCGCATCCTCCGCGAAAATCTGAAAACGGCGGCCTGATAGCTCATGACGGCTGAACGCGCAGTCCAACAAGCCGTTGAAGCAGACGGCCGCGCCTCGTCGTGGCCGGCAATGTCGTGCCACTCGTCGCTACCTGCTGTGCCGTGATTCCTGATGCGGCCGCTGCTTAACGGCGATACGTTGGTCGGACCGCAGAATGACCAGGGAGCCAGATTTCCCGGATGACGAGAATGGCGACGTCCTTCGTCGCATGGCCGCCGCGGGAATTGACCTCGTGTCCCCGCGTGTCATTGACTTCGAGCATTGCTTTCCCGATGAAGCGTCGGCCAGGGCATTTCAACGGGCTGTCGTTGAAACCGTTCTTGACGCGAAGCTCATCACTCCCGATCCCGACGCCGATCGTGGTTGGGAGGTTCAGTGCAAAGCTCGAATGATTCCGACGCATGCCGCCATCACCCAGACTGAACTCCGGCTGGCAAAGGTCGCGCAAGGATTCGGCGGCTTTCCGGATGGCTGGGGATCCTTGAGCGATCCGGACGGTTCCCCGGCCGAATGAGCATCCCTACTCCCTGACAGACCGCTGGCAACGCCGACGAATCCCAGCGCTTCGAAGCGCCAACGAGAGCCGCCCAACAAGCTGTTGCAGGGGTACCCCGCAACGACGCAACATCGATCGGAACGGAAAGCGACTCGTGCGAACCACCGCCCGGACGCCGCCCAACGGAACGCTGCTGCTGACGAGCCGCTCGCCTTCGTTCGCGTCTCGCAGCAGAGCGTTGTAACGTTATGCCGAAGCGAAACCATGCCGCGCGGAGTGCCCATCGCTGACTGTGTCACTCGAAGGCGATCATGTCTTTGACCGCTCAGCCACGCTGGAAGGAAGAGATCGTTGTTGGTGACGAGGCCGGTCAGAGCTTTGTCGTCGACTGTGGCTGGGGTGTCGATCCGCCGGTTGCCTACGTTCCTTCGATGCAGGACTGGAAGCGATGCATGCCCGCGTGGCTTTGGGAGCGCCGCGACGAGCTCATCGAGGTCTTACGGGGCGCCGGCCATGTCGTCCATGAGGGTCCGTACCCCGCTCTTCATCGGTAGCCAGTTGGATCCGATCCGACGTCCAAACGGAGGTGCTCGCGTCCGGGCTCGTCTTGTTGTCGGTCCAACGAGCGCTCGTCGGTGAAGTGACGCCCGAGATGCGGGCCATCGAAGTGCAGCTGTCCCGAACGCAAATCGTTATTCGAGTCTTCACGCTTCACGCAAGGAGTGCCGTCCGAGGAGCTGCGGGACAACTTCGACGCGGGGATGGTGACGCAGGTGGTAGCCGACGTCCCGTACCCTGACAGACGAGATCCGGAGGTCTCAGTCGAATTCGTTCGCTGCGATTCTCCTCACCCCGTTCCAGTTCGCGGGATTCCTGTCTTCGCATTAGCGGGGGGTCCCCTACGAAGAGCGTCCCGCTGGCTAAGGCGATACGGTCAAATTGAAAGCCCTGCGTGCAATAAGTTTCACGCTCGGCGGGAAGATGGGAGGCCAACAGGCGCATCAGGGCTTCGTGATGGTTCGGTGAAACTCGTGCGCCGCTCCCAGGTGCTCGGCATAGCGCCGTATGTCTTCCGATAGCCGCTCGATCGCCGCATCGACGGGGAGTGCCTTCAGGTAGAGCCAACCCGCCGCACGTGGCCCCGGTGATCGAACTGGGCCGGCGCCAGGGTGGCCCGACGCGGCCGCTGAGAGTGGCACGGCTGTACATTGCCGGCGCGAGCCGAGGTGGCGGCGTTCGATGTCGCGTTGACGCTTGGAAGCACTGTTCCGCGCGTCGCTCCGTGGTACCGTTCTTTGCACGATGCCGGCGTTGGATACGACCCCTGAGGCTGCTGCGATTCAGACGGAGATTCATCGTCGCCTTGGCCCGCAAGGGCGCCTTCGGCTCGCCATCGAGATGAGCGAGGCCGTCCGCAGCTTCGCGAAGGCGGGGATCAGAGCACGACATCCCCAGCTCGATGAGGCTGGTGTGGCTGCCGAGTTAATGCGGCAATTGTACGGCGTTAGCCCAAGGTCTCGTTGACCGTCGCGGATCTACTGTCCAGACTGCGGAACGTTTTGGAAGCTTCCGAAACGCCCAACATGCTGACGGGTTCGTATGCGAGTTCGATTCACGGGCAACCGCGCGCGACGCAGGACATACACATCGTCATCGCGCCCACCCGGGCGCAGCTTCTCGAGCTGCTTCGGCAATTCCCGGACACTTAGTATTATGTGAGCGAGGATGCCGCGCTGGACGCATTCGCCAGGCGAAGCCAGTTCAACATCATTGACTTTGCGACCGGTTGGAAAGTGGACTTCATTATCATGAAAGCACGCGATTTCAGCCGTGAGGAGTTCGCGCGGCGGAGTACTCATGTGGTGGATGATGTGGGGCTCAGCGTCGCGTCGCCAGAGGACGTGCTCATCGCAAAGCTCGAATGGGCGAAGCTCGGTGAGAGCGCTCGTCAGATCGAAGACGCCGCGGGAATCATCCGACTCCAGGGTGACCGGCTAGACCGAGGGTATGTCGAAAGGTGGGTCGCCGCGCTCGACCTCCAGGCACAGTGGACCGATGCGTTGTCGAAAGCGGTTTGACTGTTGAACTGTGACAACCTCGCTTGCGCTCGGCTCTCGCAGCTTTGATGTGCGGACGTAGTCGTCAGGCGGACATGGCGAAATACGACGATATTGGCCGTTCGTATGGCGCGACGCGCAGGGAGGACCCGCGCGTTGCGGCCGCGATCCGCAGCGCCCTGGGCGACGCACGCTCCGTGGTGAACGTGGGCGCTGGGACGGGAGCGTACGAACCACCCGATCTCGACGTGCTGGCAGTCGAGCCCTCCGAAACGATGATCGCGCAGCGGAGCGCCAATTCGACCAGGGTCATCTGCGCTAGCGCTGAGCGTCTTCCACTCGACGACAAGACCTTCGATGCCGCGATGGCCGTGAACACCGTTCACCACTGGAGCGACGTCAGAGCGGGGTTGCGCGAGCTGCGAAGGGTGGCGCGCAGGCGTGTCGTCGTGTTTCTGCGAGATCCGCAGCGCGGGGCGCCATTCTGGTTGACGCGCGACTATCTACCCGCCCTCGATCCGGCGCGACGCTTGGCATCGATCGTCGCCGCGATCACTGAGGAACTTCCGAACGTGCAGGAACGCGCCGTCAGCTTGCCGAGTGACTGCGCGGACGGGCTGTTCACGGCGTTTTGGGCTCGCCCGGAAATGTATCTCGATGGCGAAGTGCGGAAGAACATCTCGAACTTCGCACTCGCTGAGGATCGCCATGTCGCGCCGGGCCTTGCTGCCCTGCGCGCGGACCTGGAGTCGGGCGCATGGGACCGCGCGTACGGTCACCTGCGAACCCTGGCCGAGCTGGATCTTGGACACAGAATCTTCCTTGCCACGTGATGCCACTGCGAGACGGCGTGAGTCAGCGCGCATCTGGGAAGAAAGCCAGGATGCTCGTGATCGCCATTCGCGGTATAGTTTTGCCTCGTGTCTCGAGCACCCGCCGTCCGCGCCAGCTCCGTCCGCGATACGCTGGCGTTCCTCGACAAGTTCGAAACGGGTGCGCGGTCGAAAGTCATGGCGCGCGTTCCGTCCGCCTCCCGGGACATCATCGAGTCTACGCCGAGGTCGTCCTGGATCTCGATCGAGCACTCCCACTTCACGGTAGACGCGATCGTCGAACTTTTCGGACGGGAACGCGCGATCCGCTTCTGGCGGGATACATTCGCGCACCTCGTCGAGGGGCCGCTGCTCGGGAGTTTCGTGTCCGGCATGGTGCGCGTCTTCGGGCGGGATCCGATGCGCGTCGTGGGGCTGTTCCCGAAGGGGTGGTCGCTCGTGTACCGGGACATGTGCTCGCCGCGGCTGGTGTCGAGCGAAGACCATCGCCCGGTGATCCGGTTCGAGAACATCGCGCCCGAGGTCCGATCGGCGTACCGGAACTACCTGCACTCGTGGCACGGCGCCTGTCAGGGATTCGCGCACGTCGCTCGTGTCCAGGGCAGGGTCGAGTTCACCGTTTCCCCGGACGCCTCAGTCGCGGAAGCGAAGTTCTTCTGGATACGAACGCCGTGAACGCGCCCTTCTCGCTGGCACTCGTCGCGCTGCTTGCGCTGTCTCTGCCCGCTCGCGCGGAGAACGCGCCCGAGCGGCAGATTGAGCTCGACGTCGGCGCCTATGTGCATCCCGGCACTCAGAGCGTTTGCCAGCGCTCTCTTTCGGATCTCGTCACCTGCTCGACCGAATTTGCGGTAGGTCCCCTCGTCGGCGGACGCTGGCGATTCTCCGAGCACGCCGCCGCCGGCGCGTTTGGCTCACTGGGCTGGTCGCAAACAACCGAGGGGAGTGCCACGCATCTACGGCTTGCGGCGCAGTTCCGCTGGCATCCTTTTGGCTCGGAGGTCGCTGGACTTTGGCTCGGGCCCGATGCTGGCGTACTCCACGTCTCGGACACCGTGAACGCTGGCGAGCTCGGCCCGGAGACGTCGTATTCGACCACCGCGCCCGCGTTGGGTTTGGGCACTGGCCTGGGCATCCCGCTCGTTGACTGGCTCGAGCTCGGACTGATGCTCCGCGGCTACCTCGATCTCTTCGGTAATGTCGATGACCGCTTCAGCAGGCAACCGCAGAGGGAAGCACAAGCCGGCGTTGGCGTCGCTCTGACGTTCACATTTCTCCCGTGAGCTCGACACACGCCGCAGGTCGTGGTTGAGACAGCGCT
>DATDJP010000053.1:0-6674 GCA_036520475.1 Polyangiaceae bacterium | reverse complement strand
CGTGCAAGGCGCGCACGAGCTTCGACTCAATCGCGTCTTGACCCGTGACCAGCCGCGCCAGCTCGCTGACTTCGCCCTCTGTCAGTCCAGGCAGTCCGATGGGGGTGATCAGGCGCCCGAGTTGATCCAGGGGGCCGGGCGTATCGACGTCCGCTGGTAGCTCCCCCGTGCGCTGCGTCGCCAGGAGCAGGATCGGCGCCTCTTGCAAAGCACGCGCGACGAACCCACAAAGCTCGATCGTGCCCGGGTCGGCCCACTGCAGATCGTCCAGGATCAAGAGCACGGAATGATCGAGCGCGGCGCTCTTGAAAAAGCGCGTGACCTCCTGGAAGAGCTGAAAACGCGCGAGCTGCGTGTCGAGATCCACAGCAGGTAGCGTGAGCTCGAGCTCCGGCATCAGCTGTGCAATTGCCCAGGCACCGGGCCCGAGGTGACGCCGCCAGACCGGATCGGAGAGCTCTTCGTGGCAGGCGCGCAGCAGCTGTATCCAGGGCCAGTAGGCGGGAGCGCCGCCGTGCTCGTACGCCGATCCGAGCCAAGCCTTGACGCCGTGGCTGCGAGCGACCCCCGACAACTCGCGAGCCAGGCGCGTCTTGCCGGCTCCGGCTTCGCCGAGCAGCACCACCAAATTCTCGGACCCGCCATGGGCCCGTCCCAGGCGCGCCATGAGCAGGTCCAGGATGGCATCGCGGCCGACGAACGGATCGGTGCTGCGCGGCAGCAGGGGCGCGTGCGGCACCCGGACGTCGCGGCTGTCGAGCTCGCGCACCTCGGCTCGGAAACAGTAGCCGCGCCCGTGTGCGGTTTCGATGGGCTCTTTGGCATCCGGCGCTTGTCCCAGCGCGCGCCGTAACTTCGCGACGGCATTCGAGAGCACGCCTTCGCTCAGCACCTTGGCCCCCCACACCGCTTCGAGCAGCTCTTGCTTCGAGACGACACGGCCGCGATGCAGGAGCAGATAACGCAGCAGGTCGAATGCTTTCGGCTCTAGGGCGATGTCCTTGCCGTCGCGCAGCAAGCGGTAGCCATCGAGCTGGACGACGAAGGCGCCGAAGGCGAGCGTCATGCCCGGCAAAAACTATCACGCTGGCGCCGATCGCCCAGAGAGTCCCACGCTCTCGTGAGAGCGACTTTCGTCCACGTCAGTGAAGATTTCCATCGCAGTGCACCCTCCAGCTGCCGGTGCGGCACTCGAGGGTAAACGGTTGGATCTCCGAGAGGACTCGATTTGGCCCGATTGCTAGAAGACCTCATGCGCTTTATTGCGATGATTCTGGGGTTGGCAGTCAGCTGCATGGCGCTTCCCATCACAGCGTGTGGCCCCACACCTCCGGCCGGCGTCGGCGGCGCAGGGGGGAGCGGCGGCAGCGCCGGATCGCCAGGAAACATGCGGGACGTCCTGCTAGTCGGCAATAGCGTCTCCGGCACGGTCAGCTTCATCGATCCGCACACCCTGCGAAATCTCGGATCCGTCAACGTCATCGCGGACTTCGACGAAGTCATGGGGTTGATTCAGGCCGATCTAATCCGAAAACTCGGCTATCCGGTCGTACGGCGGGCGCAGCTGTTGCATCACTTCGAGCCGCAGAACGGCGACCGCTTCGTCGACGATGTGTTCGTGTCGCCAGACGGCTCGACACTGTACGTATCACGTTCGAACCTGGGTGACGTCGCTGCGTTCGACCTGCTGCGGCCCGGTCACCCGCGCAAATGGCGAAGCTTCGTCAGTAGCGTCAAAGCCGACCACGCGGCGATCTCCCCCGACGGAGCACGCTTGGTTGTCTCTGCCACGGGCAGCGGGCGCGTCGCGGACGTATTCGACGCGCGCACGGGCGCCCGCGTCGGGTCGTTTCCCACGGGCACGTTTCCGCACCAGAACGATTACTCGGCGGACGGCAAGTACATCTACAACAGCAGCATCGGCAACGTGGGCTACCAAGCCGTGCGCTACCAGGACAATCACCTGGTCGGCGATCGCTGGCTCGTCAAGGTGGACGCGAACACGCTCAATGTCGTGCGAACCTGGGTCTTCGAGTGGGGAATTCGTCCGAACCTGATCTCCGCGGACGAGAAGATCATGTACACGCAGTTTTCGTACCTGAACGGTGTCGTAAAATACGACCTGCAGGCACAGCGCGAGATTGCGCGCAGCGATCAGCCGCTCAGCGAGTTTGCCTTGAACACGTACGCCACGTACGACGAATACCCGCATCACTCCGCTCACCATGGTCTGGCCCTATCGCTGGACGGCAAGTCCCTCTGCGACTGTGGCACCATCGACAACGACGTCGCGATCATCAACGCCGCGGATATGCAGGTTCAAGCGAGGATCCCCGTCGGCATCCTGCCGTACTGGGCAACCACGAGCCTCGATGGGCGCTATTGCTTCGTTTCGGTCAGTGGCTCGAATGAGATTTCCGTCATCGAGTACGCGACGCGCGAGCACGTCAAAGTCGTGCCCGTAGGTGGGATGCCGCAGCGAAGCCGCATGGGCAGAGTCCCAGAAGCCGTGCTGAGCTCTTTGAACGCAAGCGCGGGTTAGGCGCTACGAGCGGGACCGGACCGTTGAAGGCCCGAGCGCGCCGGTTGGCCAGCTCGGTAGCACCATCGCTCTGAATCGCGGGCGGAATTGCCAAACCCCCGGCGACGGGCCAGAACCAAAGCTCAGCGCAAATGGCCGATATGGGTTCTTTCGAGCACTTGGGCGGAGCGCCTCGAAGTCCCGTTGCGGCGCGAGGCTTCAGTTCCCCTAGGCGGCGGCCGTTTACACCGAAGTAGTGGGCCGCGACGCCGCTCGGAGACCCCCGGCCTGCGGTCGGAGATGATGCGATGCTCGAGCGACGATGGAAGGTGGTTGCGCTGCTTGTGGGTCTCGCTGCGCCCGTAGCACTTGCGGCAAGCGACCAGGTTCACTTCCTCACGGGCGGGGCGCTCGTGAATTTGGGGTACAGCCTGCAGGACGGCATTGCCGAGTTCGATCTAAAACACGGTGAGGACGTGTCTCCGGCGGAGGTATGGGCCGAGGTCGTCCGACAGAACGAGCTTGCGGCTGACGTGCGTCGGAACTTTCCTCGCACGGCGTACCATCCGCTCGTCGCGATGGTGGTCTGCATGGACGGCCGGCTCGATACGAACGAGCTCGTCGGTGACACGCGGCACTACTATTACGTCCTACGCACGGCCGGCTCGGTGTTGGACGCCAAAGAAGAAGAGATGCTCGAGCTCGCGGTCCAGAACGGTGTGAAAGTGATTCTGCTCACGACGCACACCGATTGTGCGGCCGAAAAGGCGGCGCGCGACCCGGCAGCACGAGCGCGGTTCCCTGAGCTCGCCCGTGCCATCGACGAGCGCGAGCTCCGAATCCGCGAGCTGCTCGAACGACCCGTGATCAAGCAGCGCATCGCCGACGGCAGGCTGCTCGTCAAGCGCATGAATATCGACACCATGACCGAACACCTGCGAGCGCCCGAACACTCCGCGCTCGCCAATAAGCCACTCCACTGAGACGAAGCTCGAGGCTATTGCCGCAGTAACCAGGTCAACACTTGAGACTCGACGCCTGCCGGCCCCTGTTCACCCAGGTGAGTGCCCGCGGGGTATCCGACGTGCCCCCCTCGGGGAAGCGAGCGCGCTTCGAGGAAGGGCCGCGTTTTGCCGAGATGGGCGCTGTACGTCCATGGCGGCACCATCGGGTCGTCGAGGTACTCTATCAAGAGAGCTGGCACTCCGAGGCGATGGAGCTCGGGGCCGACGCTCATTTGGCTGTAGTAACTCTCGGCGCTGGCGAAGCCGAAGCGCGGCACTACCGTCAGCTCGTCCCACTCGCGGATTGAACGCACGGACCGCACTCTCGACAGCGGCGTAGGCACTGGGCGGCGACGCGCTACGGCGGCGTACATCTCTTTCAAGCCAGTGAGCACGTGATGCCGGTAGAGGCTCGCCCCCGGCGAGTCGATGTGCCGGGCTGCGAGCTCGAGGTCGAGCGGAGCGCACACGGCTGCGACCGCCCGGACTCGTGGCTCGCGGGCGCCCGCGCCATCGAGCGCGTAGCGCAAACTCACGTGACCGCCGAGCGAGTAGCCGAGCACGTACAGCCGTGAAAAACGCGCGAGCTCGGGGCTGGCCAGCGCCGCGTGCACGTCCGCAATCAGGCCTGCGTGATAGAAATCGTCCCCCTCGCGATCGGCGCCGCGGAGCGCGAGGCGTAGACACGCGACGCCGATCGCATCCGCGGCGCGGGCGGCGCTCGAGCAGTAGTGGGTCGCCGTCGTGCCGCCGAGTCCATGTACGACCACGACGGCCGCGTCCGACCCCGGCGCATCGCGAAACAGGCCGCGCAGCCTCACCGTGCCGACCTCCGGATCGGCCAGGTCGACCGACCAAGGCACCGCGACTGGGGCGGTCGCAGGGCGCGCGCGATGCCGTAGTGCCGGAGCAATCGTCCAGAAGTGACCGGACAGGGACGAAATGAAACGCATGCGAAGACTGTGAAGCGGTTCTAATACGGCTTCTGTCCGCGAACGTTGCCGGCCGGGGCGTAGTCGCACACCACGCTCGATGCGTAGCGCAGCCCCTCGCAGCGGTGGATGGCGCAGCCGAGCTTCATCGTGTTCGCCCAGACAATCTGCGTGTAGTGCCCGCACACCTTGCCGGACGCGCATGAGTTGGAAGCGTAGTCGTAGTTCGCTTCTTCCGATGCCCACGAGCTCACGGCTCCTGTTCCGGAAGCGGCGCCGCTCGAGCCGTAGATGTTCTCGCCGACGGACGTTGGATAGCCCTCGCTGCGGCCCGCGTTGTGATCCACCAGGCCCGGCACGCTGTCGTTGTCGACGCACTGCGCGACCCAGTTCTGCGCGATCGCCGCCAGAGCCGGATCCCAGGTCAGGGGCGCGATGCCCTTTGCAGCGCGCACCGCGTTGTGCGCGTCCAGAATGCCCGCGAGCGCCGCCGGCTCACCCGAGCTCGTGCCACCGCTGCCCGCGTTGCCGCTCCCGCCGGCGTTGGCGCCGCTGCCGCCGCGCCCCGCACTGCTCCCGCTGCTACCGGCGTTGCCTGCGCCGCTGCTGCCGCCGCGTCCTGCGCTACCGCCGTTGCCCGAGCTGCCGCCGCTCGCCGTCGTTCCGCCCGCGCCACCGCGCCCGCCCGCGCCGCCCACGTCCGCCGAGTGGTCGCCATCCCCCGTCGAGATGTTGCCGCTGCATGCAGCGACCGTGAGCGCCGAAGCAACGGCGACACTCAGGTTCGACAGCACGCGCGTCCTCGGCACCGCTCAACGGTAGCACGCGCGCGCACGTGAATTGAGCGACGAACACTACGCAGTGAGCCTACATGGATGCCCCCCGCGCATGCCTCGGCACACCACGTCCGCCGTCCTCGCTGCGCTGCGGCCTTTGGGGCCCGCCTTGCGCCTCGCTTCGCGCGCCGCGGGGGCCCAAAGTCTGATCAGATTGTAATATTCGCGACCATCGCCAGCGTGTTGATCGGCGCCTTGTTTCGGCTGTGCCGCGGGTCACCCGTGAGTCGGCAGTGGTGTCCCCATGTCTCCGCGGGGACACTCACGTGTCCTCAAGTGTAATTGCGTGATTGGTGTGTGAACGCTAAAAAGGACCGCGCGAAATCGAAGTCGCTCACGAGGTAGTCATGAACAAGCAAGCTACACATCAAAGCTCGAACGAGCGCTCGCACGACCGCACCGTACTTCGTAGCCAGGGCCGGATCTCTGCGCTCCACATCATCGGAGCCGGAGCGCTGAGCGTCATCGCAGCCTGCGCATGCGGCCCGACGCCGCCGCCCGTCGGATCCGGTGGTTCCGCGGGAACTGGAGGGGCACCTGGGACAGGGGGCGCCGTCGGGTTCGACGCGTGTGTCGCTTCACTGACTCCCCTGTGCAAAGTGAGGGAGCTCGACACGGCTGAGAAGATGGAAGCCGCCCGGTGTGCGGCTGGGGAATTCCTCCCGATTCCGCTCACGGGCGGCGGCTATTACGGCCCCAAGACAATCCCGGGCGGACCCTACGGTCAGAAGATCGACTGGAACGAGGGTGCAGGTACGCCGTTCGTGAATCCGGTCAACGTGGCAGAGCCGGTCTGTCTCTCCATCGGCATCGATACCTTCAACGAGCCGTCGGAGGTCACCGCGGATCTCAAGAACACCAGAGGCCTGGACTATTCCCTCTACACCATCTTCCGACCTGCTTGCATGAAGGACGGCGAAACGTATCCCGTCATCACGTGGGCAAACGGGACTTGCGGGCTGACACATGGCTACGCAATGCTCCTCGGCACACTGGCGTCGCACGGGTTCGTCGTGGTCGCTTCGAATTCGACCTGGACGAACACCGCTCCCACGAACCAAGTGCAGCTGCGCGCGCTGGACTACGCCGCCGCGCTCAACAGTGACGCCAATAGTCCCCTCTACAACAGGCTCAATCTCAACCAAATCGGCGCCATGGGACATTCGCAAGGCGCCGCAGCGACCAGCGTCGCCGACGGTGACCCCCGCGTTAAATCCACCATCTTCTGGAACGCGGGCACCTCGAACGAAAAACCGTTCTTGAACGTCTCCGGCGACCGGGACCTCGGCGGAGTAACGCCGTCGTCCATGGCTTCGGGCGCTAATTCCGCGACCCAACCCGGCGCCTGGGCCTATTACCATCAAGTCTTGCAAACTGGCGG
>DATDJP010000052.1:0-23266 GCA_036520475.1 Polyangiaceae bacterium | reverse complement strand
CACACGGGCGCGGCTACTGTTTCCGAGCCGCGGTGCGGGAGCTCGACAGCTGCGACGTCCGGGTGCCGCACGCGCCCCTGCTACCGCGCAGCACCGATCCGTTCGTTGGCCGCGACGCCATCCTGGACCTGCTCGTGGCGCGGCTGGGACAGGCCCCTGGCGGATCCGAGAATTTGGTGGTTCTGCTCGGCGAAGCCGGAGCCGGCAAAACGCGCCTGGCTCGAGAGTTGTCCGGGGTCGCTCGCAGCCGCGGCGTCAAGGCTTGGTTCGGGTCGGCGTACGAGCACGGCGGCGCTCCAGCCTACTGGCCCTGGATACAGCTGCTGCGCGCGTGCCACGAAGAGCTTTCCGATCCGATCTGGCGGCGTCACCTCGGGCCCGGTGCCTGGGCGATTGCACAGCTGATGCCGGAGCTCGAGCTCACGCTGCCTGCGGTGGATCTCGACACGCAGCTCGCGCGTTTTCAGCTCTTCCAGGAGGTCACGCGCTTTTTCAAGAGCGCCGCGCTCGATCATCCCGTGCTCTTGATCCTGGACGATCTGCAATGGGCCGACCCGGGTACGATCGAGCTTTGTGGGTTCGTCGCGCGTGCTTTGCAAGAGGCGCCAATCCTGCTCCTGGCGACGCAGCGCACGGGGGAGCTACCAGCGGACGTCGATACGCCCGGCCCCCTGGATCAACTCGGGCGCCTGATCACCCCAATCGGACTGCCTGGACTGACAGAGGGCGAAGTCAGCGAGCTGGCGCGGCTCGTCACGGGTCAGGACGCGATTGAGTCGAAGCTCGTGCGCGCCTTGCACGATCGGACGCGCGGCAATCCCTTGTTCGTGCGCCAGTCCTTGGATCTGATCGCGCAGCGTGGCGACTGGTCCGTCGTCGAGGGATCTGCGCCAGCCCTGGACCTACCACCCGCGATCCGTCAGGTGATTCGGCGCCGGCTGTCGGGTTTGTCCGAAGCATGCCGGCGCACGCTCCAAACCGCGGCCGTGATCGGCACCACCTTCGAAATCGGCGTTCTCGCTCGCGTCCGCGATAGCGCGGAGGAATCGACCCTGGACGCGCTGGAGCCGGCGCGACGCATCGGGCTCATCGAGGCGGGAGGTTCCGACGCAGCTCGGGAGCGCGTCTTCTCGTTCACGCATACGCTCGTGAAGGACAGCCTGTACGAAGAGCTGAGCCTGCGCGACCGCGGCGAGATCCACGCCCGGGTCGCGACCGCACTCTCGGGGCGCCACGCACGATCCCGCAGCGCGGATCTCGCCGAGATCGCGGACCACGAGCTGCGCGCCCTGCCCTTCGATTGTGTGCGCGCCGCGACAGCCTGCCGGCGTGCGGCTCGCGTGGCACAGGAAGCGTCCGGCTTCGAAGCGGCCGCACGGCTACTCAGCCAAGCGGTGCGCAGATTGGAAGTGGAGGGCGGAGAGCCGCGCGATCGTTCCTGCTTGTTGATCGATCTCGGCGAAAACGAGTTTTACGCCGGTCGCATCGCGCGGGCGTGGAGCGCCTTTCGCGCGGCTGCGGATTCGGCTCGAGTCGCGGCACCCGAGCTCCTCGCCGATGTGGCTCCCCGGCTCGTGGACTGCCTGGAGCTCGGCGCTGGAGACGTTCGCGTTGCCCGCTCGGTAGTCGATCAGGGTCTCCAGGCGCTATCAGAAGACGCCAGCGCGGCGCGCGCAGGGCTCCTGGCACAACGCGCGGAAGTGGCCGTCGAGCTGTCCACCAGCGAGCGCATCGAGCTCCTCGATCAAGCTGCGCTGCTGGCCACGCAAAGTCAGGACGCGGCGGCCATACTCGAGGTGGCGCACTCACGCGCCATCCTGCGCGACCCGACACGACTGGCCGAGAACGCGCGTGACGCGGATCATTTTTTCGCGCTCACCGAGCAGTACCCCGAGGCCGCGGGGAACATGCGCTATCGGTCACTGCGGCGTTTTGGTGTGTGCATGACGCGGTACGTCGGCGCGCTGACGGCGTGTGACGTGGCGCGCGCGGACGCCCAGCTCGAGCAGTGCCAGGCGATCGCCAGAGCTTCTCAAGTCGGGGCTGCGCGTTTTGCTACGCACTTGATGCTCGCGGGGCGCGCGCTCGGCGACGGACGACTCAGCGATCTCGAGACCCTGTTGGCGCGGACTGACGCGGGCCGTGATCTGCAGCCAGCGACTGGCGCGCGCGTGTTCTCGAACGCCCGCGCAACCGAGGACCGTCTCGAAACTGCAGCATGGCTCAATTACGGGTTTGCGTTGATGAACGCTCGCGGGAGCCTCGACGGTCTGTGTCAACTGGAGCTCGACCCCGCCCTGAGCGCTTACGATGACGCTCTCCGAGACGCTCACTACTTCGTCATCACCAGCGCGCGCATTCACGCCCTCATCGGCAACGTCGATCGTGCGCGAGCGCTCTTGTTGCAGCTCCCAATGAAGGTGCTCACGCGCATGCCGGTTCAGTATGGCGACCTGGGTGCCTTGTGCACGCTCGTCGAGATCAGCTGCGCCGAGCAGGATCGCACCAGTGCCGAGCGTCTGTACGAGCAATTGCGCCCTCACGCCGCGCTGAACGCAGTGGGCCCGACGTTCGAATACTTCGGGAGCGTAGCGCATTACCTGGGCCTGTTGGCGCGTCTGCTCGGACGGCCGAGCCTCGCCGAGCAGCACTTCCAGGCTGCAATCGAGGTCAATCGCTCCCTCGGCATGCCTCTGCAAGTGGAAGCGAGCGAAGACGCGCTCCGCTCCGCGCAGCGTCAGTGACATCGGCTTAGCAGGCGCCGCCGTCAAACGCGCGCGCGAATTCGAGCCATCCAACGCGGGAGGCGTCGAGCGCTGCTCAGCGCCGCACGTCTTCAGCTACCATTCGCTCCCACGTCACCCGGCCGATGAGGTTCTCGAGGCCCGCCGTTAGTTCGACCAGGGCGGCTTCATGCGCACCAAGCGCACACCCGCGCCGGTCGGCATGAGTGTGTCGATCCACTCGGCGCCGGCGTAGCGATAGCGAATCTGGACGGCTGCTTTGGCGTCGAGCGCTGCGCGCGCCGACTCGAGCCCCGGGGCCGCCTCAGCGTAATCACTGGCCCCGCCCTTCAGGCGCACTTCCAGTAGCTCGGCGAGCTGCGACAGATCGAAGAACAGTTGATCGAGCGTCGCGGCATCGAGCACGGCGTCTTGCACATCGGCGAGCTCGATCTGCGGGTCGGATTCGTCAAGCTTGGCGCCTTCGCTCATGTTGGTTCCTTCGCACTCTCGAGCTCGGCGCTCGCCAGCGAGCCTGGTCTTGGCACGACTTCGAACGCATTCACCGGTGCCGGGCAAACTTGCACGCAAATTCCACAGCCCGTGCACGCACTCGCGACGACACGCGGCTTGCCGACTTCGCAAACTATCGCGCCTGGCTCGGGACAGCGCTCGGAGCACACGGAGCAAAAGCTTCTCTGCCAGGCCAAGCAGCGCTTCGGCTCGATGCGGACGACGCCGTCGATGTGCTGCGCCGGCAATGGCGGCAGGTCGCGCTCCACCGCCTCACTCTGAAGCTCCGGCGTCCCGATGCGCGTGGTCTCGACGACGGGAAGCTCCGCGCGAATTTCGAACTGGGGCATGCTGCTCGAGCTCTGACCGCCGGCTTGGCGCCTTGCATAAAAGCCGTCCAGCGAGAACGAGCCCGGACCAGCCCGAAACGGGCGCTCGGCTGCTTTCTCCGAGGCGGGCTCCGGCAGTCCGAACAGCCTGCGTCGGGTCAATTTGTCGTTCATGGTGTGCGTTGATTCAAAGCGGCCGAAGGCGCGTGGCACTGCTGACAGCTGGAGCGCCAAGGATGAGTGGAACGGATGCCGAGCCGGCCCGCCACGCCGTGGCAGCTCCCGCATTCGGTCCGCATGAGAGTGGAGTGCGGAATCGTAGGCGGTGCGCCCGGCCACGCGCGCTCTCCGGCTTGGGACTCGAGTCCCACGAAGGAGTTCTCCGGCAGCTCATCGTCCTTGATTCCCGGAACCGGGTCGCCGTCCACCACGTGACATTGCATGCAGTTCGCGTAATTGGCATGCGGCAAGCGCAGCGCGTGCCGCCCCCCAATTTGCACGTCCTTGTCGTGGCAGCCGACGCAAGCAGACGTGCCGAGTTGTGCTACGGAATGCGGAATCGTCGGCGGGGCTCCTTCGTACGCGCGCCGCGCGCGCCGGGCTTCGAGCGCGCGCTCTCGATCTGCGTCGGACTGCACGACCGCAGCAAACAGCTCAGGATTTTTGCGGCGCAGGCCCAGGAACGCGTTCTCGTACATGCGAGCATTCGGACCTCGGCGCAGCTTCCGCATCTGCGCGTAGCTCGGGGCGCGATCCGTGGCTGGCGGCTCCGCAACTGGGTCGATGCCGTACTCCCGCTTGGGCATGCGCGTCCCCGTGAGATAGCCGACCACGACGGCCGTCACCACGCCTACGGCTCCCATCGCTAGCAGCCGGGTGCGAAAATCCGGATTCAACGCCTAGCCTCGCGCACCATGCGCTTCTTGAGCTGCACGGCGCACTTCTTGTAGTCGGGCTGTTTCGAGAATGGATCGTGCGCCTCGAGAGTGACCTGGTTGATGAGCAGCTTGTCGTCGAAGAAGGGCACGAACACCGTGCCCGGCGGTGGGCTGCCGCGACCGTCGATCCACACCGGAAGGTCGAGACTGCCGCGCCGCGATTCGATCGTGACCACTTCACCATCGGCAATGCCGAGGCGTGCAGCGTCTGCGCGATTCACCTCCACGTAAGCGCGCGGTACGGCGCGTTTGAGCTGCGGGATACGCAGAGTCATGGAGCCGGAATGCCAGTGTTCGAGCACCCGCCCGGTACACAGCCAGAACGGGTACTTCGCATCTGGAACTTCAGGCGGGGGCGCATACGGACGAAACCAGACCTGAGCTCGGTCGTCGTGCGTGACCGAGTGATAGAATTGAATCTTCTTCCCCGCCGCCACGTAAGGGTCGTCCCCCTCGCTGAAGCGGAAGCGCGTTTCCTTCCAGCTCCCGTCCTTGCTCTGCACCACTGGCCAGCGCAGGCCGCGCGCCTTCACGTACTCCGAGTACGGGGCGAGATCCTTGTGCTTGAAGCGCGAAAACTTCCTGTACTCCTCGAAGAGTTGCTCGTCGACGTTGACGTCGTAGTAACGCTTGAAGTCCCAGACGGGCAGTTCCTTGTCGCCCTTCTGGATCGAAAAAAGAAACTTGCCGTTCTTGTCCTTCATGCCGGCAAAGCCGAGCTCATGGAGCTTTCGAGCCACGGCGATGATCTGCCAGCAGTCGTCGCGAGCCTCGCCGGGCGGATCGACCATCTTGAACCACTGCTGAGTCCGCCGCTCGCTATTCCCGTACATGCCGTTCTTCTCGACCCACATCGCCGAGGGCAGCACCAAGTCCGCCTGCTGAACCGTCGCGGTTGGATAAACGTCCGATACAATCAGGAACTTGCCAGGCACTTTGCGGCTCGCCTCGAAGAGAGCCGCGCGATTCGGCAGTGTCTGGCCCGGATTGGTGACCATCACCCAAATCGTATCGATATCGGTGTTGGGCGTGCTGAAGCGCCTCCACATTTCCACGGTGTGGGGCCCCACTTTCCCGGATATTCGACCAGCAGGCAGGTTCCAGATCTGCTCCGCCTTCGCACGGTGCTCGGCGTTCTCGACCGTGAGGCCCCCGGGCAGCTGCTGGCAAGTCGTGCCGACCTCACGCGCGGTGCCACAGGCGCTCGGCTGCCCGGTCAGACTCGTCGGCGCGTCTCCCGGCCGTCCGAAGTGACCGCTCAACAGATGCACCCCGTGCACGAGGCTATTGATGGCTGTGCCGCGTGTGTGCTGGTTCATGCCCATACACCAGACGCTCGTGATGCGTAGGTCACGCCGGCCGAACAACTCAGCCAGCCTACGGATTTCGGCGGCTGGAACGCCGGACAGTTGTGCGACGCGCTCGGGGGTGTACTCGGCTAGACGCCGTTTGAACTCTTCGAAGTCGATGGCTTTGCCGAGCAAGCTCGGCGGATCGCTGTCGGCCCGAAAGGCGCAGTGCTTCTTGACGAACTCCTTGTCGTAAGTCCCCCGCTGCACTAGCAGGTGCAAAATACCGTTGGCGATCGCCAGATCGCCGTGCGGCTTCATCAAGAGCACGCGATCGCAGAATGTGGAGGTTCGTGTGCGCCGCGTACCGATGTCGATGAGCTCGACGCGCTCGCCCCTGCTCTTTCTGTCTATCACCCTGGAGAACAAAACCGGGTGCATTTCCGCCGGATTGTTGCCCCATATCACTAACACGTCACAGCGATCGAGGTCGTCGTAGCAGCCGGCCGGCTCGTCCACACCGTAGGTACTCAAATAGCCCGTGACAGCGGAGGCCATACAGAGCCGCGCGTTGGGTTCGATGTTGTTGTGACCTAGGCCCCCTTTGACGAACTTGTTGGCCGCGTATCCTTCAGGAATGGTCCACTGCCCACTTCCATAGATTGCGAACCCCTTCGGGTTCAGAAGGATCCGACGCGCGATCGTATCGAGGGCCTCTTCCCAGGATATCGGCGAAAGCGTGCCATTTTTACGCAACAGCGGGCGCGTCAAACGATCGCGCCCGTAGAGCGCGAGCCCCACGTGATAGCCCTTCACGCACAGCAGGCCCTTGTTCACTTCCGCAAGCTGATCTCCAGCGATGGCCGCGACCTTGCCATTTTTGACGCCAACCTGGACGTGGCACCCAGTCCCACAAAAACGGCACGGTGCTTTGTCCCAGCGCACGTCTTGCGCCACGCGCGCCGCAATGGAGGGCTCCACGGGTTCTTTTGCTCCCGCCCTTCTGACGGCGGCTGCAGTAGCTGTTGCCATAGCCGCCGCTTTGATAAAGTCGCGTCGCTCCATGAAATCGTCTCTCCAGCTTCTCGTTGAAGCGTATCAGCGTCTCGCGTCGGTGTGCGCGAAGTCCCAGTCAGTCTATGAGTAGTGCGTCCACGCGGCGTCGCCCGCGCAAACCGGCATCAGCCTTCCGAGTCGAGAGAAAGATCGATGCACACGACGTCAACGCCAGCCACCCCTTCAATCTCTTGAAGATCGCGAACGAGCGTCTCGGCCTCCGCGGGATCGCGGGTATCCGTGACGACGGGCAGCGTGCCAGCGACGAGCTCGCCCAGCATGATGCGTGCATCGTGCGCGAGCGTGCCCAGCGCGCGAGAGCGCAACGACTCGTCTCCCTCGAAGGTGATCAGGAGGCCGCTGATCGGCATGGCACCCCGAAGCGTACAAGTTTCGCGCGCGCGCTGCCACTCTTTGCGGCCGTGCTGCTCGGGCTAGCCACCCTCGGTTGCCAGCGAGATCTGCCGCAAACATTTGCCGCTCCCCCCGGGGACGAGAAGCATCCAACGGTCATTCACGCCCCAGGTCAGCTCACCTCGATCGAAACGGGTGAGATGGACGGCCTGGGACGTCCGGTTCGTGTGAGCTGCGCGAGCTGCCACTCGCTCCGCGACGCCGGTCCTTTGCCGAGCAGCACGCAAGAGCTCGACGAATTTCACGTGGGCCTCACGTTCCGTCACGGCTCATTGGTGTGCGCTTCCTGCCACGTCCAGGGGCGCCACGACGCCCTGCACCTGGCGGATGGCGAGCTCATCCCCATCCAGGAAGCCCTGAAGCTCTGCACGCAGTGCCACGGCTCGCAGTATCGCGACTATCAACGCGGCGCGCACGGGGGCATGATGGGGTATTGGGACACCTCTCGAGGGCAGCGCTATCGCAACCACTGCGTCGACTGCCACGACCCGCATTCGCCCAAGTACGAAGGCACGCGGCCGGTGGCAAAGCCGCGCGACCGCATCGCCCCCGCCGGCAAGGAAACGACTCATGAATGAACCCGGACGCCGGCGAGCGTTGAAGGTGCTGGGAGCCACGCTCGGCGCTGGAGCCTTCGCCCACGCCATGGCCCCGCTCAAGCAGTGGACTCAAGACCTGAGCTTCGACGAGTTTCTGCAGAAACACTACAAAGAGCTCACGACCAGCGAGCTGAACACGGTCCTCCGCCGCCTCGAAACGGAGACGGAGCACAAGTACGGAAAGACCGTGTCGATCCGTGACATCCGTCCCATGCAGGGCGTCGAGTTCGGATATGCCTTGAACCTCAGCGTGTGCATCGGCTGCCGCAAGTGCGCGGAAGCCTGCCATGTCGAGAACAACCACGATCGCCGCACGAACAACTCGTACATCCGCGTCTTCGAGATGGATCAAGGCAGCCTCGATCTCGAAAATGGTACCGCCACGTACGACCACGCCGTCCCCGCGCCGGGTAAGTACTACATGCCGGTCCAGTGCCAGCAATGCGCCAACGCCCCCTGCGTGAAGGTCTGTCCGGTGCAGGCCACCTGGCAGGAAGACGACGGCATCGTGGTCGTCGACTACAACTGGTGCATCGGCTGCCGGTACTGCGAAGCCGCCTGTCCTTACCACGCTCGCAGGTTCAACTGGACCAAACCCGAAGTGCCAGCGGAGGACATCAATCCCGACCAGGGCTACCTTTCCAATCGCGTGCGGCCGCAGGGAGTGGTCGAAAAATGCACGTTCTGTTTGCATCGCACCCGAGAGGGCCGGCTCCCCGCGTGTCTGGAAGCGTGCCCAACCGGAGCTCGCGTGTTCGGCAATTTGCTCGACCCGGAAAGCGAAATCCGTTGGGTGCTCGAGAACAAGCGCATTTTCATCCTCAAGGAAGAGCTCGGCACTCGACCCCGCTTCTTCTATTTCTTCGACAAGTGACGTCGCTGGCGGGAACGGCGGTGCCGGACTTTCGTGTGTGGAGACGGTGATGAGCGAGACGACGCAACAGGGAACGAGCACCGGTCCACGGCTGAGCGAACCGCAGGCGCGCGGGCTGCACGGCCACGCGAGTACGTACCCGCGATTTCTCTGGCAGCTCTTCAAGCTGAGCTTCGAGGGTTCGCCGCGCTTCTATCTCTGGATGATCGCCCTCACCGCGATCGCGCTGGTGGGGGCCAACCAGTGGGCCCATCAAACCGTGCACGGCATGGCGCTCACGAATATGACCGACCACGTCTCGTGGGGGCTCTACATCGCGAACTTCACGTTCGGCGTAGGGCTCGCCGCCGGAGCAGTGATGATGGTCATCCCGGCCTACCTCTATGACGACCACGAGATGCATGACGTCGTGCTGATCGGCGAGCTATTGGCCATCGCGTCGATCGTCGTCTGCCTCTTGTTCATCACCGTCGACCTCGGACGGCCGGATCGGTTCTGGCACATCATCCCCGGCATCGGTCGCTTCAATTGGCCGATCTCGATGTTGACGTGGGACGTCCTCGTCCTGAACGGCTATTTGCTCCTGAACCTGCACATCACGGGCTACCTCGTCTACATGAAGTACCTGGGGCGAAAACCCGATCGCCGCTGGTACATCCCCTTCGTTCTCTTGTCGATCGCGTGGGCCATTTCGATCCACAGCGTCACCGCCTTTTTGTACTCCGGGCTCGGGGGGCGACCCTTCTGGAACTCGGCGCTACTGGCCCCACGTTTCATCGTCACCGCATTCATCGCCGGTCCGGCGTTCGTGATCTTGCTCCTCCAGGTGGTGCGCAAGCTCACGACCTTCAAAATCGGCGCGGGCCCGATCAAAACCTTGACGTCCGTACTGCGCGTGACCGTGCTTCTGAACCTGTTCATGCTCGGATCCGAGCTCTTTACCGCGTTCTACACTGGCGGTTCCCACGCCGCGTCGATGGGCTACCTGTTCTTCGGCCACCATGACGCCAAGGCCCTCGTGCCGTGGATCTGGTCAGCCATTCTGCTGAACCTGGGGTCCGTCGGGTTACTTTATGCCGAACACAAAACGCGCCGCATGGCGCTGTTGAACGTTGCCTGTGCATGCGCCTTCGCTGGCGTTTGGATCGAAAAAGGCATGGGCCTGATCGTGCCGGCGTTCGTGCCCAGCACTCTGCACGAGATCGTCGAATACGTTCCGAGTTTGCCGGAATGGAAGATCACGGCAGGTATCTGGGCATTCGGCGCGATGGTGCTCACCGTAGCGATCAAGATTTCGCTTCCCGTCTTGAGTGGTCGCTTCACGGTCGCGATGGACAGACCCTTGCCTTCCACGCCGCCGCCATCTCCAAGCAGTGCTGGAGATTCCGGGCGAGCTACCGACTGACGCCGATTTTCGCGCGCGCCAGCGCACCCCGCCCGAGCTTATGACAGACCGGCGAGTTCGTTCGTTGCGGGTTTCATCGGTTCGCCCGCCATGAACTTCGTACCGGCGCGCCTCGATGGCTCCACGCTGACACTCCCTTTCACTAGCGTCGCCAGCGTCGCCCTGTCCACTTACCTACGTGGTCGGACCCTCCTTCTTGATGGCATCCTTGACGGCGTGCTTGACGTCCTCCACGACGCCCTTCACCTTGCCCTTGACTTCCTGCACCTCGCCTTCGCGCTCGAGCTTCTTGTTGCCTGTCAGAGCGCCTGCAACTTGCTTGATCTTGCCTTTGACCTTGTCGTTGATTTCACCCATTGGTCGTCTCCTTAGGTTAATGCGTTTGGACCTCAACGGGAGCTCGTCCATGAGCGCCCGTTCATTTTCAGTGGCGGCAAGACACGCGCCGAAAGCGAGCTCGATGCGCGCCACGCGAAGGGCATGCCACACATCAAAGAGCCCACTAGGGGCGGAGTCTTCATGATGCGATGCCAGCAGCCTTTCAGGCGATGCGGCGGCCGCTGATGATCCGAAAGAGAACCGCAATGATCGCCAGCACCAGCAACAGATGGATGAACCCGCCCAGGGTGAAATTGAGTGCGAAACCGAGCAGCCACATCACGACGAAAATGACCGCTACCACGTAGAGTAAATTGGCCATGATTTTTCCTTCGTTGGTGCGAACTTTTCAATTCGAACAAAAGACCTCTCAGCAGAATTCGTGCCGCACGCAACCGAATGCGGGAACAGCGAGACGAAATCGCATTCGCGCTACGAGACGGCCCCTGTCGAGGGATAGCCGAGCCTGAACGTGCGCAACATGTGCGCGAATGCCGACCCCAGGCGCAGTGAGTGCGTGATGGTGCTAGAGTTCGCGCTGACATGGGCAACGATCGATGACGAGCGGTCCGTCCAGCGCTCGGCTACTCACTCGGGGTGCGAAGATCTTCGGTAAGGTCGTGTCGATCTCGGCCGCAAATGTGCACCGGTTGGGCTGGGCGCCCGGCGACGACGAAGTCGAGCTGATCCGCGATATCCCGTACACGCGGCGTGGCGGCAAGCAGAGCGTCGATCTTTACCTGCCCAAAAATCGCGACCGCGCGCGGCCGCTGCCTTTCGCATTCTACATGCACGGCGGCGGATGGGTCATCGGCGACCGGAAAATGGGAACGCTCATGGGCCGCCATCTCGCGAGCCGCGGCATCGCAGTCGTCGCCCCCGGCTATCGGCTCGTTCCTTCGGCGTCACTGGACGAGCAACTCGAGGACATCAAACAGGCGCTTCAGTTCATTCTCGATTCTGCTGGTCGCTATGGACTCGAGAGCGAGCGCTACGCCTTGATCGGCGAATCCGCCGGCGCCCACCTGGCGATGCGCCTGCTGCAGCGCTTTCCAGGCGGGCCGCGGCCCAGGGCCGCCGTTGGCTTCTACGGACCCTACGATCTCGAGATTTATCGGCGGGCGAAGTCGCCGTGGATGAAGGCGTTCTTCCGTACCATCGCGCAGGGCACAGACCTCGACGTCGTGGTGAAATCCCATGGCGCCTTGTGCGAGCTCCCGTGGACGAACATGCCGGTGTTGCTCGTTCACGGCAGCGCGGATCGCTTCGTTCCCGTGCAAAACAGCATCCGCATGAAAGAGCTGCTGGAGCGTCAGGGCGTGCCCGTGACGCTGACAATCTACCCCGGCTCCGGACATGGCTTTAATTACCAGACGCGGGTCAATCCGCAGCATACGCTGGACTCGTATCGCGAGCTGGTGCGCTTCTTCCACCAGCACGTGCGCACCGGGTCGAGCACGTGATCCCCGTCGCTAGCCTGGATGCGGCCATGCTGCTCGCAGAGAGCCCCGAGATGCCGCTGCACAACCTCGGTGTCCTGATCTTCGAGCCAGCTCCCGGCACTGCAGCACACTCTTACGACGCGGTGCGACGGATGTTCGAGGCGAGCGTTCCCGGCGTGCCCGCCTTTCGGCGACGGCTCGTCCAGGATCCACTCGGGTTAGGCGACCTGCGCTGGATGGAAGATCCGCACTTCGATCTCGGCAGGCATCTGTTGCGCGCCACCCTCCCGGCGCCCGCGGGTGCGGCCGAGCTCGCGGCGTTCGTCGCGAGCTTCGCCGAGGGGCTTCTCGATCGCGACAAGCCGCTGTGGGAGATCGTGGTCGTCGAAGGTCTCGCGACGCGCGAGCTGGCGTTGGTCGCGAAGATCCATCACGCCGCAATGGATGGCCTGCATCTCTCTGCAACTCTCGATACCCTGTTCGATCGAGGTTCCGACGACACGCGCGAACGGCTCGCGCTCGAGCCCTGGGCGCCGGAAGCGGACCCTGGCGTGCGCCGGCTAATGATCGACGCGGCGCGCATGCTCGCGGCCAAGCCTCGCACGCTCGCACGGGCCCTTGCCGGCGTCGCGGGCGCGGTGCTGCGATCCAGGCGCAGCCGGCCGATGTCCGTGCGCGCTCCACGTAAACCGAAGCAGTTCGCGGTGCCGCCCACGCCTTGGAGCGGCGCGCTCACCGTGCATCGCACGGTCGCATTCTGCGAAGTGAGCCTCGCGCATTTGCGTGCGATCGCAACAGCTCACGGCGTCACGGTCAACGACGTCGTCCTCGCGGCTTCCGCTGGTAGCCTGCGCCGTTGGCTCCTGGCACGCGGCGCTCTGCCGGACTCGCCGCTCGTTGCCAACGTTCCCATCGCCGTGAAGCGAGCCGGCCAGGCTGGCGCGGGCAACCAGATCTCCATGCTGCGCATCCACCTGCCAACGCAGGAGCCCTGCCCCGCTCTGCGGCTGGCACGAATCCACACGGAAACGCAGCGCGGAAAGTCGCACCACCGCGCGAGTGGCGCCAATCCGTACTTCAGACTTGCCGAGCTCGCGCTCGCTGCGACGGTCCCAGCGCTGCTCACGCGTCTGGTGCATTTCTACTCGCGTCATCGCGGGGCCGATTTCCACCCGGCGCTTTGGAACGTCGTGGTTTCGAACGTACCCGGTCCGCAGCACGAGCTTTACTGCGCGGGGGCCCGGCTCACCGGCGTCTACCCCTACGGGCCCGTGCAACACGGCTCCGCCTTGAATCTCACCGTCATGAGCATCAGTGACAGCCTTTGCCTCGGCGTGCTCGCGTGCCCGGAAAAAGTGGCAAACCTCGGGGACATTGCCCTGGGCTTCTCCGACGAAGTCGCGCTGCTCCGCGATTCAGCGCCGCATGCTGCGCAGTTCACCTCGCGCTGATGCACTCACGACTGTCCGCTACAGCGTGTTATCGTGGGCGCCAACCCATGGGGCCTTCCACGCCTCTCGATATCGTCGCCCCGTATTGCGACATCAGGGAGCGGCTGCCGCTCGTGCCGGCGGCGGCGCGGGTACGAGGGCTTTATTTCCGCTCGCTGGTCTCGAGCTTGAAGCAGGCCGGTAAGCTCGCCGAGTACAGGGCGCTCTTTCCGGACGACAACTGGCGCGCCATGGAGCTCTACCCATTGTCGGCCTACCTCCTCCGCCTCGCGTGCGCCGGGGCCGTGTTCGCGTCGCCGGAACGGGTCCACTCGGGGATGCACGATCTGCTCCGAGCGAACGCGACGGCGTTCGCGGACAGTCTCCTCGGCAAGGCGATGCTGCGTCTTCTCTCGCGGGATCCGGTACGCCTCACGGAGCAGGCGCTCGCGGCGCGGCGCCTGACTCACGTCTACGGGCACTGGGAGATCGCTCGCCACGGTCCGCGCTGCATCGAAATGATCTATCACGAGGAGTACATGTGGCTCGAGTCGGCCGTGGCCGGTGCGGCGCGCGGTACTTTCGAGGCCTGCGGCCTATCGCCCGTGCTCGAAACGCGATTGAAGGACCGGTTCAACGGCTCTACACTCGTTCGCTGGTAGTCGAGCGTCAGACTGAGGCTCGACGGCTTCGAGTGGCTTCGAATGGCTTCGACCGGCGACACGTGCCTGCTAGTGCCCGATGAAACGAGCGCCGCCGCGCTGCGTGACGCGCTCTCGGCTCGTTTCCAGGCCGTCTCCGGCGAAATCCACGTCGAGATAGCGCCCGGGCCCATCGCCCACGTCATCGAGGCTGCCCGGGGCCGGCATGGCGGCGCACCGCTCGGCTTCGTGGCGCTGGACGAAGCGTCGGCCCTCGAAGCGTTGCGTCTCGGCGCGGACGAAGCGCTCGCGTGGCCCCCTCGCGGCGAGCAGGCGATCCAGGGCTTTCTCGATCGTACGCTGCTTCGGGCGAAGATCCGACGAGAGCAGGAAGTGATGCGCGCGATCGTCGTGCATAGCGAGAAGCTGGCCGCTCTCGGCACTCTCGTGGCCGGCGTTGCGCACGAGATCAACAACCCGCTCACTGTCTTGCAGCTCTCGATGGAGGGTTGCCGCGCGTTGTTGCGCCCTGCCATCAAGGTCAGCGAAGAGCTGAGCAAGCTCGTTGCCCGCGGGACGGGCGCGACGCCCGAGCAGATCGAGCGCTTGAATGCGCTTTCGCGAACTGGAGCGCCGAGCTCGGAGGGGTCGCAGCTACTCGAGGAAATGCTCGGCGCATCCGCCGCCATTGCCGACATCGTTCGCGATCTCAGAATTTTCGCGCGCGCCGACGAGCGTGGCGAGAAGAAGCAAATCGTGGAGGTCGCCGATCTCATCGATCAGGTCCTGCGGCTCGTCGGGAGGGAGTTATCGTCGCAGGTGGTCATAGAGCGCGACTACACGCCGGGCCTACCGAAACTCGTCGTCCCTCCCGGGCGGCTGGGCCAGGTCTTGATCAACATCCTGATCAACGCCGCGCACGCGATCCGCGAGATCGAACGCCCCGCTCATCGGATCCGCGTTTCGACTCGGGCGGACGACCAGTACGTCGCCATCACCGTGAGCGACACGGGCCCCGGTATCGCGCCGACCACCCTGGATCACATCTTCGACCCCTTCTTCACGACCAAGCGCGTAGGAACCGGGACGGGGCTCGGACTCAGCATCTCACGCTCCATCATGCTCGACATGGGCGGCGACCTCATCGTCACGTCGGTCCACGGGGACGGCGCTACGTTCATTGCGCTCGTTCCCCTGGCAGACGAATCGTCTCTCCGGCTCGCGGCAGCGCAAGCGATGATCACCAGGACGTCATTTGGAAGCCAGGCGCGCACGAGCGTGCTCTTCGTCGACGACGATAACCGAATGCTTCGAGCGTATTCGCGCGCGCTCGGCAGGGAATGCAACGTTCTCCTCGCCGAGAACGGCCAGGAGGCGATCGATCTCCTGAGCTCCGGCTCTCTTCCGGACGCGGTCGTAACGGAGCTCTCTCTGCCGGAGATCGACGGCGCCGCGTTCTACGGGTGGCTACGTCGCGAGCGACCGAGTCTGGCAGCGCGGACGGTCTTCGTGACGGCGCACAGCACGAGCCTGGAATACCAGAGCTTCCTCAGGGAAGTGCCGAACCCGGTGCTCCTGAAGCCGGTGAATGCTCCGACCCTCAAGGCGGCGATCGAGAGCGTCGTCAGCGCGTGACGGCCGTCACCAGGTGAGGAGCGCGGCCGCGCGGGTGAAGCCGGCACCCTGGGCGTAGAGGACGACGCGAGCCCCGGAGACCAGGGCTCCGCTGGCACGCGCGGCAACGAGGTTCGCCACCACGCCCACGCCGCCGAGGTGGGCGTACTCGTCGAACGTTTGAGGCGCTCGACCCGGGAGCCCGAGCCCCTCGGCGATGCCGCCCGGAACCCAGCGGCGAGGCTGGACGGAGGCGAGCACGTCGATGCTCGAAACGGGCAGCCGCGCGCGTTGCATGAGGTCTTCGACGGTGCCGACCCCGATGCCGATGGTGCTGCGCATGAGCGTCTGCGCCGCTTCAGGAGCCAGGCTTCCCAGGTAGAAGGCGCCACCCGGCTCCCACCACGGCGGATCGGTGTCCAGAGTCCTGCCGCGGCACCAGGTGACGGCGTCGTAGTGCTGCCCCTCCGTGACGGCGACCGTCGTGTGAATGCCGGCCCCCTCCGCAGCCCGAACGACCATGGCGGCGGCGCCGTCCCCGACGTTCGGCGATGCGGGGTGCATCATCGGCATGGCGCGCGTCACCCAGTGCGACTGAGTGAGCAGCACGGTGCTCGCGCGGCCGGACTCGATCAGGGACGCGGCCATCGTGAGCTGGGTCACGACGCTCGCACAAGCCGCATCGACGCCCATGCTCCACGCTCGCTGCGCACCGATGGCGTGGCCGACATGACACGCATTGGACGGCACGATGCGATCCGGCACGATCGCCCACGAGAGGATGACGTCCACGTCGGCGGCGTCGACACCAGCGTCCTCGAGCGCGGCGCGGGCAGCGTGCGCCTCCGCCTCGCGCCCGCTGGTGTGCTCGTCCGAGACCCTCCGGTGGGTGGCGCCGAGGAACGGATCTCCGGCTTCATTCTCGAGGTGGCGCGTCGCGATGCGGCTGAATCGATCGTCTGTGCCCGTGGGAATGTCCACCAGAGTCCGATCGCCGCGCCGCTCGGCGCTGCGCACCCGGAACTCCTCCGGCCACTCCGAGTTTTCGCGAACACGGGCCGGGAACCACACCCCGATTCCGGCGACGCGCGCTCTCATTCGGCTTCCGCCATCGTGCGACCGGAGTCGAGCATGGACATGTGCCTGAGGGCCTCGTTCCGCCCTCCTCCAGCGATGCACACACTGCGATCGATGCGAATGTCCAGGATGACGGGGACCCCGGCAGCCCGGAGCCGCTCGAGCGATTCCCGCGTGATTTCCCCGGGGTGATTGATGCGGACGCCGGCCATGTTCATCGATCGCGCCCAGGCGGCGAAGTCGATCCAGCCGGTCTCCCACTTGCCCTCGCGCCCGTAGACCTGCCGGAACCCGTGGTAGACCATGTTGTAGCGGGCGTCGTTGAACACTGCGAAGACGATGGGGAGGCGGTGCTCGAGCGCCACGAGCGCTTCCATGCCCGCCATCTGCATGCCGCCGTCCCCGCAGACACACACCACCGGTCGCGTCGGATTGCCGAGCGCAAGGCCGACGGCACCCGCGATGCCGGACCCCATGCTACCGAGCCCGAGGTGGATCGTGAAGGCGCTCGGGTCTCGCGCGGTGAGATAGTGCAGCGCGAACAGCATGTGCTCGCCGATATCCGTGATGAACGCAGCATCCGGACCGAGCGCGGCTTCGAGATCCGCGATGGCGCGCTGGGGTGTGATCTGTGGCGAGTCGTCGGATCGGAACCCCGCTTCGTCGAACGCAGGGCCCTGCTTCAGCGCGCGCACGAGCGGTGACACCCGCTCATGCCGATAGCCGTTCTGGGCCCACACGTTGCACAGCTCCTCGGCGAAGCTGCCGACGTCGGCGACGACTCCGAGCGCTGCCGGGACGTTTCGATTGAAGACAGTTGCGTCGAGGTCGACGTGAACCAGGCGACCATTGGGCGCCACGTACGGTGTTGGACCGACGGCGCAGTCGTCGAGATCCGTCCCGAGCGCGACCGCGCAATCCACGCCCAGGGCCGTGTACTTACGTGCCCAGATCGAGGCTGCCAGACCGCCGCTCCGGAGCGAACGCGGGTGCAGCTCGTTCACGATGCCCTTGGCCTGTGGTGTCGTCACGAACGGGACGTCGAGCAGATCCACCAGTTGTCGGATCTTTGCCGCGTGCGGCCGGCACCCGGCGCCGAGGACCAAGAGCGGATGCTCGGCCTCGAGAAGCCACTCGGCGGTCGTCTCGACCACGTCGCGCGGGGGTGTTGCATCGAACACCGGTGGGGCCGACACGAGGCGCGTCGGCGGGGCTATTGCGCGACCGAATTGAATCGGCACTACGAGCAGTGCCGGCCCTGGTAGAGCAGGGTGACGAGCGGCCTCCAGCGCGGCCAGTCCCTGCGAAACCAGGCTCTGCGCGCGCGCCACCCGGATTGTCTTCCGCGTTACGTGTCCGAGCAAGCGCTCGACCGCCACGCCCTCGGGGCCGGTGTCCTGGAGCAGCTTTCCACCCGCCGACGCCCACGCCACGTCTCCACAGATGACGAGCATGGGCACGCGTTCCAGATACGCTGAAACGACACCCGTCACGACGTTCGTGGCGCCGGGTCCCGCAGTCACCACGACTGCCGGCACGCGTCCGGAGGAGCGGTAGTAGTCCGCGGCAGCGAACGCGGCGTGAGTCTCGTGCCGTGACTCGATGAGTCGCGCGCCGCTCACTTGAAGTACGGCGTCGAAGACCGGTGATACCGGTCCTCCCGGAACGCCGAAGAACGTATCGACACCGGCGTCCACGAGTGCAAGGACGAGCGCATGCGCGGCAGGCAGCTCCTTCTGCGCCTGTTGCGCAAGCTGCGCCTGTTGCGCAAGCTGCGCAAGCGAGTGGAGCGGCGTGGGAGCACGCAGCTCCGCGACGTAGGAGTCCCTTACGTCAGAGCGCGGGGACAACATGTCGTCGTCTTCAACGACGCCGTTAGCCGCGGCGTGCGTGTAGCCGCGCACGTTGGAAAGATCGGGTGCGGCAACGAGCTTGCTGCTTGATGTCATTGGGGTCTTTCGACAGGGAGGGATCGATCGAAGCCCCCAACAGCAGCGATCGACGGGCAGGGAGAGCGAAGTTAGCGACAGGGAGAGTCAAGTTAGCAGCAGACGTGCGCTCCTTACTACAGACGCGCGCACGTTTCCATACATCTTTATCGGCTCGGTGTGTCCCGACGGTATCGCTCTCGTGTCGTTGAAACGAAGCGTCGGTTTGCGGCGCAGCGCCTGCGATCGGTTCAGCGAACGCCGAAATGTTCGAGGATGACGGCGTTGCATTGTTCGTTCCCGCCTTCGCACCCCGTGTTGACGATTTGCACGCCCTTGGCCTCGAGCGCGCGCATCCGCGCATCGACGACGAGCGTTCCGCTGATGCCCGTCGCGACGAGGTACTTTGGCGTGCCCGACCACAGTTCGAGATACGCCTGCTCTCTATCGTCTAGCTGGGCGCGCACCTCACGCTTCAACGTGGGCGCGTACCAGATGAGCGTCATCAAACCGAGAGCAGCGGCACCGGCGCGCGCAATGTACGTGATGTTCGCAGCTCCCTCCTTTGCCGTGGCGTTCGGCGCATCGCGTCGCTGGACTGGCATACCGGCCTGTCCACATGACGGACAGGACGATACGTCTGGTCATGGAGGGGCGACTCCGCGTCCTGCCGCGGCTAGCGACCATCAGTCGCCGACGATGCGGTAGCTCGTTACGTGTGAGACGCCGCTCGACGTGGCTCCCGGGATCGAGCAGGAGAAGAAGGCCTGAGAGGCCGTCAGCAAGAACGGAAAAAAATAATTGAGAGTTTGGCTGGGGCCCCCGCTCTTGTCACTGCACACCTGCATCGACGCAACAACGGTACCGTCGGCACCTTGCGACAAGAGGGTGCAGCAAACGTCTACCGTCGGATGGCGATCGAACACGACAGCCTGGCCCGATACGACCACATTGTCACCTGGCGGGATCTGGCCGGGACAAGAGACACCCGCCCCCGTCGTGGCGACGTTGTGCACGCCGAAGCCGGTGTACCCGATCTTCGAAGCATCGTTGGTCGAATTGGGCTGGCACAAAGCTCCAGAAAAGTAGGTGACATTAGCCGAAACAAAACCTGAAGTCGTCAGTACGATGGATGCAAGGAGTGCTGTCGTAATGATTTTGATCACTTTCCTATTCCTCCCGGCGAGATTCAGGGGCCTCGCCATCCCTGTAAAACGGGGGACTGTTCTCCCCAGTCGGCGAACACACGGCGGTTTCGACGCCGGCGTTGGCTCACGATTTTTCGCGGAACGAGCGACCCGCGCGAACCACTAAAAACGTCGTCTTCGGTGGCTTGGACTCTCGATCGTAGTCGTACACCACGCCGGAGTTGAACGGCGGCACGGTCGCCAATGTCAAACCGAGCTGCCTCTGCACTTCGCCATCCTGATGACGCACGACGATGCGACACAGCGACGTTGCGCACTCCGCCTCGACGATCTCGGTACCGGACGCCGCCGAGCGAATCGCATCCTGGATGGCGTGCACGGTTGGCACACTCCACGCCGTGTCGACGGGTTCGCTGGCAAAGTTCGCCTCGAGATCCGCAAACGTCGTGCGCTTTCGCTGCTTCGGATCATCCGCAGGTTTCGCCTCCGCAACGGACTCCGGCGCCCCATCCGTCGCGGCCGAAGGCGCAACGTTCCGAGTGACCTCCTGAACCCGCCGGCCGTGAGCCGTTCTCTTCAGCGACTCGATTTCCTGCCGTAAAGCGCGGAGCTCACGGAGGGAAGCATTGGCATCCGTCTCACTACGAGGCGCATCCTGGCGGTCCGTCGAGCCGCGGCGCGTAGACAGAGCCACCACCGCGGCAGCCGCCAGCAATATCGTCGATGCCACGATCCACCGCTTCATAGACGTTCTCCAATTTCGAATATGGACGCCGGAGCTGTTGACGCGTTCGAACACACGCGCTCTGCACGGTCGTCGCGCACCCCACCGGGATGCACGCCGCGCACAGAATGCACGCCCGTAGAACATACACGGCACGAACCAGTTCGTGGCGTTAGATCTTGCGTGATGCAGCACCGCTGATTGGCAACGTTTCGCTCAAAAAAAAAACGACCGGACGAAAACCCCGACGGGCGAACGCTCTCCTGGGGCGAGAGCTCGAATGACGAGATGTGCTTGGCCGGGCTAGCGCGATTTACGCGGGGCACCGGGATACCGGCCCGTCCACTCTGACCGCTAGCGCGCTCAATCGTAGCCAACGTACACGGGTGCTGGTGATGCACGTCGCTCCCGCCCCGCCCCGTAATGCGACGACCGGCGGAAAGTAGCTCGTCCCACTTGCTGAGCGCTGTGGTGTTCCAGGGCAGCACCATCACCGATTGCCAGACTTCGATGCTGTCGAAGTCGAGGTCGAACGAATGCTCCCACGGGTCCGGGTTGAACGGATGGTTGATCGAAGCATGTAGCCCTTGACGGTGTGCTTCGTCGAGGTAGGCCTGCGCATCTCCGTCGCGCAGGGCGTAAAGCGCGGGGTGTTGCCAGGGCGTCTCCGAAAAGAAGTTCACGTGTGCACGCGCGGTCGTGGACCACGTCCACCGGATTGTCCAATGACGCTCGGCTCTGCGTGATATCCGCTAGAGCGGCGTCTTGACGCCGACCGCCCGAAGCGCGCACCAACCCGCGCGCGCTTCGAACAGTGTGAAGCCGCCGGCGGTGAGCAGCACCACGGCGGCCGTCCACTGCGGGGAACCCCCACTCCCCAGCGCCCAACCGAGCGCGGCCAACCCCAGCACCAAGAGTACGAGAGCGATGCGAAGACGGACCGCTTTACCGCGTGCGTCGATGTTGCAAGCCAGGGCCATGGCGATTGCAGCCTCCTTTGGAGCGTCGTGTCGAGGGTCGCCCGAAGAACGACGATAGAACACGTTCTAGTCCGCCAGAGCAGGCTTCGCAAGCCGAGCCGGCAGCCGCTGCTAACCCCGTCATGCCCTGCCTACCGGAACGTGAACGGTCCCACGTTCTTGCCGCAGGCCTTCACGACTCCGGCCTCGGCAGCCATGTCATCGTCGAGGTCCACACCCGCGTTGAGCAACGCCCCGCCCTTCGAATCCCAGGACCCCGGCACGAGAAAGGGATCCACCGGGCCTGCCTTGTCGAACGCCGGAAGTGGCGTGGTGAGCTCCTGACCGGGTCGCTCCTGACCGGGCACGTCACTGTGGGGCATTCTTACGTGGGTTATCGTGACGAACTCTTTGTGGGTAGTCCCGGTAGGCGTTCTGAAAGCCCAGTGAAATAGTGGATCTGCGGTGAATGGCTGATCCTGAGGCGCGTATCGCCAGAATGCATTGCGGTCAGTGCGAACGTTGAAATCGTTCAGGTCGTTGCCGTCCGGAGGGTTGTCGCCCGTGGCGTTCACGCCGGGGACGTAGCCAATGGCGTGGGCGTAAACATGGAGGTTGAAGAGCTGCCCGTTCTGCATCGAAGAGACGTTGTTTTTGATCGTGACGTTCCTCGTATGTGGGGCAGGTTCTGGGAGTCGAGAGTACTGGCTGATGATCGCGATGTTGGCGTCGTTGATGTCGTCACCGGCGGGGTCCCTGCCGTTTCCGTTGTTCGCGAGCGCGTTGTTGTAGACGCGGGCATCGGACGAGTTGGCGACCCAGATGCCGGCCTCCTGGTTCAAGGCGGCGCGGTTGTTCACGAGCATTGCGCGCTGTGAGGTCTCGAAGAAGAGGCCGATGCCGCTGTTGCGATAGGCGCGGTTGCCGACGACCCGTGCGTCGTTCGAGTAAATGTCGAGCCAGAGACCCTGACCAAGATTGTCGAGAGCATCGTTATTCTTGACGATTAGATCCTGAGTGCGATCGGACTTCATGCCGCCGTGCGCAGGGATGTTCCACCCCGCGTACCAGCGGTTGCGATGCATCCGGTTGTTGAGGACTTTGGCCTGGTTGGTGCAGGAGACATGCAGCCCCATCTGGCCGTTGTACGAAAACTCATTATTCCGCACGAGCGCGTTGGCGGTGCGGATGCATCGATCGGCATACACCGAGAGTCCTGCAGCGTTGTTTTGTGTGAACAAGTTATCTTCGAACGTTTGATTGCTGCCTCTGCCATAAACTGCAGCATGCAGAGCCGAGCTGCTCCCGTACTGCTTGAACGTAATGCCGCGAACGGCCGAACCCGCGCCGTCGATCATCAGTGCGTCATTCCGGTAGGAGATCCGGGTGCTATTGCCGGGGTTGCTGCCCACGTAGTAGGTCCTGGTGCTCGAGTCGTAGAAGAATTTGTTGGCAGCCACCTCGGCGACTGTCCGCACCTGTGTCAGGGCCTGCCCGCCAATGAAGACTTGTTCGGGTGGATCGACCAGGTGACTCCAGCATGAGTTATCGCTGCAGGTGCTGGTCGGGCTCCAGGGACGATTGACCAATGTGTAGGAAGGATCGCCGCTCGGGATTGTTTTGGTCCAGTGCGGCCGGAGCGGGGCGGGGGGATTGGGGACAGACGTCCACTCCGCCGGCGGGATGAGGCGACTGCCCCAGAATGTCACCACGTCCGTCCCGTTTCTCTGCAGGCGAATCGTCTTCGTCGCGGGGACTCGCAACTCCCCTTCTTCATAGTCGCCG
>DATDJP010000051.1:0-5335 GCA_036520475.1 Polyangiaceae bacterium | reverse complement strand
GATTTCACGGACATGGCCGCCGTGCTCGAGGAGCACATGAAAGGTCGAGAGTACGTCGCTGGAAACAGCGTATCTGTCGCGGATTTCGTGATGGCATACACGCTCGATTGGGCGAACGAAGTGCAGCTGCTCGAGCCGTTTGCAGCTCTGCGCGGCTACATGGCACGCATGTACGCGCGGCCCAGGGCCGCGCTGCGCATCACCGCTGCCTTTGCGAGCCTCGAGCAGGGCGCGTAGAGGACCCTCAGGCCCTCCTGGGGCGTACGGCCTCGCCGCTCGCCGGCCCATCCGGGGATGGCAAAGACAGGGTCAGCGTCTCGATGTGCGGCAGCGCCGCGCGCACGGCATCACGCACCGGCGCTGGCTCGAAGGGCCCTGAAAACCGCACGAACAGGATGCGCACGGCCGCGAAGGAGCACAGGTAAGCGTGGCCCGTAGGCTCGGCTTCGGTGTTGCTGATCACCGCGTCGAGCGTTCCGCCCTTGGTCAGCGGCTTGTCGAGGCGGGATAGCGCCGACTCCAGCAACGCTGCTGCTGGCTCGGGCAAGACATCCGAAAAATCGTGCGCCGCGCACCAGGAGCCGCCCCAGGCGTCGAGCACGTAGGCGTTGTGCGCATGCGTGTGTGCCACGAGCTTCGCGAGCTCTTCGGCCAACAGCGACCAACCGGGCGTCTCGGGTCCGAGATCCATCGCCAGATGCTAGCAGAGGTATCGCGCCGGGGTGAGCTCTACAGCGTGCCACAGCGTAGCGCTTTGGTCATGACGTGCGGCGGGAGCAATGTTCCCATGGCGTTGCAGTCATCGTGTCCACAATCGAGCGCCTGGACGAAAGTGGTTTCGTGCACAGCGATCGCGTGCTGGGGCTGGAAGTGGCACGCATGAGCTACCGCTTCGAGGTCGTCCAGGGCGGCACGTTGTACGAGAACGAGCTCGTCGTCGGCACGCCTTCGGCAATTGCGCCGCTCTTCAATCGTACGGTGCGGCCGCTGCTTTTCTCGGAAGCCAAGGGGCGGGCGTGGCTGAAGCACAACGTCGAAGAAGTCGGCGCGTTCGAGCATTTTCTGCCCGCGCGGAGCGACGCGGAACAGAGCCGCGCGTAGGGAAGTCACGAGCGGCGGCGACGGAGCAAGAGTGATGCGCCGAGCAGCGCGGCGAGTATGCCTGCGATTCCGCTGTCTGCGTTCGTCGTCCGACAGGCGCAGCCACCCCCGTCGTCGTCGTCGTTCGAGCCGCCCGTCGTCCCCGCTTTGCCGCTCGTTCCGCCGCCCGTGCCAGGTGGTCTTCCGCCGCCGCCGCTCGCGCCGGCCGATGATCCGCCACTGGCTCCAGCCGTGCCCGAGCCGCCGCTGCCGCCGGTGCCTGCGCCGCCAGCGCCAGCTCCCGCAGAACCGCCGCGTCCACCGGTGCCCGCCGTGCCGCCCGTCCCCGCCGCGCCGCCAGCGCCCGCTGTGCCGCCTGCACCGCCGCTGCCTGGCGCGCCTGGAGGCGGTACCGTGACGCAATCGCCGAGCGCGTGCTGGAGCGCGCCGAGATCCCATGCGCCTGTCCGTGTGCGTGCGCAGTAGTCGTTCGGGACGTTCGTGAGCGCCGGTCCTTGGCCGATGAGCGTGGAAAGATCGCCCTTGCGGCGCAGATCGCCAGTGAGCGGGGCGAGGTACATCGCTTGAAAGGTCGCGAGCGTGACGCCAGTGAGGTTGTTCGCGGCCGTGTGCGACGCGCTATCGCGATTGCGGATCACGCCGCTGACCACGTTGCCGCGTGCCTCTCCGCTCGTCGTCAAAAAGCGAAAGTCGATGCCAGCGGTCGCGATCAACGTATTGTGCAAGATCCGCGAGTTTGCGCCGCGGTTGATGTAGATGCCCACGTCGCTGCAGTTGGCGATCACGTTGTTGCGCATGATGCCGTCGTAGTGCTCCGTCGCGCACTGCCCGCCGGGATCGAACGCCGGCGCGCAGAACGCAGCGCCGGTTCCGCCGCCGCCAAAAGACAGACCGATGTGCGTGCCCGCCGTCGTGTCATCTTTCGTGCAGAGCACGAGGTTCCGCTCGAAGAGCCCATTTCGGCCGCCGCTCTTCATGAACGCGCCGTAAGACGGATCGCCGCTCGCCTTATGAAAGTCGTGAATGTAGTTGGCGCGCACCACCCAGTCGTCGCCCGTGTCGATGTTGAGCTTCGTGACGGGTTTGGCCGTGTTCCGCGCGTGCGTGTCATAGAGCTCGGAGTTTTCCACCAGGCCGCGGTGCGGAATCCCCGCGCCTCCCGTCGATGCATTGACCTTCAGCTGCGCATTGAAGTCCACGACGCGACTGCCGCGCAGCACGAAGCCTGTGGCGGCGCCGGCCACGTGAAAGGCGTGATCGCACGCATCGTCGGTGCCGCAGGTGCCCTTGATATCCAGCCCCACGAACTGCCAGTTTGCGCCCGTCACCAGGAACCCCTCGCTCGTCGCGAGCTCGAGCTTCGCCGCGAGCGGCGTCGCGGAACGCACGATGATGGGGCTGGTGGGCGTCCCGTTCGCCGCGCAGCTCAGGTTCGCGCCGCTGATCGCGTAGGTGCCCGGCGCGAGAATGATCTCATCGCCGGCCCCGGCATCCGCAATCGCCGCACGGAGTTGCGTAGCGTTGCTGACGTTGACGGGGGCAGCGATTGCCGCCGTGCCGACAGAGACCACGGCAAGACACGACTTGAGTGCGATGGACGAGCGCATGACCGATGGTAACGCGCAGCTCGGAGAGCCGAAAGGTTTACCCTGTGCGTGCAATAGTCTGATCCTGGTTCATGCATGAACGCCGAAGTGCACGGCTTGCACACATTCTCCTTCAGCGGCTGCGGGTGCATTGGTGCGCGCCGTAAGCGACGAACAGCTCTTCGAACTACTCGCGCGAGTACGTACCCACGAGATCGCCCGCTGCGACGACGTGGCTGTCCATCGCGTCGAGCAGTGCGCCGCGTCCCGTGCCGGGCCCGAGCGTCAACGTGATGTCCAGCGCGAACACCTGGAAGTGATAGTTGTGCACGCCGTGCCCCGGCGGTGGCGCCGCGCCCGTGTAACCCACGGCGCCCAGCGTGGTCTTCCCCTGCTGCGCGATCGCCAGCAGCGACGCGTCCAAGGTCGTGTCGCGCGCCGGCAGCCCGTACACCATCCAGTGCACGAACGGCTTCGGCAGCGGCGCGTCCGGATCTTCACACAGCACGACGATCGAGCGCGCTCCCGAGGGCACGCCGCGCCAGGTCAGGGTAGGGGGCACATTCTCCCCGTCCGCCGTGGCGGAGCGTGGCAGCGCCTGGCCGTCGCGGAATGCCCCGCTCGTGACGTTCAGCACCGGCACTTGTTTTGCGCCGAGCTTCACCGTCGCCAGCTTGTCCGAGCCGGAACGCAGCGGACGTGCCGCGCTTCCAAGCCTCCTCACGACCTCGTGCGCGATTCCCATGACTCTACCTCGCGAGGAAACGAAGCAGGAATTGCGCCAGTTGGCGTTCCGGGACATAGAGCCCGGAATGGCTCTGGCCCGCTACATCCTCAGCGTCTTGATGGTTGGCATTGGGCTCCTGCACTTCGTGGTCGACGACATCTTCGTGCAGATCGTGCCGCCCGCCTTCCCGGCGCCGTACGCGCTCGTGTGGATATCGGGTGTGATCGAAATCGCGCTTGGGCTCGGCATCCTGTTCGAGCGCACGCGCCGCCTTGCGGGGTTCGGCCTGGTCGCCTTGTACATCGCCGTGTTCCCCGCGAACATCTACATGGCCGTCTCGAACGTCCAGATTCAAGGCTTGCCGGCATGGGCGGTTCAGCCGTCTCCGACTGCGCTATGGCTCCGCTTGCCGTTTCAAATCGCGTTGATCCTTTGGGCGCTGTGGGTCGCGGAGATCTGGCCGCGGCCGCGGTTGCGCGTGAGTCAGTGAGCCCAAGTGCGTGCCCGCCTGATGACTGCAGCACTCGAATATACCTTGCCTCGCTGACCCAGACCGGTTCGGAGCAACTCGTCCACGATCGAAGCGGCGCGCTCTGCGTCCGTTTCGCCCGTCACCACGAGCGTGATGCCCCAGAGCGAGGTATTGTCGACCAGCCAGTCCATGTAGTCGCGGAGCGAGCTGTTCTGCACGAAACAGCGTGCGCGCATCGCGGTCACGATTTCCAGCGGCGAGCCCTCGAACGTGCGACCGTCTTGCAACGTGACGAAGTGTGGCACGTCGTTCGCCGGCCGACGGGTGAGGATAGAGATCAGCGTCGTTATCCTGGCCTCGCGCGACATCAGGGGGAAAAGCGCGAGATCATCCTGCACGTCTTCGGCGGTGGGCGGTTTGCTCATTACTCGACAACGCTAGCAGGCTTCGGCGCAGCCAGCCCCCTGCGCTATGTCAAACAATGACCGGGCTCGGCCCGCCTCAGTCACTGGGTGCGCCAGACGCTGGCCAGCCAGGGTTGCTCCTCTCGAGGTCTGCCAGCGGGGCGATAGTAATGGGTGATCTCGCTGAAGCCCGCCGCCACCAGGTGCGCGCGCCACGTGTCGAACGTGTGAAACGCCCCGTAGCGATCGCCCGAGAAGCCTTCCTGATCCCGCCCGCGGGGATTCGAAGAAAACAGCACTCCGCGCCCACGCAGACAGCGGTGTAAGTCACCGAGCACACGCGGCAACTCCTGCGACGGCACATGGAAGAGCGAAGCGTTCGCGAAGACGCCGTGGAACCGTCCCGGCAACAAATTCAGCCGCAGGAAGTCCTGGTGCAGCACCTCGCAGCCCGTGGCAGCGCGGGCGATCTCCACGAAGCGCGCCGAGCCGTCCAGACCTACGGCTTCGTGCCCCAGCGCGCTGAAGTACGCGAGGTCGCGCCCCGGGCCGCAGCCCAGGTCGAGCAGCGTAAACGGCGCCGGACCCTCGATGGCATCGAGCAACGCCCGGTAGTTCTGCGACACGTCGTGCGTGCGCGTCCCCTCTTCGAAGGACTCCGCGTTCGCATCGTAGTGCGCCAGCGTGCGAGCAGTGACGGCCTGGAGCTCGCGCTCCGTCAGCAGCGGCGACATGATGCGCTCATTGCGTAGTAGCTGACTCAGGCCGTCGCGGCTAGCAGCTCCTCGCTCGACGGGCGGAGGCCGTCCGCCCTACTTGAACGCTTCCAGCCTGGAGACATCGACCACGCGGCACGACGCAGCCAGATGCCTCCTCTCGAACAAAAAAGATAGTTCGTATACGAATTGCGCCAGGCCAAGCCTGGAGGAGAGGAAATCATGTAGACGTGATTGAAACTTCGCTGGAGCCCAAGCGGGAGGCAGAGCCCGCCCAGCAAAGGTTGGCCACCAGCTGGCAAGCGAGTCTTGCGTGGTGTCGGGGTGAC
>DATDJP010000050.1:0-13754 GCA_036520475.1 Polyangiaceae bacterium | reverse complement strand
ATGAAGGAAGCGGCGACGCGCTTCGTCCTGCTGCTCGAGGTGCCGCGACAGAAACTTGAGCGCGACCGGGCGATCGAGCGTCGAGTCTTGCGCGAGATAGACCGTGCCCATACCGCCCTCGCCGAGCACCTCGAGCACTTCGTAACGCTTGTCGATGACCGTACCGAGCAGCGGATTGGCGCTCGGATTCCAGGAGTTGGATGCTACCAGCGGCTCGCCGTCGAACGGGCAAAAGCGCGCGTCAGTGCCCGAAAAGTGATGATGACAAACCGGGCATTGGGCGGCAGTCGTCAGCGCCTGGCTCTGCGCGTCTGCGGCCGCGCCGGCTGGCTCGATCGCAAAGAACTCCCTGCGGGTTGACTCCGCCACCTCAGCACAAACGTAGCGCGAAGGCGCTAGCTGCGCGAGGACGGTTTGACCAATCCAGCGCGCACGGACGACTGTCGTCTGCCGTGCCAGCGCCAGTACGCCTTGTGCGTGCTGCGATGCCCAGCGATCAGGGCAACAGCTGAGTGCCACACTCGGCGCAGAATTTCGCGTTCCGGCCGTTACTCGTCCCGCACTTGCCACAGCGAACCGCCTGCGGCGCTTCGCCCGCTTGCCCCGCTCCAGGTTTCGCGGACGGGTCGGTAGCCGCGGGAGGCGGCGGCGGGGGATAGCCGGGCGGCGGCCCGTAGCCCGCGTGCGGCGGATACCCCTGAGCGGGCGGATACTGCGGCGGGTATCCCTGCGGCTGCTGGCCGTAGCCCGGCGGGTAGCCGGGATGCGCCTGCGGTGGATAGCCGGGCGGCGGGTACCCCGGCGGCGGCATGCGTCCTCCGTACTGCATTCCGGCGCCGAGACCCATGCCTGCGGCGAGTCCTGCACCGGCCAGCCCGGTGCCGCTGCCTTCGCCGCCCTGGGCGAAGCCTTCGCCGAGACCCATCATTGCTTCGGCACCCGCGTACTGCTGGTAGCGGTTCATATCGAGCTGATTCACGTAGCGAGCCCGGTTCGCAAACTCCTGATCCAGCTGATATTGGCGTGCTTGCGCGTCGGCCTCGGCGCGGCTGATGCTGATCTTCGCCTTACGCGCGTCGATCTTGGCCTGGACGATCTGATCCTGGAACTCATCGATGCGCGCCTGATCTTCTTCCGACAGATTGATGTTGAGCTTCGCGATCTCGAGCACCTGCACGCCGATGCGGGCAAGATCCGGACAGTCTTGGACAATGGCGCGCGCGACATCGGGACCGGCGCTGCCGAGGTCCATCATCGTCAAGTCGCCGGCCTTGATCAGGCGGGTCAGCGTGGTCTTGAGGCCCATCAGCAGCTGATCGCGCACCCACTGCATGGCGCGATCCGCATCGGCAGCGCCCGTCTGACCCACGAACTCCACCACGAAGCGAATCGGATCGAGCACTTTGAAGGCATACGTGCCAAAGGCCCGCGGATTCACGCGAATATCCAGCTCTGGATCCCGCATCGAGCCGATCGGCCCACCGAAGCCCTGATTGTAGATGGGGCGCGTGGTGACGAAATAGAGCTCGCTGATGAAGACGTTGCCGCCGGTGAACTTGTCGACCAGCGCGTTCAAGAAGGGGATGTTCTGCGTCTGCAGCGTGTGGCGGCCGGGGCCGAGCGCGCCGACGTACTGGCCGTCCTTGAAAAACAGACAGACTTCGTCCGAGTCGACGGTGAGCTGACTCCAAAACGGGAACGTCTGATCTTTGTGTTTGTAGACGACTTTGTCTTTGAACTGGTCGTCGCGCGCAATCATCATGCGTTGCACGCCGCCCTTGACGAAATCGACGATACCCATCTTGTCCTTCTCTCCTCGCTCGCACACCGGCGGCGTGGCGCCCGGCGCGCGCTAGGCGCCAGACAGCCACACCGGAGAATAGTCGTCCGCGTGGTGCGGCGCCAGCCCGGCCACCGGCGCGCACTCTCTCACCCGAACCCACCGAGTCGCACGCCCAAGCCAACATCGACTGGGGCGGGCTTGTTCCCTGCCGCCTTCATTCTGGCTGAAGAGCTCGAGGCGGGTGATCGCATTCCGTTCGCCGCTCCCTTCATCTCGCCTTAGACTGGTGAGCTTGCCCGTAGACTTAGAAAAACTCCCCGGTCCCGCGCAGAAGATCCTCGGCCCCGATGCGCCGACTCCGCTTCGCCTGATGGCGGCCAAGGGCATCATCCCCGGATTGCGACCCGCGGACTTGGTGACCGTGGTCGCGCTCCTCGCCGGGAACGAGGACGAGAAGGTCGCCGAGACGGCGCGCCAGACCTTCGCCAACTTGCCGCCGCTGGTCCTGAGCGGCGCGCTCGCCGGCGACCTCCAAAGTCCAGTCATCGTGCGGCTCGCAGAAGCGTACGCACGGAACCACGAGGTCGTCGAAAAGCTGCTCCGCCTGCCGAACATCGACGGTGAAGCGCTGACGCACATGGCGCAGAACGCCGACGAGCATTCGGGCGAGCTGATCGCCACCAACGAGCAGCTGATGCTAAAGTGGCCGGTGGCCATCGAGAAGCTCTACATGAACAAGCGGGTGCGCATGTCGACGGCCCATCGGCTGCTCGAGCTCGCAGTGCGCAATGGGATAGAGCTCGGCATTCCCGCGTTCAAGGAAGCGGCGGCCGCCATCAAGAACGAGCTCGTGACGGAAGCGACGCAGGAGCCGACGTTCGACGACATCCTGTTCCGCGAGACCGACGCGATCGCGCAACGCATCCGGCTCGAAAGCACGCAGGACGACACCCACCGCGTCGACGACGAAGGCGAAGAGCAGGTCAAAGAAAAGTTTTTGCCGCTGCACGCGCAAATCGCACAAATGTCGGTCTCACAAAAAATTCGCGCGGCGACGCTCGGCACCTCCGCCATGCGCCTGCTGCTCGTCCGCGACTCCAATCGCCTGGTAGCGTCGGCCGCGGTGCGCAGCCCGCTCATGAAGGAACACGAGGCAGAGCGCATCACCGCCAGCCGCAGCGTGAGCGAGGACGTGCTGCGCATCATCGCGCTGAATCGCGAATTCACGCGCAACTACCAGTGCAAGCTCAACCTCGTGACGAACCCGCGCACCCCGTTTTCGTTCGCAGTGCGGCTCGTGCCCCACCTCAGGGAGAGCGACATACGCGCCCTCGCGAAGAGCAAAAATGTGAGCGGCGCGATCGCTCAGGCCATCCGCCAGCAAATGCTCCGCAAGCAGCCCGGCAAGTCCAGGTAGCGCGCCCAGCAGAGCGCACCGCTCACAGACAGAGCCAGTGCACCCAGTCGCAAACGCAGCCGTAGTTGACGGTACCGTTCGTGTAGTTGCAAGTGAGATAGATGGGCAGAAAGCCGCAATTGCCAATCGGGTTCTCGGGTGCTCCGGGCGGGCACTCGGGCGGATTGTTGGGCGCAGGCGTGAAGCCCGGCTTGTACGGACCGTACGGATCCGCGCCACCGGTGCCGCCCGCGCCGCCGTTGTCGGGCGGGACCGGGCCGCAAGCGGCCGAGCCCAAGGTACTGGCTAGTGCCAAGAGCGTTATCCCAACCACTACCGATCTGCGTTTCGACATTGCACCATCTCCGGGCCACCCCGGTGGCGTGGCCGGCAACAGACGCGACGCGCGTCAAGTCTCCACATCACATTTTCCTCGCGAGACCGTAAACCCCGATTTTCGCAGGCTCACTCGGCTCGGCGAGCTCGCGTGACGCACATCCCAGCAGATTTGCCTACAAAGACGCGCCGCGTAGGCGCGCCCTTGAATTTGCGATCAAACCTGTCCCCAAACGCGATGGCGCGGTCTCAGCCGCCGGAGGGAATCGCGGCCGCGACGACATTCCCGGACAGCACGCCCTTGGCGCCGATCAAGCGATCCGCGATCGACTTCAAGGCGCGCGCAGGACCCTTGGCCGCGATGACTTCCATGCAGTGATGGTGGTCGAGGTGCACGTGGAGCGTCGAGATGATGTATTCGCCGCCCTCGTGCTGGATCTCCGTGAGCCGCTCCGTGAGATCCCGGACATGATGATCGTACACCAGCGTGATGGTGGCCACGGTGTGCTTGCCGCGCTGCCAGGCGTCCTGGTCGAGCTCCTTGCGCACGAGGTCGCGGAGCGCCTCTGAGCGGTTTTCGTAGCCACGGCGAACGATCAGCTCGTCGAAACGTTCGAGCAGCGTTCGATCCATGGCAACGCCAAAACGGAGCAGAGCGGCGGCCATGCCGATCCTTTACCGCGGCAGGGGCCAGGGCGCGAGCGGCGCGCTCACGGCCGGCCGAAACGCTTGACGCGCGCTTCCAGCTTGGCTGCGCGAATCTCCTCGGCCTGCTTCTGTTTGTGCGGATCGATCACGAACGGCGCGACCCGCTCGGTTTTTTCGAACTGCTTCTTGTACTGCTCGGCTTCGAAACTGTTCTTGAACGGACCAAGCCGCACCCGGTGCCAGAGCCCTCGATCGGGCACGTACGCCGATTGGCGGTAAGCCTTGTGGCCACGCTTGCGCAAATCCAGGACGAACGCATCGGCGTCCGCCGGATCTTTGAAGCTGGCGATCTGAATCTGGAAGCCGCCATCGCTGCCGGCCTCTGCAAGCTCCGTGGTTTCGCTGACCTGCGCGCGCTCGGCCGCGAGTCGTGTCAGGTTGTCCTTGGGCTCGCGCGTCACCGGCGTCGCGCTCAGCAGCGTACCCGCCGGCAGCGGCACCACGGGCAAGCTGTCACCGGCCGGGGGCGGATCGGCACGCGACGCAGTCGTGTCCTGCTTGACCAGGTGCCCGCGCTCGTCCTTCACCGCTGCCAGCGCGGTGGTCGGTTTGCCGAGATCGCTCAGCAGGGCCGGAAACGTCACGTCCCTACCTTCGAGCTTGTCGCCGGACACGCCGCCGCTCTTCGCCTGCGCCACGAGCGTGGCGAGCGGATCCTGCTCCGAGCGAGACGGCGGACCTTCTCGCTTGCTGGTGATGACGAAGGCGAGCATGAGCGCGCCGCCTGCCAGCGACGCCAGGAGCAAGGTGCCGAGGCGGAAACCGCGTCGCGGGGCCTCGTCTTCCTGAATCTGCTCGAGGTTCCTGATGTTGGTCGAGTCCATGGTCGGGCGCTAATCGCGTTCGATAGGCGTACCGCGTTCGCCCGGGCCGGCCCAGTTTTCAGCCGCTTCCGGGACCCTCTCCGAGCAGCGCGGCGAGCTGCAGCGCCTTCCACCGCGTCTCCTCGTACTCGCGCAGCGGGTCACTATCCGCGACGATGCCCCCGCCGGCAAAGTATTCGGCCTCCGTACCCCGCCGGCACAGGGTGCGAATCGCCATGCCGAGCTCGAGCCCGCCGGCGTGGGACACGAAGCCGTAGGCGCCGGTGTACAAACCGCGACGATGCGCCTCGAGCTCCGCGATCACCTCCATGGCGCGCACTTTCGGTGCACCCGTGACGCTGCCGCTCGGCAACATCGCCTCCAGCACCTGCCGCCGTGAAACGCCGTCGGCCAGCCGCGCCTCGAGCTTGGCCCAGCGGTGATGAACGCTGCCGTACGTGCTGACCCGAGGGCCCTCGGTCAGCCGCACCGAGCCCGCTTCGGCCACTCGCCCCAGATCGTTGCGCTCGACGTCGATGATCATCGTGAGCTCGGCGCGCTCCTTGGGATCACTGTCGAGGGCGGCGATCAAGCGAGCGTCGTCCGCGCCGTCCCGCCCGCGCGGCCGCGTTCCCTTGATGGGCGCGGTCACGAGCTGGCCGCCTGGCAGGAGACGCAGGCACAACTCCGGCGACGTCCCGATCACGTCGGCGTGCGGTGTGCACAGGGCGACGGCGTACGGAGCCGGAGCGCGCGCGCTCAAACGAGCCAGGACGTCGATGGCGTGTCCCTCGAGCTCGAGGAGCTGCCGACGCGCCAGATTGACCTGATAGAGCTCACCCGCCGCAATGTATTCGAGCGCGCGCGCGACGCGCGCCACGTGGAGCTCGCGCGCTTCCGCGACGCCGAGCACAGCGCGCAAGACGCTCCGCCGCGCGGGCCTCTGGAGCAGCGCCGCTAGCTCGGCCACGCTGGCGGCGTCGTCACCCACGACGACGACCCGTTCACGAATTTCGGCGACCGCCCTGTACCGCCACCACAGCGCATCGCGAAGCCAGGGGGCCGGACGCGCATCCGGCTCTCCGGAGCGCTCGAGCATCCGCCGGCTTTCGTAAGGCAAGACACCGAGCCAGCGCGGGACGTGGTCGTAGGGCTCCGTGCGCTCGGCGAGCGGCAGCTCGGGTTCGGGGTCCAGCGCGCTGACGCACGCGACCGGATCGCACATCACGTACGAGGCCCCCCCGCTCCCTGCCGTGTAGAGGAGCGCGGCGCCCGGTCGATCCGCCACCCGCCGTGCGACTTCGAACGGCTCGGGTAAAATGGACAGCTCGCGCCACGCGCGCATGCTGCCTTATCGCCCGCATGCTGCGGAGATAGAAGCGGAAAGCGCGGCCCCCAGCGGACGCCGCCAGCGCGCTGGGTCGTGCTAAATCAGGCCCATGAAGCTTAGACTTATCCTGGGCTGCCTGCTCCTCAGTGGCTGCGGCAGCGACCCCATCGCGCCAGGTCGGGTGCAACTCGTCCAGGGTCTGGAGACAGACACCTGGACGCGCGACCCGGCGCCCGTGAGCATCGAAGTCGAAAAGCTACTGACGGACGGTGAGCGCACGCCGATAGCCACGCTTGCCGGGCCATCCTCGGCGTTCTCGCTCGATGACAGCGCTGTCGGGCGTTACGACGTACTCGGCAAAGACGCGAGCGGCACGGTGCAGGTGCGCGGCACGACGCTACTGATGGACCCGCGCGGCTTCGCGGGCGTCGTCCTCCCCCTCTACATGGCGCGCACCGGGGAGTTCTCTCGCCCCGACGTACTGGAGCGCGACGTCGGCGAGAGACCCTTGCTGAGCCTCGTGTACGGTCGCCACTTGTTCGCGGTGGGGCAAGACAGCCAGCAATCCGTCGTCACCGAGAGCTTCGATCTTGCGTACTGGGACACGTATCGCGGCCTCCCGAACTTCACATGCCCACAAGGGCCGTGCGGGTTTCGGAGCATCGCAACGGTCCTGGGCTCGGTCGTGCTGGGCGTGGGCGCGGACTTCGCGAGCTGGTACGACATCGAGTACTACCGTTTCAAAGCTGCAGACCTGCCGACTGGCTTGTCAAGCTTCTCCGAGATCGCCGGCGGCCAGACGATTCCCGGCCCGGAGGGTTCGCTGTTCATCGTGGGCGGCACGCGGGCGGACAGTCCCACCGACAAGGTGCTCGCCATCAGCAAAACGGGCGTACTGAGCACGATCGCGTTGGTCGGGCCGCGCAGCGCTGCCGCGGCAACCTGGATCCCGGAACGCGGTCTCCTGGTCCTGGGCGGCAGCGCGACCGCTGCCGGGGCGGAGTTGCTCGCGCCGGGCGCGACGGCGTTCGTCCCGCTGCCGTACGCGCCCGATCCTACCCGCGGTGCGAGCCTCGCGGCTCTCGACAACGCGCGCGTGCTGCGGATAGGTGGCAAAAATCCGGACGCTTCCGCTGCGGCTACGGTCGAGCTGTCGCTCGCCTGCGGAGCGGACTGCACGCTGACGCCGCGCGGGCTCCCGACAAACCTCGACGAGGCGAAGAGCTTCGTCCTCGGTCCCGAGCAATTGCTCAGCGTGGGCCTGACCGCGGACGGGGAGACCCGAGCCCTGCTCCTGGACGGCGATCAACAGGTGGAGTTGCCGCTTCGCGAGCCGCGCCGCCGCGCCAGCGCCGCGCGGCTTCCCACGGGGCACGTCGCGATCGTGGGCGGGACTCGCGTGAGCGACGGGACGCAGGCCCGCGCCGTCGAGCTCTTTACTCCGCGCTGACGACCGGCACCACCACACCGCGCGACGTGACCACCGCGTCGTGCAGCGGCGCGCGCACGCTGGCTCCCGGCCACGCCACCACCCGGCGCAGCTCACCAGTGCCGTGCACACGCACTCCGCGTCCGAGCACACAGCGCGACAGACGCACGCCGTCGTCCACGACGACACCGGAGGCACGGTGCCCGGAGCCATCCGCGCCGGCCTGCCGAGCGAGCCACGCGAGGTTGGCGTCGAGATAGCTCGGGAGCTGCCCCAGATCGAACCAGTACGGAGGCGAAACGCGCAGCGCCCTGACACCAGAGCCAGCGCGCAGCCGCGGCAAAACGTGGTCACCAATCAGGCAGCCGCGTTCCGGCAGGGACGCCACGCTCTCCGGCGGGAGCGCGCAGATTCCCAGGTAGTCGCCCCCCAGGGCCTCGTCCCCGAAGCGTTCACCGCGCAGCCGCACGACATTGCCCGCTCCGTCCAGGCCCACCGTACCCTGCCCCGCCGCGCGCGGACGCACCGCCAGCGCTGGCGCACTCGTTTTCGTGGCAGCTTCGAGCAACTCGACGAGCGGCGCTTCGGTGAGCACGTCCCCATTCCACACCAGCAGCGCACCGCTGCCCGCAAGGAGCGGGCGGGCACCCGCGATGCCGCCGGCCGTGCCTCGAATCTCAGGCTCCTCTATAACTTCAAATGTGAACTGTATCTCATTGATCTTACGAATGAATATTCCTGGCAAATGATGCACGTTCACGACCGCGCGCAAGAAACCCGCGCGCGCCAGCTGCTCGGCGATGTGCGCCAACAATGGGCGGTCACCCACGGGCACCAGCGGTTTGGGCAGCTCGTCGGTGAGCGGCCGCAGCCGGGTGCCCAGGCCGGCACAGAGCACCATCACCCGCGCGTTCACCGCCCGAGTGTACCCGATAAACTCGCCCGTCTTGCACGAGCCATGGTACCCGGGGCGGCATGAGCGCGTTACGCACGCTCGCCGTGCTGAGCCTGATCTCTGGCGCCGCATTGGCGGCCGCAGGGGGCTGCAGCACCGACGCGATCGGCGTCGAAGACTGCCGCGACATCGAGTACGCACGCTGTGAAGCGGGCCACGCGTGCGGCGTCGTACATGACGCAGATGACTGCAAGCGCTTTTATCGAGACCAGTGTCTGCACGGCCTCGCTCTGGACGACACACCGAGCGCGACCGCCGTCCAGAACTGCGTGCGATCGCTCAAGGCCATTTCCAACTGCGGGCCAGACGCGCCTTTGGCCGACTGCCCCGGTGTGACGGCCCAACCGACCTCGCTCGGACTGGCCTGCGACGTCGTCGGCGCCCCCGAAGAGATCCAGGAATGCCGCTTTCTGGTGCCGGTTGCACCGCCCGTGGTGCCCGTTCCCGATGCGGGCGGTGGCACGGATGCCGCCACCGACGCGACAATCGACTGACCTTCTGCCAGGGTGATGCTAGAAGCGCGAGCGCTTCCATGAAACTCCGCGTGCTCGTGCTGTGTTTCGCCCTGCCAGGCTGCTTCGATTCCGACGCTGGCGGCACCTCGACGGTCGTCGCCACGGTCGTGGCGCTCAGGCCCGCGGAGTTCTTGGGCAGCTTGCCCTGCGCCGCCGGTCCGGGGACCGTCGAAAGCTACGTGGCCACGTTCACGGATCTGACCGGTAGCGGCGACCCGGACGCAGCAGCACGATTCGATCTCCCGAGCTCCGGCGTGACCTCCTGTCACCAGGCCGTCGGCTCCGCGTTCGCCGTGCCCGGCCGCCAGTACGTCGCGCGGGTCAGCGCCTACGACCGCCCGAGCGACGAGCTACAGCCGCTGACACCCGGCAGTCCGATCCTCGTGAGCAAGACCGACGGCAGCGTGGTTCAGCCGCGCTGGACCAGCGAATGCGCAGAGCCCGTGTACTCCGTCCAGTTCGTCACGCAGTACATCCGGGGTTGTTCGTCGCTCGCGCCGATACCTTGAAGCGCACTGCGCGCTCGGCGGCAAGCCCCCAATAGGGCCACCGCGAGCGCGGAAGCCGTGCGAAGAAATGCCACCCAAGTTGCGACGCCGGAGGCGGACGGCTACGAGAAGAGCCTGGCATGCGTGGCGGATTCGGTAACTCTGCAGAGGTAGGCTTCCCTCGGCCCGGCAAGGTGCTCAAGGTCGTGATGCTCGGGCTGTTCGCCCTGTGGCTCACCTTCGCCCTGGCCCTGAACTGGGGCGGCGCCTCCCCCGAGCTGTTCTTCGCGCTGTGCGGCTCGACCGATCGCATCCTGCACGGCGAAATCTGGCGTTTGGTCACCGCGTCGCTCATGCACGTGCCGTCCGGTACCCCCTGGCACATCGTGGGCTCGCTGCTGGGGTTGTACTTCCTCGCGCCGTCACTCGAGCGCGAGTTCGGCCCGGCGCGCTTTGCGCGCTTCCTCGCGCTCTCGGCCGTGCTCGCCTACTCATTGCAAATGCTCGTCGAGCGACTGCTCCCGGCGAGCGTCGCGAGCAAGCTCGTCGGCGAGTACTGGTTCGGATCCCTGCCCGTGCTCGAGGCCATCGCCATCGCCTGGGCATTGAACTTCAAGGGGCAGACCGTGCGCCTGATGTTCGTCCTGCCCGTCAGCTCGCGCGGCCTGATCATCTTCGTCGTCGCCATGAGCGTGCTCTACGTCGTCGTGGGTGCGCAGCAGGAGTGCGGGCTGATTGCTCCCTTCGGCGGCATGCTGAGCGGCTGGATCTTCGGCGGAGGCACGCCGTCGCCGGCGCGGCGCTGGTGGCTGAAGTATCGCCTCGCCCGTCTCGATCGCGAAGCAGGCCGTGCGAAGAGTGAGCGCAAACAACGCGTGCGTGGCTCAGGCTTGCGCGTGATCGCCGGCGGCGCGAAAGACGAAGAGGGCAAATCGAGCCCGCGCGGGTCGTCGAACGGCGGCAAGGGCGGCCGCGGCCCCGACGGCAACTTATTGAATTAACGGTAGCGGTCCCGTCACAGAATCGGCGACACGAGCCGCGCCGCGCCTTCGCGCAGCCGGTGATGCCACGGCCGCCGCATCCACTGTTCCAGGCGCAGTTGCCGGCAATTGGCGCGATCCTGCTCGAACCTCGCCTCCACCGTCTCGGTCAGCGTCCGATCGTGCATCAACGTGTGCACCTCGAAGTTCAGCCGGAAACTTCGCATATCCATGTTCGCGCTGCCGATCAAGACCAGCTCGTCGTCCACGAGCATCGTCTTCGAGTGGATCATGCCCGGCAAGTACTCGTAGAGCTCCACGCCGGCTTCCAGAAGCTCCGCGTAGAAGCTCGTGCCCGCGCGGTGCGTCACGCGATGATTGCTGCGGCTCGGCAGAATCATGTGCACGGAGACGCCGCGCAGCGCCGCGCTCTCCAGGGCGACGAGCAGCGATCGATCCGGCACGAAGTACGGCGTCGTGATCCAGACGCGCTGGCGAGCTCCGACGATGGCCGCGAAAAACAAACGATGAATCGACTCACGCGGATCGTCGGGTCCGCTCGGGACCACCGCCACGTGCACCGCGCCGGCCGGGCGCGCTTCGGGAAAAAAGCGCGCGTCGACGTCGCTCTGCCCCGTCATGAAGTGCCAGTCGCGGAGAAACACTGCCGTCAGCGAGCCCACCGCCGGACCCGTGATGCGCACGTGCGTGTCGCGCCACATGGCCTCACTGCCCTTGGCGCCGACATACTCGTCGCCGACGTTCAGCCCGCCGGTGAACGCCGTATCACCGTCCACGACCAGAATCTTGCGGTGCGTGCGCAGGTTCATCGGCAGACGCAGCGCCTGGCTCAACGGCAAAAATTCAGCAACCTTGACCCCGGCAGCCTTCAGCGGACGAAACCAGCTCGCCGGTAGCCAGAAGCACCCGTACGCGTCCAACAGCAGCCGCACGTCCACGCCGCGCTCCGCTGCACGCACCAGGCGTTCGCGGAACCGCGCGCCGGTCGCGTCGTTGCGCACGAGGTAGTATTCCGCGAGCACCGTGCTCTTCGCCGCGTCTATCGCCCGCTCCATCGCCAGGCTGGCATTGCTGCCGTCGGCGAACACCTCGACGTGATTGCCCGAGGTGAGTTCGATCGCGCCGCCGAGCGACTGACACGCGCGAAAGATGCGCTGGCCTTCACCCGCGACGTCCGCGAACGCGTCGAACGGCTGGGCGCTCGCACGCACGCCACCGAGCCGTGCTTCGACCATGCGATCGGCGGCGCGCTTGCGCTTCGCCGGCCAGCGCATGCGGTCGCGGCCGTGCACGAGAAAGAGCGCCGCCGCAAAACCCGGCAAGAAGAGCAGTGCCAGGATCCACGCGAGCGTGCTCGGCGGCTCCTTCCGTCGCACGAGCACCGCCGGGATCAACGCGACATTCAGAGCCTCGGCAAGAAGGCCCAGGTACGGCCAGAGCTCGACGCTGCGCTGCCAAAGTCCCGGCATAGGCGGCCCCGAGCTTAGAGCCGTCTCGGTCGAAAACCCGAATCGCTCCGGTAGGGCCGCTCGCGGGCACACGCATCAAGCCCACAATGGATTGATTTCATTGTCATTTTACAGAACTAGCCCAGCTCGAAGCCGAGGATGCTAGTTCACGCGCCATGCGCGTTCTGGTCGATGCGGAGGCGGTATCCCGTGGATTGCGCCGCGTGGCAGTCGAGATCCTCGAGCGGCATCGAGGCACTTCGGGGCTGATGTTGGTCGGCGTCCGCCGGGGCGGCGTGACTATCGCGCGCGCCATCCAGGACTCGATTCGCGAGCTCGAAGGGCAGGAGCTCCCGATGGGCAGCGTCGATATCACCTTCTATCGCGACGACGCCGCGACGGCCCTCCCCAACCCGCGCATCGGCCCGAGTGAAATGCCGGGTCCCGTCGATGAAGCACGCGTGATCCTGGTGGACGACGTGCTCTACACGGGCCGCACCATCCGCGCGGCCATCGACGCCATCATGGACTACGGCCGGCCCTCCTGCATCGAGCTCGCGGTGCTCGTCGATCGCGGCGGCCGCGAGCTCCCCATCGAGGCAAACTACGTCGTGCGGCGCGTGGACGTTGGCGCGGGCGAACGCGTGGATGTCGTGAGCGACGAGTCCGGCCTCGTCGCCTGCGTGCAGCCCCTTGCCGCCCCCACCATCCCACCGACCGATCATGTCTGAAACTCGCTTGCGGCACCTGCTCGATGTCGGCGCGCTGAACCGCGCTAGCGCCGAGCGTATCCTCGAGACGGCACAAGCATTCCTGGAAGTCACGCGCCGGCCGATTCGCAAGGTCCCGACCCTGCGCGGCAAGACCATCATCAACCTGTTCTACGAGGCTTCGACGCGCACGCGCACCTCGTTCGAGCTCGCCGGCAAACGCCTGAGCGCCGACGTCGTGAACATCGGCGGCTCCTCGTCGAGCGTCAGCAAGGGCGAATCGCTGCGCGACACCGTCGCGACCCTGGACTCGATGCACGCCGACGTCATCGTGATCCGCCACTCCGCGTCCGGCGCTGCCGCCTACGTCGCAGCACGCACTCGAGCCGCCGTGGTCAACGCCGGCGACGGCATGCACGAGCACCCCACACAAGCTCTGCTCGACGCGTTCACGATTCGCCAGCACAAGCCGAACATCGAGGGGCTGCGCGTCGCGATCTGCGGCGACATTCTGCACAGCCGCGTGGCGCGCTCGAACATCCGGCTGCTCACGATGCTCGGGGCCGAGGTACGCGTCGCGGGCCCCCGCACCCTGATTCCGAAGGGTGTCGAAGCGTTCGAGTGTGACGTCTTCGACCGCATCGAACCCGCGATCGCCGACGCCGACGTGATCATGATGTTGCGCATTCAGCAGGAGCGCATCGGCGGCGCGTTCTTCTCCACCTTGCGCGAATACTCCCGCGTGTTCGGCTTGAATCGGGAGCGATTGGCGCGCGCGAAACCGGATGCGATCGTGATGCACCCTGGCCCGATGAACCGCGGCGTCGAAATTGCCGACGACGTCGCCGACGG
>DATDJP010000049.1:0-43815 GCA_036520475.1 Polyangiaceae bacterium | reverse complement strand
CTGAGGAGAAGCGGCTTTGGGAGGCCGGGTACATGTTCGGGCTTACTGGTTCGGCTTGGCGCGGGCTTTCGGTGCTTCTGTTCTGGACGTGGCTGGTCAGCGCGCTGGCCGGCTGCAGCACCAATGAGTTCGCGGCCACGCCCCCGCCTGACGGCGGCGGCAGCGGGCGCGCCTGCACGGGTCCGGAAGACTGCGACGATAGCAACCCATGCACCGTCGAGCAATGCGGCGCCGACGGGAAGTGTGCGGCGAGCCAGCCGAAGTGCGGCAGCGCGCTGAAGTGCTGCGACGGCGTGTGCGGCGACTGCTGCGCGGACGGCGACTGCAGCGACTCGGTGGCGTGCACGGGCGACCGCTGCATCGCGGGCTACTGTAGCAGCTACGCGGATGACTCGCGCTGCGCTGCGACCGAGGCGTGCTCGCTGACGGCGGGCTGCCAGGTGCGCGCTTCGTGTACGGCCGGCGCGACGGGTCAGTGCAACGACGGCAACGCCTGCACGACGGATCGCTGCACCGACGGGAAATGCTTCAACGACGGGTGCCCCACGGGTAAGACCTGCTGTCCCGGCGTGGGCTGCGCCGATTGCTGCGCCGACTCACAGTGCGCCGACACCAACCCGTGCACGGTGGACAAGTGCCAGGCGGGCACGTGCAGCAACACACCGCGTCCCTGCGCTACCGGCCAGCGTTGCTGCCAGAATACCGGAACCTGCGGCGCGTGCTGCGCGTCTTCGGAATGCAACGATGACATCGCCTGCACCGTCAATCGATGCACGGCTGGCAGCTGTAATTTCACGCAGACCACCTGCACTCAGTTCCAGCGCTGCGACGGCGCCAACGGCTGCGTGCCCAACGGAACCTGCGGAGCGCCTTCCGACTGCGCGCCGCGCGCCTGCCACACCGTGACCTGCTCGAGCGGCCAATGCACCTACACCGGCTGCCCCAACGGTCAACTCTGCTGCGGTGGCACGACTTGCCGTGAGTGTTGCGACAACGCCAACTGCTCCGACGGCGTGGAGTGCACCGACGACACTTGCAGCGGCTCCGGCTCGTGCAACCACGTGCCGAACGACGCGAATTGTACGACGGGAACGAGCTGCGACATAGAGCGCGGCTGTGTCGCATGTCGCGCGAGTACGGACTGCGACGACGGGAACGCCTGCACCACGGACACCTGCGACGGCAACGGCACCTGCCAGCACGAGCTCAAACAGTGCGGCACGGGTGAACGCTGCTGCCCGGACACGGGCAACTGCGGCCAGTGCTGCTCGGCCTGCGACTGCGGCGTCATCACCAGTCCCGGCGGTGAGATGAGCATTCCGCCCCTGCCGCTCTGCTACATCTGCGTGGCCAATCGCTGCCAGGAATCCACGTTCTGCGCGTGCTGATCCGACAGCTCACTCGGCGCAAGGAATGTTAAAAGCGCCCTCATGCTCGAGCACAACAGCTATTTCGACGGCGCGGTTCAAAGCATCGGGTTTCAGCGAAATGGGCGCCGGCTCACGGCCGGCGTGATCGCGGTCGGCGAGTTCCATTTCGACACGCAAGCGGCGGAGCGCATGAGCGTGGTCAGCGGCGAGCTCTTCGTGAAGGGGACGGGCGCCACGGAGTGGCGCTTGTACTCCGCGGGCACGTATTTCGAGATCCCTGCCAACAGCGGCTTTCAGGTGCGCGCCGAGGCGCCCGCCGCCTACGTGTGCGAGTTCCTGTAAGCGAAAAGCCGCTCACGCGTTGGGATCTGCTCGCCCGGGGGCTTTGCTCATTCCAGACGATCGATAATGTAAAACCGGCATTTCATGCGCGATCGTCCGGACAGCGCGCCCCCTCGCGGCCCGCTAGGCCTTCGCCGGGAAGCCCCTGGAGTGCGGGTGCCCCCTCGACACCGCGCATGGTTTCCGTCACTTCGCCGGCAGCGCGAGCTTCACGAGCGTGCCCAGAATCCTTCGACACTGCGCTTCAAAGGCCGGCTCCAGCGCAGTGACGTACCCGGCAAGGGCGCCGCAGGCGCCGCGCGCAGCGCGCAGCGCGGGCGAAGCCCCTTGAGGCGGCCGAGCACGAGTGCAAAATCGAAAACCCCGAGCGACAGTTCTCTTAGCCGTCTGCCCGCGAAGTTCCGATCCACTGCCGCCCGCATCGCCCCGCGCTAACCCCAAAAATCAAGCCGCCCGAAGTATCAGCTTCCGTCCCAGGGCGTTCGCGTTCGCCTCCGCGTTCGCGTTCGCGTTCGCGTTCGCGTTCGCGTTCGCGTTCGCCTCCGCGTTCGCCTCCGCGTTCGCGTTCGCCTCCGCGTTCACGTTCGCGTCCGCGTTCGCGTCCGCGTTCACGTTCACGTTCGCGTCCGCGTTCACGTTCGCGTCCGCGTTCGCCTCCGCGTTCGCCTACGGCCCCGCGTCTGAGCATTCATCGCTGAACGGCCGAGCGCAGCAAATCCAATTGTTTGGACCGCCGGAGCGCGGCGCAATGCCTCTGCGAGCTCCCTAGGTGAGCACGGGCGCCTGGCGGTCGAGGATCTCCCGGACGCGCTCGGGGGGCCGTCCGATCACGGCCTTGTCGCCGGCGATCACGATGGGGCGCTCGATCAGAATCGGGTGTTCGACCATGGCGTCGATGAGCTCTGCATCGCTCTTGTTCGAGTCCGAAAGCCCGAGCTCCTTGTAGGGCGCTTCGCCGGTTCTGAGGCAGCCGCGGGGCGAGCCGCCCAGCAGACGCACCACTTCCGCGAGCTCGGCAGGGCGCGGCGGAGCCTCGAGGTACAGTCGCACCGCGGGCGTGACGCCCGCCTCTTGCAAGATCTCGAGCGCCGCGCGGGACTTGGAACAACGCGGATTGTGCCAGATCGTGACGTCACTCATGCGCGTCAGACTACCGCCTCGAGGTACGACGCGCGAACCGTTTTGGTCACGCGCCGTCGCTGCCCGGTAACCCGGAACGCAACCACGACGTTTTCACCGGCCACGCCTTGCACCTGACCCTGGCCGAAGCTCGGGTGATGGACCTTGTCGCCCACGGAGAACGGCAAGTCGGGCTGGTGCTCGAGCGCGGCTTCCACGGCCTCTGGCAGCTCCGCGGGGGGCTCCGGCGGCGGTGAAACCAGACGCTCGGCAGGGTGATCGCGGCAGTTGTCGCAGTGCTCGCAGTCTGCGTCCGGCGCCTCGCCGAAGTACTGGCGGATCGTGCGCGCACGGCAGTCCGTAGTCTCGGCGTAGCGCACCATCGCGTCGAGCCGCGCGCGATCGCCGTCCGCACGTGACGCGTACTCCTCCGAGAACTCGTGCAAGAGCCCCGGGTCGACGAAGACGCCGGCGCTGCGGTAGTCGCCGCCGTCGCACTCGAGCACTCCCTCATCCTCCAGGAGGTTCAAGATCACCTTCACGCGCCGCTCTGCGATCTCCGAACGCTCGGCCACCACGAGGGTCGAAAGGGGCTTCGTCAGCGCTCGCTCGAAGAGCTCGCAGACACTGCGAACCGCGCCGACGCTCGGGTACTTTCCGCCCAAAAAATAGCTCTGAACGCGGCGATCCTCGATTCGATAGAACAGCACGCAGCGCGCCGCTTCTGCGTCGCGTCCGGCGCGCCCGGCTTCCTGGTAGTAGCTCTCGAGCGAGTCCGGCAAATCCCAATGCACGACGGCGCGGATGTCGGGTTTGTCGATCCCCATGCCGAAGGCCTTGGTAGCCACCATCACGCGGAGCTCGTCCGCCATGAACGCGCGCCCGGCTTCCGTGCGCTCCGCGCTCTTCAGGTTGCCGTGATAGCGCGCCGCGGACACGCCAGCGGAGACGAGCCACTGCCAGACGGACTCCGCCTCTTTGATGGTCGCCGTGTACACGACGACGAGCCCCGGCTCGGCGAGGAGGGACGTGAGCTCGGCTCGCTTGGCGTCTTCGTTGACGGTGCGCCGGACCTCGAAGAACAGGTTCTTGCGCTCGATGCCACCATTGACGATGACGGCGCCCTCCATGCCGAGCTGTTCGATGATGTCGCGAGCCACGGCCGGCGGCGCCGTGGCCGTCAACGCCAGCACGGGCGGATTGCCGAGCTGAGCGTGCGCCCGTCCCAGGCTCCGGTACGCCGGCCGGAAATCGTGACCCCAGTGCGAGACGCAGTGCGCTTCGTCCACGACGAACAGCGACACCTCGGCTTCCGAGAGGCTTTGCAGGCGTGCTTCGTTTTCGAGCTCCTCCGGCGTGACGTACACGATCTTGTGCTCCTGATCTTGCATCGACGCGCTCAGAGGGGAAACGACGATGGTGGTCCCCGGTAGGAGCAGGGCGGGGAGCTGATAGCAGAGCGACTTACCTGCCCCCGTCGGCAGAATTCCGAGCGCGTGACGACTGGAGAGCACGTTCTGCATGAGCTCCACCTGCCCCGCGCTGAACTTCTTCACTCCGAAATGAGATAGGGCCGCGCGAGCGAGCCTTGCATCCGGAAAAACGGCAGGGGTTCGGCGGGTCACGAGTCCAGCATGAGGCCCGCTCCGCTTCGTGCAAGGTCGCCGCAATTCCGGCCGATTCGCGCGTCATTTGAGCGGGGCCTGCGCGCGTGCAGCGAGCCGGATGGGGATCACGCGCGGTCGAACTCGACGACGAACGGCGCGTGATCGCTCGTGCCAATCTCTTTCTCGATCCGTGCGCTCGCCGCGCTCGACGCCAGCTCGGAGCTCGCGAGCACGTAGTCGAGCCGCCAGCCGACGTTTCGGAGGCGCGCGCCTTGCCAGAACGGCCACCACGTGAAGAGCTCCCCACTGTCGGGGTGGAGCGCCCGCCCCACGTCCACGAGGCCGCTCGCGATCACGCCTTCGAAGAGGGCTCGCTCGTCCGGGCGCTGGCCGATTGCGTTCGGCTTGCGTTGGCTGGGGTGGACGTCCTGATCGCCGCGCGCGACGTTCATGTCACCGCACAGCACGAGCTGCTTCCCGCTGTCATGCACGCTCTGCACGTACGCCTGCATCGCCTCGAGGAAGCGCAACTTTGCCGGATAGTCTTTGCCGCCGTTCGGCACGTACACCGATACGAACACGACGTTCCCCACGCACGCCTGGACGATGCGCGCCTCGGCGTCGAAGGCTGGATGGGTGAACGAAACACGGTCGGCGAAGGTTTCTCGCCGGAGGTGAAGGCTGACGCCGGAATAGCCTCCAGTGCGACCGTGCCAGAACGACCAGTATCGAGGTAGCGTGGTGAGCGCTTCCGGCACCTGCTCCGGCGACGCCTTCAACTCCTGCAGGCAAATCACGTCGAGCTCACGCGCCGACGCCCACGCGACGAGCTCACTGTGCCGCGCGCGAATCCCGTTCACGTTCCAGGTCGCGACTCTCAGCGGCACTACTTTGGACGCCCCTGCGCGATCCAGGTCTCGACCAGTTGAATGTCTTCCGCTGGCAGAGCCGGCAGGCCGAGCGGCATGCCGCGCACCTCCGGGTTCGGTTTGCCCGCCTCTTCGGCGTGGCGCGCGAGCAAGGCGGCCACTAGCCGCGGCGTCCCGTCCGACGTCTTCGCGAACACGCTCGCGCGCTGCTGCTGTTCGTCGAGCAGGCCCGCTGCGACACCAGAATAGGACGACAGATTCAGGCGTCGCGGAGCAAATCCGAACCCACCGGTGTTGCCGGGCCCACCATCGCCGAGCGCAACGTCGGGGTTACCGTGGCAATGACGGCAGGTCTTCATGAGCACGCGTTCGTTCACTTCCTCGAACGCCACCTTGCGCGGGAGCGGCGGCAAGCGGGCCGGCACGGGTTTCGGCACGGGCGCGGCGAGCGGCGCGGTGAGGATGAAATGCGCGATCTCGGCAGCCTCGCGCTCACTCACGGGGGACGGCGTCATGAGCGTGTCGGGTTTTAGCGACTGTGGGGCCAAAATCCAACGCACGATTCGGTCGGTGCGGAAACGCTCGCGGGCATAGCGCAGATCGGGCGCCAGGCTCACGGCGCGCTGCTGATCCACGGGACCGTCCGCGCGCGGCACCGTGGCGAGCTCCCCCACGCCGCTGAAGCGGTGGCACGTGCCGCAGCCCTTGGTCTCGAAGAGCTCGCGGCCTTGCGTGACATCTCCTGATGGTTGCACGCTAGGCGCTGCGCTGTCGCCGGTCGCCGTGAGATAAGCCGCGATGTCGCGTGCGTCGCTCGCGCTGATTTTCAGGCGCGGCATGCTCTGGGCCAGGGCCGGCCGCAAATCGTGTGGATCGAGCAAGAACCGCTCGATCCAGTCGGCTCGAAAGCGCGAGCCAGTCGCAGCGAGCGATGGGATATCCCGCACCGAGGTGACGTTCTTTTGCCATTTTGCAAGCTTCGAGGCTGAGGCTTTGAATTTACCGGCCAGGATGTCCTGGTGACAGTGCACGCAGTGTTGCTCGAGGGGTGCCGGTGGAACGCCGGTCCCGTCGTGACAGCGGTTGCACTCGTACTTTCGCATCAACTCTTTGCCGTGCGCGGCGTTTCCTGCCACCTGCACGGCCACAGGAAGCGGCGCAGGCGGCGGGGTGAGTCGAGCGCGCTCGCTGGTCGCGGGCCCTTCGCTCGGAGCGCGTTCCCGGCTTTCGTTGCGGCACGCCCCGAGCAGCCAGCAAGAGAGCACGACGGCGACCAGTTTCGAGCACGGACGAGCAGAGAACATGGCGCGTAAAGGAAGGCTGGTAGAGGGATGGAAGTCGCGGCGCGTCGGGACGACAGGGCGAGAGTTTATCAGCTCTGGGCTTCGGTAGAGCGGCACACCGCTGCCGACTTCGCCATCGCCGCGCAGCGTTCCAGCGCGACCTTCTGACCCTTGGCGTCGCCCGCTTCCTTCCGGAGCTCGGCGAGGACCGCATAACCCTCGGGGGTGGACACCAGATCACGCTGCGCCAGGCTCTCGAGGATCGTGCGCGCCTCTTTCTTGTGCTCGGGGACCTTCGCGAGCACTTCGGCGAGCTCCGTCTGCACGCTCGGATCGTCTTTCTTCAGCTCGTCGACCTGACGCAGCGCCGAAACCGCCCAGCTCAGGTTCGTCTGCCGATCCGCATCCTTGGCGCCGAGCCAGGTGCCGCGTGCGTAGTCCGGGACTTCCTCGGCGACCGGCAGCGCGCCATCGGCGCGCGCTACGGCGACCGCGAGCATGCGCTGTGAGCGTTCGACCAGCGTGCTGCGCGACGCTTTGAGCGTTGCGATGTGAGGCATCATGCGGATCACGGTGGCGGCAGCCTGATCGACCTTGCCGGCCTCGAACATCTTTTCCGCGCGCGCTACGCCTTGAATCCGATGATCGATGTAAACTTCGGGAGCCCACTCACCGCCGCAGGCGCGCGCTTCGCTCGGCTCGACTGCGAGCGCAGAGAAACAACCAGCGGCGACGACGACCATCAGCGATTTCGAAATGCGAGTTTTCATGACTGGGTGACTCCTGTGTATGGCAAAGGGTGGTGGCGAGTGCCGCGCCTGTTCCGCGCCCCTGAGCACTCGTGACAACGCCGCTTCGAGAAAGTTCTTACGCAAGCTGCACGCCAACGCGAAAACTCGGCTGCAGCCGCTGGTCGGCGCCCGTGGGCGTGTCAGGCCGCCCACGAGCGTGCGTCCAAAACCACAGCCTTCCCTGGTGCTTGCGCGGCTGCGGGGTGCCGTCGCCCCGCGTTTTCGAGGGAAGTTCTGGAGCGTCTCACACGTAACAGGCGACGCGTCACAGACGGGCGTAACGAGTTTGGATTCCCCCGCGCCAGAACCGGGAAAAACAATGTCCGGCCAGGCCACGCTCGCCAGCCCTGAGTTGCTAGAGTACGCGCCGCGTCAGAGACCCGATGCCGGCAGTCGTTCACATCTACCGGAGCAACCGCATGGAGCTCCTGAGCGAGGAGCTCATCCGCTGGATCGCGGCGCCGCTCGCCGATCCGCTCGCGCCGGAGCGCTTCGTGGTGCAAGGCCGCGGCATGGCGCTCTACTTGATGATGGAGACGGCGCGCCGCCTCGGGGTCTCTGCCAACACGCAGTTCGACTACCCCCGTCACTTCGTCACGCAAGCGCTCGCTGCGGTGCTCGGCGAAAGCGACCAACCCGAGCTACCCCTCGACCGCGCGAGCCTGCGCTGGCTGGTGCTTGCAGAGCTCGACTCGCACTGCGAGCGCGCGGAGTTTCGTCACATTCGCGATTTCCTGGCCGACGATCCCAACGGATTGAAGCGGCTCGGCCTGGCGACGCGTATCGCGCAAACTTTCGATCAGTACCTCACCTACCGGCCCGAGCTGATTCGCGCCTGGGACACGGATAAGTCTCACGGCGCTGAACCTGCCGAGCAGCGCTGGCAACCACATTTGTGGCGTGCGCTGAACGCGCGCGCTGCCACGACGCATCTGCCAGCGTTGGAAGCGCGCTTTCACCAGGCGCTCGCTGCGAGCACTCGCTTCGAGAATTTGCCGGAGCGCGTGTGTGTGTTCGGCGTCTCGACGCTCCCGCCCCTGTACGTGCGCGTGCTGGCAAGCCTGGCGAGTCGCGTCGACATTCGCCTGTTCCTGCTCTCGCCGTGCCGCGAGTATTGGGCCGACTTGCCGAAGGAGCGCCAGCAAGCGCTGCGCGCACCGGCAGAGGCCAGCGCGGAGCTCCTTACCTTCACGCATCCGCTGCTCGCGTCCCTGGGCAAGCTCGGCGCCGACTTCGAGACGCTCCTGAGCCAGGAGCTCGAAGCGCTCGATGTATCGGTCCTGGAGCACGATCTGTACACGCCCGCGGAATCGAAAGGCCTGCTCGCGCGGGTGCAGAATGAAATCCTATCCCTGGCCGACGCCGAGAGTGGCGGCCCCGCGCCGGGCGACGTCGATGAATCCCTGACGTTCCACGCGTGTCACTCAGCGATGCGTCAGGTGCAGGTCCTGCACGACCAGCTGCTGGCCATTTTCAGCCGCGAAACCGACGTCACGCCCCGCGACGTCATCGTCATGATGCCGGACGTCGAAGCGTACGCGCCCTACATCGAGGCCGTCTTCGCGCGCCATCCGTCCGAAAAGGACTTCATTCCATTTCAGATCGCCGATCGCTCCCTGTATCGGCAGAGCCCGCTGGTGGACGCATTCCTGCGCATCTTGCGGCAGGTGGGCGGCCGCGCAAAAGCGTCCGAGGTCCTCGACCTGCTCAGTCTGTCTCCCGTCGCGCAGAAGTTCGGGCTCACCCAGGAGCATATCGACAAGCTGACGCGCTGGGTGGCGGACACGAACATCCGCTGGGGCATCGATCGCGCGCACCGCACGAAGCATGGACAGCCGGACACGGACGCCAATACCTGGTGCTTCGGTCTGACCCGGCTGTTCGTGGGGTACGCCGCGCCGGGCCAGGGCAGGACGCTCGTGAACGACGTGCTCCCGTACGACGAAATCGAGGGTCAAGACGCGAATCTGCTCGGAACACTCGCGGAGTTCGGCGAGCGTTTGTTCGGCGCGCTCAGCGCGCTCGAGCGTCCCCGCCCGCTGTCGGCCTGGCAAACGGATCTCGGAGCGCTCCTCGAGAGCCTGTTCTTCGTCGAAGGACCGTTCGCGTGGCAGGCTCAGCGACTGCGCGCGGCGCTTTCCCGGCTGCGTGAGCTCGGCGAAAAGGCCGGTTTCGACGGCGAGCTCAGCGCGCCCGCCATGACACGCCTCCTGGAAGAGGAGCTCGACGAAACCGAGCACGCCCGAGGGTTTCTCGCCGGCGGCGTGACGTTTTCGGCGCTCGTGCCCATGCGCAGCATCCCCTTTCAGGTCGTGTGCCTGCTCGGCATGGACGAGAAAGCATTCCCGCGCGCGGACACGTTCGTCGATTTCGATTTGATGCGCCCCGCCGGCGACACGTCGAGCGCGTTCACGCGCGTGGGAGATCGTTCTCGAAGGGACGACGATCGGTACCTGTTCCTGGAGGCGCTGCTCTCCGCTCGCCGTCGCTTGCTGATCTTCTTCACGGGGCAGAGTATCCGGGACAATGCGCGCGTCCCCCCGTCGGTGCTCGTGAGCGAGCTCCTGGCCTACCTGGCAGAGCGCGAGCAGAAGGCCACAGGCAGCGGCGAGCCGGCCGAGAGCCGCGGTGCGCTCGCTCGCTCACGCGGGATCGAGCATCCATTGCAGCCGTTCAGCGGTCGCTACTTCGACGCGAGCGACGCACGCCTCTTCAGCTACAAGGCGAGCTACTGCGAAGGCGCGCGTGGCCTGCGCGACGGCAACGCGCCGAAGAGGCCGCTCCTCGACGGTCCGCTCGCCACACACGCGGAGCCCGGACACGAGCAGGCGCTGAGCCTCGGTGAGCTGCTGCGCTTCTACGAAGGCCCGCTGCGCTACTTGCTGAATCGCCGACTGCAAGTGTACCTGAGCGAGCACGAGATCGATATTCCGGATCGGGAACCGTGGGAGCTGTCGAAGCTCGACGAGTGGGGGATCGGACGCACCTTGCTGGCGCTCGAGCTCGAGAGCGGCAACGCCAGCAGCTACGAGCTGCTGCGCGCTTCCGGTGAGCTCCCGCTCGGTTCGGCCGGACGCTTCGTGCACGACGCGCTGCGCGATCAGGCCGAGCCCATCGCCCACCGAATTCGGGAGCTCACGGCCGGTCCGCGCGAACCGAGCCTGGCGCTCGACGTGACCCTCGCAGGCGGTGTGCGTCTGAGCGGAGCGCTCGGAGAACGCTGGCAGCGCGGCCAGGTGTTCGCGCAGTACTCGCGCGTCAGCGGCAAGCACCTGCTCGGCACCTGGATTCGCCATTTGGCGCAGTGCATCGCCGAGCCGACCGGCTGCGCGCACAGCGTCCTGATCGGCCGCCCGCGCGACAGCAAGACCGAGCGGCCCTTCGAATGCTTCGAGTTCGGTGCCGTCCGGGACGCCGAGCGCGAGCTCGGGCGCCTCGTCGAGCTGTACGTTGTCGGTAGCGCAGGGCCGCTGCTGCTGTTTCCGAAGAGCAGCTTCGAATACGCCCTCCGGCTGCATCAGCAGCAGGGCCGCGAGCGCGCGCTCAAGGCCGCGTGCGACGCCTGGCGCTCGAACACGAGCAGCGGGGCGGTGCTCGGAGAATGCACGGACCCGCATCTGCGCCGAGCACTGGGTGAGAGCTACGAGCCGAGCACAGCGCCGCCGTTCGCCGTGCCAGCCGAGCTCGCGTTCGAAGCGCTCGCCGAGCGCGTGTTTGCGCCGCTGCTCGCGCACCTGTCCAGCCAGCCCTGACCCATGTTCCCATTCGAATCACAGACACTGCCGCTCTGGGGGACGACCCTCGTCGAGGCCAGCGCTGGCACCGGCAAGACGCACGCCATCTCGACCCTGTTCGTGCGCTTGCTCGTGGAGCGCGAGCTGCACGTCGAGCGGCTGCTGGTGCTGACCTTCACCGAGGCCGCGACCTTGGAGCTGAAGGACCGCGTGCGCGAGCGGGTCGACACCGCGCTCGCTGTCGCCGCCGGTCAGGCGCACGATCAGGACTTTCAGGCGCTGTTCAGCGCGCGCGCCGAGCCCGAGACCCGTGCGCGCGACGTCAGCCGTTTGCGCGTGGCGCTCGCCAACATCGATCAAGCCTCGATTTTCACGATCCACGGCTTTTGCCACAAGCTCCTGACGGATCACGCGTTCGAAACCGGCGCCCATTTCGACGCCGAGCTCCTCACGGACGACACCGCGTTGCGGGACGAGGTCATGGCGGACTTCTGGGCGAGCGAGCTCGAGGCAGCGCCCCCCGACCTCGCGGAGGTATTGGCTCGGCACAAGCTGACACCAGCCAGGTGCCGCAATTTGGCGGATCTCGTCACTCGCCACCCGCGCCTGACGGTGCTCGGGGGCAACGCGGCCGGCTCGGACGGCGAGGTCGACTCCGATCGCGTCCGGATCGCACGTTTTCGTGAGAACCTGGTCGGGTACTTGCGCCGCGAGCTGCCACGCCGCAAAGCGGCGCTGAATCTGCTGAGCTTCGACGATCTGCTGGAGCGCCTGTACGCGGCGCTCCGTGGGCCGCACGCCGCCGGCCTGGCAGCGAACGTCCGCCGCCGTTTCCCGGTCGCGCTGATCGACGAGTTTCAGGACACCGACCCCACGCAATACGCGATCTTCGAAGCCATCTACCGCGCTCCTGCGGCGCAGGACGACACCGGACTATTTTTGATCGGGGATCCCAAACAGGCGATCTACGGCTTTCGCGGCGCCGACATCTTCGCGTACACCGCCGCGAAGCGGAACACACCTGCAGACCGCCAATTCACGCTGACCACGAACTATCGCTCCGACCCGGGCCTGGTCGACGCGGTCCAGCGCGTGTTCTCCGGCCTCGACCGGCCGTTCCTGCTGCCCGGCATCGATCATCCCGAGATTCGCGCCAAGCGCCCGGAGAATTCCCTGAGCGGCTCCGGCGATGCCGGCGCTCCGTTCGAGATCTTGTTCGTGCCGAGACCTCGCGGCAAAGCGTTCATGAACAAGCCCCAGGCCGAGCGGCTCAGCGCAGAGCTTTCGGCGAGCGACATTCGGAGACTCCTCGACGAGCGCTTGCAGCTCGCCGGCCGCGCGATCGACGCCGGCGACATCGCCGTGTTGACGCGCACCAATCAGCAGGCGTTCGCCATGCAGCGCGCCCTCGCTGCCTGCGACGTGCCGAGCGTCGTGCTCGGCGACGCCAGTGTCTTCGAGCGTCCGGAAGCCCACGAGCTGGCGCTGGTCTTGCGTGCCATCTCCGACCCGAGCGACTCGCAGTGGGTGCGCGCAGCGCTGAGCAGCGAGCTGCTCGGCGTCACTGCCAGCGAGCTCGACGCGCTCGCGCACGACGAGTCTGCGTGGGAAAGCTGGCTCGAAAGCTTCCGGCGCTGGCACGAGCTCTGGATCGCGCGCGGCTTCGTGCAGATGTTTCACGACTTGCTCGACAGCGGCGGCATCGGGCAGCGCATCCTCGCCGGCGAGGACGGCGAGCGGCGCATGACGAATCTGCTCCACCTGATGGAGCTGCTGCACGCCGCGAGCCGCGCGGCGGACCTCGGACCGAGCGGGGTCGTACACTGGCTCGCCCAGCAGCGACTCGCGAGCGGCACCGATCAGAGCCGGTCGGAGGACACGCAGGTCCGGCTCGAAAGCGATGAACGCGCGGTCAAGGTGCTGACGGTGCATCGCAGCAAGGGCCTCGAGTTCGGCATCGTGTATTGCCCGTATCTGTGGCATGGGGGGACGCTCGGGCAGAGCGAACAGCACTGTTTCGTATTCCACGATCCCGAGCGGGAGGACGCCGCCGGGCTGGTCTGGAGCAGCGGCTCGGACGAGCACGACGCCTTCAAACGGCTCGCGGAGTGGGAGCGCTGCGCGGAAAATCTGAGGCTCTTGTACGTGGCGCTCACCCGCGCACGCTACCGCTGCGTCGTCACCTGGGGCGCCCTCTCTCGCGACTACGCGCGCTCCCCGCTGGCTTACGTGCTGCACTGGCCGCGTGGGCTCTCCGTGCCGGATCGCGACTGCAAGGCGCTGTTCGATCGCCTCAAGCCCGACGACGGGACGATGCGCCAGGAGCTCGCGGGCCTCGAGCAGGCGTCTCAGGGTCTGATTCGCCTGCGTGAGGTGCCGGCGCCGTACACGGCCCCTCGAGCGCCCCAGGCACTGGGCAGCCCGGCGGAGCTTCGCTGCCGGGCTCTGCCCGCGACTTTTCAGCTTCTGCCGTACTTTCGCACCGCGAGCTTCTCGGGCCTGGTCTCCACGGCGGAGCACGAGCTGTTCCCTGCGGTGGACGACGAAGGGCGGGACCGCGACGAGCTCGAGGACACGTCCCTGCCTACTCCGCAAGCGAGCGCGCCGCCGAAAGCCAGCGCGCTTCTCCTGGCCGATTTTCCACGTGGCGCCCGCGCGGGCAACTTCTTCCACGAGCTCCTCGAGCACATCGATTTCTCGGCGCGCGACTTCGGCGACATGGTACGCGCGAAGCTCGCCAGCTTCGGGTACTCCGAGTCGCTGGTCGGCACCGTTTTGGCAGCGCTCGACGCCTTCCTCGACACGCCCCTGGCGGACGCCGCGGAGCCGCTGACGCTCCGGCAGATCACGCTTCACCAGCGGCTCAATGAGCTCGAGTTTCACATGCCGGTCGCCGAAGGCAGCCACGGCAGCAGCTCGGCTCCGGGCCCTCCTCTGAAGCTCGATCGCCTCACGCGCCAGCAGCTCGCGCGCGTATTTGCCGACTCACCGAGCGACGTACTGCCCATCGAGTACGCGGAGCGCGTGCGGCGACTGCAGTTCCTGCCGGTCGAGGGGTACCTGAAGGGCTACGTCGATCTGGTGTTTCAGCACCACGGCCGCTGGTACATCGTGGACTACAAGACGAATCACCTCGGTGACACGCCGGCCGCGTATGCCAAGGGCCAGCTCCCGCGCGTGATGGCCGCGAGCCACTATTTTCTGCAGTATCACCTGTATACGGTGGCCCTGCATCGCTACCTGACGCAGCGGCTGCGCGGCTACGACTACGACGCGCATTTCGGCGGGGTGTACTACTTATTTCTGAAAGGCATGACACCGGGCACGGGACCGAGCCACGGCGTGTTTTTCGAGCGCCCGCCGATCGCGCGCATCGAGCACCTGTCGTCGCTTTTCGTAAGGCCCATGGGTGTTGCAGCGCATGACCTCGCGCGCTGATCGAAGCAAGGAAGGAGCAGCTCTCAGGCCGGGGAGCCTGCTCGAGCAGCTGGCGGCGCGCGCTGTGTTCTCCGAGCTAGATCGTCACTTCGCGCGCGCGCTCGGCCGACTCGGCACCGAGCCCGAAGAAGTGCTGCTCGCGGCCGCGTTCGCGAGTCGCGCGGTACGAGACGGGCACGTTTGCGTCGAGCTCACGAGCCTCGTCGGCACGGCGCTCTACGACGCGAACGAGGAACCGATCACCGGCATCGTGTGGCCGGAGCAGAGCGCGTGGCTCGCGCTCCTGCGCGCGTCGTCACTGGTCAGCACGGGCAGCGAGGTACGCCCCTTGGTCCTCGATCGAGCGGGCCGCTTGTACCTGTATCGCTACTGGAACTATCAGGAGAGTCTCGCACGGCAGATTCGCGAGCGCAGCGCGGGGCTCTTCGAGACCGCGGCGGCAGCGGAGCTGAAGAGCAGCCTGTGCCGGCTGTTTCCGCATGACGACCCGAGCATGACGCCCGATCCGCTGCAGGAGCTGGCGGTGCTCTTGGCCGCACACAAACGCTTCGTGTCGATATCGGGCGGCCCGGGTACGGGCAAGACGCACACGGTCGTCAAGCTGCTCGCGCTATTGCAGGAAAATGCCACGCGGCACGGTGCTGCTCCGCTTCGCATCCTGCTCGTGGCGCCCACGGGAAAGGCGGCAGCTCGGCTCAGCGAATCGATCGCGGACAACCTCGCGCGTCTGGACCCGGCCCTGGCCGCCCGCATTCCGAGCTCCGCATCGACGATCCACCGCGTGCTCGGCTATCAGCCGCGCACGCCGACGCGCTTCCGTCATGACGCGGGCAACCTGCTGCCCGTCGATGTTCTGCTCTTGGACGAGGCGTCGATGGTGGACCTGGCGCTGCTCGCGAAGCTCCTGTTCGCGGTTCCCGCGAACGCGCGCGTGATCCTGCTCGGCGACAAGGATCAACTGGCGTCGATCGAAGCCGGCTCCGTGTTCGGAGACATCCACGCCGCCGGCGCGCGGCGTGGCTATTCCCAGGAGCTCGGGCAGCGCGTGCAGCAGATCACCGGTCGTGACCTGCCGGAGCCCGCGCTACAGCAGCGTTCGAGCATCGGCGACTCGGTCGTGCATCTCACGAAGACCCATCGCTACGCGCAAGACAGCGGGATAGCGCGGCTCGCGGGCGCGGTGAACGCCGGCCGCGTCGATGAGGCGCTGGCCGAGCTGCCGGCGAGCGCTGCCGCGCGGCGCACGCAGCTCCGCTTCGAGTTTGCGACCTCGACACGAAGGGCGAGCTCCGGCGACACCGCGCTGATCCCGGTCACAGACGCCAAACAGCTCGAAGCGCGGCTCAAGAGCAGCGTGCTTTCGGGCTATGTCGCGTATTGCCGGGAGCGTGACGTTCGCCGAAAGCTTGCGCTGCTGAATGGCTTTCGCATCCTGTGTGCGCACAGGAATGGTCCATTCGGCATCAACGCGCTCAATGACTTGACCGAGCGGCAGCTGCGCGCGCTCGGCCAGCTCGACGCCAGCGGCACCAGCTACGACGGACGCCCCGTGATCGTCACGCGCAACGACTATCAACTGGAGCTGTTCAACGGGGACGTCGGCGCGTTCGTCCGCGAGCCCGATAGCGGCACGCTGCGCGCTTACTTCCTGCGCCCGAGCGGCGAGCTCCGCAGCTTTCTCCCGTCCCGCCTGCCACCACACGAGACGGTGTTCGCGATGACCGTGCACAAGAGCCAGGGCTCCGAGTTCGACCACGTCCTGCTCGTGCTACCGCCCGAACCCTCACCGATCGTCACGCGCGAGCTCCTCTACACCGCCGTGACGCGCGCGCGCCGTCGCGTCGAGATCGCTGCCAGCCCCGCCGTCTTGCGCGCGGCGATCGACACCCGTGTGCAGCGCGCCTCCGGTCTCACGGACGCGCTACTCGACGACCCGGATCTCTAAGGAGCACCAATCAGCCGCACACGCCGCCCGGCTGGCAGCGCTTGCCGGGCGTGCAGGTCTGCGCGCCGCACACGCAGTAGCCGTTCGAGTCGCAGGTTCCACCGCCGCCCGCGTCGCACTGCGCCGCCGCCGTGCAGCGGCACGACGACGTCGAGCACGTGAAGCCAGGGGGACAGGCGTGACCACAGCCGCCGCAGTTGAGAGCGTCCGTGAGCAGATTTTTGCAGCCATCTTTGCAGCACGCGACGGTGTTGCCGACACAGGAGCCGCCGCCGTTGCACGAACAGCCCACGGGGCCGAAAAAGTTCATGCATCTCTCGCCGGCGTTGCACACTTCGCTCCCACACTGACACACGCCGTAGAACGTGGAACAACTGGCGTTCGGCGTGGCGGTGCCCTCGCAGTGTGAATCTTCCTGACAGCCGCAGGCGTTGAAAAAACCGTCCAAGCACGTCAGAGCGCCGGCGCACACGTTGCCACAGCCGCCGCAGCTCGATTCCTCTAGCCCGTCCTGCTCACAGCCATCGTCCGCCAGCGGAGCGGCCGGCGTGCCGCAATTCGCGTACGTCAAAGTGCAAGTCGACGTGCAGCGGCCGGCGCTGCAGGCGCGGGACATCACGTGATTGGCCGAGCAGGCGCGGCCACAAGCGCCGCAATTGTCGACGCTGGTCTGGACGTTCACCTCACAGCCGTTGCCGGGAGCGCGGTCGCAATCGGCGAAACCGGCGTTACACGTGAAGCTGCACGCAGAGTTGGCGCACGTCGCCACGGCGTTCGGCCGAGCCGGGCACACGGTGGTGCAACCGCCGCAGCTGCTCGGATTGCTGCGCGTGTCCCGGCACTGACCGTTGCAATTCGTCTGGCCCGCGGGGCACTGCAGGATACACACGCTGTTCGCGCACACCTGTCCCGCCGGGCAAGCTCCGCCGCATCGACCGCAATTCGCGGGATCGGTCTTGGTGTCGACACACAGCCGGTTGCATTCCGCGAAGCCGGCGTTGCACTGTACTCCGCACTGCGAGTTGCTGCAGAGGGCGCGGCCGTTGGGAGGCACCGGACAGGGACCGGCGCACGCACCGCAGTTGGCGATGTCGCTCTTCGTGTCGACACACAGGTTGCCACAACGCGTGAACCCCGCATTACAAGTGAAGCCGCACGTGGACGCGCTGCAGGCCGGAGATCCGTTGGTCGGGGCGGTGCACGCTCGACCACACGCGCCGCAGTTGGACGTGTCGGACATGGTGTTGATGCACTCGCCCGTGCAGTTCGTGAGCGGCGTGGCACACGTCGAGCCGCAAGCTCCTCCCGAGCAAACCTCGGCAGCGGCGCAGACATTCTCGCACCGTCCGCAGTTGTCCTTGCTCGATTGCAGGTTGACGCACTCACCTCCGCAGTTCTTGTAGCCCGGATTGCAGCTCACGCCGCACACCCCGTTGCCACAAGTCGCGCTGCCGTTGAGCGGCGCGGCGCAGGCATTGCCGCAGGTGCCGCAGTTCTGCGTATCGGTGGAGGCGTTGACGCACTCGCCGCTGCACGACACGAACCCCAGGTCGCAGCTGATCCCGCAGATTCCGCCCGTGCACGTGGCTGCGCCGTTGCTCGGCACGCTGCACGCGGCGCCGCAGGTGCTGCAGTTCGCCGGATCGGCCGTGGGTTCGGTGCAGCTGCTGCCACAGCGGGTCAAGCCGCTGTCGCATTCCGCCCGGCACACGCCGCGCGAGCACACCTCTTCTGGGCCGCACTGGGTGCCGCAACTCCCGCAATGAGCGGCATTGAGGTCGGTGCTGACACAGGCGTTCCCGCACTTCACGAAGCCTGGCCGGCACGTGAAATCGCACGCACCGCCCATGCACACCCCGCGGCCGTTTGCCGGCGCGTCGCAGCTCTTTCCGCAAGCGCCGCAGTTGGCCGCGTCCGACTGCGTGTCGACGCAGGCAGCGCCGCAGCGCTCGCGGCCGGGCAGACACTCGAAATCGCAGGCACCCTGGGCACAGGTGGCGCGCGCGCCGCGCGGCGCTGGGCAGGCGTTGCCGCACGCGCCGCAGTGATTGATGGCGGTTTGCGGGCTGACGCAAGAGCCCTGGCAGTTGGTCGTGCCCGTGGGGCACTGATCCAAACAATTTCCCCCGCCGCACACCTTCGCCGCGGCGCACGGGGTCGCGCAGTCGCCGCAATGATCGTGATCGCTGTTCAGGTCGAAACACGCGCCGTCACACGCGGTGAACCCCGGCGCGCAGGCGGCGCCACATTGTCCAGAGGCACAGGCTGGCGCTCCGTTGTCGACGGCGGGGCACAGGTTGCCGCAGCGCGCGCAATTTTCGGCGTGGGCGTCGAGCGCGACACAATTGGCGCCGCAGCGTTCGAGCGGACTGCACACGAAATCGCAGGTGCCCTGGTTGCACACGGCATTGCCACCGTTAGGCGTGGTGCAGCGGGCGCCGCACGCGCCGCAATTCGCCGAGTCTTGCTCGAGATTGACGCACGCACCATCGCAGAGCGTCGTGCCGAAAGGACACGCAGACGCATCAGAGCCCGCGCGTCGGCACACCTTGGTCGCGTCACAGACGAACCCTGGAGCGCAGCGTCCAGACGCGTCGCAGGCCTTCCCTTCGAACTCCCCATCGAGCCCGCTCTCGCAACCTGCCACGAGATTGAACAGCACGAGCAGCGGCAAGATCACGAACGACGCCCTCCGCAGCCAGGCCAGCTGCTTCGCTCGGGGTGCCACGGCGCTGCTCAAAATCGACCCCTCGCGACCAGGCCGCCCAGCGCGCACCCGACCTGCACGCCGGGCCCCGTGGACGCGGCCGTGGGCTCTCGCTTGGGAGTCAGATCGAAGTACAGCAGCACTGCGCCGGTGATCAGCGCGGCGCCACCAACGCCCGCCAAAATCCGCGCCATGTCTCGGCGAGACTCCATCGTCTCGAAGCGGTCTTTCGCCTCGAGCTGCGTGCTGGCGTCTTCTGCATCCGACTCGGCGGAGCGGCGCGCCAGCTCGAAACCCAGCGCCGTCCCGAGCGCAGCACCGCTGACTCCGAGCGCGACCCACGTGGGTACCGAGACGCGGCCGTCCGCACGCGGCCCTGGGCGCTCCGGCGGCTCCTGCGCCGGAGCGCTCGAAGTTTCGACCCGTTGCTCGGGCGGAGGTGCGGGCGCGGACTCGGGCGGAGCGACCTCGAGCTCCGCTTTCACGTCGAGCGCGCGGTCACGCGTCAGCTGAAACGTTTGCTCGTGGTCGCGGTAGCCCTCGAGCTTGATCTTGAAGCTGTGCTCACCCGGCGCGATCTCCCCAGTCCACGGCGTGACGCCCACCGGTTGCCCATTCAACACTACGGTGCCGCCTTCGGGGTTCGACAGGATGCTCACTTGCATCAGCTTCTTGGTCTGCAGCCGTTGCTCGAGCTTCTTGATCTTCCGCTCGACCTCCGCGCGATCCGAAGCCTCGGGCGCGCGCCGCAGGTAGTCGCGAAAGAAGGACAAGGCGCCGGCGGCATCGCCCAGCTTTTCGTAGGCCTTGGCCGTGTTGAAGGACAGCCCGGGGTTCGGCACCAGCCGGTTGGCAGCCAGGAACGCATCGACGGCGTCCTTGTAGCGTTTGGCTTCGTACGCTTTGACGCCCTCCCGCAAGCGGGCCCGGGCTTCATCCTGCACATCCGCGGACGGCGCGGGCTGGGCCCAGGCGGATCGCACGCCGAAACCGGCGCCGAGCAGCAGCTGCAACGAGAGGACAATGCCGAGAAACCGGGCGAGCGGGCGGTGCATCGAGAGCCAGTCAACCATGTCGACGCATCGCCCGTCAGTACGGTAGCTTCAGCTCACTCGCTGCGCTTTTCCCGCGTTCCCGCGGCGCCACGCGCCGTGTTGGCTTCGGCGCAGCTCGGGGCGCCGCGCTCGCCACGGACGCTGCGGCGGCGATCTGCGCCGGATCCTGGGCGAGTTGGCCCGGAGCCGCGGTCACCGCGCGCGCAGGCGCCTTGGCCGGCGGGCTCGTTGCGAGAGCGGTGGGGGGTCCCAGGGACGAGCGCGTCAAGTACTCACGCGTGAACCAGAATCCGCTCACGATTAGAAGTCCGATCGCTGCCAGCACGCTGGCTCGCCACAGGTTGCGCTTCTTGGACGGTGGCGACAGCGTGACCGATGTGGTCTCGATGGTCACGAGCTCACGCGGGTGCAGCGGCTGGAACTGGAGGCCCGAAGGGATCGAGGGTGGGGGCACGCTGGATCGCGCGCGCTCTTCCTCCGGCGTGATGAGCCACGTGCTCTTCAAAGATCCACCGCAGACATCGTCCTGAACGTCTTGCCCGAGGAGCCACTCTGCGAGCGCGGAGCCGAGCGCGCGCATGCTTTGCCAGCGCTGCTCCCGATCCTTGCGCAACGCTTGCTCGATGATCTTCCAGAGCTGCTCATCGCCCACGCCGAGCTCCAGGGTAGACGTCGGGTCCCTTTCGACCACGGCTCTGAGCAGAGCGAAGTTGTTGGGCGCGTCGAACGGCAACTTCCCGGTAATCGTCTCGTAAAAGACGACGGCGAACGACCAGACGTCGGCGCGATGATCGACGTCCTCCTGACCACGAGCCTGCTCGGGCGACATGTACGCTGGACTGCCCATGACCATGCCGTCCTGCGTGAGCCGCTTGTTCTCTTCGCGGCCCAGGCGAGCGATGCCGAAATCCACGATCTTCGGTTGAACGCCGCCCGTTTCGGTGCGGTGCAGGAAAATGTTCTCCGGCTTCAGATCCCGATGAACGATACCCTTCGAGTGCGCGACGGAGAGCGCATCGGCGATCGGCAGGAGCGTTTGCAACGCGCGGTGTACGTGGAGCCGCGTACGCCGCTCGAGCGTGTGCGCCAGGCTCTCGCCGGCGAGCAGCTCCATGACGATGAACGGGTCCCGCTCATTCGCCTGTCCGAAGTCGAATACGCGCACGATCCCCGGGTGTCCCAGACGAGCGGCGGCGCGCGCCTCCTGCAAGAGCCGGCCCGATGCAATGGGAGCGGCAACGTCGGTACGAATCAATTTCAGCGCGACCCGCACGTCGAGATCGACGTTGTGCGCGATCCACACCGTTCCCATGCCACCGGTCGCGATCGGGCTGATCAGTCGGTACTTGCCCGCGATCACGTCATCGGCCGCGTAATCGCTCCGAAGGGCCGGCCCGGGACCTGGTATCCGAGCTACTGCGGAAAGTCTTCGCCGCTCAGTCATGCTGAATCCCGAATGTTACACGGTAGCACGGCACGCGCGCGGCAGGCAGCTTCGACACCATGCAGTGTCGCACTGGATGTCCCAGTGTGGGACGACGTGCGATCTTGTGCGAGGGGAGTACCCGCGACGAAGCAAGGACAACGGAGCCTACTTTCGCAGCGGCAATTGCCGCCAAACTGCGCAACGTTTCAGAACGTGTGAACGCCGCGCAGACGATGCCGCGGCTCGTTCTGCTACCGCAATATTGAAGCTTTCCGGTTTCGGAATATGAGCGCCGTACAAGCGAATATCTTCGCGGGGCAATCAACGGCGAAGCAGCTCGGTACTCTCATATCGAAACGCGGAGGACGACCCTCGTGGAAGTCCAGCTGGCGTCCTACCACGCGCCGGAGCGCGCTCGCAAGCGAGCTTTCTGCACGAGATGCGCGCGTGCTCGCACCACGAGAAGCGCGTCAAATCGCGTCGTCGCCGGCCCAATCGCGCAGGTGTTTCATGTCTCTCACGCTCCCGAGCCGAGCGAGCGCCGCAAGCTCGAGTTGTCGCACGCGTTCCCGCGTGACGTTCAAGATCGATCCGACGCTCTCGAGCGTCGAGCCGCCTTCGTCTGCCACGTCGAGCGCGCACGAGCTCGTCGTCATTTCCCAGACCTCGAGATCCGGAAAGTTGAGCTTGATGGAACCCGTGCGCTGCGAGACGTCCAGATACAAGTGGTGTTTGCAGGACACGAACGGACACGGGCGCGGCACCGCGCTGCACTCGGCGCGCGTGGCAGGCCGCTGCACCGCGCTCTCCGGATAGAGCTCTCGTCCGAGATCGAGCTCGCGCCGGCTCACGCGTTTGACGCAGATGGTGCGCGCTCGCACAGGGCGCTTCCTGCGCGACCGACGTTGCTCGCGGGTCAGCGCATCGCGCGCCGCTCCGTGTAGATCGTGAGAAGCCGCATCTGCTTCTGCGCTGGCGTTCGAGCTCACCTTGAGATCCATGACGACCTCCCCTCTCGGGTGCCGAGGCCTGTATTGCCGCCACCGTTCATGCCCCAAGCCACCGCACATGGAAAGCGAAAACACACCTCCGATCGAGTTTGGTGGGACATGGAGCACATGGACGCACAGCCGTCGCAGCTCACCAGTCCCTGGTTTCGAGCGCGACGCGTGCGAGCAAACATGGAAGCTCTCGCGCACTTGCGTGCCCTTCTTCAATCAGTCGCTTGAGTTCCTGCGCGCGCGCAGCGAAACCTGCGTGTCACTCGGACGGCTCGGGCGCGCTCAGCGGATCGTCACGGTGACGTCCAGGTGCTTCTTGCCGACGATGCACGCGGACTCGTTGCATACGCTGAACGCCGCGTTGCCGCTGATGCGCGCGCTCCCCTTCTTGCTCGGGATCACCTTGAGCTTCAGCACGCCGCGGCTCTTCGTGAACGTCCCCTGCGCGCTACGCAGCGTCTTGTCCGGAATGGACACGCCGGAGGGAGCAGGATCGGCGACGAACTTCGTCGGGTACTCCGCGTTGATTTTGAAACCGGGTTTGGCGACGATCACGACTTCGACGAAGCCGGCCTTGCCTACCTTGTAGCTCGGCTGCGCACTCAGCGTGACGGTGTAGGAGTCGGTTTCGGCCTTGGCGGCGGCACCTGCCGGTGCGCTGCCGAACGCGACGGCCAACATCAACGAGCTCGCGAGGATTTTCGTCACGGATCCAACAGGCCTCCTGGGCTTTGAAAATAGCACGCCCTGAGCTTACGCCCAGACCGTGCGTCATCTTCCCCCGGCCAGCCCCGGCCTCCCGCTGTCAGGCGGCGGCGCGCGCTTCGTTCAGGTTCTTCACTTCCGCCACGAGCTTGATCAGCGAGGCCTTGCCGTCGCCGAACAACATCGCGGTCTTCGGATCGAAGAAAAGCTCGTTCTCGATACCGGCGAAGCCCGGGTTCATGCTGCGCTTCATGACGATGATGCTCTTGGCATGATCGACGTTCAGGATCGGCATGCCATAGATCGGGCTGGCCTTGTCGTTGCGCGCCGCGGGATTCACGACGTCGTTGGCGCCGATCACGAGGGCGACGTCTGCGTCGGCGAACTCGTCGTTGATCTCCTCCATGTCTTTCAGCTTGTCGTACGCGATGTGCGCTTCGGCCAGCAGCACGTTCATGTGGCCCGGCATGCGACCTGCGACGGGGTGAATGGCGTACTTGACCTCGCCGCCGTTCTTCTCGATCAGATCGGCGAGATCGCGCAGCTCGTGCTGGGCCTGGGCGACGGCCATGCCGTAGCCCGGAACCACGATCACGCGGCGCGCATAGGCGAGCTGCACGGCGGCGTCTTCCACCGTGACGGAGCGCACGGAGAGACCTTCCGACGTCTTGGCCGGGCCGGCCTCGGGGGCGGCGCCGAACGCGCCGAACAGCACGTTGGCGAAGGACCGATTCATGGCCTTGCTCATGATGATCGACAGAATGAACCCAGAAGCGCCATCGAGGGCGCCGGCGATGATGAGCACGTTGTTGCCGATCACGAAGCCGGTCGCCGAGCTGGCCAGACCCGCATACGAGTTCATCAGCGAAATCACCACCGGCATGTCTGCGCCGCCAATCGGCAGCACGAGCAGGAAGCCGAACAGCACCGAGCACGCGATCATCACGTAGAACAGCACCGCGTTGCCGGGGTTGAAAATCAAGTAGACGAAGATCGCCAGCGTCCCGAAGAACAGGGTGATGTTCATCAGGTTCTGGCCCTTGTACGTGATGGGCTTGCCCGTCATCAGCTCCTGCAGCTTGGCGAACGCCATGAAGCTGCCGCTGATCGTCAGGGCGCCGAACATCACCTCGAAGCCGAGCGCCGCCATCTGGCCTTTGCTCAGGTGATCGCTGTGGCTGTAGTACTCCGCGACACCGACCAACGTGGCCGCCAGGGCGCCGAACATGTGCGAGATCGCGATGCGCTGTGGCATCGCCGTCATCGGCACGTACATGCCGAGCGGGTAGCCAATCAGCGTGCCCAGCACGAGGCCCGCGATGATCCAGTCGTAGCGCACGATCTCGTGGTTCACGAGCGTGCCGACAATCGCGACGAGCATGCCGAGCGCGGCCTGATTCATGCCGCGGCGCGCCTTGTCCGGCTTGGTCAGGCTCTTGAGACCGAGGACGAACAGCACGGACGCGAGCAGATAGCTGCCCTCGATGAACAGAGTGCGTGCCATCAGCGTGCCTCGCTCTTGCCCGGACGCTTGAACATCTTGAGCATGCGATCGGTGATCAAGAACCCGCCGACCACGTTGATGGTGGCGGCGGTCACCGAGATGACGCCCAAAATGGTCGTGACCAGATTGCGGTCAGCACCCGCTGCCACCAGAGATCCCACGAGTGAGATCGCCGAGATGGCGTTCGTGGCCGACATCAGCGGAGTGTGCAGAAGCGGCGGAACGCGTGTGATGACTTGATAGCCGACGACACCCGCAAGAATGAAAACCGAGAGTTCGAGAATGACGTTGACGTCCATGATCGTTCCTGGCTTATCCGGGCCGGGCGCCCGTATCGCTTTGCCCGGCCGGGCGCGCAAGCATTACCCGCCATCGGGTGCTAGGCTGAGCCCCTAAACGCGGACCTTTTCAGGGAAAAAGCACAGGTCTCCATGCACGTCACGATGGTCAAGAAGCAGCTCCTGAGCGGCGAACCCTGCCGGAAATGCCTTCAGGCCGAGGAGCTCCTGAAAAGCCGGGGCCTGTGGGACCGCATCGACGCCGTGGTGTGGGCCGTCGAGGGCGATGGTCAAAGCCCGGGCATGCGCCTGGCGGCGGAACACGGCGTCGACCTCGCGCCGTTTTTCATCGTGCGGCGTCCGAGCGGAGAACAGCGCGCCTATGACAGCGTGCTGAAGCTGATCCGTGACGTGCTGCAAGCCGCGCCCGTTGCTGCGGCGGCGACCGCACCCGCGCTAGACCAGCTCGCTGGCTTGGCCGCCGACTATGCGAATCGGCCCGCGCCGGAGATCGTGCGCTGGGGTTTGGAGCGGTTCGGGGCAGACTGCGCCATTGCTTTCAGCGGCGCGGAAGACGTCGTGCTGATCGACATGGCCAGCAAGACTCGGCTGCCGTTCTCGGTGTTCTGCCTCGACACCGGCCGGCTGCACGCCGAAACCTACCGTTACATCGAGGCGGTTCGAAAACAGTACGGCATCGAGATCCGCATGATGTACCCGCAGCCGCAGCCGCTCGAGAGCCTGGTGCGGAACAAGGGTCTCTTCAGCTTCTACGAAGACGGCCACGGCGAGTGCTGCGGCATTCGCAAGGTGGAGCCGCTCCGGCGCGCTCTCACGGACTATCGCGCCTGGATCACGGGGCAGCGCAAGGATCAGAGCCCGGCGACGCGCGGGGACATCGCCGTCATTGCGCACGACATCGGCAACGCCGGCAAGGGCGGCGCGCTGCTCAAGCTGAATCCGCTCGCCAACATGACGGCGAGCGACGTCTGGGCGTACATCGTGGAGCACCAGGTGCCGTACAACCCGCTGCACGAAAAAGGCTTCCGCTCCATCGGCTGCGAGCCGTGCACGCGTGCCACCTTGCCGCACGAGCACGAACGCGCCGGCCGCTGGTGGTGGGAAGAAGCCACGAAGCGCGAGTGCGGTCTGCACGTCAAGAGCGACTGAGCCGAGCCGAGCCGAGCCGTCAGCTCAGGCAGAGACGGATGACTTCCTCGAACGTGCCGACGAAATGCCCTTCGAGGCCGTCCTTGATGTGCTCGGGCAAGCGTTCGAAGTCGGGCTGATTCGCCTTCGGTAAGACGATGTTTTTCACCTTGGCGCGCTTGGCTGCGATCACCTTCTCCTTGATGCCGCCAACGGGGAGTACGTGGCCGCTCAGATCGAGCTCGCCGGTCATGGCGAAGCCGGGCGCTATCGCCTTGTCGCGCGCCAGCGTGTAGAGCGCGGCCGCCATCGTGACGCCGGCGGACGGCCCGTCCTTTGGCGTGGCCCCCGCCGGCACGTGCAGATGCACGAAGTGCTCGTCGAAGAAGCCCTGACAGCTCTTCTTTTTCGCGCACAACGCGCGCGCCAGCGTGTACGCGATCTCGGAGGACTCGATCATCACCTTGCCGAGCTGACCCGTCTGCTTGAAGCCGGGACGGCCCTTGATCTTCGTGGCTTCGACGAACAGCGTGTCGCCGCCCATGCTCGTCCAGGCCAGGCCCAAGATCACGCCGGGTATCGGCCGCTTGTACGCCTGGTCTTCGGTGAACAGCCGCTTGCCGAGCAGCTTCTCCACCTCGTCCGGACCGATGCGAATGCTGTCCGGATGCTGCTCCAGAAACGTCACCGCGCTCTTGCGCACGAGCTTCTTGATGTTCTGCTCCAGGCTGCGGAGCCCCGCGTCGCGCGCGTAGCCTTCGATGACCGCGCGCAGCGCCGGTCGCGTGAGCGAGAGCTTACCCTCGAGACCGAGCTCCGACAGCTCGCGCGGCACCAGGAAGCGCTCGGCGATGGCGAGCTTCTCCTCGAGGATGTAGCCGCTCAGCTGAATCACCTCCATGCGATCGAGCAGTGGCGGCGGGATCGTGTCGAGCTGGTTCGCCGTGCACACGAACAGCACGTTCGAAAGGTCGAAGCGCACGTCCAAATAGTGGTCGAGAAACTCGCGGTTCTGCTCGGGATCCAGCGCTTCGAGCAGCGCCGAGGCCGGATCACCGCGGAAGCTTGCGCCGATCTTGTCGATCTCGTCGAGCATGATCACCGGGTTCTGCTTCTTGCACACGCGCAGCGCCTGCAGGAACTTGCCGGGCATCGCGCCGATGTAGGTGCGGCGATGGCCCTTGATCTCCGCTTCGTCGCGCATGCCGCCCAGGGAGAACCGGTAAAATTCGCGCCCCAGCGCCTTCGCGATCGACTTTCCGATCGAGGTCTTGCCGACTCCGGGCGGCCCCGCCAGACAGATGATCGAGCCTCCGAAATTTTTGCCGCGCAATAGACCGGCGGCAATGAACTCGAGAATCCGCGCCTTCACGTCGTCGAGGCCGTAGTGATTTTCGTCGAGGCTCGCGCGGGCCGCTTCCAGCGTTACCTCGGCCTCACTGCCGATGCCCCAGGGCAAGACGGTGAGCCAGTCCAGGTAGTTCCGCGTCACGTTGTACTCGGGTGAGCTCGGCTCGAGCACCTTGAGCTTCTCGAGCTCCTCGTCGATGCGTTCGCGGGCCTCTTCCGACGGGGATCGCGTCTTCAGCCGATCCGTGAAGCGCTGGATCTCGGTGTCCTTGTCGTCCTTTTCGAGGCCGAGCTCCTTCTTGATGGCCTTGAGCTGCTGGCGCAGCATGAACTCCCGCTGCTGCTCGTTGACGCGCTCTTCCATCTCCTTGCGCAGCTTGCTTTGAAGCTTGCTGATCTCGAGCTCGTGCCGTAGCAGCTCGAGCACTTTCTCGAGGCGCGCGCGCACGTCCAGCGTCTCGAGCACCTCCTGCAGCTTGGCCGCGGGCGCGCTCGTCAAGAACGCCGCGTAGTCCGCGAGTCGCCCTGGCTCCTCGAAACTGCCCTGGTTGATCAGCAGGTTCAGCTCTTCCTTGAAGAGTGGATTTTGTACGATCAGATCCTTGATCGAGTTGATCACGGCGAGCGCGTAGGCGCGCAGCTCGTCGCTGAGCGCGAGCTTCGGCTCGTACAAGTAGTTGACCTCTGCGATGATGTGCGGCTCGCGTTGCAGGATGCGCTGCACCTCGAAGCGGTCGAGCGCTCCGAGCAGCACTGCCGGCGGACCCTGCCCCGGCTTCTGCAGCTTGAGCACCTGAGCCACCACGCCGACGCGGTACAGGTCAGACGCCACCACGGAGGCGCCGCGCGCACCGTCACCGTTTTCACCGGTGCGCGTGTCACGCATCACGACGTCCAGCGCAGGTTCGTCGTCCGCCGCGCCGCGCTGCAATACCAGACCGACCAGCACCTGCTTCGCGTCGGCTCCTTGCTCGAAGAGCGCGAGCTGCTCCGGACGCTCGAGGACGAGCGGCGTCACCATCTTCGGGAACACCGGACGATTGGGGATGGCGATCAGCGGCAGCCGCGTGGGGTACACCTGGCTGGCGACGACGATCTGAGAGACGTCGGAGGCTGAGGGCTCGAATTCGGGGGTGGAGTTGGAGTCGTTCATCGCTGGCGTGGGAATCTAATCACTACCTCGCGCGGCGCGACAGAGGCTCCCGCTGCGGGCTTTCGAAGTCGCGCGAGAGTCCCACCCGGCGGCGCGCCTGTCTGGTATAGCGAGCGCTGATGGTCACCGCTCAGGCCGGGGGCGCACGCGCGCTAGCCGCATTCGAGCACCGAGACTTCCGCCTCTATCAGGCAGCACGCCTGTGCACGACCGTCGGCCTGCAGATGCAGGGCGTCGCGATCGGCTGGCAGATCTACTCGACGACGCGTGACCCGCTCGATCTCGGGTACGTCGGGCTGGCGGAGTTCATGCCCGCCATTCTGTTCGCGCTGTTTACCGGGCACGCTGCCGATCGTTTGAATCGGCGGCGGGTGCTGCTCGCGTGTCAGTCGCTCCTGGCCCTGTGCTCACTCGCCTTGCTGGCCCTCAGCCAAGCGCACGGCATCAGCATCCGCTGGGCATACCTGGTGCTGGTGTTCGTGGGGACGGCGCGCGCCTTCGCCGGCCCTGCCAGCGCGGCGCTGATGCCGAACCTGGTGCCCCCGGCCCACTTCGCGAACGCGGTCGCCTGGAGCTCGTCGATCTGGCAGCTGGCGACCATCGTGGGACCAGCGCTGGGCGGCCTGCTCTACGGGCTGATGGGCGGAGCGACGCCAGTCTACATGATCTGCGCCACGCTCGCGTGCGGAGCGCTCGGCTTCACGTTCGCGGTGCGGCCGCCGCTGCAGGTGCCGGAGGCTGGCGCGGCCTCCTTCGAGCGATTGATCGCGGGTGTCCGCTACGTGTGGCGAAACAAGATCATCCTGGGCTCCATTTCGCTCGATTTGTTCGCGGTCTTGCTGGGCGGGGTGGTGGCACTGCTGCCCGTGTTCGCGCACGACATTCTGCACGTCGGCCCGACGGGCATGGGAGCGTTGCGCAGCGCTCCGGGCGTCGGCGCCGCCGTGGTGGCGGTCGTGCTCGCGTTCCGTCCGCTCGAGCGGAGCCCGGGCAAGATCATGCTCGCTTGCGTGGCCATGTACGGGCTGTCGACGATCGCGTTCGGCCTGTCTCGAAGCTTCGCGCTGTCGCTGTTCGTGCTGTTCGTGGCTGGTGCATCCGACATGGTCAGCGTGTTCGTGCGGCACACGGTGGTGCAGCTCACCACGCCGGATGCCATGCGCGGGCGCGTCAGCGCCGTGAACCTGGTGTTCATCGGCGCTTCGAACGAGCTCGGTGAGTTCGAGTCGGGTGTCACCGCCGCGTGGCTCGGCACCGTGCCCGCCGTCGTGGCCGGCGGCGTAGGCACCTGCGCGATCGTGCTCCTGTGCGCGGCGCTCTTCCCCGAGCTCCGCAAAATCGAGCGCTTGAGTGATCTGAGCTCTCGGCAGCCGAACGCCGTCACGTGACGTAAAAAAAGCGCGCCCGGAACGAGATATCCCGAGCGCGCTCTTCATTCACGGATTGGCCTGGCTCCACCTACGCCGCGGCAACGACGCTGTCCGTACCCGGCTCCTTGCCGGGCAAGCTCTCCAGAGTCGGAGGAGAGCGGCGCTCCTGCTCGAGCACCGCGGCCAGCACGTCGCTCATGTCCGACACGAACACGAACTCGAGCTCTGCACGCGCTTCGGCCGGGACGTCCTCGATGTCCCGCTGGTTCTTCAAGGGCAGGACCACGCGCCGGATACCCGCCCGATGCGCAGCCAGAACCTTGGCCTTGATACCGCCGACCGGAAGCACGCGGCCGCGCAGCGTCACCTCGCCTGTCATGGCGGTATCGGCGCGCACGCGGAGACCCGTCAGCAGCGAGGCGAGCGCCGTGAACATCGTCACGCCGGCCGATGGTCCGTCCTTCGGTACCGCACCTGCCGGCACGTGGATGTGCAGGTCGGTGTGGTCGAGGACACCGGCGTCGACACCGAGCTCGGGCGCGTGACTGCGGACGTAGCTCAGCGCAGCACGCGCGGACTCCTTCATGACGTCGCCGAGCTGTCCGGTGATCTCGACTTTACCCTTGCCGGGCATCTTCGAGGTCTCGACGAACAGAATGTCGCCGCCTACCGGTGTCCACGCCAGGCCCGTCGCGACCCCGGCAACGGCCGTGCGCTCCGCCAGCTCGCTCTGGAAGCGTGGCTTGCCGAGGAAGCGCTCCACATCGGCGCCGTCCAGGACGACGCTGAGCGGAACATCATCGGTCTGCCGCGCCACTTCGAGCGCCATCGAACGCGCCAGGCGCGACAACTCTCGATCGAGCTGCCGAACCCCTGCCTCCCTGGTGTAGTCGTGGATCACGGAGCGCAGCGCGCCGTCCGTCAGCGTCAGGACGCCCTCCGGGATGCCGTTGTCCTCGAGCCGCTTGGGGAGCAGATGCTTGCGCGCGATCCCGAGCTTCTCGGGTTCCGTGTAGCCGCTGAGCTCGATGATCTCGAGCCGATCGCGGAGCGGCCCAGAGATGGTCTCGAGCGTGTTCGCCGTGCACACGAACATCACCTCGGAGAGGTCGAACGGCGCTTCCAGGTAGTGGTCGGTGAAGGTCTTGTTCTGCTCTGGATCGAGCACCTCGAGCAGCGCGGCTTCGGGAGCACCGGCCCAGCCCGAGAACAATTTGTCGATTTCGTCGAGCAGCACCACGGGGTTCTTCACGCCTGCCTTGCGCATGCCGTGCACGATGCGACCCGGTAGCGATCCGATGTACGTGCGCCGGTGACCGCGGATCTCCGCCTCGTCGCGCACGCCGCCCAGGGCGATGCGCACGAAGGGGCGTCCCGTGGCGTCGGCGATGCTCTGACCGAGCGACGTCTTGCCTACGCCCGGCGGGCCCACGAACGCCAGGATCGTGCCGCGCGGGTTGCCCGAGAGTTTGTGCACGGCCATGTGCTCGAGGATGCGCTTTTTGACGTCCTGAAGCCCGGCATGGTCGGCATCGAGCTGCTCCGCGATCCGATTCAGATCGCCATTCACCTCGGCCCTTCTTCCCCACGGCAGCTCCGCGATCCACTCGAGGTACGTGCGGATCACGTTGGCCTCGGGCCCTTGCCCTTGCATCGACTCGAGCCGGCGCAGCTCGCGATCAGCGATCTTGCGTGGTTCCTCCGGTAGCTCGGCAGCGTCGAGCTTCTTGCGCAGATCGTCGGCCTCTTCTTCCTCGCTCTCACCGAGCTCCTTACGGATGGCCTTGAGCTGCTCGCGCAGGATCGCTTCGCGCTGGTGCTTGCCGAACTGCTCGCGCACGTCCTTGTCGATCTTGCTGCGGAGCTCCGCCAGTGTTTGCGACTGACTCAGGAACGCCAGCACCTTGCGCAAGCGCTCCGGGACGTCCCGGGTGGAAATCAGCTCCGCAGCCTGGTCCTGCGTGAGCACGAGCACGGCAGCGACGCGATCGGCGTAGAGGCCCGGGTCGCCTTCGAACGCCGGGATCTGCTCGAGCGCGCCTCCGGAATGCTGAACGACCTCCGCGATGCGATCGCGGAGCGCCTCGGCGAGCAAGCGCGCCTCCGGATCGTCGTTCCGGAGCTCGGCCGCGCTCGTCCCGGAGCCCTTCCAGAACGGCTCCGTCTCTGCGATGGTCTCGAGCGCAAAACGGCCGAGCCCTTCCAGCACGATGCGGTAGGCGCGCTCGTTTTGACGCGAGATCTGCACGACTCGCGCGAAGGCGCCCGTGGAGTGCAGGTCTTCGAGGCCGGGGTCGAGGTTTCCGGAATCGCGCTGGGTCGCCACGCCGATCACGTCGCCGACGTGCAGCGCATGCAGGAGCGCGATGGACCGGGGACGCCCGACACTGAAGGTCGTAGTCGTCCCGGGAAACAGAATGCCCGTACGCAGAGGCAGCACGGGAAACGGAGACGACGGCACGGGGGCGCCGCCACGCAGCGTGGTCATTCGAGGTTTTTCCTTTAAATCAGCAGCCCGTTATGAGCTGTGAATGAAACGTAAATTCGTTCATCGCTCAGTCAAGAGCCCCACGCGCAGTTTTTGCGGCGGGGCTCCTTCGGGCAGCGCTCGCCAACGGCTCGGCGAGAAGCACCCAGCCCGTGCAACCGCGCGCAGAGCCGAGCTATTCCCTGCGGCGACGGCCAGGACGCCGCGGCGCGGGCGCGGCGCTCCCCGGCGCCGAATCACCGCGAGCGAGCAGACCCCCGAGCACGAGCTGCGTCATGGCTTCGACGAGTCGAAGCGTCTGAGCCCGCTCGCCTTCGAACAGCCACGGCGGTGAGAACGTCGCGTAGGCGCGCTGCAGCAACTCCGCCGTCTCGAACGGCGCCGCGACCTGGAACTCTCCGGCTTCTGCGCCGGCCTCGAGCAGCTCGGCAACGAACGCGAGCTCCTCCGAGCGGAACCGACCGTACGCGGTCTTCACGGCGCCCGCGGAGCACAGCACGAGGTCGCACCCGTGCGCGCCTTCGCGGCTCAGCTCGAGCATCTCCACGACGCGAGCCAAGAGCGCCGCCGCGAGCCGTCTGGCGTGGCTGCCCTGCTCGGCTGCACGCCGCATCGCCAGGAGCACGCGGTCGTGACGGCGCCGGGCCAATTCCGCGACGATGTCGTCCTTCGAGCAGAACTCCAGGTAGACGCTGCCCACGCCGATCCCGGCTTCACGGGCGATGTCGCCGATCGTGGTCTTTGCCGGTCCATAGTGGCGAAGCAGCTTCTCCGCCGCCTTCAGCACCTGGGCGCGTCGCTCGGGATCGCTGTTTTTTCCTGAGATCTGCCCCATGGCCGGCGGCCTCGAGCCGTGAAGCGTTGTGAAACTGCTTCACGAGTATAACCCGCGACCTGCCGCTTGTCAGCCTTTCCGCCTGCGGCCGCGCTCTGTCGCCTACTTGCTGCCCGGCGTACCTGGCTCGCGCCCGTTTCGAATGTCCGCCAGTGCGCCGCGCACGAACGGAGTCCCGCGCACGATCAGGGCGAGACAGCTCGCGAGCTGCCACATCACCGAGAAGGCCAGGATGCGCTCAGGCGTTGCCCAGGGCGTGAGCAGGAGCCAAACGCCCTGCACGGCCCCGAAGCCGGCGACGTTCACCGGCAGCGACGACACAATCAGGATGATCGGCACGTAGGAGACCATCACCCAAAACGGTATGTCCAGGCCGAACGCCTGCGCGGCCGCCCAGGTGCCGACCGTCGTGGTCGTGTGCTGTAGCAGGCGCACCGGCAAGTGCGAGAGACCGCGCAGCGGACGACCACGCGTCCAGGGGTGGAGAATGACGACGCGCTCGAGCAGGTCCTTGAAGAAGGGCAGGACCACGATCAGAGCCGCCAGACCGAGACCCGTCGCCGTGGCGAAGATGGGCACGGCTGCCGGAACCGCAGGCCGTCCAAGCGCGATCACGACCATGGCGTACAGACACACGGAGCAGAGCTCCGCCATGACCACGTACAAGAGGAGCCCGCTCACCTCGGCCAGACGCAGCCCCGTCTTGCGCGCGAGCCAGGTCGCATAGGCCCCCTGCCCGAGCGCGTAGTGAATGATGTGCAAGAGCACGGTGGCGGCCTTGCCGCGGATCACGGCGAAGTAGCTCGGGACGCGTTCGGGGCGGAGGAAGCCGCGCAGCACGATCGAATCCGCCGCCGCGACGAACGTGAGCGACAGCAAGAACGTGCCGATGGCGATCGGAATGAGCGGCAGGCTGTTGCCGCGCGCCATCTCTTCGTAAATGGCGTCCACCGAGTAGCGCCTCGCCAGGAACGCGAGCACGCCGGCGGCGAACACGTACGGAAAGAGGCGAGAGATCCAGACTTTGAGCGGCGCTCTGAAAAAACGCCGCCACGCGGGCACCGGGGCGGGCGGCGCGACGGGCTCGGCGGGACCAGAGTCTGCAGAATCCCCCATCATGCGCGCATCGCGTCGATCGGGGAAACGCGCGCAGCCCGAACCGCCGGAAAGAGGCCGCCCAGGACTCCCATCGCTCCCCCAACGACAATCGACGACACGACGATTTCAGCGGTCGGCTCGAAGCTGAATACGACCTCGGACCAGGTGGCGAAATTCATCATCGAGAAACGCACGAAGCTCATACACAGGGCGGCCACGCCACCGAGCGCCCCGCCGACGAGCGCGAGCACGACGGACTCGAGCAAGAACGAGAGCAGAATCGTCAAGCGCGAGAACCCGAGCGCCCGCAGCGTGCCGATCTCACGCTGGCGCTGAGCCACGGCCGCGTACATCGTGATCACCGCGCCGATGATGGCGCCGAGCGAGAAGATCACGGTGATGCTGATGCCCATCGCGGAAATGAAGGTCGCGGTGTCCTCCGAAGACTTTTCGAAATAGGTGCTCTGACGCAGCGCTTCGAGCCCGAGCTGCTTGTCGTTCTCGACGGTCGCGGCGAAGGCGTCGAAGGTGCCCTTGCTGTCGGACTCGAGCCGCGCCGTGACGGACGACACCAACCCTTCGCGCCCCAGCGAGTTACGCACCGTGTCGATGTCCGTCCAGATCTCGGATTCGAACGAGGAGCCCTCTGCTTCGAACACGCCGACCACCTTGACCTGACGGTTCTTCTTCAGCTCGAACGACGAGTCGAGCTCCACGCCCGCGAAACGCCCGCGAATGCGCTTGCCGATCATGGCTTCGTCGCTGCCCGGCTTGGGCGCGCGGCCCGCGATCACGCGCGCCTCCGGGCGGACCTTCAGGATGTTGTCGGTGACGCCGCGCACCTGCACGTTGGACACTCGGCCCGGCTCGTCGCCCACTTTTTCGAGCGCGACGACGACCATGACTTCGCCCGCTCCGAGCGGGGCGCCCGTTTCGTCTTTCTTCACGCCGGGAGCCGCCAAGATCAGGCTCACCAGGCGGCTCTCGAAGTTGCTCGAGAGCTCCGCGTCCGAGCCCTTTCGCAGCACGATCGCGTTCGACGGCGAGCCAGAGCGGCCCATGGTGCGCTCGATGCCGGCGGACAGCATCAGAGAAGACGCCAGCACGAACACCACGAGCGCGATGCCGAGCGCCGTCGCGATCGTGGTGGCCTTGCGCACGAACAGGCTGCGCACGTTGTAACTGATGGGGATCATCGGATACTTCCCTTATCCAACTCGGCGAAGCGCATCGATCACGTCGAGCTTCGACGCGCGGTACGCGGGAATGGCCGCGGCCAGGCCGCCCAGCGCCAAAGACAGCAGCGCGGCGGCGATGGTGGTGCCGTCCGCGATGCGGAAATACGGAAAGAAGCCGCCCATGTTCTCCTCGAGCCAGCGCCCGATGCCCTTCTCGACGAGCGGATACGAGAGCAGGATGCCGACCGCGCCCCCCAGAGCGCCGATGGTGATCGCCTCACCGATCACGAACAGCGCGATGTGTTTCGGCAGAAAACCAATCGCGCGCAGCACGCCGTACTCGTTGGTGCGCTCACGCACGCCCATGGCGATGGTGTTCCCCAGGATCAGCATCATGATCAGCAGGATCACGATCGACACCACGTCCATGGCTTTGAGCACGGTCGTGAACATGCCCAGAAAAGAGGTATTGAGCGCGCGTTCGCTCATGCTGAGCGTCTGAATGTCCTTCTCGTCGAAGTGCGTGTCGATGCGCTTCGAAATGTCCGCGGCGCGCTCCGGATTGTCGATGCGCGCCGCGATCCAGCCGATCTGGTCCTTGGAACGGGCGTCGACGGTGTCGTTCAAGTAGTCCCAGTGAAACCAAAACGTCGAGCGATCCACCGAACGCCGCGTGGCAGTGTAGATGCCGGAAATGTCGAACTCCCAATTGCCGGGATAAATCGTGCCCTTGAGCGTGACGCGGTCTCCGACTTTCCAGCCGAATTTCTTGGCCAGCACGTCCCCCACGACGGCGCCGCGGCGGTTCGAAAGCCAGCTCTCCTTCTGATCGGCCGGCACCTGGATTTCGTCGAACACTTCCAGAAACGACGGCGGCTCGACGGCGATCGTCGCGAAAAATTCGTTCTCGTTCTTGGGGTTTTGCCCGCCGAACCAGTTCGAGTACGTCGCCTTCACCACGCCCGGCGTGTTCCTCACGTCGTCCACGTAGCGCTTCGGTAGCGTCATCACGAACGTGATCTTGTGGCGCGTCGCGATGCGGTCTCTGGCCGCATGGTTGATGGCTTCGGTCCAGGACGTGAGCACGGTGCGCAGCGCCATGAACGCGACGATCGCCACCGCTACGCCCAGGATGGTGAGCACGGTGCGAGCGCGATTGCGCAGGACGTTGCGCACGCCGAGCGCGCTGAGCCTCATGATCGCAGCGCTCCCTTGTCCAGGTGATGCGTGATGCTCGCGCGCTTCGCCGCCGCGGGATCGTGCGTGACCATGACGATGGTCTTGCCGAACTCGGTGTTCAGGCGTTCGAGCAGCTTCAGGATCTCCTCGGCGTTGTCGCGGTCGAGATCGCCAGTCGGCTCGTCCGCCACGATCAGCTTGGGATCGGTCACGATCGCACGCGCGACGGCGACCCGCTGCTCCTGACCACCGGACAGCTGACGCGGGCGGTGATCGGCGCGGTCTTCGAGCCCGACGACGCGCAGCGCGATCTGTGCCCGCTTCTTTCTTTCCGCCGCCGGCAAATTGGTGAGCAAGAGCGGCAGCTCCACGTTCTCGAGCGCCGTCAGCACCGGCATCAAGTTGTACGTCTGGAAAATGAAGCCCACATTCTGAGCACGCCACTTGGCGCGCGCTCCCTCCGAGAGCGACCCCAGCTCGACGCCCGCGACGCGCAGCGTGCCCTCGCTCGGCTTGTCCAAACCGGCGATCAGATTCAGCAGCGTCGACTTTCCGGAACCAGAGGGTCCCATCAATGCCTCGAACGAGCCTTCGAGGATCGTCAAGTCCAGGCCGCCCAGCACGTCGATCCGCTCCTTGGCCCGCCAATAGGTCTTGTGCAGGCCCCGGACCTCGATCATGGGCGCGCGCGCCTTCTCCGCTCCACGCGAAGAGCGCTCCGACTTCGCCGCATCGACGCTCACTTCAGTCATGTTTCGCCGCCTTTTTCCTTGATGGACTGCCCGTCCGCGAGATCCGCTGGAGGCCCGCTCACGACCTTCGTGCCGGCAGCGGCACCAGAGAGGAGCACGAAGCCGCCGGCCAGAGGTGGACCCAGGCTCACGGGCGTCAGCCGAACGCGCCCGGACTCCACCACGAATACGTACTTGCCGCCGGGACGCGTGACCACCGCCGCGCTCGGCACCACGAGCTTCGGCTTTTCTTTGATGGCCTCGGCGTCGATCTCTTTCGAGAGAAAGCTCACGCGCGCCGCCATGTCCGGCAGGACGCCGGCTGGATCGTCGACGAAGCGCACCTTGACCGTAACGCTGGCCTTGGCGCGGTTCACCCGCGGGCTTACCTCCGTCACTTTGCCGCGGTAGCGCTTGTCCGGAAACGCATCGAGCGTGATCTCGCACGGTGCTTCGATCGAGACGCGGTGCAGGCGCTGCTCTGGCACGTCCGTCTCGACTTGCAGGGTCGAAAAATCGGCGATCTCCACGCCGCCCAGCTGCGAGACCACGCCGCTCATGGCGGGCCCGACGAGCTCGCCGGGCTCCGGCGGCTTGTTGATGATGCGCCCGGATATCGGCGCCGCGACCACGAAATTGCCCGAGTTGACGCGCAGCGCTTCGACCTCTTTCTGCGCCGCGAAGGTCTGCGCCTCGGCCGCCTTCAGCGCTGCCGTAAGCGAAGCAACGCGCGCCAGCAAATCGTCAGCGCTGCTGCGCGCCATCGAGCCGGTCTTGCTCAGCTCGACTGCGCGGTTCGCCTGCTGCTGCGTCTCCAGAAGATTGGCGCGGGCCGTCTGCACTTGAGCGCGCGCGGACGCGACCCGGCTCTGGGCGGTGGCGATGGCCGCGTTCTGCTCGCTGAGCTCGAGCTCGAACAAGGTGTCACCCTGCTTGACGGTGTCTCCCTGCTTGACGTGAGAGCGCGCCACTCGGCCCGGCACCTTGGGCGCGACGTTGGCCGTGGACTGCGGGAGCACGTAGCCGGTCGCCGTCAGCTCCGTGCCGGACTGCGCTGGAGACACGAGCAACACTTCGGTGACCTCGACCTCGCGCTTGAAGACCTTCGCCTCGAGGTACGGCCTCCCAAACACATACGCGGCGCCGGCAGCGCCGAGCAAGAGCACCACCCAGAGCAGGGCGCGCAGCGGGCTCTTACGCCCGGGATCCTGCGCGCGATCGATTTTGAGTGCCGCGAGATCGGAAGAAAGTTGGTCGGACATGTCGCTCCGGGCCGGCGGAAGCCGCCGAACTTATAGCGCAAACCGGCTTCAAGGTAACCCGGCGTGAGGTACAGAAACCCGGAGGCTGCGCACGCGGCCGTTGCCCGGCTGCATCCGCGCGGGCTGCCCGTCTCGAGCTTCCAACAGGAATAGCGTGCGGCCGTCGCGGCCCCCCAACATGCAGGCGTACGCGCCGTGATCTTCGACGTCGATGCGCTGCTTGATCTCGCCTCCCGCTGCGACGCGTAAAAATCGGCCGGGACAGAGTGGCACCGCCACCCACACGCAGCCTTCGGCGTCGAGCGCGATGCCATCCGTCGGCTCGTTGAGCTCCGCCCAGATGCGCTGCCCGGAGAGCCCTCCATCGGGCTCGATGTCGAACGCGAGCAAGCGCCCGGCGTACGTCTCACTCAGGATCAGCGTCTTGTCGTCCGGCGTGATGACCATGCCGTTCGGAAACATCAGATTTTCGGCGACGACACGCACGCTGCCCGTCTCTTCGACGAGCGCGAGACGCGTCGGGCTCGGCGGCGCATGACCCCACAGATCGAAGCCGAAATTGCCGACGTACGCCCGTCCCTTTCGATCCACGACCATGTCGTTGCAGTGGAAGTCGGCGACGGCCGACAGATCCGCAAGCTCGCGCAGCTTGCCGTCCTCGAGGCGAAGCAGCTTGCGATCTTGCATGGAGACGACGAGCAGCCGTCCCCGGGAATCCCAGCCTAGCCCGGACGGGGCGCCGGGCACTTCGAACAGCGTCTCGCAGTTGCCCCGTTCGTCCATTGCGTAGACGCGTTTCAGGTGCTGATCGGAGAACCACAGGCGGCCGTCGTGCCAGCGCGGCCCTTCCGGAAACAGCAGGTCCGCGTGGAGCACAGAGATGGCGCTGTCCGTCATGTTCCGACAAAGCCTGCGCTCGATCGGCGCGTCAATCGTGCCCGGCTGAACAACGCGATATCGGTGGAGTAAGGCGCGAATGCTGACGTTACGGTACTACCGTCCACCAGCCATGCCGAGGCTCGCAGCCCGCTCGAGCAGCGCGTCGTCCTTCGCCGAGCGCGCGCTCTGCTGAAGGTACGCGATGAGTCGCTGCTGGGCGGCGGGGTCGAGCTGCCGGCTTTCCGGTGGCGGCATGCGGCCGGGCGCGCCAGCCGGCGCGTTCAACCGCTGAATGGCGATCTCGAGCTCTGCGGGGTCCATGCGCTCTAGATCGATGTTGAAGCGCGCGCGTGAAATCGTCTGATCGAGCACGTCGTTGTGGCAACTGCCGCAAGCTTGCACGAGGATTTCCGCCGGGCTCGCGGCAGGCGACGTCTGCAAGCCTATCTCCGCGCGCCGCTCCGGGTCGTCCGGGAATATGTCGGCGAAGTCCGGCAGCGCGTCCGCACTGATTTCGCCACTCAAGTAGCGCTGGTAGGCAGCCGTGAGCAGCGCTTGCTTGTGCGCGTCCGTGGGACGCGGGTCGTAGTGGGGAAGCGCCAACTGCTCGCCGCGCTGGAACGCGGCATACGCCTGGTCCCACGTGGGACTGCGCGTGGGCTCGGGAAGGTACGCCCCATCGACGAAATGCCAGCGCTCGTTCGAAATTTGCACCGAGTCGAAGAGCAGCGGCTGACTCCGTCCAACGAAGTTCTCCAGCGCGAACCCGGCAGTCGCACGTAGAAAGGGTGTGGGAACGCCGGCGTAGGCCTCGTTGCCCTTGGCGCTCAAATAGTCGCGCGTGAGATCCACGCCCGTCGGTTCCGGGTACCCTGGCTGTTGTCCTTCGTCGGCCAGGAAAAAATGTGTCCATGGCCCGTCGAGCTCGCGCATGAGGAGCGCTGGCGCCTTTGCCAGTACCTGCTGATGGCAGCGTCGACAATCCGACGGGGTGTTCTTCAGGTCTTCGTCGTCTTGAACTCGCACCGCGACCCAATCCGCTTCGATGCGCGGCGTGTACAGGTCGCCGGGGGTACAACCAAGCGGCGTCGCGTTACACGCTTGATCGAAGCTCACCAGAAAGAAGTCGAGATCTTGCAGTAGCCGGTCGTAGCTCGCGATCTCGACCTGCTGTATGCCGCGGCTGAAGGCGAGCACGGTCCCTGGCCCGAGCACGAGCGCGCGCGGATTGATGGGGGATACCACGCGCCCCGAAAGCGCCGTCGAGTGACCCAGCACGACCAGGCGAATATCGAGACCAGAATTGGGAGTCGGAGCTGTTCCGGGCTTCCAGTACCCCATCCCGAGCTTCTCTTGCAGCTCCCGCAGATTGCGAACGGGCATGAGCGCTTCGTTACAAAACAGGTCGCGCGCGACGCTGGCACCCCGGCGCCAGCAGAACGCGGGGAGACTGGCGCCCTCGGGTGGAGCGGTCCACGCCTCTTCCTCGTGGGGCTCCTCGGCTGCGCTGGGCTCGGGCGTGCCTTCGGGGTGGCAAGCGCTCAGCGCCGCTGCGCAGAGCAGCGCCGCGCATGCGACATGCTTCGAGCCAAGGAACGACGCCCAGCGGTGCACCCCTAATTCTTACAACACACGCGACCGCGCCCTTGAGTGAGTCGGGCAATCAAGGCCGCACATGTCCACGAGGGAGTGCGGCATGCCTGGATGCGGGGCTCGGCATTGACGCCGAACAGCGAGTGAACTATGAGATTTCGAGATGTCTCGCACGTCCCGCACCGTCCACTTTAAGTGGCTCATTTGCCGAAAGCCGGCGAATGAGGGTGCGATCGCGCGCTGACTGCGTAGCCAAAGCAAACCCTCTTCGCCGTCACCGGCCACGAGGGTTGCTCTGTTGAACGCTCGTGGGCTCTAGGCGGCTCCCCCTCAGGAGCTTCATCGTGTCTTCGCCCGCCCCAGCCGCCGTGAAAATCTCGGATCTGCACGCCGCGCCCGTCGTAGAGCGCCTGATCACGCCGGCGTTCGCGCTGATCGTCGCCATGCAGCTGGCCTTCGGCTTCGGCTTTTCGATCTTCTTCTTGCTCCCAAAGTACCTGACGACCTCGCTGCACGCCGGGCCGGACGCAGTCGGCTGGGTGAGCGCGAGCGCCGTGGTCGCGGCGGTGCTGGCCGTACCGCTGCTCGGGCGCGCGATCGATCACTACGATCGCCGCTATTTGATCGTGGCCGGAGCGCTGGGCTCGGCGCTGTGCGCGCTTTGCTTCACTCTCGTGCAATCGGTCGGGCTCGCGCTGTTGCTGCTGCGCGCCGTGCAGGGCGTGAGCATGGCCCTGGTGTTCAACGCTGCCGCGACGCTGGTGACCGATCTCGCGCCGCCGGCGCGCATGGGTCAAGCGCTGGGGCTGTTCGGCCTGTCAGCGTTGATCACGAACGCCGTAGCGCCGGCGATCGCCGAAAGCGTCGCGGTGCGCTCGGGTTGGTCGGCTGTGTTCGTGATGTCCGCCGCCTCCGCGACGCTGTGCGCCAGTCTTGCCCTGTTCCTGCCGCGCCCGGTTCGTTCACACGCGCATGCGCACGCCGGCCGCCCGAGTTACGGGCCGCGCGTGCTGAAGATCCTTTACGCCATCGGCATCGTGGGACTGGCCTTCGGCACGCTGTTCACCTTCTCGCTGCCATTCGCGCTCTCGCTCGGCGCGCGTGAGGTCAGCAATTTCTTCATCGGCTACACGCTGACGGCGGCGACCTTGCGTATTCTGCTGGGAAGCTGGGCCGACCGCGTAGGGCGGCCACGCGTCGCTGTGGGCGCGCTCGCTGTCTACTGCACGGCGCTGTTTGCGGCGTGTGGCCTACAGCCGCAATGGCTCGGAGCGCTCGGAGCGCTCATGGGTGCGGGGCACGGGCTGGCTTATCCGGCGCTCAACGCCATGGTCGTCGAGGGCGTGCCCGTGCAGCACCGCGGTCGCGTCATGTCGCTGTTCAATGGCTGTTTCAACGCGGGCGTGGCGCTCAGCACTCTGACGCTGGGAGCGGTGGCCAAAGAGTTCGGCTACCCGCTCGTGTTCGCCATCGCCGGCGTCGTCGCGCTGAGCGGACTCCCGCTGCTCGTGCAAGTGGCCCGATCCGAGCCTGCGCACGTGGAATGACGCTCGTGTCAGTGGTGAGCAGCACGATGACGCTTGCCGTGTCCCCGTGCCCGTAAACGTGCCCGTAAACGTGCCCGAAATGCGCAAAGGAGTGCGGGGCTGCTTCGATAGGTCGGAATGCAGAACTCGCTGGGGAGAGCTCGCCACGGCACGGCTGTGCGCCTCCACCGCGCACAGCCACCACGACGTTGCGCTCGTCTCGACCAGGCCGTCCGACTCTCTTCTTCTCACTCAGCACAGCCGCAATCTTTGCCACTGCCGATCATCGAGCTGCAACCGAACCATCGTGCTAAGCCATGGAGCACACCCACGGCCCATGGAAAGCCGCAAGCGCTTACCCCGCGCACGCAGCCGTCCGCGGCGCCAGCACCCCCCCTACCAAAATGAAACTCGACGTCTCCTGACGGACCGTCGGGCACGGGCACGGGCACGGGCACGTTTACGGGGAGAGCTGCAATTCAGGGACGCACCCTAGCGCCCTTGCGTCCTCGAAAGGCGGGCTGCCCCTCAAATAGTGAGCGCGCGCTTGCGGCGCACCTGAGCTGGCGGGCGCCGGACGCGCCGCCGCCGAGCAGTCGTCGCCGTGGCATCGCTGGCCGCCGCGCTGCCGCCGCCAGAGAGCCACGTGTGTAGAATCTCACGCGCCCGGTCCGGGTCACGCAGAGCACGACTCAGGATGCGCTCAGCGTCCGGCACTCTGCCGGCGTGGGCGAGGGCGTGAGCGTAGGAGCTCGCCACCTCGGGATCGCTCTTGAGCTGGCGATAGGCGAAACGCAGATGACGCAGGGCTTGCTCGGGCTGCTCCAGGGCGACGTCCAGTACGTGCCCG
>DATDJP010000048.1:0-24646 GCA_036520475.1 Polyangiaceae bacterium | reverse complement strand
ACCACGACTACGAGAAGTCGCCCTTGCTCTGGGGCAGGCTTAGACTGGGCGAGTGACGCTCGAAGCGCTGCTGGACGTCTATCTGAATCACCTGCGCGTCGAGCGGGCGCTGGCGGCGCACACCGTCGAGAACTACGGCCGCGACCTCTCGAAACTGTGCGCCTTCGCCGAGTCTCAGGGGCTGCGGGATGCAAAGCGGCTCGATCTCACCGTCGTGAGCGGCTGGCTGCGCTCGCTGGCCGACCAGGGACTGTCGCCGCGCAGCGCCGCACGCCACCTGTCGGCTGCGCGTGGCTTCGTGCGCTTTCTGATGAACGAGGGGGTCCTGGAGGGCGACCCGACCGCGCTGGCTGCCCGACCCAAGTTCGGTCGCCGCCTGCCGCGCCCGCTGAATCAGGACGAAATGCTCGAGCTCTTGGCCGCGCCCGACGCCAGCACGCTGCGCGGCCTGCGCGATCGCGCCATGCTGAGCCTGGCGTATGCGGCCGGTCTGCGCGTGACCGAGCTCGTCCAGCTGAAGCTCGCGGACATCGACTGGGCCCGCGGCGTGGTCATGGCCTTCGGCAAGGGCAACAAACGCCGCCTCGTGCCGCTCGGCGAGGTCGCCCTGCTGCACCTGACCGAGTACCTGACTGCGCTCAAAGCTTCCAAGAACGCGGAGCGCGCCCGTAGCCGAAGTGCCAAAGAGGCCGCTGTCGTGTTCCTGTCGCCCCGCGGCGGACCGCTGACCCGCCAGGGATTCTGGAAAATCGTGCGACGCTACGCGGCAGCGGCAGGTATTCGCGGCAGAGTGCACCCGCACCAGCTCCGGCATTCCTTCGCTACCCACTTGTTGGCCGGCGGTGCCGACCTGCGCAGCGTTCAGACCCTGCTCGGCCACGCAGACGTCGCCACGACCGAAATCTACACGCACGTCACGAGCGATCACGTGCGGAGAGCGCACCGGCGCGCCCATCCCAGGGCTTGATTCGTGCTACGCCTACTGGTCTCGGTCCGCATCAGGACCAAAGGGCGAGCGTTCTTGTTTTTCTCGGTTCACGAACCCACGGGACGGGAAGTTCCCGTCGTCGTCGAAGTCCCGCACGCGGGGTTGTTCGTCGATCCCGAGTCACTCGCCACACTGGCGGCGCCGGCGCGCTGCCTCGGCTACGATGCCGATCTGTACGTCAACGAGCTGTTCGCCGACGCTGTGCACGAAGGTGCGAGCTTGGTCGTGGCACACGTGAGCCGTTACGTCTGTGACCTCAATCGCGCCGAGCACGATATCGACTCGATGACGGTCGAAGGAGGCGCGCCGCGAGTCGCACCGCACGGGCTCGTCTGGCGCCTCACGACGGAGAATCAGATCGCGCTCACCCGGCCGCTCACTCAGCACGAGCTGTCACGCAGGCTCCGCCACATCTACCGGCCGTACCACGCCGCGCTCACCGAGCTGCTGCGCCGCAAGCAGGAACGCTTCGGCTACGCGATCGTGCTGTGCGCGCATTCGATGCCCAGTCGGGGACGCGTCGGGCATTCCGATCCCGGGCGCGAGCGAGCAGACGTCGTGCCCGGCAGCCGCGGACGCACGACCGCGGCCGAGGCGGTCATCGACATGCCGGAACGGGTCGCGCGCGAATTCGGTTACAGCGTCGCACACGACGACCCCTACCGCGGCGGTTTTGCCACGGGTTGGTACGGCCGCCCGCACGAAAACCTACATGCGCTTCAGGTCGAGCTGTCGCGCCGGCTGTACATGGACGAGCTGACGCTCGCCAAAAAGCCGCGCGAATTCGAGAGAACACGGCAATACTGCCGAACCCTGGTGGCACGCCTGGCGGCGCTGGAGTTAGCATGATCGGGATCTGGCCGTTTCGGCTACGCATATGGCTCGGCACTCCTCCACTGCTCCGGCTCGGCGGGACCTCGCGCGGCTGCGCATTCGGCCCTCGCTGAGACGGCCGAAACCGCTGCTCGCGTCCGAGGCGCTGTGCGACGAGCTCGCTCCGCTCGAGCCGGCGCGTCGCGCCGTGCGCGCGTGGCTGGTCGGCGTAACGCTGACGCTTGCGTGCCTCGGGCTCGCGTTCCGGCTCGGCGTTGGACCAACCGCTCTACGCCTCGACGCAGCGACGCTGAGCTTCTCGTCAGCCGGCGCGCTCCTCGCCGTCGCGCTGCTTCCGTTTCCGTATGCCCTGCGCGCCGGCGTAGCCGCCCTGCTCGGCGCAGCGCTCATGGCGCTCGGGCTGCGCGGCGCGGGTCCGCTCGCGGGTCTCGCGATCGACGGCGGCACCGCGCGCGTTTTGTTGCGACTGCTCGCGCTCTGCGCTTTGCCCGCGGCGCTGCTCTTTCGCGCGCACTACCGCGCGTACCGGCCGGCGCGCTGGGTCCTCGCTGCCGCCCTCGCCCTGGCGCTGCCGTTCGCGGCCGCCGAGGTGCAGCTGCTCCTCGACGACTCGGTCGCGGCCGTGACCCGTGTCGCGGCCGTCGCCAGCGTCCTCAGCATTTCCTGCGGGCTGCTCGGCTTCATGGGCGATGGCTCGACGGGGGCTGGATCGGTAGGAGCCAGCCTGGTGCTCCTGACCCTCTCCGCCGAGCTCGGCGTCCGGGAGCTCACTCCCCTGGCCAGCATGGATATCGGCCTCCTGACCTACGCCGCGACTTCGGTCGGGGTGGCCTCGGCCTCGGTGCTGGCCAGCGTGGGCATTTTTCAGCTGCTTGCGGCCGCTTTGGCAGCGGACGCCCGGCGGCTTGCGAAAAAAGCGCAGGGCCCGGGCGCGGCCGTGCTTGAAGAGCCTCGTTCTCTGAGCTAGCTTCCCGGCCCTCCGTCATGGCCCGAAGCGAAATCACCGGCAAACGCCGCATGCGTGCCCGCAACGTCTCTCACTCCAACATCAAGACGTTGCGCTGGCAGAACGTCAACGTGCAGCGCCGTCGGCTGTGGGTGCCCGAGCTCGGCCGTCACGTCACGTTGAAGGTGACGACGGGCGATCTGCGGACCATCGACAAGGTCGGCCTGCTCGCGTTCGCGAAAAAGCACGGCGTCAAGCTGGCTTGAGTACGGCTCTGCCGGCCGCCAGCCACGCCGTAAGCGTGGCCCCGCGGCCGAGCAAACGAGAGCGCCCCCTCAGCGCGTGACGGTGACGTCGACTTCGCCAGTAGCGGCGTTGCGACGGACTCGCAGCAGCGGGCTGGCAGTTCCACCCGGCTCGAACCGGAGCGCAGCCGGTGCGGCACACACTTCGAGCAGAGCGCCCGAGGCGTCCTTGAGCAGGGCAATCGGTGCCGGCGTGGGCAGCGGCGCACCTGGCGTGACGCGGGCGACGCCGCGTTTGACGGGAACGGCCAACAGCGGGGCCTCGAGATCGAGCTCCTCGAGCGGCAAGCCGTCCGTCGAGCGCCGGTAGGTCAGCGCAGCGAACACGCCGCGCACGTCGACCGCGCACACGGCGCAGCCAATGCCGAGACCGTCCGCCTCCGCTACCGATTCGGAAGCCCAGGCGGGTTCGAGCAGCCCTGCGCCGTCGATGCTGCGCTCGGCGGCGGGCTGGTCGATGTCCGGAACCGGACCGAAGTCTGAGGGCGTGATCAAGCCGCCCTGGCTAGGACCTGCGACGTGCAAGAAGCTACGAACGAAGCTCGGCTCGGTCATCGCCCCCGCGCCCGCGGCCCGCACGCGCCGGAGGAGCCCAGCACGCCCTTCCGCTCCCACGCGCTCGGCGCGTGTAATACCGGCCTTCATGATGCTGCCGAGCTTTTGTCCCGAATCGTAAGCATGCGCGACCAACACGGCTGCCACGCCGGTCGGCACCGACACGCGCGCCGCATCCGGAATCGGGTCCGTGGCTTTGAAACCACGCGGGCGCTTCGTGCCGCGCCCCGGCTGCCGCAGGCGACCGTCGAACGCGCGCGCTCCAGCGCCGATGCCGCCCACCAGAATGCTCACGGGCGAGAGCAGCACGCTGGCGTAAGCGCCGGCCGCGGCAAAGTACCCAGAGAGCACGGCGCCCACGGCTGAGCCACCGGACATCATGAAATCCTGAGCGGCTTCTTCCGCGATCGGATCGTTGGAAGTCACCGCCGAGCGCAGCTTCATGCGTCAGTCCGTTTCCTCTCGTTCGGCGTCGCCGTCTTCATCCTCATCCAGCTCTTCCTCGTCCTCGCCGTCGTCCTCGTCGTCCTCGTCGTCTTCGATTGCGGCGCTGAGCTCGCCTGCGAGCTGCCTCAGCGTCTGCGCCGCGCGCACGGCTCCCTCCCCTTCAATCACCACCAGCGCTTCGTCGAACTCCGCAAGGTTCTCGAACACCCGCTCGACCGCGCCCATGCGCACGCGGGACGCTTCCCCGAGCGCAATCAGCCGACAATACGCGGCGCTGCCCGCGGCCGGTGGCTGCCGGCTCAGATCGCGCACGAGACAAACGCCGAGCTCGGCCGCCAGCTGCTCCGATTCGTCCTCTTCCCAGATCCCGCGCGGCTCCCAGGCCAGGCGCCGCGTGTCGCGCGGCAGACGCGCGAAGAGCTCCGCGAGGCGCCGGCGCGTGCGCGAATTCGGCCTCACGCTCGCGGGCGTCTGGAGCACGAGCCAACCCGCAGCTAGCGCGTCGGCAGAGGACAACGCTTGCTCGAGCGCAGAGTCGAGCGCGGGCTGCGGCTCGAGCGTCCCGACCACGCGCGGAAGCATGATGCTGAACACGAAGTTTTCGGGAACGGCCTTCGCCCACTCGCGGAGCTGCTTGGCGCGCGGCAGCTTGCCGGGCTCGGCGCGCAGCTCCAAAAGATCGAAGCGGCGCGCGTAACGCGCGATATCCCCGCGCAAAGCGGCTTGCCCGACATGAAGCTGCATAATCTGGTTCGTCCTTTTGCCAAAGCGGGGCCGGCTAGGCCAGCAAGAAAAGCGTCAATCCAGCGGCTCGAACTGAAACCATTGGGTCGGATGCGCGAAAATGAAACGTTCGAGCGCGCTCGCGGCGCGCTGCGCGGCGTTTTTCAGCTGTTCGTGGCTCGGCCGCCGCGGCAATTCGATGGGCTCGGAAATCACGAATTCGTATTCCAGGTAGCGGGCGCGCCGCACGAACACGGGCAAAATCGGCACGTTTGCCAGAGCCGCCAGGGCAAATAGTCCCTCGGGTAGCCGCGCCTCTCGGCCGAACAGGGAAACCTGCAGCGCTCGTTGCCCCGGCGCAACTCGATCCAGCTGGGCTGCGGCCAGGCCGCCTGCGCGTAAATGGCGCAAAAGCGGCAACGCGTCCAGTGGATGCGCCCCGACATGCAGCACGCGAACACCTGACTTTTCGCGCACCTCGTCGTGCAGCGCTCGGGCGCGCGCGTCGCGCTCCGCCCACATCACGACCATGACGTCCGCCGCGAAATCACTGGAAAGGAGCCCGGCAGCGGCGTCCCACGGCCCCGCGTGCGCGGTAACCAGGAGCGCGCCGCGTCCAGCACTGACGAGGGCGTCCAGGTGGGGTCGGCCGTGAATGTGCCGGCGGACCTGCTGCATTTCGGGACGCCCGGCCGCCAGCCCCTCCGCCAAGCAGCGCGCGTAGCCGACGAAGGTACGGAAGACGTCCAGCTGTTCCAGGACGGGATGGCGCGGACCGAGCACGGCGCGCAGATTCTCGCGCACGGCGCGACGCTCGCGACCGAGCACGACGGCAAACGCGGCGCCAAAAAAGGCCGGGCTGTGCCGTAGCCAGCTCTCGGGCCCGTAGCGCGCCCCGGCGTACGCCAGGCGCCGCCAAAACGCCGCATCTACGGCCATCGTACGCTTCATCGCGGAGAAGACGCTGAATTTCACATTCGACTCTGTCTGTGCGCCGTGCGAAGCGGCGCGCAACATGCGTCCAAGGCGAGCGCGCGGTCAATGCCTCGTGACGCCTGATTTGTCGTACTCTCAGCGCCGGTGAATGCGCCGGCAGACGAGCTGACACACGACGCGCTCTTCGGAGGCGCCGTCGAGTTCTGGCAACCCACCCGCGGTTATCGGGTCAACATCGATTCGATCTTGCTGGCGGCGTTCGCCGCCCAGCGCCCTCCCACGACGACCCTGGATCTGGGAGCAGGCGTCGGCGCCGTCACTCTGGCGCTGAATCACCTGGGAGCGGTGGCGCGGGGCGTACTCGTGGAATGCGAGCCGGACCTCGCTCGCCTGGCGGAACGGAATCTCCGCGACGCCGCGCTCGACGCGAGCGTCTTGGTGCTCGACCTCGCGCAGCATGCTTTGCCACAGGAACTGCAAGCGGAGGTCGACCTCGTCGTCTGCAATCCGCCGTTCTTCGAGCCCGGTCAGGTGCGGCCGCCGCTGAACGGCGCCGAGCGCCGGGCGCGCTCCGGAGAGCTGGATCCGTTCTTGGCGGCTGCGGCGTACGCGCTCTCGGGCAAGCGCGCACGCGCGTGCTTCGCCTATCCGGCGCGCGCGCTCGAGCGCTTCCTCGACTGCTCGCGCCAGCACGGCCTCGTCGCAAAACGGCTGCGCTTCGTGCACTCGGATCGCTCGCAACCGGCGCGACTTTGCCTCGTCGAAGTCCGGCGCGCCAGGCCCGGCGGCCTGGTCGTCGAAGCGCCGCTCTACGAATGGGAAGCGCAGCAGGTGCGCAGCCGGGAGCTCGCTTTGCTCACCGGTGCGGAGCCCAGCGCCGACGACTTCAGCCGGACTCTGCAAAAAGCCGATCGAAGCTGATCGCCGCGGCAGCGCGCACGCTCAGGTGATTGTACCCGTCCTGCCGGCGCGACCGAATCGGCTCGAGCCGTCGCGCCGCGCGCCGGTACAGCTCGTCCGCGAGCCCCCAACCCGTGCCGAACAAAAGCAGCACTGGAGACCCGGGCTCACGCAAGCGTGCTCGCGCTGCCGCGTAGCTCTCGGCGTCGTCCTGCGCGCTGGCGCTGGTGGTCCAGAGCTCGACCGGCTCTGTGCCTCCCCATTCCGTGACCGCGTCGTCGAGCGTCGGCACGATTCTGAGCAGCGACAGCGCCGGCGTGCGATCGGGAATTCTGCGAGCGCCGCTGCCACTCGTCCAGTGTTCGCGCACCTTGAGCGCGAGCTCGCGCTGCGCGGCCACGGGGTGCACGACGTAGAAGGCTTCCAGATCGTAGGTGTGTGCGCTGCGCGCGATGTCGTGCAGATCGAGGTTCGTGATCGCCGTCGTCACGGTGCGACGATCTCGATCGATCACGGGATAGTGCACGAGCGCGACGGCGACGCGCCTCATGACTCGCGTCCGTGTTCGCGCGCCTTCGCCCACAGGTCCGGACGTCGCTCTTGGGTGCGCTCGATGGCTTGCTCGCGACGCCACGCGTCCACCCTCGCGTGATCCCCGGTACGGAGGATCTCCGGCACGTCGAGGCCTCGAAACGTGGCTGGACGCGTGTACTGCGGGTACTCGAGCAGGCCCGCACACTCGGGGCTGAAAGACTCGATGCGCGCCGACGCTTCGTTGCCGAGCACTTCCGGCAATAGCCGCACGCAGGCTTCAATCACCGCCATCGCCGGCACCTCGCCACCAGTGAGCACGAAGTCGCCGAGCGAGATCTCCTCGTCCACGAAGTGGCGCACACGTTCGTCGAAGCCCTCGTAGCGGCCGCACACGAGGGTGAAAGCCGGCTCGCACGCCAGGCGCTCCGCGCTGGTCTGATCGAAGCGTTGCCCCTGGGGAGTGAGCAGCACGCGTCGCGCGCGGGCGTGCTCGCCCGACGCCCCATCCAGCGCTTCGAGAGCGCTGACCACGCAGTCCACGCGCAGCACCATGCCCTGCCCCCCGCCGTACGGCGTGTCGTCCACGCTCAGGTGCTTGCCGATGCCATGCGCGCGCAGCGTTTCGAGGACGACCTGGAGGCGGCCCGTCGCGATCGCCTTTTTGACGAAGCTGGTCTCGAGAAACGGCCCGAACAGCTCGGGAAACAGCGTCACGATGCCGACGCGCAGCGGAGAGGGCGCGAGAGCCACGGCTCAAGCTATCACGCCGTCGAGGTTCGCGAGCGAGACCTCACCGGCAGCGGTATCCACCTTCTCGAGCCAAGGCTCGGCGAGCGGCTGCTCCACGACCTTTCCGTCCGGGGTGCGGATCACGATGCTGTCGAGCGTCGGATGCATGCGCACCTCGACGACTTTGCCAAACGGTTCGCCGGCGACCAGCACCGTCGCCCCCACCAAATCGCAGAGGTAGTACTCGCCGTCCTCCAACGCCGGCAGCTGATCGCGCGGCAAAGCCAGGGTCGCCCCCCGGAGCGCCTCGGCGGCGTCGCGATCGTTCACGCCCAGAAGCTTCAGCAGCACCACCTTGTCCGCTCGGCGCGCCTCTTCGATGTCTCGCCAGCGCGCGACCTCGCCGGGCAGCGTCACGAGCACGGCTCCCACCTCGAGCAGCACTTCGCTACCCGACCAGTACACGTGCGCCTTGACCCAGCCGCGCACGCCGTGCGCCCGGGCGACTACTCCAATCTCTATGCTGTCCACGGCACGTGCGCGGGCGCGCTGGATCACGCGGCGATGCGCGCGGTCAATCCACGATGTCGAGATGGGCGCGGCGACCAAGCTTGGTGGAAGCCGCTGTCAGGATCGTCCGCATCGACTGCGCCGTGCGGCCGTCTTTGCCGATGACTTTGCCGATGTCGTTCTTGGCCACTTTCAGCTCGATGAGCGAATTGTGGTCGCCTTCGATCTCGGTGACTTCGACGCTGTCGGGATCGTCGACGAGCGCCTGAGCGATTGTCGCAATCAGTTCCTTGAGAGCCATGGGTGAGAGAACTCCGGGGTCGCTGGCGCCTAGGCGCCCGAAAACTGGAAGGAGCAATTGGAGCGGAGCAATCAGAACAGAGCGACCGGGCCCTCTAGTGCCTCAAGAGGCCTGCACTGCAGGAGCCGGGCTCTTTTTGAGCAGCCGTTCCAGCGTGTGCGAAGCTTGCGCACCCTTACCTTGCCAATACTCGAGGCGCTCCCGGTCGATTTTCAGGGCAACCTCGCGCGAGCTGGGATCGAACGTGCCGATATTCTCGATGAAGCGGCCATCCCGTGGGTTCCGCTCGTCAGTGACGACAACGCGGTAGAAAGGGACCTTCTTCGAGCCGTGTCGGGCTAACCGGATTGAAACTGCCATTTTTCCTCGATCGAACCTGTCGCCCTGACCTGGCCAAAGACTAGCACCGGTAAAATCGGGTGCCAGGCGAGCCCGGAAGAGCAAGGGCCGGGAAACTAGAGTAAGCCTTACGGTACGGTCAAGGGCCGTGGTAGCTTTCCGGTCGAGTGTCCTCCCGTCGGGACGAGATCATGCGTGTGATTCGCGAGGTGGTAGCGCCGCTCATTCGGGCGGACGGTGGGCAGGTGTACCTCGTGAACGCGACGGCCGATGCCGTATCGCTGCACCTAACCGGGCGTTTTTCCGGATGCCCGGGCAACACGCTCGCCAAGCGCCGCGTCATCGAGCCGGCGATCTTCGCCGTCGCGCCGGGCACCGACGTGACCGTCACGTCCGGCGTACTGATTCCTGCCGGCGCAGAGCTGGTCCGGGCGGACGCGAAGTAGCGCCCGCCGGACGCGCCGCCCTTACTTGGACTTCTTCGGTGCCCGATCGGCGCCCTTTTTGGGCTCCTTCTCGGCATCGGGCCTGGGTTTTTCTGGCTCCGGCTCACTCTTCTTGGTGACGCTGGCCACGTCGCGGTCGATGGCGTGCGGGTCTTGCGGCTTGTTCTTGCGCAGGGTGGCGAGCTTGTCCTGGATGCTGCGGTCCACGTAGACCATGCCCAGCATGGGCTCGCGGTTGACGGCGCGGATCACGGTGGCCCCGTCTTGCCAAAGCGCTTCCTCGTAGTTCCTCCCCTTCTCGAAATCTTGCTCGATGACCTTCGGAGGCGAACCGAACTTCTTGGTCAGTATCTTGATGGCTTCGACGTAGCTCTCGCCGAGCGTGCCGCCCTTGCGGAGCTTGTGGTCGTCGTAGACCTTCCAGAGCTTGTCGTTGAAAAAGAAGAAGTGACGGAGCGTGCCGCTGCGCAACGTCAGGCGCGTCATACTCTCGCCGTTGTTGTAGCTGTACTCTCCCTTGAGCGGGCCCTGATCCACGCCCGTCGGCAGCTTGCCGAAATCGACCTTGTTGCGGCGAATCAGCGCCTTCTTCTCGGCCAACTCGGCGTCCAGTGCCTGCATGCGCGGCCCTGGCTCGACCTTCCTGTAAAGGGGCGCGAACTCGGCGTCGAACTCCTTGTCGTAGAGCTTGGTGATGCCAATCACGCTCATGCCCCACTTGAGCCCTCGCGGCGACAGCGCGACGCGCTTGCTGAGCTCACCGGGAACGCCCGCCTTCTGAGCCTTTTCCTTGCCCTTGGCTTCGTTTGCCGCCTTCTTCCCGTCCTTGCCGGTCTGAGCCAAAACGGGCGGCGGTCCGGCGTTGGCCGGTTCCGCAACCAGAGCAGAAGCCAAAACGCCTGCCGCAGCGAGCGTCGCGAAGAGCCTGAGCTTCATCACATCCTCCGAGAATCTTTGTTTTTTCGCGCGGGGCGCCGAGTACCATCCGTTGCGCGGCCCGGCCAAAACGGCGACCCGCAGCGGTGCGGGCACGTCGGTGGTATGCGGTTAGACGCGACCGATCGTAATTCTATGGAGTACCCGAGTGCGGCGCCCCGGGGCAAGCGACCGATACCGTTCTGGTGTCGGCAAGCCGCTCTGGCGGCTGCCGGCTTTCTGACCTGGGTCAGCACGAGTGCCGGACTTTGCGCCTGTGCCGGGCGTGGCCAGGGAGAGGACGCCCAAGCGCTGCCGGCGTTCGGGCCGGCCGACGCGGTGCTGTTCGACGATCCAGGCTTCAGCGCCGTCCATGAGCTGGGTAGTCGACTCGTCGCAAAAAAGCTCGTGCTGTTCCTCAAGCGTTATAATGGTGGGCCCGGCGTGGGCACGCTACGCTGGCACGCCGAGCCGGATTCGGCCGCCCTGCATGCGGCAGTTCAGCGAGCGGTACCGAGACCGCACTGAATCCAAGCAACGGCCTGGGCAGGAGTCGGCCGCGGCTCTACCTCACGCATCACCGAGCAGGCTTTCATGAGATCAGTCAGTTTGAAGATGGGATCGGTCGAAATCAAAACGGCACGTGAAATCGAAGCGATGCGGGAGGTCGGCCGGCTCGCTGCGGACACCCTGAGCAAGGTGGGCGAGATCATCCGCCCCGGCCTCAGCACCGAGGACATCAATCACTTCGTGCACGAGGACACTCTGCGCAAAGGCGCCGTGCCGGCACCGCTGAATTACAAGGGCTTTCCGAAGAGCGTCTGCACGTCCATCAACGAAGTGGTGTGCCACGGCATCCCGAGTGGGCGCGTCCTGAAAGACGGCGACATCATCAACGTGGACGTCACGCATATCTATAAGGGCTTCTATGGGGATACGTCGGCCACGTTCTACGTGGGGACGCCGCGCAAGGAAGCACGGCACGTCACCGAGGTCAGTCGGCGGTCGCTCGAGCTCGGCATCGCGGAGGTGAGACCCGGTGCCCGCCTGGGCGATATCGCAGGTGCGATCACCGAATTCGCGGAGGGGCAGAACTGCTCGGTGGTTCGAGACTTCGTCGGACACGGAATTGGACGCACGTTCCACGACGAACCAAAGGTCAGCCACTACGGCGTGCGCGGTCGCGGGATGCGGCTCAAAGCCGGGATGACCTTCACCATCGAGCCCATGATCAACCTGGGCACCTATCAGGTGGAAATTCTCGATGATGACTGGACCGCAGTGACTGCCGACGGACGGCTATCGGCTCAGTTCGAGCACACCGTGTTGGTGACAGACAGCGGCTGCGAGATCTTGACGGCGCGCGGCGGTTCCCTCGTGAATAGCGAGCTATTTCCCGACTACTTCGCTAGCTGACGCTTGGCGGGTGTGCGCTCGACCACGCTTCGAGATCCTCAACACGCACCTTGACTGATTGCTAACGGGCCGACTAGCGTGGCGCAAAATCTTGCGACCGCGTCCCGCCGCCCGACAGCTACAATTAGCGCCAAAACTAGCCATGGGGCCGCTGCCGTGGCCTCGGCGGATCTAGCCGGGCTGAGGGGCGCGGGCCCATGGATAGTTTAGACCTGATGCCCGCCCGACGAAACAAGAAGACGGGGAATGCGTCCTTGACGAAAGGGCGGAGCTCCCGCCCCCAGCCCGCTGCCAAGCGCCCGGGCACGCAATCCGCACGCGCCAAAACTGCTGCAAAGTCCGCGAAATCGGCGCGCAAGGCGCCCGACGCCAAGAAGCGGCCTGCGGAGACTCGCTCCACGAAGGGCAAGTCTGCGGCGACCAAGCAGAAGCCGAAGGCGCGCAGCACTGCCGCGCCGCGCCAGGCGGGCAAAAAAGACCTCGAGAAGGAGCGCGCACGCAAAGCGCGCGAACAGGAACAGAAGAAGCGCGAGCTCGACCGCGCGAAACTGGCCAAAGAGCGCGAAAAAGAGCGCCTGCAGCTCGCCAAGGATCGCGAACGGGAAAAGGCGGAGCAGCAGCGCGAAAAAGAAAAGCTGGCCAAAGAGCGCGAAAAAGAGCGCCTGCAGCTCGCCAAGGATCGCGAACGGGAAAAGGCGGAGCAGGAACGCCAGCGCCTGAAAGCGCAGAAGGAGCGCGACCGCGAGAAGGAGCTCCAGCGCAAACAGCGCGAAAAGGAGCTCGAGCAGAAGCAGCGCGAGCGCGAGAAGGAGTTGGCGCGGAAAGCCGCGGAGCGCGACAAGCAGCAAGCCGAGCTCGCCAAGCTCCGTGAGCAGGAGAGGCAGGCGCGCGAGGCGGAGAAGGAGCGGCTCAAAGCCGAAAAGGAAGCGGAGCGCCTGGCCGTCATCAAGGCCCGCGAGGACGAGCGCGAGCGCCAGAAAGCCGAAAAAGAGGCGGAGCGCCTGCGACTCAATGCGGAGCGCGAAGCCGCGCGCGAGGAAGCGCGACGCCTGAAAGAGGAGGAGCGCGCGCTGAAAGAAGCCGAGCGCGAGGCCTACCGGAAGGCCAAGGAGGCAGAACGCGAGCGCCTGCGCGCGGAACGCGAAGCGGCCCGACGCGCGCTGGAAGGCAAGGTAGCTCGCGCCAGCAAGCGGGCAGCTCGCGCGGGCGCCGGTCGCGGTACCACGCGTGTCTATCGTCCCGACGCGATTCCCAATCAGTCCGGCACGCGCCGTCGCCTCCCGGAGGGCGAGGGTCTCTCGTCCAGGTTCGCCAATCTGCGCTTGCCGGACTCGGCCTTCGCGTCATCGCCGACGCACGCCATTCCTCAGCCTTCGAGTCCGGTCGCGGATGTGCCGATCCAACCCGACGACGCCAGCGAAGCCGTGCTCGCGAGCAACGGGGCCGCTGCTCCGGGGCTGCCGAGCGCACCGGCCGCCACCCCACCCCCTCCCCCCTCACCGCTACCCGAACGCATCGAAGAGCGCTTCGCGATCATCAACGAGCGCCTCAAGCAGACGAGCTCGGAGTTTCAGCGCGAGTACAGCGAGGGCTTCGATATGTCGTGGATCTACCACGACAGCGCGCTCGAGGGCGTCGTCTACACCTTTCAAGAGCTGAAGACGGCCATCGACCCGAGCGCAGCGGCAGTGGCCGACTCGAGTCTGCAACCCGTGTGCGAAGAGATCCGGCGGCACAAGGCCGCCATCGATCTCGTGCGGGATCTGGGCGAGAAGAAGCGCGGCCCTATCAACGTCGATACCATCAAGAAGATTTACCTGACGCTTCATCCCGAAGAGGGAGACATCAAGAGCGTCAAGTACCGCAAAGACATCCCGCAACACCGCCTGTACTTCCACGAGTACGCGCCACCCGACAAGATCGCGTACAAGGTGCGGCAGGTGGTCGACTGGCTCAATGGGCCGGAGCCGAAGAAGATCAAGAGCCCGATCCGCATCGCCGCGCGCGTGCACTACGACCTCTTGCGCGTCTTCCCGTTTCCGACGGACAGCGGCAAGGTCTCGCGCTTGCTCATGAACCTGATGCTGCTCCGCTCCGGTTACCCGCCGGCCATCATGCACTCGACCGAGCGGCAGCGCTACTACGAGGCGCTCAAGGGCTCGCTACCGGTCATCATCAGCATGATCAACGAGTCGATCTTCAACGCGCTCCAGAGCATCGAGAAGCGGCTCGATGAGCACGACTTGAAAATGCGCGGCTTCGTCTCGTAGTCGCACTCGGGAGTTCAGCGCCCGCCCGTCGGTTCACTCGCCGGGGTAGTAGCCGCGCGCGCGTTCGCACACGCACTGCGTGATCAGCGGGTCTCGGTGACGGCGTCCCAGCCGGTCACGAGCGCGAGCTTGGCGAAGGCCATGTTGTAGTCGAAGGTCGCGCTCATCTGCGAGAAACGCTTCAGTGCGTACTCTTTGGCGGGCTCGACGATGTCTTCGTCGTCGTACGTGCCGACGTCGATGCCCTGCTGCACCTTGATGAGCCACTGCCGCGCGTAGCTCGTCGCGCGCGTGTACGCGTCGAGACGGCGCGCGGCGTCCGCCGCTTCGGCGAACGCCTGCTCCACCTCGACTCCCACTCCGCCCAGCGCGAAGCGCTCCGTGGCGCGCATTTCCTCGAGCTGAGCCTGGGCCTGGGAGAGACGCGCGGACTGGGGCAAAAAATCCAGCTTCCAGCGCAGCACGAGCGCTGCGCCGTAGCGCAGGTAGTTGCCGTCGTCCCGCACGTACGGATTCAGCTGATCTTCCACCTCCGGAGCGCGGGCCCAGCGCGCCGAGAGACCGAGCGCCAAGTCCGGAAAGTAGCGCGCCTCCTCGAGTCGCACCTGCGCCTTGCGCGCCACGACGCCAGCGCGAGCCATGTTCACTTCGGGGCGATAGAGGCGCGCGGCGGACAAGTACTGCGGCAAGGGCGCCAGCGTGTGCGGCAGGCGCCGGAGTGGCTCGTCCGGAATGTCGAACCCGCCTTTGATGCCGGTCATGAACCGCAGGCCCGCTAGCGCGATGCTCTCCTGACGGCGCCCTTCACTTTCGCGCGCGTCGAGCTCCGCGCGATACATGCGCAGCTTGAGCAGCTCGACGTCGTCGCCCTCGCCGTCGTCTACACGCTCCTCGAGACGGCCCAGGTACTTGTCGATGCGCGTCGCCGCTTCACGAATCAGACTCAGTGAATCGCGCGCCAGCTGCGCGCCGTAGAACGCCTTTCGCACGTTCAGGCGCAGGTCGTTCTTCTCTTTCTTGAGCTCGTGCTGGCCGACGCTCACCTGGGCGCTGGCCGCGTCCCACAGATTGCTGATCTTGCCGAAGGTCCAGAGCGGGACTGCGCCCTCGACCCCGAGCTGCCACGCCAGCGCCATGCTGGACGTGAGCGCGACGTCCGTGTTCGGGCTGTACACGTTCGTGCCGTACACGACCGGGGCCACGCCGATGCCCCCCGTCATCGTGAACTCACTGTAGGGCGCGGTCTGCGCTTGCCAGAGCTGCGCGCGCTTGTGTTTCAGACGGGCCTTGGCCTCGTGCACCTTCGGATAGTTCCGCTCCGCCAGTCGCAAGCAGTGCGCGAGCGTGTACACACCTCGGCCATGCGCCGCGGGCGCAGCCGGCGTCGCGTCGGTCTGCGCTTGGACCACACTCGCGTGAACCGCGAATGCGAAACTGAAGAGCATCGCCCGGACGCGCGCACACATGGGCGGCCCGGAGCCTACCCCAACCCAGCTACGTAGATTGGCTATTTTCTGCCCAGCTGGCTCGCGCAGCGTGTCACTCGTCGTCGTCGCGGGAGCTCACGCCGGCCCGTTTGCTGGCGCGCCGGAAGTTCGAGCGGTCGAGGCCCGCTTGCCGCGCCGCCTCGGAGACGTTGCCGCCCGCGCGATCGAGCAGGGCCTCGAAATAGGCGGTCTCGAAGCGCGCGAGCGCCTGCTGTTTGGCCTCGCGGTACGGCAGATCGATGAGCCCGCTCAGCACGGCGGGCGCGGTGCTCGGCGTCGGGTCCGGAAGCGGCGAGCCCGACGCGCGTGCGAAGGGCAGATCCTGCGGGACGATGCTGTCGTCACGGCAAAACACCACGGCATACTCGATGGCATTCTCGAGCTCGCGCACGTTGCCCGGCCAGTTCTGTTGCTGGAGCAGGCGCATGGCGTCCGGTGAAATCTTGTGGATGTTGCGGCTGGCGCGGCCCGCGTACTTTTGTAAAAAATGATACGCGAGAAGCGGGATGTCTTCTCGGCGTTCGCGCAGCGAGGGCAGGTTGATCGCGATCACGTTCAGCCTGTAAAATAGGTCTTCCCGGAACTTTCCGGCCCCGATACGGCTGCGCAGGTCGACGTTGGTGGCAGCGATCACCCGCACGTCCACGGTGCGCGTGTCGTTCGAACCGACACGCTTGATTTCACCCTCCTGCAGGGCGCGCAGCAATTTGACCTGCGCGAGCGGCGGCAAGTCGCCGACCTCATCGAGGAAGATCGTCCCAAGGTTTGCGGCTTCGAACAAGCCTTCGCGCGTGGCCGTGGCTCCCGTGAAGGCGCCGCGCACGTGTCCGAACAGCTCGCTCTCGACGAGGTCCACGGGAATCGCCGAGCAGTTGACCGCGACGAACGGCTTGTCCACGCGCGACGAGTGCTGGTGGATGGCGCGCGCCGTGAGCTCCTTGCCCGTGCCACTTTCGCCGAGGATCAGCACCGTCGACGAGGTCGGCGCGACGCCCATCGCCAGCCGATACACCTCGTGCATGGCCGGCGAGTTGCCGATCAGCTCTCCGAACTTCTGCAACTGCTCGAGGCGACGCTCGAGCCGGGCGGTGCGGTCGATGAGCCGGCGCCGCTCGGCGGCCTTGACGACCGTCAGCGCCACCTCGTCGTTCGAGCGGAACGGCTTCGTCAGAAAGTGGTACGCGCCCGCGCGCACCGCTTTCACCGCCGTCTCGACGTCACCGAACGCCGTCATCAGGATCACCTCGACTTCGACGTGGTTCTGCTTGACGTGCTCGAGGACCTCGAGGCCACCGACGTTCGGCATGATCAAATCGATGAGCGCGACGTCCACGATCTCGCGGCCGAGCACCTCGATGGCGGCGGCGCCGTCATCCGCCGTGAGCACCTGCATGCCGCGGCTCAACAAAAGCCGCGCCAGGCTGCGGCGCAGGGTGGGCTCGTCGTCCACGACGAGCACGCGCGGCGGCACCTCGTCCAGGCGCACCGCGGCCATCTCCTGGGATCGCGACGCGCTCAGCGCAGCCATCATTCCGAACCACGGCGAGTCGGCGGCCGATCCGAGCCGCGCCCGCGATTCACCGGACGGTTCGAGGTCGCCGCTTGCCCGGGCCCGGTCGAAGGGGCTCGATTGCTCGCGGCGCGCACGTCGGGCTGCTCCGGACGCTGCTCACGCGTGGTGGGACCCATTACAGGCGTGTACAAATAGCCCGTTTGCTGGAACACGCAGATGCGATTGCCGCCATCTCGCTTCGCCTGATGCAACGCCGCGTCCGCAGCACGCAGCAGCGCGTCCTTGGTCCGAACGTCTCGCGACGGAAACAGGGCCACGCCAATCGAAAGCGTCACGTTCGCCGGCTTCGACAGATCACCCGGGAATGCCTTCTCGGTGACCTCGCGCCAGATGCGCTCCGCGACGGTGACGGAGCCGGCGAAGTGCGTGCTCGGCAGCACCACCAGAAATTCGTCACCGCCGAAACGCGCGACCACGTCCACCTCGCGCACGCTCTTGCGAATCACCTCCGCCACGCCCCGTACCACGCTGTCGCCGAAGGGCCGCCCGCCGAGATCGTTCATGGCCTGCAAACGATCGATGTCGATGACGATGCAAGCGAGCGGGTCGTGGTAGCGCTCGGCCCGCTTGAACTCCTCGCTGAGCCGGGTGTGCAAGTACCGATAATTGTAGAGACCGGTCAGGTCGTCGTGCATGCTGAGCTGTTCGAGCCGGGCCCGCGCCTTGGCCACGTGGTCGTGCAGCTTCTTGATGCGCAGCATCGCTTCGACGCGCGCGATCAGCTCCTTCTCGTCGAAGGGCTTGCAGACATAGTCGTCGGCGCCGATTTTGAGGCCCTCGACGCGGCTGGCCGTATCGGTCTTCACCGTTACGAGCACCACCGGCAAGAAGCTGTCGCTGGTCATGCCCTTGAGCAAACGACAGGCCTCGAGTCCGCTCAGCCTGGGCATCAGGATATCGAGCAGAACGAGATCGACGCCGCCGCGCGCGACGCGCTCCAGGGCGAGCTGACCGTCGGCGACGGTCTCCACGACGAAGCCATGCGAACGCAAAATGGTCCCCAGCATCTCGCGCGTGATGCGGTCGTCGTCGGCAACCACTACCGTGGATCCGGCCATGCCCCGCTCGGCAGCAAGGTTTCCGACGGGCGGCTCGCTGGGCAGAGGCTTATTGCTCTCCACGGGACGAGGGTAGCCTACGGGCGTAGCGCCTGGCACGTTCCAGAGCGCTCGGAGCCGATCGGTTGGAGATACCCGCCTCTCTCATGACCAATTGCTAAAGATACCGATAAACTCGGCTACTCGGCAAGTGCCCGCAGCGCTCTTCCCCGCCGCGCGTCCCCGCGTACAATTCCGCCACATCAGCCACTTGTCAGGGCATCAGGTCCAGAGTGAACGCGACGTCCACACCGTCCCTGCCAAGCCTTTGCCCAGCAGAGCCGAGCGCGGCCAAGCAGCCGCACGGATGCCGGTAGGCGAGCCCACCGCGAACGCCTAGTAGGACTTCGCGACTCACGTCGAAGTCGGCACCAACCGAGCTAGCTAGCCAGTTCGACCAGGGCACGTGCAAGCTCCCACCGGCAGACCAGCCGGCACGATCGAACCAGCCCGTTCGCGGAGCGTCCCAGTTGTCTTCGAACAGCGCTCGCAGGAGCGCCGGCGCCGGCGCGCTCCTCCCTTCCAGATAGCCGGTGACGTGCAGAGCGGCCTTCACGCCGATGCGTGCACGCAAGAGACTCATGCCGTTAGGGCGCCCACGCACGAGCGCCGCTGCTTCGGCGGAGAACCCAAGCCCGCCTGCGTCCAAGAGCGCGCGGCTCGCAGCGGCTGGTCGAAGTGTCTCCTCTTGGCCCAACATCCCGGCCTGGAGCGTGAGCGACCCCGCTTGCCGTGCGGCGTAACGACCGAGGGCCGTGCGCACACCTCCGAGCAGCGCGCCCCAACGTCTCTCGGCGAGCTCGGTTTCACTGACGGGGTCACCGAACGCGGCGCCCAGGGCAGCGCGTGTGAACGGCTCGATCCGATGCTGCACCGGGTCGAAGGCCCAGCCGTAGTCCCTCTGCAGCGGCCAACCCGCTTCGAGCGACAGCCCGACCTCTGCAGAAAGCGCCTGCTCGGCGGCCTCACCTTGCCGCACGCGGGCGTGTACGGCGTCGTACAGCGCAAGCTCGAGACCCACGGGTCCGGCCGCACCGTTCGCCTGTAGGAGGCCGCGCTGTTCGGCGCGCGTTTCGGTCCCGAGCGCTTCGTCATCGGCGCTGCTGACGCCCAGCGTCGCGCCCGCAGACGCGACCCGGCCGAGCGCATCACCGACGGCGATTGACGCGAACGGCCCGAGCGCGCCCCGCTCGTCGAACGCTCCCCCGCGCTCGCTCAGAGCCCAGCCGCCCATGGCCAGCTGCGCGGCGCTCGCTGCGTGCCCCACGCTGACGACCGCATGATCGAAACGTCGCGCCACCTCTTCCAGGGTATTGCTGGCGCCGAGAGCGCGCGGCCCGCGCAGGGCGTCCACGCGGTATGCAGCCGTCCAGACGTCCCGATCGGACGTCGCTCCATGCGCGTCGATCGCGAGCATGCTCTGCTCGAGGTGGTCCCAGCGCAGAGAGCTGCTGCTGTGCTCGGTGGCAAGTCGAGCCAAAAGCTCGACGCCGCCTTTCAAGTACCCGGACACACGCAGGTCGAGCGCGTCGATGCCCTGATCGCTGCGCCCGAACGGCAGGTGCACGCCGGTTCCCGCCAAGAGCCCGTCCGCGCCGCGCCAGGCCACCCGCGGCGGCAGTAGCCCGATGCGATCCGGAGCCCGGAGGCGCAAGCGCGGCAGCCAGAAGACCGGGACATGCCGCAGGCGCAACGTGGGATTCTTTACGAAAAGGTCGCCCGCGCGCAAGGTCGCAGCCGAAAATCCCACGCTCAAGGGCGCCGATTCGCAGGGACAGAACCGCAGCACACCGTCGCCCTGGAGCACGACGCCATCAGCCGTACGACACAGCACGAGCCGGTCGCTCAGTAGCCGATAGCGACCACTGGCGAGGACTACCCCCTTGGACAACACGAGCTCTTCACGCTCGCTGTCGACGTCGATCCTGCCGGCCTCGAAATCGATGCTTTCGCGGCGAGCCACTCGAGCCGTGGGCGCCGCCCGCGCAGGTGCTCTGCCTTCCGCGATGATGTCCGCGCCGGCAGCGGCCGTCAGCGTGAGCGTGAAACAGACCGATCGAATCCAGATTTCGACCCGCGCTAGCTGCACCGTTGCCGCTCAGCGGACGCTGCCACTCCCCGCACGCCCCGGCGCGGTGGCAGCCCCGCCAGGCAGCAAGGCGCCGCTGCCCGTCAGCGACGCGCGCTGCTCGGAGTAGGACCGCGCGGGCGGCGGCAACGTGATGAGCAGCGAAATCGCGCCGCCGGGAGCGTCTCTCACGCTGAATTTCGGAACCACCGCCTCGCGCAGCTCGAGCACGAGCTCGGCCCCGTCCTTGTGCTCGATCAGGCGAGCGCGCGCGAGCGGCGTATCGAAGTGCGTGGTGATCAAAGGATTGGTGTTGTTGCGCACGCCCACTTGCACGCTCGGCAAGACGAACGCGACTCGGCCGTTGGCCTTCTGCATTCGCACGTCGATCCTTTTGCTGACGCGCAGTACGAGCTCACTGACGCCATTCGGCAGCACACGGAATCCGGGGTACGTCGCGAGCGGCCCTGAGACGGCTGGGCGGCGCTTGCGTTTGGCCGGAGCGGCCTTGCGGCGCGCGGGCTTTTCCGTCCAGGAGTACCCCCCCACAGGTCCGGCCGGCGGTGCCGGCTTTGCGGTGCCGTCCGCTGCCGGTGCGGCGCTGCTGCCTCCCGGCCCACTGGGCGCCACGGCCGCGCCCGGCGAAGGCGCGCCAGTGCGAGGAGGAGCCACCGCGGGGCTAGCCGCGCCCGGCGCACCCGTGGTCTGCGCGGCTGCGGGCCAGCTCACCAGGGTAGCCAGCAGCAAGGCGCCCGCGCGACTCTCGAGGCTCATGCGCATAGTTCACCACGGCTTGCCATGGTCCGCCAAGTGACAGGCTCACAACGCGCCAGCGCTGCCCCGCTGCGCGCGGACGCGCCTGCGGGTGAGGTCATTTTCGTCGCGGACGGCCGGTTTACGACCGGTAGCTGTTAAATAAATCTCGTCCAAGTTCGCGGTCACGCTCGCGTAAAGGCGGGCGAACGGGCTGTAGAACATGTTGCGCCGTTCGCCGCTCGTGCCGACCTGCGAGGTCAAGTTACTGTAGCCCGCTGCCACGACCAGCTCGTCCATCAGCTGCCAGGCGACCTCTGACTCGAACACCGTGGTGACCACGAAGCGCTGAGGATCCTCGACGCTATCCGGCTCGACGCAGCCCGTGGCCACGGTGCAGATCGGCGTATCGGGGAGCTCATACTTCCAGAGCGGCAGCCACGAGAACGCCGTGCCCCAGCGCACGCGCTGGCTCACGCCAACGTCGAAGATCAGGCGAATCGTGCCTTCGTGCTCGGGGAACGCCGGTGTACCGAACTGATCGTCGATCAGCAGGCGCCCTTCGGGATCGGCGCGCCGCCGACGGAGCTCGGCATTCGTGGGTACGATGGCCTTGGTGAAGGTGTGCGCGTAACCCACGCGCAGCGCGCTGGTGACGCTCTGAAAGACGGGGCTGTTCGTGCCGGCGAGCGGCACGTCCTGCGCGATCGTGGCATTCGCTCCGACTCCGAGGATCGTGCCGCCGCGAGCGCTGGCCTTCGACGTGGGAAAGGTGAGCAGCGGCGCGCGCAGCGACACCTCGGTGCGGTACCTGGCGTTGCGATGCAGCGTGCGCGCGAACGTCGCGAACAGCTGTGCGTCCGTCAAGCTGGTTTCACCGCGCTCGGTGGTCACGTCGCTGTTGGTGAATTCCCGAAACAAGCCGGCCTCACCGCGCAAGCTGACGTTCTGCCGTTCGTCTTCGTACAGGTACCAGCGCGGCCGAAATAGCAGCGTCATGTCGTATGACGGGTTGTAGGTCTGATAGTCCTTTCCGACGCCGACCGTCTGCGCGGACACCGACTGATCGAGCCGCAGGAGCGATAGACGCCACGGGAGCTGCGGAGGATCCTTCCTTTCAGCGACGTCCGTAGGCTTCGTGCCCGTATCCGAGGGTGTCGCGGGCTCCGTTCCCCAGGTGAGCGTGCGCCCCGGGCCCTGCGGTACAACATCCCCCTGCACGGCGGCTGGTGGCGGCTCTGGCGCGTCCGATGGCTCTGCCGGGGCCCTCTGCGCGAGCGACGCGGGCGCGGCCAGGAGGCCGAGCAAACCGAGTCCGCAACCGATGACGCGCCCGCGCATCACCACATCATGGCTCAAATGAAAACACTGGAACAACGCAAAGCGCGCGAGCATCCGCTCCCCACGCACCCGGGCGCACGGAATTCTGGTGCGATCGGTCGTTTCGAGACACTACTATGCCGCCATGGATGCGGCCCTTCCGGCCACGGAGATCACGGCCCTGCTCGGGCGCGGCACACACTTCGAAGGCAAGCTGTTCTTCGAGGGTCGCGTGCGCATCGACGGCAGCTTCAAGGGCGAAATCCGCAGCCCGGACGTGCTCATCATCGGTGAGGGCGCCGAGGTCGACGCCGAAATCGAAGTCGGCACGGTAATCATCAAGGGCGGCAGCGTGTCGGGCAATGTGCGCGCCGCGCAAGCCATCGAGCTCTACGTGCCTGCCAAGGTAACCGGGTCGCTGCACTCTCCCGAAATCTTCATGGACAAGGGCGTCCAGTTCTCGGGCACGTGTACGATGGCTCCGCTGTAGACCGAGCTCCGCTGCGAGCCCGCCCCCTGCCTCTTCACCGCCCGCAACCTCGGACGTTAGTCCAGGCGGGGCGTCACAACGTCCGGCTGCCCGTCCGGCAGAGCTGTGGTGAAATTGCGTCAGGCGCGTCGCGCCGTTCTCGCCGCGATCGAATCAACGCGCCGCTCTCTCCGTCAAACCCTCTGAAAAATGCCAAGATCGTTCGAAATGCGCCGCGCGTACCCTTCGGCATGCAGCGTGCACCTGGCAGAGAGAGCGTACAAAATCTGGCCACATGCGCGCCATCGGCGAAAAGATCGGGGAGCGAGCTTGAGAACTTCTGGAGGGACCTTGTCATGAAAGTCTGGCGACGTGGGCTCGGGTTGAAACTTCTCGTCCTGGCGCTGACCGTCGGGGCACCCGCCTCTGCCGAACCGAACGCAGAGCAAAAGCGCTTGATGAAGAAGCGCGATGCGGAGCGCTATCAAGTGGACGCCACCGGCACCAGTATCCGCGGCGGCGCGGCCCGGGTGACCGTGAAAGCGCCAGTGAAGCTCGTGCAAAAGACGGTCATGGACTTCAAGAACTACGGAGACTTCATTTCGAAGTTCGAGAAGGTGCGCGTCGTGGGTCGTGAAGGCGACAAGACCGACGTGTACCTGCAGGTGCCGATCCTGAAGAAGGCTGCGAAGATCTGGGCCGTGCTCCGCTTCGATGCTCCGAAGACGGTCGACGGCTGGGAAGTCGTCGACGCTCGCATGGTGAAGGGCAACATCAAACGACTCGACGCACGCTGGCGCATCAGGAGGATCGACGACGAAAACACCCAGCTGAACCTGGAGATGGTCATCGTCCCGAAGATGCCGGTGCCCGGATCGCTCGTCACCGACGAGGCGTCCTATGCGTCCGACGTCGCCGTCATGGGCGTGCGCGATCGCTCTGAGCAAGCACACACCGGCACGAACAAGTGAGCCGGCCGTCCTCCGCGCTGCTGCTGGTTTGCTTGGCCAGCTGCAGCCGTCCGCCGGCGCCGCTCGCCGGCTCGACCGAGCCCCGTTCTCAGTCGAGCGCGACGCCGAGGGCGCATTCAACGAGCGCCGAGCACGACGCGTCCGCGGCGCTTCCTGCGCTGGACGCCGATGGCTGTGCTGCAGACTTCATCGCGACGTCGAACGCGACCAAGAGCCTCGGCGAGCTCGCTCGCGTGTGCGCGCGCGGCATGACCGCGCTCGAGCCCACTCTTCCCGAAGCGACGCTCGGGGCCGGGGAAGGCCGTGAGTTCGTGTTCACGATCGCGGACGCGAGTCGCTGCGTCCGAGCGCTCGGGGCCTTTGCTCCCGAGCTGCGCGATCTGGAGCTTCAGCTATTCGACGTCGAGGGCGCCTCCCTCGGGCGAGACTCCCGCCAGAGCTCGTTCGCGCTCATCGGGCGAGGTGGTCCAGTCTGCGTGAAGGAAGCGGGCCGCTATCGGGTGACCGCACGTGCGCACGCCGGCCAGGGCGCGGCTGCCGTGCAGCTCTATCAGGTAGACTGAGGTGGCGTGCCCGTAAGCGTACCCGTCTGAGCGTTCATCGCATCGTTTACGACGGCGAAACGTTTGGCGGCACCAACAGGGCCAACGCGGCTCGCAGCAGGGATTCGGGTTTGGGCTCGATCGCGCGCGCTCGAAGCTTGCCAACGGCTTGCGCAACTTCGTGCTTACGAAACCCCATCTTGCACAGCGCCGAGGAGACCGTGGTCTCGATAGGCTCGCGTGAATCGGACTGCGCCGCGTCCGTGGGCCGA
>DATDJP010000047.1:0-4485 GCA_036520475.1 Polyangiaceae bacterium | reverse complement strand
TGCTCAAGAAGAAGCTGCCACTGATCTGCGAGGCCTGACAACGGGCCGTGTGCCGCGGCGCGGGCCATTCCGGCCCCGCCGCGGCTTTTTTTGTGGGTGCCAGGGCGCGCCGGCGGAAGCCCGTAGGCAGCTGCCCCGAGCTGGCGTATGGTCTGCGCGTCGCTCGGGGCGCGGTTAGAAGCCGCTGAGAAGCACCCGTAGAACCTGATCCGGTTAGGACCGGCGTAGGGAAGCGACGTCGGGTTCGGCGTCGCTCTCCACAAGGAGAATGTCGATGTCGCGAAGAATGTTGCCGTTGCGTGGTGCCCTCAATCCGTCTTCCGAGTCGCAGGGCACGAACCCCGGCTCCTTTGCCAATCCACCGGCCGTTGGCGGCGCGCTCACCTTTTCGTCGCCGGATACGCCGGGCATGCCCGCGCCGAGCTCGAAGACCGCCTGGGACTTTCTGCCGGCGGGCTGGCAGCGCACGGCGGAAGGAGCGCGCGCTCCGCAAGGGTTCGCGCCGAGCACGCAGCTCGAGCACGCGCGTGTCGGCACCGTCACGCCCCAGATGCGGCGCGTCGCCGAGCGCGAGCGACACCTGACTCCCGAGCAGGTCCGCGACGAAGTCGGCAGCGGTCGCATGATCATCCCTGCCAACAAGGTGCACCTCGGTTACGGGCTCGATGCGATGTGCATCGGGCGAGCCAGCCTCACCAAGGTGAACGCCAACATGGGCGCGTCGCCGGTCTCCAGTGGCACGGACGAAGAAGTCGAGAAGCTGCGCTGGGCAGAGCGCTGGGGCGCCGACACCGTGATGGATCTCTCGACTGGCGGCGATCTGGCCGGCTGCCGCGACGCGATCATCCGAAATTCGCGCGTGCCGATCGGGACGGTGCCGATCTACTCGATGATCATCGGGCGCAAAATCGAAGATTTGACGGAATCGATCATCATGCAGAGCTTGCTCGAGCAAGCGCGGCAGGGCGTCGATTACTTCACGATTCACGCCGGCGTGCTGCGCGAGCACCTACCGTTCGTGCAGCGGCGGTTGATCGGCATCGTGAGTCGCGGTGGCTCGCTGCTCGCGAAGTGGATGCTGGTGCACAAGAAGCAGAACCCGATGTACACGCACTTCGACGAGATCTGCGACATCATGCGCGAGTACGACGTCTCGTTTTCACTCGGTGATGGCCTGCGTCCCGGTGGTCTCGCAGACGCCAGCGACGAAGCGCAGCTGAGCGAGCTCGAGACGCTGGGAGAGCTCACCGAGCGCGCGTGGCGCAAGGGCTGCCAGGTGATGGTCGAGGGTCCCGGACACGTGCCCTTCGATCAGATCGAATACAACATGAAGCTCCAGCGCAGCGTGTGTCACGGCGCGCCCTTCTACGTGCTCGGTCCGCTCGTGACGGACGTGTTCCCCGGTTACGATCACATCACGAGCTGTATCGGTGCGACAGCCGCGGCGTTCCACGGCGCGAGCATGCTCTGTTACGTCACGCCGAAGGAACACGTCGGGCTCCCCAAGAAGGACGACGTCAAGCAGGGCTGCGTGGCGTACAAGATCGCCGCGCACGCGGCCGACGTGGCGCTCGGTATTCCGGGCTCACGCGATTGGGACGACGCGCTGACCAAAGCGCGGGCCGCGCTCAACTGGGAGAAGCACTTCGAGCTCGCGTTCGACGGCGATCTGGCGCGCGCGTTCCACGACGAAGACCTGGACGTGGACACCGACTTTTGCGCGATGTGTGGCCACGACTGGTGCTCGGTGCGCATCTCCAAAGAGATCGTCGAGTTCGCGAGCGGCAAGGCCGACGGCTTCGAACGCGATCGCGTGCAACAATCGCCGGCGCTGAACGACGAGCAGCGCGCCATTCTGGAGAAGCGGGGCGTGCTGAGCCCCGAGGAAATCCACCGTCTGGCGAGCAAGACGCGACGCGCCATGGGCGCCGCTCAGGGCAGCAAGGCGTCGTGTCACAGCGACCAAGCCGAGCCGGACGCGGCGCAGCGCATTCAGGAAGAGCAGCTCGTTCAGCTGCGTGCGAAGCCCGACTACGCCGAGCCCTGAACCGTAAATCTCAGCTCTGCTCGAGCAGTCCGCGCAGCTGAGCCGGCGCGATGCGATACTGCTTGCCGCAGTAGTCACACGAGATCTCGAGCATCTCACCGCCTTCGATGAGGTGCTCGATGTCCGCGCGCTGAAGCGTCGCCAGCGCGGAGATGAGCCGCAGCTGATCGCACCAGCAGTCGAAGCAGACCAGGTTGTCGCCGAGGCGCGTGAACGGCATGCCGTAGAGCAGCTCTTCGAGCAGGGAGTCCGGTGTGAACCCGCCACGACTCACGTGCTCGTCGATGGTTTTGAAGTCTTCGAGGCGCTCGGTCATGATCGCGAGCGGGGCGCGGCCGACTTCCGGAAGCAGCTGTACCAGGTAGCCTCCCGCGGCGAGCACCCGATCCCCTTCGAACAGGGTGCTCAGTGCGATCATCGACACCACCTGCTCGGAGGTCTGCATGTACGCCATGAGTGTTTCGGAGATGGCACAGCCCGCCGGCATCTCGACGACCCCTTGGCTGATGTGGCCGCTCGGCATGGTGCGCATGATTTGCAGGATGCCGCCGCTGCTCAGATCGATATCCACGGCGCCCTCGCGCAGCTGGATCAGCCCCCGCGTCTTGCCGGATGGATGAGAATCCGCGATCAGGCTGCCCGCGCCAGCGGCGCTTTTGACGATGCTTTGCACGCGCAGCTGCGGCGCCATGGTTTCGCGAGACAGAATCGCTCCGGTGATCAAATCACCAAAGCTGCGCGCAGTCGGACCCCTGCCGCCCTGCGCTTCCACGGCGCGGCGCACGGTCTCGGTCGTGCGCGCGGTGATCACTCGAAAAGCGCCGTCGTCGGTCATTGCGCGCAGGACGCGATCGGGAGGAGGGGACATCCACTTCGTCTCTGAAGGAGCGCCAAGGGAGGGCGGTTCCAGAAAGCGTAGCAGATGCCTTTCGTTCCGCATGGACGAATGCCAAGCTCGGAGCAGCCGAATGAAGCCGCTCGTGCTGGACCTTTGTAGCGAAGCTTGCGCGGGCCGCGCGCCGGGCACGGAGCAGTCGCGCGCCGCGCGCCGCGCGATCACGACAGAGCTTCGCCGCGCTGGCCTCGACCCGTTCGAGCAAGCCGTTCCAGGTTGCAACGGAGCCAACGTGCTGGCCGTGCTGCCGGGAGACGTGGACCGTTGGGTCGTGCTCGGCGCTCACTACGATCACCTGGGCAAGATCGGTGAGCGTGTGTTTTGGGGGGCTGACGACAACGCCGCGGCTGTTGGTATTCTGGCGTCCGTGGCGAGCGCGCTGAGCGCGCGACGACCCGCGGGGCGCGGCGTGATCGTGGCGGTATTCGACGGCGAGGAGCCGCCGTTTTTCCTTTCGGACGGCATGGGCTCGCGCGCGTTCTTGCAGCGCCCGCCCGTCCCCGTCGAAACCATCGATTTCATGCTGTGCATGGATCTCGTGGGACACGCGCTCGGCAGCGCGGACCTGCCTGCCGAAGTTCAGAACACGGTGTTCGCGCTCGGTGCCGAACGGAGCTCGGGCACCGGCCAGCGCGTGGACGAGCTCGCGACTCGGGTGGCCGGCGTGACGGTGCGCCGCGCGGACGCCGAAGTCATCCCACCGCTATCGGACTACGAACCGTTTTGGCGAAGTCAGATCCCGTTCCTGTTCCTCACCTGCGGCCGATCGCGCGTGTACCACACGCCGGAAGACACTCCGGAGCTTCTCGCCTGGGAGAAGATGGCCGCGCTCGCCAGCTGGCTCGAAATCTTCACGCGCGAGATTTGCCGGGACACGCGTCCAATTGCCTTTCGCAACGTCACGGACGACGCCTCGACGCTGCGCTCGCTGCAAGCGCTCCTTTCGCCGCTAGCGCCTGTCGTCGAGCCAGCGCGACTCGCGCTGTCGAAGGCGGAGACGCTGCGGCGGGTGTGTGACGCGGAGGGTTCATTGCCGCCCCAGTTGCGAGACGAAGCGCGCGCGCTCGTGGCCGCTATCGAGGGCGCCTTGGCTTGACGCGTTGGCAGCTCCTGATGTTCGCGGGCACCGGGCTGTTGGCGGTCGGCGCCGCATCCTGGCTCAGCAATGGCGTCCGGAAACCCGCGCGCGCCCTCACGCGTGGACGGCGAGACGATCCTGGACTAAACGCACGGGGTGACTACTCGGCGGCGGGATCTTCTGCGCAGCGTCAGCGCGCTGCTGTTCGCGGGCTTATTGAACGGGTGCGGCCCGTCGATTCAGCAACGGGCCTGCACGGCCGATTGCCAGCGCACCAACGACAATTGCCTGCTGGCCGCGACGACGAGCGGCGCGGTTGCCAGTTGCGATCGGCTGATCGATTCGTGCCGGGCGAAATGCCCAGGCTGACGGCGCACGGCGCCGCTCAGAACGACGCTTCCACGCCGATGCTCGGTATCGTGACGGGTCCGATGCTCTCCGACGAGCAGCCGTAAGCGTAGCAGC
>DATDJP010000046.1:0-5184 GCA_036520475.1 Polyangiaceae bacterium | reverse complement strand
ACAGCACACGTTTCCGGGTCCGACGGCAGAGAATCCGCTTGGGCCAACCGCGCACAGCACGCGCCTCCAGTGGCAGGCTGCGAACGACAACCCGGGGAAAATCGTCCTGGTTGGCCCGAAGTATCAATATCACTATTACGGGATCTACGCGTTCGTTCACCTGGACGGACCCAGCTATCGCCGTCTCGGCCAGAAGTACGCACAGGTGTTCAACGAGGTGTACCGCAAGCGCCGCGCCTGGAAGCCCCTTCAGCCGAGCCGAGTCACGCGCAGCGGCACCACCGTCACCATCGACTACCACGTGCCGGCTGGCGCGCTGAACTTCGATCCCTGGCTACCGAGGCCCTTCGAGGACGCCACCGACCCCGCTTACGCGCATTGGCGCGGAGCGCGCGGCTTCGAGGCACAAGATGCGTCCGGGCTGATTGGCATTCGCAATGTCACCATCGCCGACGCCAACACCGTGACCTTCAGCCTCACGCGCGAACCCAGCGGCCCGCTCACCATCAGCTACGCGACCACGCAAAATCTCCCGAGATGGCTGCAAGGAACGCACGAAGTGAGCACGCCCGCGAGCCCGAAAATCCACTACGGGCGCGTCGGCCACCTCCGCGACAGCGACGGCTTCATCGGAGACGACCGCGAGTCGATCGCCGTCACCTGCGGCAGCGGTGGCCTCATCACCGCGACCGGTGGCAAGACGTTCTCCAAACGCACGCTGCGCGACCTGGTAACGGGCGGCGGACTCACGGGCGAGACGGTGATCGTGTCCGTCGCCACGACCACCGCGACGCTGTCCGCTCCCTGCTCCGGAAATCAGACGCTGACGTTCCGCCACGATCACCGCAACTACGGCGTGGCGTTCTCGCTCACGGTACCGTACGCCGCTCCGTGAGACGACGCTTCGCGTCACGCTTCGAGCGCAGCTGACCGACGCCGAGCCCTCGCGGCGGGCTCCACGTCGGGCCGCAGCAGCAGCGCGTCCCCGCGCGGGCCGCGGGTGTCACTCCATGACCGTTGTAAGCGCTGCACGGAAACAGGCGCGACGCTCACGGCGCCTGCTGCTGCACGATTTCAGGCGTCGTTTCCCAGCTCAGATCCGGGGCGAAGCTCACGGAGGTGATGGCAATGTCCGTCGCTCCCGACGACAAGCTCACGGAGGTCGCATGCTCGTTCGTGTACGACGATCCGGCGAGCCCCGTGCGATACCCGAAGTTGATGTTCCCAGTGCGCCCGAGTTTCACGACCCAGAATTGGTCTTGACCGGAGAACGACGTGCTCGTGGCCGCCACGATGGCGCCGCCGTCCCGCGTCAGTTGCAGCGGTGAGGCTCGCCCCGCCAGAGCGCCGGCGAGCACGGCATCGTTACCGGAGCCGCCGAGCACGGCGAAAGTGCCGCCCTGAATCAGCAGAATGTCCTCGTTGCTCAGCAGATCGGTCGCCTGGTCAGCGCGCTGGCCGACGATGAGATTGCTCCCGTCAGGTCGGACGGCGACGGCGTAAGCGCTGGTGTAGAGCGCGTCGTTCGGTGCGCGATGCACGCGGCTGCCGCCGGCCAAGCTTCCGTCGCCGCCGAGGTCAACTTCCCACGCGGCGTAGTATCCGCCGGAGGCCGGCTCAGGGATGGGGAACGCGCCGTAGGTTGCGCCCACGGCGACGTAGCCTCCGTTCGGCTTTTCGGCGATGTCGTACCCGCGATCGCCGCTGGGCACGGGCGGATTCGGAAACATGCCGGCCGTCGAGTCGTAAGCGTTGTCGATCGCGCGCTTCCAGGAGACACCGCCTGAAGCGTCGAGCTTCACGACGTACATATCTCCGTTGCCCGAATCGATATAGCCCACGTGCACGGAGCCGCCATCGCGCGTGGCTCGAACGCTGGCAAAGTCTGCGCCGCCGTAGGTCTTCGCCCACTGCACGTCGCCCGCGGCGTTGACGTTCATCGCGAAGGCTTGCGTGCTGGTGCCGACCTTGCCCGACACGACGGCGCCGCCGTCGGAGAGAGCCGCGATCGACGCCAGGTCGAGCGCCTGAGCGCCGGTATACGTCTTCGCCCACAGCAGATTTCCGCCGGGGTCGAGCTTCATGATGCCGGCGGCCCCGAGCACGAGTACCCCGCCGTCTACTTCGGTCGCGCCCTGCGTGAGCCCAAGCGTTGCGAGACGCTGATACGCCCGCTGCCACATCACATTGCCGAGCGCGTCGATGCGCACCGCCCACATCGATGCGGCAAATCCGGTGACTCCTCCGAACAGGGCGCTGTCGCCCACGACGACGAACGTTCCGTCCGAGAGCTCGACGACGGCTTTGGCGCGCTCGCCCGGGCTGTCGTCGCGACCGTAAGAACGAGCCCAGGTCGCGGCAGGACGCGGCGCGTTCGGATCATTGTTGCAGCTGTCGAAGCTGGCGAGCGGATACGCTTCATTGAACAATCTGGTCTCGAAGTCGGCGACTACGTCCACGCCCACGCTCGCTGTCAGCCCGGCATCGACACGTCCGCGGACACACGGCGGCGGGCCTTCGACACTGGCCGCGAGCTCGACGTACGCTTCCGCCTCAGCGTACGGTCCGACGAGACCCCAGAACAGAACCTCGAAGCGCGGGCCTGCTGCCGCCTTGACGCTGACACCCGCCTCGTACGTCGGCGGCTCGACGTTGAACTTGCTGTCCGAGTTGGAGATGGTGCCAAAAGATCCGTTCCTGTAACCCAAGCCGACTTCGAACTCCGCTTCCTGAGCGACGCTGGTGGCGACGTTCCCCTGCACGGTCCCGCTAACGCCCGCTCCGATCGACAGAGTCGGCGCGAGCACGACGGGCACGACGCCGACCGGCGTGGGCAATGGCAGGATGATCGGCGCTCCGATCGGAAACGACGCCAGAGTGATGGACTCGTTGAAGCTCTTGGTGCCGGTCGCCGTGAAGTTTGCCGAAAACGTCTCGCGGGCGCCGAAGGAAAGACTCAGCTCTTCGAGCTGCAGCTGCACGAAGTCTACGTCTATCGTCAGATCGACTCGCGGCGCGAGCGACAGCGCGCCATCGAGCAGTATACTGCCTCCCGCATCGGACGCCTCGAGCCGCAGCGGAAACGCGATGCCTTGCTGTTCGACTGGCACGGCCTGCAGCGGGCTGAAACCCGGTGCCAGCGAAGCGGGGCCGCTCGGCGGCCGCACGGTCAACGTGGTTTGGTAGTCGATGTGCAGCTCCTCGAAGGCATCACCCAGGCTCGCTCGCCGAGACGCGACCACCACCTGTCCCGCCTCGCGGACGACGCTCTCGACGTTGACGAGAGCGCCCTGCGGCGTCGCGTCCGTGACGCTCACAATCAGCACGTCACCCGCTGCGAGGGCCGAGAGTACAGCGCTCTCTCCGGAGAACACCATTCGTCCGTCGGAGGTGAAGCTTTGGAGCGCCTCGTGACCTTCCGCGTCGAGCACGCGCGCCTGCGCCGTCAGCACCGCGCTGCCGGGGGGAGCAGGTTTCTGGGAAGGCCCGTCCTCAGAGCCGCAACCGGCGACGCCGAGCGCCGCGAGCAGCAACAATGCGAAATGGTTCGTCATGTGCGGGTACATCTTAGCCGTCATACGTCGCGCCGCGGCGGAAACTGCCGCGTGCCCGGTATCCGAACCATTGGAACCTGACGCTCGATGGTCGCAGGGGGATAGGACATCCAAACCGTTTCCCGGCCCGCTCGTGCTGGCTACCTAGCCGCTCCCTTTGCTTAGCCGCTTCGACGCAGGTAGTCTGCGTCGCATGGGGTCGCTCGGCGAGCTGCTGGCGACGCGGCGGCGCCGTCGCTTCGTTGGACGGGCGGCCGAGAAGGAGCTGTTCCGGGCCGCGCTGGCAGCCAGCGAAGCGCCGTTTGCGGTCCTACACGTCCACGGACCGGGAGGGCTCGGCAAGACGAGCCTCATGGACGTGTTCGCCGCGCTCGCCGAAGAGGCCGGCGCCCGCGTCGTCCGGCTCGACGGGCGCGACCTCGTGCCGTCGCCTGCGTCGCTGCTCGCCGCCCTCCGCGCGTTGGTCGACGGGCCGGAGGGTCTTGTTGGCGACCGCCTGCCTTCGGCCGGGCTGGCCGACGATGCGCCCATCAGCGCGTCCGAGCGTCTCGTGGTGCTGATCGACTCGTACGAGCACCTCGCCCCGCTCGACGACTGGCTGCGCACGCGTCTCTTGCCACGCTTTTCGACGAGCGCGTTGACGGTCATCGCCGGGCGCATGCCACCGGCGGCGGCGTGGCGCGCCGACCCCGGTTGGCGCGATCTGCTCCGTGTCGTGACGCTGCGTAACCTCGATCCGGAGGACGGTCGCGAATACCTGGAGGCGCATGGCGTTGCGCCGGCCCTTCACGACCGGCTGCTCGAGCTCTCGCACGGTCACCCGCTCGGGCTGTCGTTGTTGGTCGACCTGATGGCGCGTGGAGGCGACGCGCCGGTCGATCCTCTGACACCGGATCTCGTGGGCGTGCTGCTCACGCGCTTCGTGGATACGGTTCCCAGCGGCCCCGAGCGCCGCGCACTCGAGGTTTGTGCGCTGGCGCGCGTGACCACCGAGTCGCTGCTCCGCGCAGCGCTCGGCGCCGAGAGCGCGCACGAGCTATTCCGTTGGCTGATCGAGGTCTCCTTCATCGAGACCGGCCCCGACGGTGTGTTCCCGCACGACCTGGCGCGCGACATCCTCGACGCCGACCTGCGCTGGCGAGACCCCGAAGCGTATCGGCAAATTTTCCGCAACGTCGCAGCGCACGTCCGCGCACGCCTCAGATCCTCGCACGGGAGCGAGCAGCAGCGCACCATCCGCGATCTCAAGTTCCTCTTCCGCAATCTGCCGGGCATCCTGTCGCCGATCGACTGGGATGCGTGGGGACATCACGACCCGGAACCGGCGCGCGCCGAGGATCCCACGCGGCCTGGGCGCCGGCTCCACGCTGCTGCCGCGCACGACGCGCGACTCGGGACCGCCTTCGTGCGCGTGTCCGGGCTGGTCGACGATCCCGCGGCGCTGCTGAACCCGCGCGTGGCGCTGCACGTACTGCGATCGTCCTCGGGTGAGGCACGTTGTTCCGACGCGCCGACCTAGCCGACCCAGCGCTCGCCCGTTGTCGCTATACTGGTCGCGTGCCGCGTGGCTTTTTCTTCGTCGCCTGCCTGATTGTGACGGGCTGCGCGTACGACTTCAGTTTACCTGCCG
>DATDJP010000045.1:0-13347 GCA_036520475.1 Polyangiaceae bacterium | reverse complement strand
CCGCACACGCCGTCGCAGCACTTCAGCGCGCTGCCGCACTTCGGCTGGCTCGCCGCACACTTCCCGTCGGCGCCGCATTGCTCGACGGTGCATGGGTTGCTATCGTCGCAGTCTTCCGGACCCGTGCAGGCGCGCCCCGTGCCGCCGCCCGTCCCGCCGCTGCCCGCTCCGCCGTCAGGGGCGGGCGTGGCTGCGAACTCATTGGTGCTGCAGCCGGGCAGCGCGCTGACCAGCCACGTCCAGAACAGAAGCACCGAAAGCCCGCGCCAAGCCGAACCAGTAAGCCCGAACATGTACCCGGCCTCCCAAAGCCGCTTCTCCCCAGGGTAGCAGCTTTTGCTCGGCGCTGCCCTACTCGGGCGGGGGCTCGGGGATGAACTCTGCGCCGAGTCGAAAGATGATGAACTCGCGCGCGGTGTTAGCGCTGCCGCCGGGCCAGATGAACGGGCTCTGATCCGTGCTCGGGTCCCAGTCGTACCACATCCAGCGTGCGCTCGGTTCGATGTCGCAGGCGATCTTGAAGGGGTTTTGCGGAGTCACGTCGGTGCGCTCGGTGCTGTTGTCCTCGCCGAACGCGACGCTGCCGTTCGGGCTCTGCGTCGTCGTCACCCAGCCCTTGCTGGAGTTCTCGGGAAGCTCCTTGCGATTGCAGCGACCAATGTACTCGTCGATGATCGCTCGCGTCGGACCTTTGGGGTTTTGATTGAGCTCGTAGTCGAGGCCCGTGGCGCACGCTTCCCAGGGGCCCATGCCGGTGTAGACGGGATCGGCTCCTTCGCGCGAGAACTTGGCGATTACGCCCTGCGTCGTGAGCTTGTCGGCGTAGCCGATGATGTACAGGTAGTTGCCTGCGTTCGCGTCGCTGGCTGGCACCTCGTACTTCTCCGGACCGTGTCCGACCGGACACGCGAAGATGTCGTCGGTGCCGGGGTTCTCGATGCCGCCGAAGTAGTTCAGCAACGCGCTTCCGGTGCCGTAGCCAAAGCCGTACGCGTTGTCCGCCGTGATGATCACGTCCACGGGCGTATTCGGCCGCGCGCCGCCGCCGCCGTCGCGGGCGCCGCCTCCGTCCGGCGGTGGCAAGAGCGTGCCGCCCACGCCGGCGTTGCCACCTGCCGCGGAGCTTCCCCCGGAGCCCCCGTCGAACTCGCTCTTGTTGTCGTCGGAGCAGCTAAAGGACAGGGCCACGAACGTGAAAGCGAGACCAAAGGGAGTTACGCGCAGCATGGGACAAGAGTATCCGCCGCGCGGTGGTCGTCAATGAGCCCGCACTCACACGGCTAGCTGAGACGGTGTGTGTAAGTGAGCCTTGCGCCCACAGCGGCGGCCGCTCGCGGCGCCGATCACTTCGATTTGTTGTCTTCGTCGTCCGAGCCGATGCCGGCCAGGTTCTTCGCGAGCTGCTTCTTCTCCTCGAGCTGCATCAAGCGGGCGATCTGCACGCGCTGGGCTTGCGGGGAGCCCGCGCCGTGTGCGGACTCGGTCAGGTAGCCGACGGCGTTTCTACCCATCGTCATGTTCTCGATGAGCCGCAGGATGCGCCGGCGATTGTCCACGGAGACGCCGGGCCGCGCCTTCAGATACTTACGGAGGATCGGGCCCGTGACTTCGCTCTCGAACTCCTTGTCCGAGGGCAGGGTGACGACGATGCCGCCGGCGAGGTCCTGCGCGAGGCGCGCGATCTCGTAGGGGAAGCGCGTGACGTTGTGCTTGCACACGTTCGCCAGCATCTCGTCGTTCTGGTAGTTGCCCGCCGCGGTCGGCTTGGATTCGTGCGACGACGCGATGCCAGCGCCGTAGATGGTCTCGTTCAGGTGCGCCATTTCCACGAGCTTGTCGCGGATGTGGGAGGCCTTGGCCACGCCGTTGTAGTCGGCGATCGCGGCGGCGGCGCCGATCAGCACGTCTCCCACGCCGGTTTTGCAGACGTAGCTCCGGCGGTGATAGGCGGTGAAGCGCTCGACCAGGGAGGCCGCGTACTCGTACTCGCCGTCCATGAACACGTGCGAGTACGGCACGAACACGTCGTCGATCACGATGATCGCTTCCTGGCCCGAGAACTGCGCGTTGCCCTGATCGATTTCGCTGCCCTCGAGCGCCCGCGTGTCGCAGCTCTGGCGCCCGTAGATGTACGAGAGGCCGGGCGCGTCCACGGGCAGCGCCGCGATCACCGCGTAGCCGTCGTCGCTTGCTCCGAGGCGTAGGGTGGGCATGATGATCAGCCAGTGCGAGTTCAAGCACCCGGTCTGGTGCATCTTGGCGCCGCGCAGCACCACGCCATCCGCGCGGCGTTCGACCACGTGCACGAACAAGTCCGGATCTTCCTGCTCGGACGGCCCTTTGCTGCGATCGCCCTTCGGATCGGTCATGGCGCCGCCGATCACGAAGTTTTCCTCCTGCATGTGGCGAACGAAGGCCTTGAAGCGCTCGTGATAGTCGGTGCCCTTGGCTCGATCGATGTCGTACGTGACCGAGTACACGGAGTTGATCGCGTCCATGCCGACGCAGCGCTGAAAGCACGTGCCGGTGCGCTGGCCCAGCTTCCTTTGCATACGGTTCTGTTTGACGACGTCGTCGACGCTTTCGGTGACCTGCAGGAAGCGGTTGACGCGTTTGCCCGTCAGGCTCGAGTGCGCGGTCGCCACCTCGGGCTCGTCTTCCGCCAGACGATAGGTCTCTGCCACGGCGTTGATGGATGGACGGATCACGGGGTGATCCACCGGCTCCTTCACGAGCTCTCCGAACAGGTACACCTTGAGCTGGCGGTTTCGAAGGCTCTGAATGTAGTCGTCTGCTGTTCGGATCGGCATGATGACGTCTGTGCTCCGTGTATTGACGGCGCGCCGGGTGGTGGCGGCGCCCGAACATCCCAAATCCTCGGGCGCTGGGCCCGTCTCATTGTGCTTTTCGGGATTTGGCGAGCGGGATCTTGTCGCTCGTCAAAATTGGTACTAACCTTCGTGACGATGCTCGCGCGTTGGCCCCTGTTCTGGTCATTTTATTGGCCCGCCAAGTATGCGGCGACAGGGGCTAGCGTTTAGTTAGCACAATCCCAAAAAGGGACACGAACCCCTGGTCGCCACGAGTGACCGGGGGTTTTCGTTTTTTGGAGCTTCGTCATGCGTGAAATCAAGAATCTTCGAGTCGTCGATACCACGCTCCTGCAGAGCCCGAACGCGCTCACCACGGAGCTGCCGCTCAGCAATCGCGCCGCCGAGGTCGTTTACCGCGCGCGCGAGGATATTGCTGCGGGGCTTCGCGGTGAGGATCCCAGAAAGCTCGTGATCGTGGGCCCTTGCTCGATCCACGACCCCAACGCAGCGCTGGAGTACGCACAGCGCCTGATCGGTCTGCGCGAGCGCGTCGCCGGTGAGCTCCAGGTCATCATGCGGGTCTACTTCGAAAAGCCGCGCACGACCGTGGGTTGGAAGGGGCTCATCAACGATCCGAATCTGGATGGCACGTATGACATCCCGACGGGCATTCGCACGGCGCGTCGCCTGCTCCTGGATCTCGCGGAGATGGGCATGCCCGCAGCCACGGAGATGCTGGATCCGATCATCCCGCAGTACATCGCCGATCTCGTGAGCTGGACAGCGATCGGCGCGCGCACGACAGAGAGTCAAACGCACCGCGAGCTCGCGTCGGGTCTCTCCATGCCCGTCGGCTTCAAGAATGGCACGGACGGCAACCTGACGGTCGCGCTCAACGCCATCCTGGCCGCGTCTCGCCCGCATAGTTTCCTGGGCATCGACGGCGACGGGCGCGTCGGCGTGGTGCGGACGCGCGGCAATCCGCACTGTCACCTGGTCTTGCGCGGCGGCAATGGAGGACCCAACTACGCGGCGCGGGACGTGGCGCTCGCCAACGAGACGCTGGCAGGAGCGGGCGTCAATCCGCGGCTCCTCGTCGACTGCAGCCACGACAACAGCGGCAAGAACTACCAGAACCAACCCGCGGTACTGACCGAGGTCGCGCACCAGGTCCGCGCCGGTGCGACGCACATTCTGGGCGCCATGATCGAGAGCCACCTCGTCGCGGGCCGGCAGGATCTGCGTGGCGAGCTCGTCTACGGCCAGAGCATCACCGACGCGTGCGTCGATTTCACGACCACCGAGCGCATGTTGCTCGACTTCGCGAATGACGCCGCGGGCTCGCGGCGCGCCGTCGGTTACTGATCGGCGGCGCTCTCCGCCTCGCGCGTCATCTCCAGCATGGTCGTGCGAAAGCCGAACGCGGCGAACAGCGCCTGCGCTCCGCTGTTTTCGATGGCGGTGTTCAGGAGCACGCGGGGCGCGCCCTTGTCGTGGAGCGCCCGGAGCACGGCGGAGAGCAACTTTCGACCCACTCCGCTGCGGCGCGCGCTGGCATCCACGAAGAGGTCGTGGACCGCGCCGTGCCGATCGAGCAGCGCGTTCCAATCCCGATCTTCGACGCGCCCGTACGCATAGCCCACGAGGGTGTCGTGCTTCGAGGCCGTCAGGATCACCGCGCGCGGGTTTTCGAGCTCACTCTCGAACCAGCGCGCATAGCCCTCTTCCACGCCCGGCGCGAGCATGTAGCGGCGCGGATTGAGCGCGTGATGAAAGCGTACCAGCGCGCCAGCGAGCTGGCCGAGCGCGGGCAAGTCGGCGGCGCCGGCGGGACGAATCAGGGTGGACACGGCCGGACAATGCGCGCGCCGGGCCCGAGATCAAAGCGCAAAGCTAAAAGCGCGGCGTGGCGACGAGCACGCCCGTGCTCGGCTCGGGTAAAATCCGGAAGCTTCCGGCGGCTGCAGGCACGAGTGCCGTGGTCATGGCGGCGAGCTCGAGCTCGGCGGTCTGAGTGACGATGCGTGCGCGACCTTCGCTGCAGATCACGACGGAGCAGCGTTCCTGCGACCCGGCCTCGAGCGGCTCCCCGCGCGTGCGCCGCTGCTCCACCTCGAAGTAGCGGCAATCCGCGAGCCGCCGGGTCTCTCCGCCGCGCCGGTCCGGCTGCCACGCGGGCCGCAACGCGCCGAAGCCGCCGCGCGAAAAGTCTATGGTCGCGAGCGACTGCTCGACGTGCAGCGGCCGGGGCTTGCCGTCGAGACCCACGCGCCCCCAGTCGTACACACGGAACGTGACATCCGACGTTTGCTGGATTTCGTAGAGCAGGCACCCGCTGCCGAGCGCATGCACGGTGCGCGCGTCGAGGAAGAAGAAGTCGCCGCGCTCGATCGCGAACTGATTCAGCGTCTCTGCGACGCGACCGCCGGCCAGCGCGGCTTCGAACACGCCGCGGTCCACGCCGGGCCGCGTCCCCTGGTACAGCGTTCCACCGTCCTCGAGCATGAACCAGCACTCGGTCTTGCCGTTATCTCCGACGCCGAGCTCGCGTGCCAATTCGTCGTCGGGGTGCACCTGCACGCTCAGCGTGTCGGAAGCATCGATCAGCTTGATCATGAGCGGGAAGAGCTGGCCGCGGAACCCGGGACCGACGAGCTCATCCGGGTAGCGCTCCATCAGCTCCCGCAAGGTTCGGCCCGCATGCTCTCCGGAGCGCACGCGGCTCATGCCTTTTTCGTGATCGGCCAGGTCCCAGCTTTCGCCGATCGGTCCTTCGGGCAGGTCTGCGCGATAGCGCTGCATGCGCCGGCCGCCCCAAACCAGGCGTTGATACGAGGGCTGAAACGCGAGCGGCTCGACTAGTGGCATCCCGCATAGTTTATAGGGGGATGGGGGCTGCCGGGAGAGCGGATGTTCGCCCGGAGTTCGACCCCGGATCGGGCACGTTTACGGGCACGGGCACGTTTACGGGGGGAACGACGCCGATCAGCGGAGGATTAGCGGCTGTAGAGAGAGTGGCCAGGAGAGGCCAAGAGCCCATCCCGTCGCGACGTCGGAGGGGTAGTGAACGTGCAGGTAGGCGCGGGAAGCGCCGACGCCGAGGACGATCACGCTGCACGCGGTGTTCGTGGCCCAGGCCAGCTTCGGGTAGCGCGTGCTCGCGACCATGGCCACCGCCCCGTAGATGGCGGCGCTAACCATCGAGTGACCGCTCGGAAAAGCGAAGCCGGTCGTGCGCGAGAGATGCAGCGAAGAGTCCGGGCGATCGCGCGCGAACGCGATTTTGAGCAGCTGGTTCATCAACGTCGAGCCGAGCGCGGTCACGCCCAGGAACAGCGCGGCGCGTCGCTTGCGTTCGACCCACAGGCCCACGGTGAGCAGGGTGGACAATGGGGTGAGCAGCTCCACGGAACCGAGCTGCGTCATGACGCGCATGGCCGACGTCAGGCGCGGTCCACGGTGGAGCTCGAGCCAGCGCAGCAGGCGCAGATCGAGCTCCAGTTGTTGTCCGCTATGGTGAAGTTTCCGCGCGACCTCGCCGAACGCGAACACCGAGCCGAGCACGAAGAACCAGCGTACGCCGATCGCCGGAAGCAGCCGCTTCGAGCGGCCCGGCAAGCGGGACCTGATGGCGTTGGCGAAGATTCCGAGGCTTGTCACTTCCGGCTCACTGTTCGCCAGCATAAGGCTGTGAGCGCGCGCGAACACTGTGGCAGAACCGCGCTGCAGAATTTTCGTTGCAGGAGCCGCTGGGGATGCTCACAACCCTTACCCATGTCCGACGTTGAACCGCGCCTCGGTGCGTTCCCTGGTGACGGTGGCACGCTCTTTTGCCTGTGGAGCACGCGTGCTCACGAGGCGAGTGTCCGTTTGTACGACGAGAACGGACGCGCGCTCAGGACAGAGTCGCTCGAACGCCAGCAGAACGGGGTGTTTTGTCGGCTCGTACCGGGTGTCGGGCCCGGGGCGCTGTACAAGTACCTGCTCGACGGCGACGAGGTGGGCGACCCGGCAGCACGGTTTCTGCCGCAAGGCGTGTTCGGGCCGGCGCGAGTCGAGGCGACCGGTGAGCCGTTTGGCCCGCCCTTTCAGCACGAACGGTTTCCAGATGTCATCTACGAGCTGCACGTCGGCACGTTCACGGCGGAGGGAACGTATCGCGCAGCGCTCGCTCGCTTACCGGAGCTTGCGGAGCTCGGCGTGGACGCGATCGAGCTCATGCCGCTGGCCGCGTTTCCAGGGCAGCGGGGCTGGGGTTACGACGGCGTGGCGCATTATGCGCCGTTCGCCCCGTACGGAACCCCCGCGGAGCTCCGTGAGCTGATCGCCCGGGCGCACGAGCTCGGGCTCGGCGTGCTGCTCGACGTCGTCTACAACCACTTCGGTCCCGCCGGGAACTGGCTCCCGCGCTACGCGGACGAGTTCTTCAGAACGGACGTCCAGACTCCGTGGGGACCGGCGCTCAACTACAAGAACCCGGTTCTGCGGCGCTACGTGCTCGACAACGCGCGCTACTGGTTCGAGGAGTTCGGCTTCGACGGTCTGCGGCTCGACGCGACGCACGCCATCTTCGACGATTCGCCACGGCATATCCTGGAAGAGCTCAGCGCGCTGGCGGCCGAGCAAAGGCCGCGGCGATTCTTGATTGCCGAAGACGAACGCAACCAGGCGTCGCTGGTGAAGCGTACGGGTCTGGACGCGATTTGGGCGGACGACTTTCATCACGCTCTGCGCGTGACCCTGACAGGTGAAAGCGATGGCTACTACGCCGCGTATCCGCCCGGCGCTGCCACGATCGCGGACACGCTGCGCCGCGGCTGGCACTACGACGGCCGCGTGTATCCCCCGAGCGGTGAGCTGCGCGGCACGCCGGCGCACGAGCTCGAGTTCCGAAACTTCGTTTACTGCATCCAAAATCACGACCAGATCGGCAATCGCGCGCTCGGCACGCGGCTCAATCACGAGGTCAGCCTGGACGCGTATTGCGCCGCCAGCGTCCTGTTCGCATTCCTGCCGACGACGCTGCTCCTGTTCATGGGCCAGGAATGGGCCGCGTCGGCGCCGTTCCTGTTTTTCACGGATCACGATCCCGAGCTCGGCGAGCTGATTCGGCGCGGGCGGCGCGAAGAGTTCAAACACTTTGCCGCGTTTTCGTCGCAGAAGGCCCGTGAGCAGATCCCCGATCCGCAGGCGGTGCAGACCTTCGAGCAGAGTCGTCTCGATTGGAACGAGCGGCGCGCGCCGCGCTGCCAGCGCGTTCTCGACCTCTACCGCGATCTCTTCGCTTTGAGAAAGCGCGACGCGGTGCTGTCTCGGCCCTGTGCGCGCGATGAGCTCGAGGTCGAGTTGGCGGGTGAGTCGCTGCTGCTCGGCCGTGGTCACGGCGCCGAGGGTCGGCTGCTCATAATCAACTTCGGAGAGCGCGTGCTGCGCTTGCCCGACGACCTGCCCCGCGTCGTGGTGAAGAGCGCGGCTCCGGACGTGACCGCGCTCGCGAAATACGCGGCGCTGGTGCTGGCCGGTCCGCGTGAAGCGCTGAGTGCGCTCACGGCGCGACTCGCGTCGTGACGTTCTCGGGCGCGTCAGCGGCTCGCGCGGCCCTTTCCGGATACGACGATACGGCGCGACACGGTCACCGGGTTACCCTGAAAAGACGGGACGCGCGCCGCGCGCAGCTTGGCGGCGACACACGCGCCGGCGCGCGTGCGACTGACGCGCACGACCCTGGCCCGCCCTGAGGGATCGAAGGTCACCGTTGCCACCACTGGCTGCGGCAGCGCCGAGCCCTGTCCGCAGAACCGTGCCCGCGCAGCCGCAGCGTTCAGCGCGCGATTGGCGCTCTTGATGTCGAAGGGACGGGCCTTCGTGCTTTGGGCGGCGGCAACTACGCTCGCGGTGTCACGCGGCTGTCGCGAGGGCGAGCGATCGTCGCTACTCGCTCGTGCCCGCTGCGCCGCGAGCGCCTGAGCTCGGGAGCGGGCGGCGCGCCGGGTTCGCCGGCGCTTCTTGGGAGCACGACTCTCTGCCGCCGCTTCCGCCTGCCGCGCGCGCTGCTCCGCCTCGAGGCGTGCAGCGTGTGCGGCATCATCGCGCACGGTCTGAATGCGCGAGCGAGCCAGCGCCAGCGCCGGTTGCGCGCGCGTCGTCGCGCCGGCCAGTAGCAGGTTTGGTGCCGGATCCGGCGTGCGGATCGCGAGCCATACCGCGCACGCCACGAGCCCCGCTCCGGAGGCGATGGCGAGTGCGCGCCAGGTGCGCAAGCGAGGCGCTGCAACGCTCGCGGCTGCCGCTGACACGGAGAGCGGTGGCTCGTTCGGCAGCATGGCTGAGAGATCCGTTTGTGCCAGCGCCGCCGGGCTCGCCTCGGGCGCCGGCGTTGTCGGGACAGCGGGCACCGCAGTCTGCGTTTCAGATGGGGGGGCAGCAGGTGAAACGCGCGGAAGGTCGCGCAGGGTCGGTGGATCAGGCGGCTTCACGGCCGGGATCAACGACGCTGCAGAGCGTGGGCGCGCCGGTTTCGGTGGACGCGACGCGCGAAACGCCGCGCGCTGAGCGCGCGTGCGGGCTTCGTTGTCGAGGCGAGACGCGAGGTTCGCAGTCTCACGCTGTCGGCTCGGCGCGGAGGCTGGCGCGGCAGGGGCGCGGGGCGCTGCCGCGGTGGGCGGTGCACTCCGTGTCGCGTCCGTGCCAGCGGGGGGCGCGGGCGGCTGGTCCCAACCGTCTTCGGAGGAGAACAGTGACTTGAGCTCTGCCGGCGATGGATCGCGCAGCGGGGTGCGGCGCGCCCCCGGCAGCATCGATTCGACCGCGGGGGGCACGGGCGCATGCGGAACGCGCTCGACGTCTTCGAGGGGGGCTGCGGCTCCGGGTGGCTCCTCGCTACGGACGGCCTCGGCGGCGGGCGCAGCAGTGCTCGGGGCGGCGGCCGCGAGGCTCGGCTCTGGAACGGAGGAATCCGCGGCAGGCGGGACCGACGGGAGCTTGTCGCCCTGCGGCTTGCCGCGACCGTCGATTTGAAACTCCTTCTTGCAGCGCGTGCAGTGCAGCGGTGCGAGACGGCCACGCACACGCGTTTGGTACAGCCGATCCGGGAGCTTGAGGCGCGACTCGCACGTCGGGCAGCTCACGTGAAAGGGCATCGTTTCAATCTTACACCCAGTCCGTAGAGCTCGCCTCAGGCCCCGATCCAACGCGCGAAAAACCAAGGTTTCAGTCGCGGACGGGGCGCAACGCGAGTATGACCGCCCGCAGGCAGGCTAGAGGGCGGCGTGCCGTCTTCGGGCTTCCGCGCGAAATCCAATTTTGCGCGGGGATCTTGAAGTCTGGAAGGGCTTGCTGCTGTCCTCACCCCTGCTTAAGTTGGCGCCCCAAAATCTTGTGGGCTGGAGCGGAGGATACATGAAATACACGAAATCCTTGATTTTTTCAGGTCTGATCTGTGGAGCGGTGGCCGCATGCGGCGAGGCCACGCCGGAAGCGGAAGCGCCCGAGGCTGCGATGACAGAAGCGCCCGCTCCGCCGCCGGTACCGCCAGCCCTGCCGGAGACCTCGGCGGGAGAGGCGACAGGTTCCGCGGTCCCGTCCGAGCCGGCACCCCCGCCTGCACCCGAACCGCTCAGCGACGAACAGATCGCAGCGGTGACGGATGCGGTCAACACGGCCGAGGTCGAGCAGGCGAAGCTCGCGCAGAAGAAATCCAAGAACGCGCGCGTGAAGAAGTTCGCCGCGACGATCATTCAGCATCACACGCAGGCGAAGCAGAAGCAGGCCAAGGTCCTCAAGACGGCCAAGCTGACGCCGGCTGAGAGTTCCACCAGCACTCAGCTGACGGAAGACTCTGCGCGCATGACGGAGACGCTGAAGACGGCGGAAGGCGCCGACTTCGACAAGGCGTACATCGACTCGCAGGTCGAGGCGCACCGCAAGGTGCTCGAGACGTTCGATGCGCAGCTCATTCCGAACGCCAAGACGGCCGAGCTGAAGGCCGCTCTCGAGGAGTTCCGCCCGAAGCTCGAGACTCACCTGAAAGAAGCGCAGGAGATTCAGCAGTTGCTGGCTGCTGCGCCGGCAGATTCCGCCAGTGGTGCCAGCTCTGGTGCAGGATCCAAGGGTGCAGGCGCTTCCGCGAGCGGCGCTGCCGGAGGCTCCAAGTCGGGCGCGGGCGCCGCGACGGGTGCTGGTGCCGGTGCGGGCGGAGCAACCAAGCCGGCTCCGGGCGGCACGAAGTAGACGCGAGAGCGTTTCTCATCGTTTGCGCGTTGCGCCCTGGTGCTCCTTTGGAACGTCGGGGCGCTCGTGTTTTGTGCGGCGTCTACCGGGCTCGTCCGGTTTCCGAGAAGCTTTGGGCAAGCAGCGCGGCGCGCTCCGGATCGTCCCTGCGGGTAGACGTCGCGACGGCTGCGCTTCTGAGCTCGCCCGTGAAGCCGAGCGCGTCCAAGAACTCTTGCTGGAGCCCGCAAAAGAATCGCTCCTCCTCGCGCGAGAGGGGCCCGCCCTCTGCGGCCCTTCTGTGCTCGGTGTTGGCCAGCGCGCGGCGGGCGGCCATTTTCAGCTTCATCTTGAGCGCCGCGAACAGGAACACGCTCGATCCGTTCATGTCCGCCAGGACTCGATCGCGATCGCTTCGCCAGATGGCATCGAGTCGCGCTTCGAAGGAGCACCACGCGGTGGTGCTGCGCGCGCGCTCGAGCGTCGCAAAGAAGCCGATCTGCTCGAAGTAATGGTCAGGCGCTGCAAACTTCGCGAGGTGCCGCAGATCGTGGAGCGCGAACGCGAGCGGGTCCTGGTAAGGCCCGGCTGGCAGACTCCGATCGAGAAGCGTCACACAGCGCCGTCCTCGAGCCTGCAGCGAGAGTACGTGCTCGGGGCTCGGGACTTCGCCGAGGACGATCACCGGGAAACCCGACACCCAGAAGCGTAGCCCCTGCACGGCGCTCTCGGGCACGCCCCGCACGTGGTACTCGGCGACGACGCGGAGCGATGGCAAATCTGCCGGCGTCTCGAGCGGCGAGCGCCGGCGCGCTTGCTTCCAGGTTCTTCCCGCCGCGCGGCGCGCGTGATCAAGAATGAACGCGCAGGCGCGCTCCAGCTCCGCGTTTCCCTCCGGCGGCGACGACGCCCGGGCGTTCGCCGGTTCCGGCGAGCAATTTCCGGAACGACTTTGCATTGCGGATGGCCTGACAATGCCAGTCGTTGTTGAAGAACGCATACAGCTCTCGCTGTCTGAGGTGCGGCCGCAGCCGCGCGGCCCACTCCGCCAACTGCTTGGGACTGTAGTCGTAATCGTACAGCTTTTCGCCGAGGCCGTGGAAGCGCGCGTACAAAAAGTCCGTCGTGGGCACGACGTCCGGCGGCAATGCCGGATGGCTCACGGCGCACAAGGCGACGCGCTGTTTCTCGAGCAAGGCAAAGACGTCGTCGGCCCACCACGCCCTGTCCCGAAACTCGACGGCGTGACGCACGTGACGAGGCAAGAGCGAGAGGAACGCATCGAGACGACCCAGATCACGGGGCATGACCTGCGAGAACTGCCAGAGCACGCAGGTGAGAGAGCGCAGCTCCGCCAGCGGCTGAAAGAAGCGCTCCACGGCCTGTTCGCAGTTCTTGAGCTTCAGCCGGTGGGTGATGAACTGGGAGCCCTTGGCGACCATGCGAAAGCCCGGCGGCACGACGCGGTTCCAGTTGGCCACCATCGCAGGCGAGGCGAGCCGATAGTGCGTGGCGTTGACCTCGACCACGTCGAACTCGCGGGCGTAGTAGGCGAAGCGTTCGGTCGCCGGCAGCTTGTCCGGATAGAAGACGCCGCACCAGTCCTTGTACACCCAGCCTGAAGTCCCAACGTGTACGCGACGCGCAGGCTTCCTGCCGGGCATGCCCTACGGGTAAGCCCAGTCCGGCATTTAGCAAGGCCAAACCCGCCGTCGCCGTCGCCCCTGCAGCTTAGGGCCTGTGCTTAGCGTGCGATCGCGTTGACAGTTGACGGCGCGGTGACGTTTTCACAGGAAGTCGCGAAGCCGCGAAGAGTGACGCTCAGAAACGCCGAATCCCGTCCATGAATTTTGGGGGGTTAGCTCTCGGCGTCGCGCAGCGGCACTCGAACGCCGTTGGCTGACAAGGTCGTTTGATTGGGCGTCGAGCCGGCCAATGTTCAACCAAAAAAGACGAACTTCGTGCAGCTTTGGCGTAGCAACGCCGATCAGCGCGAAGCCTTCGCGGCTTCGCGGCTTCGTGTCGCACGTTCAGAGCCGGTCGACGCCGCGTCGATTTGGGAAGCGTTTTGCACGCTCGGCCGGCGTGACCAATCGTTAGACGCTCACGGGCACGGGCAGGATCACGCCGGGAACGAGATTAGGGATAGGCCGTCGAATTCCCGGCTCAGAGTACGGAGGCGATGGCCTTGCACACGATGGGCAGCGTCTGTTCGTTCAGGCCAGCTACGTTGATGCGGCCCGAGCTCACGATGTAGATGGCGTGTTCGTCACGGAGAAGCTGAACCTGCTCGGGCGTGAGCCCGCTGAAGCTGAACATGCCGTTT
>DATDJP010000044.1:0-6384 GCA_036520475.1 Polyangiaceae bacterium | reverse complement strand
ATCTCGAGTGAGCCCGTGCCGTCCTTGGCTACCGGGATATTGCCGAGATCCCCGAGGTGGCGCGGGCTGTTCGCCGGCAGGGCGTGCGGATGCTTGTCGGGATTGAAGTGGCCACCGGCGCTGGCTCCGTCTGGCGCGCTGCAGTCGCCCTTCTCGTGGACATGCGTGGCGCGCATGCCAGCGGTGAGATTGGCGACCTGAATCACCACCTGCACGCCGTCGCTCTGCTCGCTGAGCTTGACCGTCCCGGTGAGCTTGGAGCCGCTCTTCGCTTCGATCGGCACCTCGATGACGACGGGTGTCGGCGCGGCGGCCTCCGTCTCCGAGCTCGGCTCCGTGGCGGCGGGCTCACTGCTCGGGGGCGCTTCGCTCACGGGTGGGGCAGGGGGCGGAACTTCGGGCGGCGGCTCGCTCGGCTGCGAGCTCGCGCAGCTCGCGAGGATCGAGAAACCGAGCGCGGCGCAGGCAAAGGTCAGGGTCTTCATGCAATCCTCCAGTTATCCGGCAAAGAGACGCCCCTGTCGTAGCCGCCGGCGTCGTCTCTTGCAAGAAGCGCATGACGGCCAGTTTTCGTAGCCGTTTCACGGCTTGTCCCGTTCGAGCGGCCAGGCTACACCGCCCTTGCGCTTTGATGAGGCTCGTCAGACTTGCGTGCTGGTTGTGCTTCGGCGCCGCGGCAGCGTGCATGACGAGCTCGCGGCCCGCGCACGCTCAAGTCGACGACTTCGAGGCGGAGGAGGCCGAGCTCGAGGCGCTCGAGCGACCCCGACCCGGCTCGGCGAGGACGGTGTACAGCCGCTCGGCGACACGTACGCGGCGCGCGGGCATCGAGATGCCGGAGCTCGTGCACCTCGAGGAGGCGCCCTATCCCCCGGAGGCAAAGGCGGCGGGGATCGAGGGCGACGTCGTGCTGCGCCTCACCATCGACGTGACCGGTCAGGTGACCGACGCGGAGGTCGTCGAAGGACCCGGGGAAGGTCTGAACGAGGCTGCGCAAGCGGCTGCGCTCCAGTTCAAATTCAAGCCCGCGCGGCGGCGCGGCAAGCCCGTCCCGGTTCGCATCGATTACAAGTATTCGTTCCGGCTCGAGTCCGTCGATCTGGACAACGAAACGACGACACCCGAAACCTCGTCTGCGGAGTTCCAGAAAGGGACGGTGCCCGGCGGTTCGGGCCGCGTCGAACGACTGGTCGAGCCGCGCGCGCGCGCCGGCGTGAAACTCCCGGAGATCGCGCACTTCGAAGAGGCCACGTACCCGTCGGATGCGTGGAAAGAAGGCGCCGAGGCCGAGGTGGTGTTGCGCCTGCGCGTGAGCGCGCGCGGCGCCGTCACTCGCGCCGACGTGGTCGGAAGCGCTGGGCGCGGCTTCGACGAGGCGGCGCAGCGGGCCGCGCTGAAGTTCAGGTTCAAACCCGCGCGGCGCGGACGCCGGCCTCTGCCAGTCACCGTGGAGTATCGCTACTCGTTCATCCTGGGACGCGTGGAGCTCGAAGAAGAGGGCTCGAAGCTCGGCAGCGCGGGAGATCTCGGCGGGCAGGTGCGCGTCGCGGACTCGGACGGCGCACTGGCCGGCGTCGAAGTTCGAGTCCAGGCGAAAGGCGGCCAGGAGTACAGCGCCACGACGGACGCGGAAGGCCGCTGGGAGCTGCGCGACCTGCCCGCCGGCAAGTATCGCGTGCGCGTCGTGTCTCCGGGCTTTCAAAGCGTGGACGAAACAGAGGAAGTGTCGGCGGGCGAGGCCACCGACGTCACGTACCGCCTGGCTCCCGAAGCGCGCGGCCTCGAGGTGACGGTGGAGGGAGAGCGGCCCCCCCGCGAAGTCACCAAGCGCCGCCTGGTACGCCGTGAAATCGACCGCATGCCGGGCACGGGCGGGGATGCGCTGCGCTCGATCCAGAGCTTGCCCGGTGTGGCGCGGCCGCCGCTCGTGGCCGGCTTCATCATCGTGCGCGGTTCGGCGCCGGAGGACAGTCAGGCCTTCGTCGATACGTTGAACGTGCCGCTCATCTATCACTTCCTCGGCTTGTCCAGCGTCCTGCCGACGGAGATGCTGGAGCGCATCGATTTCTACCCCGGCAACTTCAGTGCTCGCTTCGGCCGCGGCATGGGCGGGGTCGTGGACGTCGGGTTGCGCTCGCCGGACACGCGTTGCCTCGCGGACTACATGCGAGCCACCGACGAGACCGGCTGCTACCACGGGCTCATCCAGGCCGATGCCATCGCGGGACGCGTGATGCTGCAGGGGCCGATCTTCGGCAGCAAGGACTGGAGCTTCGCGCTCGCCGGTCAGCGCAGCTGGATCGACGCCCTCTACAAGCCGGTGCTCGAACGCACGGGCGCGAGCATCACGCAAGCGCCCGTCTATTACGACTATCAGGCGATCGCGGAGTACCGTCCGAACGCCAATTCACGCCTGAGCCTGCGCTTCTTCGGTTTCAACGATCGCGCCGAAGCGTTTTTCGCAGATCCGGCCGCCGTGGATCCGGGGTTCGGTGGGAACTTCTCCCTCAACACGAATTACATGACGGGCCAGGTGCTGTACGAAGGCAAGCTCGGGCAGGACGTGGAGCTCACGACGATGCTGGCCGGCGGGCAGGCGGCAGTCGATTTTCGGATCGGTACTTACCTGTTCGACGTGAATTCGTATCCGCTTCAGGCCAGGAGCGAGATCGGCTGGCGCATGACCACCGGCGTCAAGGTCAACCTGGGTATCGACGTGCTCGCGGCGCCGTACGATGCCGACGTGGTGTTTCCGCCCCCGCCGCGACAAGGTGAGCTTGGCTCCGGTCCCGCCACCGGCACTATCGCCAAAGAAGCCCGCGAAAAGAGCAGCGTGTTTCGTCCCGGAGCGTACATGGAGTGGGAGCTCCAGCCGTGGCGACGCCTGCGCCTCGTGCCGGGCGCGCGCGTCGACTACGCGAAGGACACTGGTCATACCGACTTCAGCCCGCGTCTCAACGCGCGCCTGGATTTGATTCCGGCGGACCCCGAGTTGAAGCCTGGCCAGGCGAGCTCGCGCACCACGCTCAAAGGCGGCGTGGGCGTGTTCCACCAGCCGCCGCAGTTCCAGGAAACCAACGAGGTGTACGGGACGCCCGGCATTCAATCCAACCGCAGCATTCACTACTCGCTCGGGCTCGAGCGCGAGCTCACGAGCCAAGTGGAGCTCGGCTTCGAAGGCTTTTACAAGAGCATCACGAACCTGGTCGCGAGCGACATCAACGACGAGGGCGGGCTCACGTATCACAACCGAGGCACGGGCCGGATCATGGGCGTGGAGACGCTGCTCAAGTACAAGCCCGACAAGCGTTTCTTTGGGTGGGTGGCTTACACGTTGTCGCGCAGCGTGCGCCGCAACGGGCCCGAAAAAGAAGAGTATCTCTTTCAGTACGATCAGACTCACAATCTGGTCGCGCTCGGCAGCTACCGGATGGGCGACGGCTGGGAGTTCGGCGCGCGCTTCCGACTCATTTCGGGCAGCCTCGAGAGAGGGGTGCCGCCGTCGCCGGGCGTGCCCGCGCTGTATAACGCCGACGCCGGGGCGTACTCGCCGCTCTTCGGCAGGCAGGTGCGCTTGCCCCTGTTCCACCAGCTCGACATCCGCCTCGACAAGCGCTGGCAATTTCGGCGCTGGCGCCTGAGCGCGTACCTCGATTTGCAGAATGCCTACAACAACCGCCCGGCCGAGCAGCTCCTCTACAGCTACAACTTTTCGCAGCGGACCTACGCCTACGGCCTCCCGATCATTCCGAGCTTCGGGCTGCGCGGTGAATTTTGAGGCGTTTCCGGCACGCAGTGCGGTCTCGACGCCGTTGCAGGCTCAGGCGCAAGTGCTAATTCGCGTCACTGGTGGGTGTGTCGTGAGAGGTTTCCGTAAAGCATCAACCCTGGCCGCGGCGCTGACGGTTGCCGCGTGTAGCCCGGAGATCGACCGCGTGTACGAGGTCGACACGGTGCGCATCCTCGCGGTGCAAAAGACGGTAGACCGCGGCGAGGGGGAGCCGAATGGCGGGTCGTACGCGCGGCCCGGTGAGACGGTGAATTTCCACATGCTCTGGGATGCCGGCTCGCGCAACAAGGCTGCCGGGATCCCTGTCCAGCGCCTGTGGATCAAAGGCTGCGTCAACCCGAAAGGCGACACCTTCGACGGCTGCGCGGACTTCTTACTGGAAGCCGCGCAGGACCCTGAGCAGTTCGTCAACGAGTATGTGGTGCCCGTGGAGGAGGAGCCGCGGCCGAGCTCCAAAGATACGATTGCCGTAACGATGCCGGGGAAGGAGGCGCTGCGGCCAGCCGCGAATGAGATGCCAGCGTACGCGCTCTACATAGTGTTCTTCGCGGCGTGCGCGGGCGAGATCGGCTTCACTGCCGAGGACGTGTCGATTCAGGATGGCAGGCTGCCGATCACGTGCAAGCGGGACGGTGAGTTGCTCGGCCCGGACGACTTCGTCGTGGGCTATTCGAGCGTGTACATCTTCGAGGACCAAAAGAACGAAAATCCGCTGATCGATTCGCTGCAGTTTTGGAAGGACCCAACCAGGGCAGCTCCTCCTCAGATGAAGTACTTTGGTTTAAAGCGACTCGAGCCTCCCGCTTGTGCCGGCGTCGGTTGTTTCGACGTGATCGATCCGACCACTGAAGAAGACATCAACAATTTGTGCACCGTGGGCCTGTGTGTCGAGCCATGCGCGGATGACGGAGACATCGATAAGTGCCCGGGGCACCAGCTCGTTCCATGGCTGACGGACGGGGGCTGGAATGCGGAGAAGGACACTGTTTCAACGCGCAAATTGAAGGAGCAACTCAACGTCCACTACCACGCTGACCGCGGCAAGATGCGCTCGGACGTGCGCGTGGTGCGCGACGGCAGCGAACAGTGGAACAACGGCGGCTTCGCCAGCAACTACTACGCGCCGGCGGAGCCGGGTCCTGCGCGGTTGTGGGTCGTGCTGCGCGACAACCGCGGTGGCGTGGATTGGATGTCGCTGCCCTTGTGGATTCGGTAGCGAGTGACCGTCTCGCGTTAGCGTGAAGGTGAATCGTGAGAAGTTTCCGTAAAGCATCGACCCTGGCGGCGGCGCTAACGTGTGCGGCGTGCAGCCCCGAGATCGATCGCGTGTACGAGGTCGACACGGTGCGCATCCTCGCGGTGCAAAAAACGGTAGACCGCGGCGAGGGGCAGCCGAATGGCGGGTCGTACGCGCGGCCCGGTGAGACGGTGAATTTCCACATGCTCTGGGATGCCGGCTCGCGCAACAAGGATGCCGGGATCCCAGTCGAACGCCTGTGGATCAAAGGCTGCGTCAACCCGAAGGGCGACACCTTCGACGGTTGCGCGGACTTTTTACTGGAGGGCGCGGCGAACCCTCAGCAGTTCATCGAACAGTACGTGGAGATACGGGAGCCGGCGGCGCGGCCGGGCCCCGAGGATACGCTGGCCGTCGAGATGCCGGGCGTGGAGGCGCTGCGGCCAGCCGCGAATGAGATGCCGGCGTACGCGCTCTACATTATGTTCTTCGCGGCGTGCGCCGGCGAGATCGGCTTCACTGCCGAAGGCGTGTCGATTCAGGATGGCAGGCTGCCGATCACGTGCAAGCGGGACGGTGAGCTGCTCGGCCCCGACGACTTCGTCGTGGGCTATTCGAGCGTGTACATCTTCGAGAACCACAACAACGAAAATCCGCTGATCGGGGCTCTGCAGTTTTGGCAGGACCCGCGCGTGGCCGTTTCGCCCTTCCCGTACATGAGTCCACCGCGCGGGACCGAAATCAGTCCCGCTTGTGCGGGGACGGGGTGCTTCGAGCCCGAAGATCCGAGGGAGCAGGATAGAGAAGCGTTGTGCGCCATGGGCCTGTGCGTCGAAGCGTGTCCGGATGACGGCGACATCGATAAGTGCCCGGCGCACGGCGTTAATCCGGTGCTGAGGGACGCCGACCAGAATGCGGAGACGGACACTGTTTCCGCGCGCGGGTCGCTCGAGCAACTCAACGTCCACTACCACGCCGACCGCGGCAAGATGCGCTCGGACGTGCGCGTGGTGCGCGACGGCAGCGGACGGTGGAACACGGACAACTACGCGAGCAATTACTACGCGCCCGCGGAGCCGGGTTTCGTGCGGGTGTGGGTTGTGGTGCGCGACAACCGCGGTGGCGTGGATTGGATGTCGGTGCCCTTGTATATCCGATAGCAAAAAGGCCATTTCCCGGCCCTCGCGCGGGGCGCGCTGGGGATTGGGCGGCGCTCCCGGGGTAAATAACTGCAAAAGCATGGCCCTCGGGCGCAAGCGACGGTACGATTTATGCGATGCCGTTTTCGGTCGCGTGCGACGCATGCGGAGCCTCGTTCAAGCTCCCCGAGGAGATTTACGAGCGGCGTGTCGCGGGC
>DATDJP010000043.1:0-113336 GCA_036520475.1 Polyangiaceae bacterium | reverse complement strand
TCGGCCCTGCGCGGAGAGCGCGCGCCGGTGTACGTGACCCTGGGGTCTTCGGGCGACGTCAACGTCCTCCCGAACGTCGTGCGCGCGCTCGGGCGTTTACCGGTGTGGGTACTCCTGGCCACGGCGGAGCGCGCCGAGCTCGCGGACGTACCGCCGAACGTGCTGATCGCCGACTACGTGCCCGGGGATGAAGCCGCGCGTCACGCCGCCTTCGTCATTACCAACGGCGGGAGCAGCAGCGGCTATCAGGCGCTCGCAGAAGGCACACCGGTGCTGGGGATCCCGTTCAATCTCGACCAATACCTCGCGATGGACGCCATCGAGCGCGCGGGCGCGGGCCTGTTGCTACGGAGTGGCAGCTTGACCGAACAAAAGGTCGAGGACGCCGTGCGGAACCTGCTGTCCAGCGCTCGCTATCGACAGGCCGCGGTGCACGTTGCAGCCGCAATGAAACAACTCAAGTTCGCCGAACTTTTCCGCAATTTCGTCCAACGGGCGACGGCTCAGGGAGCGCCCCGCTCACGCGTCGTGTGAGTGTCTCAGAACTCGGACACCCCGCGAATGCGCCGATTCGGTGCGCGCGCCGTGCCTTCACGCTCGTGTCCATTGACTCGAGTGGACGGTCTGAAGTTCTCTAACGCTCGACACCCCTCTTCCCGGCCAGCGGAGGCCCGATGCTCGAGCTTAAGAATCAGAAGGCGGATCCCTCAACCCCGACGCAATGCAGGCACAGCTGGCAGCGCAGTCTCGGTTCACTGGCTGCTCTCCTCGTCATGGCCACGAGCTTGGCCGTCGCCTGCTCTTCGGATAGCGCCTCCCGCGCCGACGACGACGACGATGGGGGCGCCGGTGGCACCGCGGGCTCTGGCGGACGAGGCGACGGGGGTGGCGGTGCCAACTCTTGCGGCGAATGCATCGACGAGGAGTGCGCCGCGGAATTCGGGCGTTGCGACGGCAACCAGGCCTGCCAACAAATAGTCGCCTGCTACGACGCTTGCGAAGATGCGGAGTGCGCGGCAGCCTGTGACGTGGAATATCCCGCCGGCGTCACCGACTGGTACGCGCTCGTGACCTGTTCGGCTCAAAACTGTGCTGACCCCTGCGAGTTCGAAGGCACCGGCGGCACCGGCGGCACCGGCGGCATCGGCGCCTCGTGCGTACCGCCCACCGACAACGGCACGTGCGACAACTTCCCGCGAGTGTGCGGTTGTACAGCGACGGAGAATTGCATCTTCGACGTGGACACGAAAGACACGGTTTGCGCGGCTCCCGGCTCGACTCTCGCTCACGCACGTTGCACGTCTGAAACCTGCGCAAAGGGACACGGGTGCGTCGGCGGTAGCGCCAGCCTCAGCGGCACCTGTCGGCCATACTGCGACACGAAAAGTGACTGCCGCTCCACACCGTTCAACCGCTGTATTCAAGTCACGCGGGAGGTTGACGACGTCAATGTGCCCGTTGAGGGCTTCAAGGTCTGCACGCAACACTGCAATCTGAGCGATCCAGCAAACACCGCGCGCAACGCTGCATTCGGCGCATGTGGCACGGGTGCGAACTGCGTGCTCGACAACTTCGACGAAGGTACGACGCTCTGTTACGGCAATTCCGGTCCGCCCAAAACGACGTGCACGGACTCGGGTGATTGTGCCAACGGCTACGGTTGCAGCGCAGCGGACACTTGCCAGAAGTGGTGCCGCGTGGGTTTCAACGCGGACTGCGCGGTTACGCCAGCAACGCCAGTCTGCGGGAGGTTTACGCCCGGGCTGTTCGTTCCCAGCGGCGCCGACGGAGGCAGAACCGAGTACGGCTTCTGCGTCGCTCGGGCCACCGACGGCGGCGTTGGTTCGCTACCAGACGCCGGCCCGCCGTCTCCCTGAGCAAGCGAAGCAGTTAGCGACGCGCGCGGGCGGGCTTGCGCTGGTGGCTGCCCGGCTGCGGGCGCGGGGCCGAAACTCCGTACGCCGGAGGCACGAGGCAGTGCGGCGCGCGGCCGATCAAGTCCGTGCGCCCGGCTCGTTGCAGCGCTTCACGCGCGAGCGGCCAGTGTTCCTTGTCCCACCAGTACAAGAGCGACTTCATCATGCGCTTTTCGCGCAAGTCGCGGGTCACGTGCACGGGCGTGTTAGTCAGCGGATCGATGCCCGTGTAGTACATGGCCGTGGCGATCGCCATCGGCGTCGGGATGAAGTCCTGGATCTGTCGCGGACGCATGTTGCGCTGCTTCAGATAGAGCGCGAGCTCGATGCTGTCCTTCAGCGAAGATCCGGGGTGGCCGCTGATGAAGTACGGCACGAGATACTGCTGTTTGCCGGCGTTTTCGCTCTCCTGACAGAAGGCTTCCGCGAAGCGCTCGTAGCTCGCGACCGGCGGCTTCTTCATCTTGTCGAGCACCTCGGGGTTCGTGTGCTCGGGCGCGACCGACACCTGGCCACCCGTGTGGTGTCGAGCCAGCTCGCGAATGAACTCCGGGCTCCTCTCGGCCAGGTCATAGCGCACGCCGGACGCCACGAAGACCTTCTTGATGCCGGGCTCTTCGCGCACCTTGCGCATCAGCTGAATGAGCGGGCCGTGATCAGTGACCAGGTTTTCACACACGCCGGGGTGCACGCACGACAGACGTCGGCACGCGCTCTCGATGCGCGTGTCGCGGCACTTCATCTGGTACATGTTCGCGGTCGGACCGCCCAGGTCGCTGATCACACCGCTGAAGCCGCGCAGGCGCCGGAGCGCGCGCACCTCGCGCAGCACGCTGCTCTGCGAGCGGCTCTGGATGATGCGCCCCTCGTGCTCGGTGATGCTGCAAAACGTGCAGCCGCCGAAGCAGCCGCGCATCGTCACGATCGAGTGTTTGACGGTCTCGAACGCGGGGATGCGCTCGTCGCCGTATGCCGGATGCGGACCACGCTGAAACGGCAAATCGTACAACTCGTCCATGAGCGCCTCTTCAAGAGGCAGCGCGGGCGGATTGAAGTACACGGCTTCCGTGCCGAAGACTTGCAGGAGCGGACGCGCGTTGTGCGCGTTGGTCTCGACCTGCAGCATGCGCGACATACGCGCGAACGCCGCCTTGTCGGTGCTCACCTCTTCATACGGGGGAAGGACCACCACCTTCTTGTCGGTGACGTAGCGGCTCTCCGCTTCAGCGACCGGTCGCCACTGGCGCGGATTTTTCTTCACGTGCGCCGTCCCTCGCACGTCGTGGAGCTCATCGAGCCGCTGGCCGGCGTTCAAGCGATCCGCGATCTCCCACGCCGCGCGTTCGCCCATTCCGAACACCAGCAGGTCGGCCTTGGCGTCGAGCAGGATCGAGCGCCGCACGGAATCCGACCAGTAATCGTAGTGGGCGATGCGCCGCAGCGACGCTTCGATTCCGCCCAGAACGATCGGAAGCCCAGGAAACGCCTGCCGGCACAGGTTCGAGTACACGATGCTCGCGCGGTTCGGCCGCGAGCCGGTGCGTCCGCCCGGTGAATACTGATCCTCACCGCGCGTCTTCTTCTGCGCGGTCAGCTTGTTCAGCATCGAATCCAGGTTGCCGGCGCTCACGCCGACGAACAGCCGGGGTCGGCCCATGCGCGCGATGTCGTCGGTGCTGTCCCAGCGTGGCTGCGCGATAAACCCCACCCGGTAACCCCGCCCCTCGAGAAAGCGCGCGATCAGCACGGGCCCGAACGCAGGGTGATCGACGTAGGCGTCGCCGCTGACGATCAATATGTCGAGCTCGTCCCAACCGCGCGCACGCATCTCGGCGCGCGTCGTCGGCAGAAAGCCGCTCGCTGTGGCCGGGATCGGGGCCTTTTGTCGTTGCCGCACCTGAACGAGACTCATGACGCTGTTGGTGTAACGGAAGCGCTATCCTCTGCCACGGGGCGCGCCGCCACGCGACCACCGAAGATCTGCGCAGAGTGGTTCGCGCCTCGCCACGGACGATTCGGCCGCTCCCGCGCTGGGTCCTCCGCGCCGTGTTCGTCGCCCTCGTCGCATTTCTCCCATCGAGACCACAGCTCATCCGACCGATATTTTGAACGTTTTCAGGTTTGGCTCCGCGCATTTGCAGGGGCCCTATTCAGTTGATATTTCTGGAAATTGTCTATATATGGCGCGTTTGTGTGACATTTCGTTAGCGAGGCCCCCCTTGCGAACGGAGTCCAGGTCCTTACGTAAACCGCCGGAATGTCCCATCGACCGATGGGCTTCGCCGTCTCTTTCCCGCACCGGAAAGCGGCTCGGCGCCTCACCACTTTGGGTGCAATGCAATGCTGAGCGCCCCTCCTTACGTTCACCTTCCCGAACCCCGCAGTGAAACGGACGTGGCACGCGATCGCTTGCGTGGCACTGTCTGGGAGCGTTTGCCGACCGCGCAAACGCTGTATGTGGGCTGTTTGTTCGCGGGACGGTGGCTGGGCCGGCACGGCGTCACAGCCAACGCGCTGACCTACACGTCACTGCTGCTCGCGGTTGCGGCGGGGATCGCGGCGGCCACGGGCCATCTCGCCCTGGGCGGATTGCTCGTGCTCGCAAGCGGCCTTTGCGACATGTTGGACGGCGTGGTGGCCCGCGCTACGGGCACCCAAAGCGCGTACGGTGCACTGCTGGATTCGACCGTCGACCGTCTGACGGACGGGCTGCCCCTCTTGGGCCTCGTCGTCGCCTACGGGCCGGACGGTGCGCTCGCGGCCATTCCCGGGCTCGCCATGCTCGGCGGCTTTGCCGTGAGCTACGTGCGCGCGCGCGCCGAGAGTCTGGGCGCGAAGCTGCCTGGCTTGTTCATGCGACGGCCCGAGCGCGTGGCGCTGCTCACCGCCAGCTTGCTCCTCGCGGACGTCTTGCCGGACGGCGCGGTGTTCGCACCGCTGCTCCTGGCCGGAATTTCGCTCATGGCAGTGCTCAACGTCGTCGCCGTGGTAGCTGCCTTGCGCGCCGCGAAACTCGCCCTCGTGACTTCTCGTAGTGCGCCAGCGCGTTCCATGCCGGACCTTCCGACCGGCGACATTCCGAGCTCCTGACCCGTATCCGTCGGCGCTCGCTCAACGTCTTACAGCTTCAACGACACCATGCAGGCGGTCCTTCGCCACATATACCGGTTGTGGGGCCCATGGTGGGTCCTCCCGCTTCTACCGCTCCTGTATGCCGCGGTCATGCTCCTGATTGGCGACCTGCGCCCGGAGCACGCCGTCTTGGCGGCACTGTGCGTGCTCTTCGCGTTCGGAACGAGCAGCACCAAACAGTTCTTCATCGACGTGACGCCCTACCTGATCGTCGCCTTTGGCTACGATCTGGTGCGGTATGCGCGCCGGGTCGTGCTTTCGCCCGAGCGCGTGCTCGGCTGTGAGCTACGCGACGCGGAGCTCGCTCTGTTCTCGGTCGCGCCTGGTGTCACACCGCAGGACTGGTTCGCGCGGCATCACAGCCCCGTCCTCGATTTGATCTGTGCCGTCCCGTACACAGTCTTCGTTTATGTGGCGTTCATCTACGCGGCATACCTGTACTTCCAGGATCGCCGGCGGATGCGCCGCTATTTGTGGTCTTTCGCGATTGCGAACTATATTTCCTTCGCGCTCTGGCTGATCGTGCCGGCCGCCCCCCCCTGGTACATCCGGGCCAACGGCTGCACGATCGACCTGTCCGCGGCGCCTAGCGCAGCTGCGCTGCTGCGCGTCGATCAGCTGTTCGATATGCAATATTTCGAAACATTTTATAGCCGTGCCGCGTCTGTATTTGGGGCGATGCCGTCGATGCACTGTGCTTACCCGCTGATCGGCCTGCTGACCGCCTGGCAAGCTGCGAGCTGGCGTACCCGACCGGTGCACGTCATCTATACCGTGCTCATGTTCGTGGCGGCTGTGTACCTCGACCATCACTGGATCCTCGACGCGATCGCGGGCTGGGCCGTCGCCGTAGTAGCCGTCCTCCTGGCGACTCGGCTCACGTCCCGGCAAGCTTTGAATCTGACGCCCGCCGTGGCCGCCGCGGCGTCGGACAAGGCGTTGCTCGGCTCGGAGGCGCGATGAACGCCCTCCGTCGCGTGCGTGAGAGCTACGTCTCCTGGCTGCTCCGTCACCGCGCGCTGATTTTTGCCGTGGCCGCAGTGCTCGGCGTGGCGGGCACTTGGCGCACCATCCGCACTTACCAGTCGCTGCGCAGCGACCTCGAGGAGCTGCTCCCCACGGGCGCGCCCAGCGTGACGTCGATTGCCGAGTTGCGCCAGCGCGTACCGGGCCTGCGTTACTTGGGCGTCGTGGTCGACACGGGTGGCCCCCAGAACCTGGCAGCCGCCGAGCGCTTCATCGCCGATCTGAGCGCACGCGCACGCAAGTACCCGAGCGACGAAGTTGCCGCCGTGCGCGGCGACATCCGTGAGGAACGCCGCTTTGCCGAGACGTATGCCCTGCAGCTCTTGCCGCCCCAGGACGTGCGTGAGCTGCGTGAAGCAGTCGAAGAGCAGCGTGATCGCGAAGTATCGCGTGGCCTGGGAACCGACTTGCTCGAGGAGGACGAAGCGGCAGGCGCAGCGGGCGCATCCAGCACGGCCGAGCAGCTCCGTTCGAAGTACCAACAGCGCTACAAGGGCCCGACGTATCCGGGCGACAAGTTCGTTTCGGAAGACGGCCACACGCGCGTCCTCTTGCTGCAGGCCGGTTCTCACACGACGGGCTTCGGCGCCGATCGGAAACTGATCGATCGGGTCGAGGCGGACATCGCCGCGCTCGGGTTCCCGGCGGCCTATGCCAGCGACATGCGCGTCGGGTTCGCCGGCGATGTCGCCACTCGCGTCGAGGAGATGGAAGGCCTCGCCACGGATCTCAGCGTGTCCGGTGCGCTGGTCTCGCTGGCGGTGATCGCGGCTATCGTGCTGTTTTTCCGCAGCTGGCGCGCGCTCCCCATTCTCGGCATCCCGATGATGCTCGGGACCGTGCTGACCTTCGGGATCGCGGCGCTACCGCCGCTGTCCATCCGCTACCTGAATTCCAATACGGCGTTTCTGGCGTCGATCATCATCGGGAACGGCGTCAACTTCGGCATTATTCTGCTCGCGCGTTTCATGGAGGAGCGCGCGCGCGGCGCGGAGCTGCCGCAGGCGATCCGCATTGCCGTGTCGCGCACCTGGAGCGCGACTTTGGCTGCGGCGCTCGCCGCATCCGCCGCCTACGGCAGCTTGATTGTCACGGACTTTCGCGGCTTCAATCAGTTCGGCTGGATCGGCGCGCTCGGCATGGTGACGTGCTGGGCAGTCACGTACGTCGTGGCTCCGCCAACCTTGCTCTGGCTCGGTGCGGGCATGAAGCCGCGTCCGGAGCGCACCACCAAGAGCTTCACTCAGGAGCTCGTTGCCGGAATGATCCGCCGGCCACGCCTCGTGCTCGGCGTGAGCGCCGTCGCGGTGCTGGTTTCCGTGGCCGGAATCGCAATCCGCCACGGCGACTACCTCGAGTACGATCTGTCCACGCTTCGTAGGCGCGATTCTTGGGAATCCGGCGAGCGTTACTGGGGTAAGCGCATGGACGCAACCCTCAAGCGCTACCTGACACCGACCTTGATCATGACGGCGAACGCGGAGGAGGCCCGCGTCGTCGAAGCACGCGTCCGCGACCTCATGCGCCACAATGCGGCCGGCGGCTTGATCGGCTCGGTGGCCAGCGGCCGCACGCTGCTCAATCCGGAGCGCGATCAGTCCATCGCCGAAGCGCACACGCTACGCGCGATCTTGACGCCGCGCATGAAAGCGGAGCTTTTGCCGCAGGATCGCGAGCTCGTCGAGCGCGCTCTGGGTCCCGCCGCGATGCGGCCGCTCCAGCCGGCGGACTTGCCGGACGTGCTGGTGGCGGGCCTTCGCGAAAAGGACGGGCGCATCGACCGCAACGTGCTCGTCTACCCGAAGCTCGGCGCCGGTACCTGGGACGCTCAGCGCATCCATGCCTTCACGGCGGACCTGCGGGACGCCGCCAAGGTGCACGGCAACCAGACGCCAATCGCAGGGTCCTTGCTGCTGTCGAGCGACATCGCCAGCGCCATCGGCAAGGACGGGCCGCGCATGACGCTGCTCGCGCTCTTCACCGTCCTCGGCATCTGCGTGCTGACCTTCCGCTCCGTGGGCCTCTCGTTCGCGGCGGTGGGGTCACTCCTGGCCGGCGTGCTGCTCATGCTGGGAACGCTCGGGTGGCTCGGCGCACGCCTCAATTTCTCGAACTTCGTGGCGCTGCCCATCACGTTCGGCATCGGCGCGGACTATTCCATCAACGTTTTGAAGCGCTTCCAGGCGGAGGGCCGAGCGAGCCTCGATCGCGTGGTGGCAAATACCGGGGGCGCCGTGGCGCTGTGCTCGGTGACGACCGTCATCGGCTATGGGTCTCTCTTGGTCGCTCAGAACCGAGCTTTGTTCTCGTTCGGGGTATTGGCTGTCGCTGGAGAGCTCGCGTGCCTGCTCACGGCTATCCTGGGGTTGCCGGCGGCGCTCCGCTTCGCGAATCGCGAACGGCTGAGCGAGCGCGACAGCGAGCCGGGGGACTCACCCGCTATCCGCAGCGCTACCCGCTGACAGCGCTGACTTCCGTCCGGGCTGGACGACGGCGCACTGCGCAACTCGCCGAAATTCCAGCACGATCAAGATGACTCAAAACTGACTGGCGCGTCGGCCAGACCGCTCTATTATACGCCGGCCGGCTAGCCGGATGCGGTTGTAGCCGTTTCCACGACCCGGTTCACGGAGGTTCCAGTGATCTGCGTCATCTTTTTCATCGTCCATTGGCAGCTGTCGGTTTTCTCGCAGACGTTCTTTCTGCACCGCTACGGGGCACACCGTCAGTTCACGATGAGCAAGGGCTGGGAGCGCTTCTTCCACCTCTTCACTTACCTGACACAGGGCTCGAGCTTCTTGTCCCCGCGCGGTTACGCGATCTTGCATCGCATGCACCACGCGTACAGCGACACGCCTCAGGATCCGCACTCACCCCGCAACTACGCGAACCCGATGTCCATGATGCTGGACACGAAGCATCGCTACGACGACTTCGCGTACGACCGCAAGCAGCCGGAACCGCGCTTCGAAGGCGGCTACCCCGTCTGGCCGCTCATCGACAAGCTCGGCCAAAGCTGGATCATGCGGCTCGCGTGGTGTGGCGCCTACGTGCTGTTTTACGTAAAGTTTGCGACATCGCCGTGGCTGTTCGCGCTGCTCCCCTTTCACTTCGTCATGGGACCGATCCATGGCGCCATCGTGAACTGGGGCGGCCACCGCTACGGCTACAAGAACTTCGACAACGGCGACGACTCGCGCAACACGCTGGTGTTCGATTTTCTCACCGCCGGCGAGCTGTTTCAGAACAACCACCACAAGTTCGGCATGAGCCCGAACTTCGCGGCGCGTCGCTTCGAGCTCGATCCGAGCTACCAGGTGATGCGTGTGCTGAACGCCCTCGGCATCATCGACATGACGGGCGCGCAGCGCATGCGCTACCCGGCCGAGCGCACCCCGGGCGAGGCCGTGCGGACGCAGACCGAAGCCCCCGTCGCTGCCGCGCAGGGCTAGCGCTACACACAGCTGGTGCGGCGTTCGCGCCGCCAGCGAGGTGTTAGCTGTCCCTCGAGCGCATCCATCGGCTGCGTGCGCTGTTCGTCGAGCGCGTGCGTGAAGCGGGCAGCGCCGGCGCAGAGCCGGCGCGTTGGCCGTATCCCGCAGAGCTGGGTCGCGAGCTGCTCGAATCCATGCTGCTCGCCCGCCACTTGGACGTGGCGGCGCACGAGCTCCGGCAAGCCGGGCACGGGCACTACACCATCTGCAGCTCGGGCCACGAAGCGAACGTCGTGCTCGGCCGGCTGACGTCGCCGTCCGATCCAGCGCTGCTTCACTACCGGAGCGCAGCGCTCCAAATCGAGCGCGCGCGCTTCGCACCGGAGGTCGATCCGGCGACGGACATCGCGCTGTCCCTCGTCGCGTCCCGCGAAGACCCGATCAGCGGCGGCCGGCACAAGGTGTTCGGGCGCCGCGAGCTCGGCATTCTGCCGCAAACCAGCACCATCGCTTCACACCTCCCGCGCGCCGTCGGCTTGGCGCTGGCGCTGGAGCGCCGGAAGCGCCTCGGGTTTCCGGAGCTGTCCGCGCGAGACGCGATCGTGCTCGCGAGCTTCGGCGACGCGAGCGTCAATCACAGCACCTGGCTCGGAGCCCTGAACACTGCCAGCTGGCTTCTACATCAAAAGCTGACTTTGCCGCTCTTGTGCGTGTGTGAGGACAACGGGCTCGGCATCAGCGTGCGCACGCCCGAGGGCTGGAGCGAGGCGCGTCTGAACGCGCTGCCGCACGTCCGCTATTTCGTTTGCGACGGCGCGAACCTGGCCGAGACCTTCGGGACGGCGCAGGCGGCGGTCGACTACTGCCGGAGCACGCGGCGCGCCACGCTGCTCCACATTCGCTGCGTTCGCCTGCTCGGCCATGCCGGCAGCGATGTCGACACCAGTTACCGCACTCTACCGGAAATCGCCGCCGCGGAGGCGCGAGATCCCGTCGTGGCGTTCGCGCTCGACCTGCTCGCTGCCGGCAAGCTGGAGCAAAAGGAGGTTCTCGAGCTCGACGCGCGCGCGAGAGAGCGCGTCTCCGCTGCTGCCGCCTTCGCGAGCGCCCGCCCCGGCCTGCGCACGGCAGAAGAGGTCATGCGGCCGATCACGGGCCGCACCGACCCGCAGGCGCTCGCGGCGGAAAGCACACGCGGGACGTCTCGAGAGCCCGGGCAGCCGCTCACGCTCGCGCAAGGCATCAATCACGTGCTCTTGGAAGCGCTCGACCGCTACCCGGAGGCACTGGTGTTCGGCGAGGACGTCGCGAAGAAGGGCGGCGTATACGGCATCACCAAGGGCCTGCTCGCGCGAGCCGGACCGAAGCGCGTGTTCAACACGCTGCTCGACGAGCAAAGTATCCTCGGGTTCGCGCTGGGAGCGGCTTCAGCCGGCCTCTTGCCGATCGCGGAAATTCAGTACCTCGCGTATCTGCACAATGCCGAAGACCAGCTGCGCGGGGAGGCCGCCACGCTGCCGTTTTTTTCGAACGGCGCTTACGACAATCCGCTGCTGGTACGGATCGCCGGGCTCGCCTATCAGAAGGGCTTCGGCGGGCACTTTCACAACGACAACTCGCTGGCCGTCCTGCGCGACATTCCAGGGCTCATCGTGTTCGTGCCCGCGCGCGCCGACGATGCTATCGAGCTGTACCGGACCGCGCTCGCGCTCTGCCGCATCGAGCGCCGCGTCGTGGTCGCGGTCGAGCCTATCGCGCTGTACCACACGCGCGATCTGCACGAGGCGTCGGACGCGAGCTGGCTCGCGACGCCCGGCGGCGGCTCCGCCGAGCTCGGTCGCGCCCGCGTCTATCACCCCGAGGCGCGTGATCTTCTGATCGTGACCTATGGAAATGGCCTGTTCATGAGCCTGCGGGCGGCGCGCACTCTCGCCAAATCCGGGATTTCCGCGCGCGTGCTCGATCTGCGCTGGCTGTCCCCGCTACCCATCGCGGACGTGCTGGAGCACACGGCAGAGGTGGGCAGTGTGCTGGTCGTGGACGAATGCCGGCGCTCAGGCAACGTCTCCGAAGCGCTGGCCGCCGCCATCCTCGAAGCACGCACGAGCGCGCGCTTTCGGCGCGTCACCTCGGCAGACAGTTTCGTCCCGCTCGGAAACGCGGCAAACCTGGTGCTGCTGAGCGAAGCGGACATCGTCGCGGCGGCTCTCGAGCTGAAGCGTTAGCGTCACTAGCGCGGGGTGCGGCGCTCCCGGCGCGCGCGTCCGCTCCGCGCTCATGACTCGCGCATTGCGGCGAGGGCAAGGGCTGTCGTACGGTCGCGCCATGCGTGGTTCATCCAAGGCGCGCGGCGCGCGGCGCGTGGCTTACGTCCTGGCCGCGTTCGCGGCTACATCGCCCGGTCCGAGCACTGTGCACGCGCAGCCCGCCGAAAAACCGAGCGCAACCACCCCCGAGCGCAAGCCGGCAGGCAGCGCGGCGAGCAAGAACCGTTCGGCGACCGCTGCGGAGATTCCGTTCGAAAAATACACCCTGCCGAACGGCCTCGAAGTCATTCTTCATCGAGACCGCACGCTGCCCCTGGTCGCGGTAAACGTCTGGTATCACGTGGGGCCCGCCAACGAGCCGCGCGGACGTTCTGGCTTCGCCCACTTGTTCGAGCATTTGATGTTCGCAGGCTCGCGACACGTGGGCTCCGAGTTCGACCGCTTGCTCGAGGCAGTGGGCGGCACCAACGTGAACGGCACCACCAGCTGGGACCGCACGAATTACTTTCAAACGGTACCGCGGCAGCACCTCGAGCTCGTGCTCTGGATCGAGAGCGATCGCATGGGCTACATGCTGGACACGCTGACGCCGGACCAACTCGAGGTGCAGCGCGGGGTCGTTCAGAACGAACGCCGGCAAAGCTACGAAAATTCGCCGTACGGTCCGAGCACGCTGGCGCTGCTCGATACGTTGTTCCCGAAGGGACACCCGTACCACGGTGCCGTGATCGGCTCGATGGCGGATCTTTCGGCGGCGTCGCTGGACGACGTGAAGGCGTTCTTCAAGTCTTTCTACTCACCCAGCAATGCCACGCTCGCCATCGCAGGCGACTACGACGAACAGCAGCTGAAGAAGCTGATCGAGCGCTACTTCGGGACGCTCCCGGCGCGGCCGAAACCCGAGCGCGTGAAACACGCGACGCCACCGCTCGAGAGCCCCAAGCGCATCGTCGTGAAGGAGCCCGTCAAATTGGCGAAGGTAGCGTTCGGGTACATCCTACCGCCCGCCTACGGTCCCGACGAAGCCGCGCTCGAGGTGACCGCGGCGGTGCTCGCCGGCGGCCAGGCCACGCGCCTCTATCAGAACCTCGTGGTCGGCAAGCAGGTGGCCACCGAGGTGGACGCGTCGCTCGAGTCCAACGAGCTCGCGAGCCTGTTCGGCATCAACGCGCTCGCCACTAGCGGCAAGACTCCGGAGCAGGTCGAGCAGGCGCTGGACGAGACGTTGACGGAGCTGGAACGAAAAGGCCCCTCAGCCGCCGAGCTCGCCCGCGCCAAGCGCCGAATCTTCGTCGACGTGCAGAGCAATCTCCAGCTCCTGAACGGGCCCGGTGGCGAGTCGGGCCGCGCTGGCCTGCTCCAGCGCTTCAATCACTACCTCGGCAACCCAGGATATCTACCAGAGCTCATGGCCAGCATCGAACAGGTGACCACCGCCGACGTCCAGCGCGTGGTTCGGAAGCATCTCGGGCCGAAGACACGGCTCTCCGTCGTGACAGTCCCGAGCGGGCCTACGAGCACACCATGAATCGCTCACTCGTCGCCGTGCTGCTGTGCAGCGTCGCGTTCGCATGCTCGGCGTCGCGGGAGCCACGTCCCGTGTCAAAGCCTCCGGTCCGTCCGCCTGCGGCTTCGAGTGCACCGGTGGACCCCGAGCCGTGGCGCAGACAACGGCCGCCACCGGGTGAGCCGGCCGAGCTCAGCTACCCTGCGCCGGAAGTGGCACGCCTGCCGAATGGCCTGACGCTCTACGTGCTGAAGCACAAGGCGGGTATCGCCGAGCTGATGCTGGTGGTCCGTCACGGTCAGAGCTCCGTGCCGGAGGGCAAGAGCGGTCTTGCGGCGCTGACTGCGCGCATGCTGAGCGAAGGCACGCGCACGAAGCCAAGCCTGGCGCTCGCCGAGGCAGTGGAATCACTCGGCTCGACGCTCGAAACCGACGCTGGCCGCGACCACTCCAGCGTCGCGCTGCAAACACTGCCGCGGGATGTCGCAGAGGGGCTCGCGCTCCTGGCGGAGGTGGTGCAAACGCCGCGCTTCGACACCAAGGATTTTGCACGCGTGAAGAAGGAGTGGCAGGACGGCCTGTTGGCGGAGCGCCAGGAGCCGCAACGCCTGGCCTCTCTGGTCGGCCTGCGGCTCTTGCTCGGCATGACGCACGGCGCACCCGTGTCGGGCAGCGTGCCGGACGTGGAGCGCTTGAAAGTCGGTGATTTACGCGACTTTCACAAGCACTACTACACACCCGCCGACTCGGCGCTGGTCGTGGTCGGCGACTTCACGCTGGCGGACGTCAAGGCGCCTGTCGAGCGGACTCTGGGCTCCTGGCGCGGGCGTGCCGCCGAAGACGTACCAGCAGCGCAGCCACAGCCGCCCTCCGCGAAGAAGGACGTGGTGCTCGTGGATCGGCCGGACGCCGTGCAGACCGCGCTGTTTTCGATCCAGGCCTTTCCGAAGCGCAACGTCGCGGGCCACGAAGCGCGTCAAGTGCTCAGCAATCTGCTCGGAGGACTCTTCACTTCGCGCATCAACCAGAACCTCCGCGAGAAACACGCCTTCACTTACGGCGCGCGGTCGACGTTGATGGCGACGCGCGCGTGGGGTGCGTTCGCAGTCGGAACCAGCGTGCGAACCGACGTCACTGCTCGGGCGCTCGAGCAACTCGGGCTCGAGCTGTCCGGCGTCGCCAAGAACACCAAACCGCTGACGTCTCCCGAGCTCGTGCGCTCGAAGACGGATCTGGTCAACGACTTGGGCGCGCACCTGGAGCACACCGGGCGCATCGCGGGCGACCTCGCGCAGTCGTTCGTTCAGGGTCTCCCTACCGACTACGTTTCACGCTACGCGCCGCTGGTCGCCTCTCTGTCACTCGAGAACGTCGCGCAGGAAGCGAAGCGCCTGAACACGGAGCAGATGTGGATCGTCGCGGTGGGCGATGCGAAGAAGATCCGCGAGCAGCTCGGAGCTCGCGGCTTCGCCGTCGAGCTGGCTGCGCCGGCTCTGCTCGAATAGCCGTTACTTGGTCGCGCGCGCGCGCGCGGCCGGCGCTTTCTCGACGGGTAGATCGCTGGCGCTGAGCGCAGGCTTGGCTGCGAGCTCGCGCGCCGCGTCACCCTGCGCGACAGCGGTCCTCGGCTCCTGCACGGCTACCGGCGTTGCGGGTTCAGGCGCGAGCACCGGATCTTGCGGTCGCTCCGCGACGGGCTCCACCAGGGGCGCAGTAGGCGCGGAATGTTGCAGCGTGGCATCAATTGCGGGCTCGACCGGGCGACGCGTGGTGAGCACGGCCAGGATACCTCCGACGCCAAACGCCAGGAGGCCGGCGCCGCACCACAGCGCAACGCGCGCCACGCGGCGCCCCCGGCGTTCGCGCGTCGATGGCGGCGAACTTCCCAAAGAATTGATGAATTTGCGGTCCCGGATCACCACCGTGGGGTCCATGGAGCTCACCGCGTAAGGCATGAGCTCCCGCGTCGGCTCACCTTCCGGCGGCACCCGACCTTCCGGAGCGGGCCGCTCCTCGGCGATCACGATGCTGCGCGACTCGATTTCCACGTTCGCACGCGGCTGGGGTGTGTGAACCGCCGCTTGCTGGGCGATGATCGCGTCGTCACCCAGCTCTTCGAGCGCTTCGTGCTCTGCCGTCGCCGGGCGCTGTTCCCCAGGCGTTTTCGTCACCGCATTGGTTATACCCGGTGTGCTCTGTTAAGCCAACAATCGACGCCGGCCGGCTCTGCCCCGGCCGGCCGGCGCGGCCGCTCGGAATACTTGCGCCTGACTTCCCCGCACATCGAGCGTACCATCGTGGGACAGTGGTAGCCGACGGGTCGATCTTGGTCGTCGACGACGACGCGGTCAGCCGCCACGTTCTCGGTCAAACACTCGCCAGCGCGGGGCTCGCCACCGTCACGGTCGGCAGCGGCGGGGAGGCGATGACCTGGCTTCAGCGCAATACGCCGTCGCTCGTGCTCCTCGACCTGATCATGCCGGACCCGGACGGGTACGTCATTTTGAAGCACATTCGCGCCAAACCGAACCTGGCCGAGGTGCCGGTGGTGGTGCTCACGGCGCTCGATTCCGACGAGGAGATCCAACGTGTCTTTTCCTCCGGTGCGGATGACTACGTCCACAAGCCTTTCCGGCCAGCCGAGCTCGTCGCGCGCATTCGCGGGCAGATGCGCATGCGCGAGTACGTCGAGCGGCTCAACCGGCGCGAGCACGATCAGCAAACCGTCCTCGAGCTGACCCAGGCGCTAGCCTCCAGCCTCGACATCCGTGACATCTTGTTCACGGTCGTGCAGCGCGTGGCGGACGTGGCGCACGTCGATCGCTGCAGCATCGTGCTGGTCGGGGAGCCGAACACGATCGGCTTCGTGGTCGCCACCAGCGACGACGAACAGCTGCGTGACTTGCCGATTGACCTCGCCAAGTATCCGGAGATCCGCGAGGTGTTGTCCACCGGACGCGCCCTCGTAATCCGAGACGCCGCGCGCCACCCGCTGTTCGAGGTGCTCCGCCAAAGCGAGCCGCCGATGGGCTTCAGCTCGCTCGCGCTGATGCCGATATTGCACGAGCACGGCCCGATGGGCGTGGTGTTCCTGCGCTCGCGGCGCAAGGCGGCGTTCGCCGACCACGAGATGGCGCTCGTGCACACGGTCGCGAACGCCACCGCGATCGCGCTGCGTAACGCGCGTATTTTGCAATCCTTACGCGACGAGACGCAGCAGAGTACGTTCGCGCGCGTCGAAGCCGAGCGGCGCGTCCAACTGTTTCAACGATACGCGGATTTTTTCGAGAGCGCGGCGGACGGCATGGTCGTGATCGACGGCACCGGTCGCGTGTTGTTCGCGAACCCTCGGGCCCGCGAAATCACCGGATTCAGCGAGTCGGAGCTGGTCGATCTCGAGTTCTACAACCTGACCGGTCCGGGTGAACACGAACGCGCTCAGCGCCTGCTGCGCGGCTTTCGTGAGGGCATCTATCCGCGCGGCGTGGACATCGCTCTCAACACCAAGGACGGTCAGCTGATCACCATCAGCGTCAGCTTCAGCTCGGTCTTGCACGAGGACAACGCGGTCCTGTTCACGTTTCGCGACGTGACCGTCGAGCGCAAAACCGCCATCGAGCTCCAGCATACGAAGGAGTTTCTCGAGCGCGTGATCGAGAGCTCCGTGGACGCAATCGTCTCGGCCGACATGCGCGGGCAGGTGCTCCTGTTCAACCGCGCGGCCGCGCGCATCTTCGGCTATCAGCCGAGCGACGTGATCGGCACGTCGGTGGAGAAGCTCTACCCCGGCAGCGGCGCGCGTGAGGTGATGCGACGAATCCGCGATCCGAACGTGAACGGCCCGGGTCGCCTCGAAGACTACCGAGTGGACATGGTGAGTGTCACCGGCGAGGTGATCGCGGTGAAGCTGTCCGCCGCGCTGATCTTCGAGAACGGCAAGCCCGTCGGCTCGGTGGGCATCTTCACGGACATCCGCGACAAGCTGCGCATGGAGGCGCGGCTCCTGAACGCTCAGGAAGAGCTGCGCAATCGCGAGAAACAAGCGATCGTCGCCGAGCTCGCCGGCGCCGCGGCCCACGAGCTGAATCAACCGCTCACCAGCGTCATCGGCTACGCCGAGCTGCTCCGGCGCAATTTGCAGACTAACAAGCAGCTCCACAACGCGGCGACCGTCATTCTCGGCGAGTCCGAACGGATGGCGGAGATCGTGCGCAAGATCGGCAAGATCACCAAGTACGAGACCAAGAGCTACGTCGGCGGCGCCAAGATCCTCGACCTCGAGAAGGCCAGCGAAGTGGACGCTTCGGGGAAGGACGTGCGCCGATGAGGCGTGAGCTCAAGAAGCGTCCTTCGCGAAGCAAGACCCTGAGTCTGCACTCGGAGCCGGTGCCGTCCGGGCAGCACGCGCGCGTCGAAGCGCACTCTCAAGTGCAGTCGGCGCTGCTCGAGCTCGCGCTCGAGCTCCCGATCGACGTGGGCGAGGAGGCGGTGACGGACCTGTGCGTCGAGCGTCTCGCACACATGCTCCCCGAGTGTGCGATCGGCGCCATCGTGTACAGGCCGGAGATCGCGGAACCGCGCGTGAGCGCGCGCGTGCCGGATCACTTGAACGCGCGCGCCAACCCCGAAGGCTCGCGGCTCTTCGCGGGGCTGCCGCACGAGCGGGTACTGCCGCTGCCGACCGAGAATTCTTCCAGCTTACACGTCGCCGGCAGCGAGCTCAGCTTGTTCGCCGAAGCCAGCTTCGAAAAAACGCTGCTCGAGCGAGCGGCGCAGGTCCTGAGCACGGGTATCGCTCGTGCGCGCGAGTACGAGCAGGCACAACGCGCCGCTGGCGAGCTGCGCCGGCTCCAAGCCAAGCTCATCCAGGCTGAAAAGCTGGCTTCGCTGGGGCAGCTCGTGGCCGGAGTCGTGCACGAGCTGAACAACCCGCTCACGTCCATCGTCACTTACAGCGAGCATCTCCTCGCGCGCGCCCAGCAGAGCTCGGGGGACGCCGAAGATCGTGAACGCATTCAGCGCATCAGCGCGGCCGCAACGCGCATCTTGAAATTCTCGAAGGCGCTGGTGCTGTACGCGCGGCCGGCCCGCCACGAGCCCGGGCCGGTGAACCTGCGCGACGTGATCGAGAAAGCCTCGATCTTCTGCGAGCACGAGTTCGTGGAGAGCCGCGTGCAGATCGACTTGCGGCTCCCCGCAGAGCTGCCGCCGGTGCGCGCCGTGTCCGATCAGCTCACACAGGTGTTCGTCAACCTGTTCACGAACGCGGCTCACGCCATGCACGGCCGCGGCGGCACGCTGTGCGTCGCCGCGGCAGGAGACGCACAAACCGAACGGGTCGTCGTCGAGGTCGCAGATCAGGGTGCGGGCATCCAGGCGGCGTCGCTCGACCAGATCTTCGAGCCCTTCTTCACCACCAAACCCGATGGCCGCGGCACCGGCCTCGGTCTATCGATCGTTCGCGACATCGTGCAAGCCCATGGCGGCTCGTTGCAGGTCTCGAGCGTGCTCGAGCACGGCAGCGTATTTCGCATTTGTCTGCCACTGGCAGAACCAGCGACACCGCCTACTTCACCACCCGAATGACCAGCACCAGGATGCCGTTCTTGTAGCTCTGTCCGGCCACGATGAAGGCCTGACCCACCTTCGCCTTGACCTCCAGGAGCGGCAGGAAGTCCTTGCCGCCCGGCTGGTTGATGCTCGCGGAGATGCGCAAGTAGTCCTTGGGCAGTACGTCCACGAGCCGGGTCTGCAGCACGCGACCGTTCGGCAGCTTCAGCGTCTGCGGCTCTTTCTTCAAAGGCACGCGGTTCTTCGAGAGCAGCTCGTAGCTGTCGTACGCGGAGAACGGCGGCTTCTTCAGCTCGGGCATCTTACCGATGCGCTCGTCGACGCCCTTCTTCGAGTTGGTCGCGTGCAGGATCAACACTTCCGCCGCCACTTCGCGCCCGCTGTCAGGAGCCTTGTCTCCCGCGTCCGCGACCAGAGCATGCGGAGACGGAACAGCCGTGCCCGGGCTGGGCTGGGCGACCGCCACGCAGGGCAACATTCCGAGCGCGGAGACCGCCGCACACGACCACAAGCGCCTCATAGGGGCTCCATCCTACCCGGACTCGGACCTGGTTCGTCCATCACCCAGACCACCGGCGTCGTTTCTTCGCCGTCTTCCTCGCCGGCGAGAAAAATGGTGCCAGCGCTGCTGCCGAAATCCACCGTCTCGATGGACGCGGACGCCGAGCCCTCCGAAATGGCGTGCTCGGCCGCGTCGGCCACTCCAGCGGCGATCTCGTGCGGGCCTCGGGCGGCGAGCTCTGGTACGAGAACGCTCGCGCCGGGACGCGGAGAGTCGAGCTCCGTGGTTTCCGGGCGGTTGGTACGGAGAACCATCGCCGCGCCCGCGGCCAAGGCCAGCGAGACCCCCACGAGCGCTGCGACCTTCACGGGAGAGCGCCCGGCGACAGGTCCGCGGCGCGTCCGCGCGGCATCGAGCGAGGTCGGCAGTTGCCGCACTTCGGCTGCTGCCTCCGGCGTCTCGGCATCGAGGCGCGCCATCACCGAGTCGATCAGATCGTCGTGCGCGGCGGCCTGTTCGAGAGCGGCGTTCCGCACTACGTCACCGAGCAGATCGAGGTCGTCCGCGACTCGGCGCGCCGCGGGATCTCGCTGCAGCTGTCGTTCGACCTCCGCCGTCTCCTCGGGCGTCAACTCGCCGTCGAAGTAGCGCATCAGGGTCAGATGCGAGGTCGACTTCACGGCTCCTCCGGGGCTTCGCGCGGACGGCGGCCAACTTGCTCTTCGTAACAATCGCAGAGCGCGCGCTGCAACTTCTGGCGGGCATGAAACAGCCGGCTCATGATCGTTCCCTTGGACACTCCCATGACCTGCGCCATTTCCTCGTAGCTCAAGCCCTCGAGCTCACGCATCAGGATCACGCTGCGGTGATACGGCGGCAGCTCGTCGAGCGCGCTCTGAATACGGCCGGCGATCTCGCCTCGACGCACGACCTCCAGAGGATCACTGCCGAAGGGACGGGACATGAGCGGGATCTCGGCGTCCTCCTCGACTTCACGCGTGTCGTCCCACTCCGCACGGTGGCGGCCTGGCTTGCGGATGAGATCAATCGAAAGGTTGGTCACGATGCGATAGAGCCAAGTGAAGAAGCTGGAGCCGCCCTGGAAGGTTTCCAGACCGCGATGCACACGCAAAAATGCTTCTTGAACGATTTCGCGCGCGTCCTGCTCGTCGTGAACCAGGCTGTAGGCAATCGCGAATGCCCTGCGCTGGTGGCGCTCAAGCAACTTGCGGAACGCTGCTCGGTCGCCCAATTTTGCTTGCTCGATGAGCGCACGATCTTGCTCCGCTTCGTCTTGACGCGCCTTGCGGTTGGACGCCCGGTTTGGTCGGCTATTCACGGCCAGACGTGGTCCGGGGGGCAACACCTCCCCTTCTGCTCCCACTGTTCCTTGGCGAGGTCCGGAATCTAGCTCCGCATGCACCACACCGGAGGCCTGACCATCCGCATCACGCGCGGGATCGGTCCGGGAATCGGAGGGCGGCATCACGTGGCAATGTACGCCGAGCCGCGCGCAGCCGCCCCCGTGAAATCACGGGAAACCGAACGGTTCCTCGGGCTCTTCTTCGCGGGGCGCGGGCTGCTCGGGCAACTCGCCCAGGGTGAGTTTGAGCTCGAAGTTGCGCTTGCCCCGAATAACGCGCAGCGTCACGGGGCGCCCGACCCCCGCCAGGCTCGCCACCCAGCGCAGCTTCTCCGGGGTCAACATGGGTTCGCCATCGAACGCAATGATCACGTCGTCCGGCTGTAGGCCGGCGCGGTCGGCCGGACCACCTGGTGCGACATTGCGCACCAGGACACCGGAACGGTCCTTGAGTCCGAGCCGCGCCTCGTCTTCCACGAGCAGCGACGAGGCGACGATACCGATCGCGCTGCGTCGAATTCGGCCTGCTTTCAACAGGGCCGGCAGCAGCTCCTTCACCATGTTGATCGGGATGGCGAACCCAATGCTGTTGGCGTGCGCGCGAATGGCCGTGTTGATCCCGACTACTCGTCCCGCCATGTCGAGCAGCGGCCCGCCCGAGTTGCCCGGGTTGATGCTCGCGTCGGTCTGCAGGAAGTTGTAGTAGCCCGACGGGTCCCCCAGACCGCGTACGTCTTGTCCCGTGCGACCCTTCGCGGAGACGATGCCGGCGGAGACCGTGTGCGACAGGCCGAAGGGATTGCCGATGGCCACGACCCAATCACCGACGCGGATGGCGTCGGAGTCCCCAAGCGGCAGGTGGGGGAACGCCTTGCCGTCCACCCTCAACACCGCGACGTCGGTCAGCGGATCGCGTCCCACCACGCTCGCCTTGAGCTCGCGGTTCTCGAGCCTGACCCGGATATCCGTGGCGTTCTCGATCACGTGGTGGTTCGTCAGAATGAGGCCCGCCGCGTCGTAGACGAAGCCACTGCCGAGCCCCTGCCCCACGACGCGACGACGGCCGCTCTGTCCGCTCTGTTCTTGCAGCGTCTTGATGTAGACGACCGCGGCGTCCGCTTTGGCGGCGAGATCGGCGAAGCTCGCCGGGGTGCCCGCGCCCGGCACGATCAACGTCGTGAGCCGTCGCGGCTCGGGTGCCGCGCTACCGACCGCCACGGCCCCGGAGGGAATGCCCGCGCCCCCGTCGGCCTGACTCTCGGTGCCTCGTTTGCACGAGGCCAGGATGCTCACGGTGAGCGCGATCCACGCCAGGCGTATCGAAACCATCCGGGTGCCTAACTCGTCACGTCAGGCTACTTGGCTTTTGCTACCTCTACGTAGCGCGTGCGCAGATCGTAGAGGGCTTGCTCCAGCACTGTCTCTTCGTCGCCATCGAGATTGCTGCGCGTCTTTTCCTGCAGCATCGCGAGCAGGTCGATGGTCTGACGCGCCATCGGCAAGTTCTTTTCGCGTTGCCCGTCCGTGGGGTTCGGCGCATCGCCGAGGTGAACCCACGCGGAGTGGGCGAGCGAAAGAATGAACATCGGGAAGTCCACATCCGGCAGCTGCTCGGCGGGAGGGGCCACGCTCTTGGCTTTCGCGTAGGCCTCCTCGCCGGTTTCTGCGGGAGTGGCAGGTCCGTCGTTCTGGCCGCTCACGACTCGTTCTCCCACCCCTCCCCGGGCGTCGGCGGCTTCTGAGCACCATCCTCGGTAGGCTCCACATTCTCGGTAGGCTCCACTTTGTCGGTAGGCTCCGCTTTGGTGTCGTCATCGAGATCGTCGTCGTCGTCGTCGTCGTCGTCCTCGTCGTCGTCGTCGTCCTCGTCGTCCGGGATGGCGGTATCGTCTGCTGGCTCGAAGCGACGCGCGGCTTCTGTGAAGGACGGAGCGGCGGGGCTTGGTGCAGCCGGGGCCGGCCGCGGCGCGGGCGCACTTTCAGCCTCCTGGCGGAGGGCGGGCTGCTTGAGCTCGCACTCCACATACTGACCTTCGAGGTCTGCCAGCGTCCCGAGGCGCTTTTCCACCTCGGCCTCCTGGATCAACCCTTTGCGCAACATGCGCTCCCGCACCCTGACGTCGTACTTGAAGAGCTCCGGATCGGTCATCGTGTTCTCCGTTTCAACCCGTGCGCCCTGGTCCGTTCGGGGGGCGCGCCGGCCTTCTCCTAGCGCTGTGTTCGGCCGCGAAGCAAGCGCTCGGCTGAGATGAGGCTCCCGGAAGCCGGGTCCTCGGGCGCATCGAGGCGCTCCTGAGCCAGCGTAAGCTCGGCCGAAGTGGCTGGCCGCACGTCGAGAACGGTGATTTCCACGCGCACGCGCTGGCCTGCCAGCGGATGATTGGTGTCGAGAACCACAGCGTCGTCCACGACGTCCAGCACTTTGAGCACCAAGAGCTCCCCCTCCTCGTTCTCGGCCTCGTACCGGTCGCCCGCCGCGACGTCGGCCGGGAAGTCGGAGCGCTCCACCTCGATGATGGCCGTGGGATCGCGCTCTCCGAAGCCCTGGCCCGGCGCCAGGAAGACCTCGCGCGATTGGCCAGAGCGTAAGCCTTGTATGGCATGTTCCACGGCCGAGAGCAGCTGGCCGTAACCGAAAAGGACGGTCAGCGGCGCGTCCGGCGGAGAACGATCGACTTCTTCTCCGTCCGCGTCGAAGACCGCGTACGCGAGCTCGACCCGCGTGTCGGGCCCGATCTGGCAAACTTCGTTGGCGGCATTCACGGCTGAACGATAATCACCGAATCTGGATCGCGGTACAGGATTTTGCCCGTTTCTCCGGGGCAGCCCCAGCACGTGCTGAAATGCAAACGCGGGCGAATGTAGCCGCTGTATGCGAACGCGACCGGACCCGGCTCCCCTTTCATGACGAAGCTCGACGCCAGCTCGAATTCCTCGTCCGAAAGCACGTGAAAGGCGAGCACGAACGAGTCCTTCTCACCGCTCCTGCCACTCACCAGCAAAAACTCCGCGCCGGCGACGGGGTTCCAGATCAAGGGCGCGACCGTGAACGAGAAGCCTTTTCTGTCTCCGGGGCCGCGCTCCACCACGGTGTTCGCCGCATCGGGCTCACGAAAGTACTTCACGTCCTTGGCGAGCGCGCGCGTGCGCTCGTGCGACGCGAGCAATTTTGTCAGCTGCGCGGCGTCGATGCGTGCTCGCCGAAAGGTCTGCCCGAGTTTTGCTTCTGCAATGACAGCCGCGTTGGGCGCGCCCTTGCAACAACGAAAGCCGAGGTCTTCGCTCTTCACCGTGCTGTCCGCGGCGCTGCGCTGCGCACAACGATGCTGCGCCGCGGGTGCAGAAGCAGGTGCACCACGAATGACCGCGCGCCGCGGCACGTCCTCGCCGAGCGAGACGTCATTGGCCACCCACTCGCGCAGCGAGCCGAGCGCGAGCACGTCGTAACCGGATGCACAACTCTTGGAATCGTTCGCGCAACGCGCATCCCACGCAGAGCCGCCAGGGTACGCGTCGCTGTTCGGTCCCTTGCACGCCCGCTCCCACTCGAGCTCGGTGCAGAGTCGAGCATCCCGCTCCGCACACGCACGCCGGGCTTCCTCGCGCGTGACGGACGTGCGCGGAGGCTTTCCCGGATCGTTCGGATAGGGCAAGCGATCGATCTCGAATGGTCCGAGCTCGACGGCGTAGCGCCGCGGCTCGAGCTCCGGGTTCCGCCCGGCTTCTCCGGGAACACTGCCCGCCTGGAATTCTCCACCCGGAATCGCTACGCGTTCGTCGAGGAGCGGCGCGTGTTCTGGCCGGCGAGTCGAGGTAGCGGGCGACGGCTTGGATGAAAGCGGACCTGCGCTAGTATTGGTGCTGGGAGCCTCGCGGCACGAGCACGCGAGTAGCACGAGTATGAGCCACCCCAGGCGCGGGGCCAGCACGCGTTCGGCGAACTCTATCAGCGTCGTTGCAGCGCGCACCGGGCAGAGCCTTGTCTTCATCCGCTGCACGATGCAAGTGCGCGAATCCTGTGGAGGCAGAGGGCCGCGTCCGCGAGTCCCACCCCAGCGGGCGGTGTCGGCAGCGCACGTCATTTCACTACGGCAGAATGCAACGATCGGAGCGGACTCGCTGACGCGGCGCCGGACGAGCGATCGAGGAACTGCGGCTCCGAACCCTCACCACGCAGCGTGCGGGGATGGTGGTACGGCTCGGAAAACCTTGCTACATGATCGGTCGCGCATGGCTCACCCGCTCGCCAGTCATCTAGCCCCAATCATCGATCGAGACGTGGACGAGCTCAGGGCCATCGTGGCCGAATGGGTCGTCAACGAATCGAGCGAGGAGGAGCGAGCGCGCTATCGTCGATTCGGCGCGGAGCTTCGCGCCCTCAAGGTACGCGTGCAGGCTCGGCCCGAACCCCCGAGCGAAGAGGAAATCGAGATCGCGTTGACGGCGCTGCTCGCTCTGGCAGGCCGCTACGGCAGACGCGCCGCCGCCGGCTGAGCCGAAATTCCCATCGCTTCGATGGACTCGAGCTACTGTAGGCAGTGATCGCCGTCGAACCCACGCTGCGCATCACGGGGCGCATCCTGTATTTGACGCAGGATCCGCAGCTGATCGTGCGCCAACTCGACGGCCAGGACCTGGCCTACGACCCCGACCTTCCGCTCTGCGACAACGTGTCGACGGACGAGATCACCCCGGGCTGGGCTTGTTACTACTACGACGAGACGCTCGCCCGCTTCGCGCTGGTGGGCTTGCGCGGGGGCGTGATCACCCCCGACAGCGTGCAGCGCGGCGGTTTTTCGGTGATTGTCAGCGGACGCAGCAAGGGCTGCGGAAGCTCGCGGGAAACGGCGCCCTACGCCGAGCTCTCGGCCGGAGTGCGCTTGATCGTGGCGCGCAGCATCGAGAAAATCTACGGACAGAACGCGCACAACATCGGCCTCCTGACGACCACGGACTTTTCGGTGCTCGAGCGCATCGCGAAAGGCGATCCCTTGCCGCTGTCCGACTTCACTCGTGGCCTCGATCCGATCAGCCGCGGCATAGTGGAGCGCGGCGGGCTCTTCGCTTACAACGAGGCTCGCATGGCCGGGCACGTGACGGCACCGGTGCTGGCTACCGAAGATCGTCCGCTCACGCTCTGTGAGAAGATCATCGCCGCGCACGTGGTGGCGGACGGCGCGCGCGGCGAATTGGGTGCCCGCGCCGTCAAGCCGGGCGACGCCGTGTTCGTGCGCACGGACGTCCGCTTCAGTCACGAGTACGTGACGCCCATGGCGGACGCGCTCTTTCGGAGCGGCTTCGGCGACGCCGCGCGCGTGAACGAGCCTGAGAGCGTGCTCGCGTTTCGTGACCATCTGACGTTCCTCGATCGCGTCATGCCCGATGAGCACAAGCGCCTCGGCCTCGACGCGCAGGCGCGACGACTCGAGGTCGTGCAGAGAGAGTTCGGAGAGCGCCACGGTATCCCCGTGTTCGGAGAGGTCACGCGCGCGGGACGTCCGGCGGGCAGCGAAGCCATCTGTCACAACAAGATCATCGAAGACTTCGCGCTGCCGGGTCAGATCGTGGTGGGGACGGACTCCCACACGTGCATGGCGGGAGCGCTGGGCTGCTTCGCGTTCGGCGTCGGGAGCACCGACATGGCCAACGCCTGGTATACGCGCGACGTCCGCCTCAAGGTACCCGAGAGCGCGCGCGTCGTGCTGGACGGGGCGCTCGAACCGGGGGTGTGCGCCAAGGACGTGATGCTCTTCTTGCTGTCGCTCGAGTACTTCAAGAGCGGCAGGAGCATCGGCCAGGTGCTCGAGTTCACGGGTCCTGGCGTCGCCGCGCTCGCTCTGGACGAGCGCGCCACGCTCACGAACATGGCCGTCGAAGCGGGAGGATTCACCGGCATCATCGAACCCGACGAGCTCGTGCTCGAGTATCTGGTGACACAGCGCGGCGCTAGCCACGACGATCTGCGCGCGCGCTTCGTCCGCGCGGACTACGGCGCCACTTACGCCGCTGAGCTGCGCGTGGATCTCGGCCGGGTGGAGCCCATGGTGGCGCTACCGGGAGATCCGAAGAACGGCATCCCGCTCGCGCTCCTCGAGGCGCAGACGGGCGGCGCCGTTCGGATCGACATCGCCTATGGCGGCTCCTGTACCGGCGGCAAGAAGGCCGACATGGACATGTACGCGGCCGTGCTCGACAGCGCGGTCTCGCGAAACCGGCGCGTGCCCGACGGCGTCAAGTTCTATATTCAGTTCGGCTCGCGGCAGATCCGGGACTACGCCGAAAGCCGCGGCTACGTGGAGCTGTTCGAGCGCGCTGGTGCCGAACTCATCGATCCGTCCTGCGGCGCCTGCATCCGCGCCGGCCCCGGCGTATCGCTCTTGCCAGATCAGGTGACGGTGAGCGCCGTCAATCGCAACTTCCCTGGCAGGAGCGGGCCTGGCAAGGTCTACCTGGCCAGCCCGCTGGTGGTCGCAGCGAGCGCGCTTGCCGGCCGGATCGTCGCGCCCGAAAGCTGGCAAGCGGAAGCATCGCGGACAGCGACGGGCGTCTAAACCTTGGCGACGACCAGCTCGAACACGTTGGAGCCGTCGGCCTCTGGCGCGGCTCGTACGCTGGCGCCTGCGGCGAGCGCGGCGACGCGCGCGCTGAACAAACCGAGGCCACGGCTGTAGCGACCGCCGCGTGCGCTCTTTGCGACCAGCTGCCCCCGCGCGGTGAAACCTTCACTGCGCAGCTGGTCCGAGAGCGGCATGCCGCCGTCGCGCACGCGCACCACGTAGTTCTTACCAGATGGGTTCAATGACACGCTGACCGCGGGAGAGCCGCTCGACGAGTGTTGGATACTGTTGCGCACCAAATTGCCGATGGCGCGAGTCAGCATGTCCCGGTGGCACTCCACATGAGCGGTCCCGGCGGGAGCGGCCTCGTCCAGCAGAAGCTCGACATCGTGGCTCCGGGCCAACGCCTGGTTGCGGCCCACTGTTTCGAGCAGCACCGGCCAGAGATCGAAGCGTGCCCGCGGCAGGCCGCTCCGACCGGTGAGGGCGAGGGCGAGCACCTCCATATTGTCGATGATGTGTGCCAGGCCGTCGCACGACACCAGGGTGTCGCTCAGCGCTTCCCGCATCTCCTCGTCGATGTTTTCGAGCGCCGACCCCAGAAACCCGACGTTGCTGTGCAGCGCGGACAGCGGATTTCTCAAGTCGTGAGCCAGAAGTCCGAGGAGCTCACCGACTAGTTCGGGATCGAGATCATCATCCAAAACACCTTCAATATACTCGACTTCCGAGTGCGGGCCAGACGGCGTGAGCGCGGGATCGCCGGGCCCCGCTACGACGCAACGGGCGGCGGCCACTGTGAACGCTTCACTTCGATAAGTCCCCTGGCGCCGAGGAACTTCTCGATGCGCAGGGCAACCAGCTCGTGGTGCTCGAGTGGAGCAACGTGGGTACCCCCCGGGAGCATCACCAACTCCGCGTCGGGGATGGCCTCGGCCATGGCCTGCGAGACCGCGGGCGGCGTGAATGAATCCTTGTCACCCGCAATGACCAAGACCGGGACGTCGATATTGGGCAGCAAATCCTCGGCGTTATGTTCGCCGGCATGCGACAGCATGCGCAGGAACATCGCAAAGTCCACGTGCGCGACGTGCTGAAAGTACGGTTCCATGTCCGCCAGCGCAACGAGCTTGGGATCGATCTCACCCGTCATCGCCGCCACACGCACGGCGACGCGTATTGGCACACGCGACCACACGCCACGCGCGAGCTTGGGATGGCGGCCCACGAACTCGATCAAGTTCGGGAGCACGTTGGCGAGCACGTCGGTGCCGTGAAAGGTGTGAGTCACGCGCCCGAAGCTGCCGCAAAGCAGCACCATGGCAACGATCCGCTCGCGGCGTAGCCGGTAGGCCTCCAGAGCGACCTGTGTACCGAACGAGTGGCCGATCAGCACCACAGGCGGATCACCCAGATGTCGGCGAACCGCATCGAGATCGGCGCCATGCGCCTCTACGTTGATGCGATTTTGGTCGACAGGCAGGGCGCTCCGGCCATGTCCACGATAGTTCCAATGAGCGACACTCACCGTATTAGCGAGGTCATCCCACAAGTACTTATATATGAAGCCATCGCAGACGATGCCGTCCGACATCACTGCCGTCAGTTCGGTTGGACCGCGCCGATGCCGGACGTAAAGCCGAGTCCCGTCGGGACCGGTGGCGAATGACTCGTCGACTGCGGATTCAGCCGGTATCGGCTTCCTCGTCGTCGGCAATGTCGTTGACGCTGGGGATCTTGCGAATCTCCAAACGCGCCATCTTCCAAGCTCGTTGCACTACCCACGACAGGGAGCGATCGAGCCGCGCCGCTTCATCTTTGATTTCTTGAAGCATCGCCTCAGGGAAGTAGAGGCTCTGCTTGCGCTTGTCGCTACCGGTTTTGCTCGTGTCGTTGTCAGCCACGCTGAGACCTCACTCCGGTGTACGAGAGTGTAAGGCAGGCATCCCCGCTCACCAGTATTTCGAGGAGTAGCACCCACAGACGCGCGAAATCAATGACTTAGTGAGCTCGACCTTCTTTTTGTACGACACGGCAAAACCCCGCACATTCCTGCCCACGTAAATCGTGTGCGATCGCGTACGAACGCGAGCGCCGCGACTATTCTCCCGCCATGGCGACCGGGTCCATCAAGCGCATTTTCACCACGGCGCTCATCGCGAGCGCCGCGTTTGCCGGCGGCGCTTGGGCCAGCCGCGCAGCATTTGCGAAGCCGGAGGAGCAGAGCCCCTACTTTTTGCTCGATCAGATGGCGCGCGTGCTCGTGCTCATCGAGAACGAATACGTCGAGCCGATCGATCGCAATCGCCTGATCGAAGGTTCGATCAAGGGCATGGTGGCGGAGCTCGATCCGCACTCGTCGTACCTGCCGCCAGACGACTACGCCATCCTGCAAGGTGACACGGAGGGCCGTTTTGGCGGCATCGGCGTCGAGGTCGACTTCCAAGACGAGTACGTCACGGTGATCGCGCCGATCGAGGGCTCGCCGGCGTTTCGCTCAGGCGTCCTGCCGGGCGATCGAATCATCGCCATCGACAATATTCCGGTCCGCGGAAAGAGCTCGGACGCGCTCGTACGTCAGATGCGCGGGGCGCCCGGGACGAAGGTCACGCTCACCGTGCGCCGCACCGGCAGCGAAAAGCTGATGTACTTCACGCTCGCCCGCGAAGTCATCTCGGTCGCGAGCATCGGCGCGAAGCTCCTCAAGGGAAACGTCGCGTACCTGCGCATCAAGACCTTTCAAACCGGAACGCACGACGAGCTCCTCGAGAACGTCGGCAAGTTGAGACAGGACGCAGGCTCCATCGACGGCATCGTGCTCGATCTCCGCAACAACCCCGGCGGGCTGGTCAACGAAGCCAGCGCCGTGGCCGACGAATTTCTGAGCAGCGGCGTCATCTACACGACGCGGCACCGCGGCAAGATCGTGGACGAGCAGCGCGCGGCTCCGGGCGGCGCGCTACGCCGCGGCTCGATGGTCGTATTGGTGAACGAGTACAGCGCCAGCGCCGCCGAGCTCTTGGCTGGCGCGCTGCAGGACAACCGCCGCGCGAACGTGGTGGGCGCCACGACGTTCGGCAAAGGCTCCGTGCAGACGATCATCGATCTGCCCGACGGCGCGGGCCTGCGGCTCACGACCATGCGCTACTACACGCCGCGCGGCCGCGCGATTCAGGCGCAGGGCATTCGACCCGACGTGCTCGTGGAAGCGGCCTACGTGGCGGACAAGAGCTTCGGTGTGATCCGCGAGCGCGACCTCGAGAATCATCTACCCGCCGAAGGGCCGCCGGGCAGCACGCCCCCGCCGGACGCGGGCGCGCCGAGCACGCCGGACGCCGGCGCCGACACACACCTGGGCGTCGTGCGCGAGGTTCCCTTCGATCCTACGGGCGGCACTGATTTCGCGCTCAGCATCGGGTACCAGATCGTGCGCGGCGTCCTGATGAAGCGTCCCTGAGCTCCGGCTGGCTGGAAACGCCACGCCCGCGCGTACGCCCACCCGCCCGTACGCCCACGCTGACGGCTCACGGACGGCCCGCGGGTGAGGCTCTCGGATCGGATAAATGTTCAACATCGAGTGACTGCCTTCCTGTTCGCTTCTCGCGAAAGCCACCTGACGAACGTCAGCGCGCGCAGGGTGTGTCGAGGACAGCCCGCAGGGCTGCCGCCGAAGGCGGGCGAAGCTCCTCGACGCGCCCGAGCACGCTGGCAAATCGACGACCAGCGAACGAGCACCCTTCATCGTCCTCGCTCTCTCCACCCCCCATCACCCCCCCTCCACGCGCGCCCCCGCTCCCTCCGACTCTGCCCCCTGCACTCTGCACACGCCCTCACAGCCGCGCAGCGCGTGTCGGGGACAGCCCGCGACGGCTGCCGCCGCAGGGCGGGCGTCGGCGGCGTGTCTAACGCGCCAGCAGCCCCTGCAGCGCTTCGGCTTGCTGGGTGGCGCGGATCCGGTCGAGGCTCGGCGGGAGCGCGCGCAGGCTGCGGATGTAGCGTTCGAGCAGGTTGCGATCGAAGGTGCTGACGCTGCGCGCAGCGACCGCGAACTGATCGGCCACGTTCTCGGGACAAGGCAAGACCAGGCTCGTCAGCAGGTCGAGCACGTACTCGACCCATTTGCCGTCGCGCGTCGCCAGCGCGAGCTTGCACGCGTACTCGAGCGCTGCCTGGCGCATCCCGGGAGGAACGCGTTCGCCTCGCTTCGCGTCTTCCAGCACGCTGAGCAGACGGTGTCTCAGGATGTTGACGGCGTCCTGCGGCCTTTGGCTGGAGAGCGCGCGCTCTGCCATCGATCCGACCAGCGAGAAGCCGGTATGTTCCACTTCTTGCGCGCGTGCGCTGGGATACGTGCCACTGACGACCACATGCTCCGGAGGCGCCGCGGGGATCAAAGGCTGTGAGCCGACGAGCGTGCTCGCGAGCGACGGCGAGGGCGCACCGATGTCGCGAAATTCCAGCTCGTCCTCCCCGATCACGACGCGATCACCGGCCGCTAGCCCGCACTGTCCGTTGATGCGCCGCCCGTTGACGAGCACGCCGTTTGCGCTGCCCAGGTCCTCGATGCTGACCCGGTCTGCCTCGACGTGTAACCGTGCATGATTTCGCGACGCCCGTGCCGAAGGCACCACGATGTCGCTGGTCGGCGCGCGACCGACGACGTATTGCCCCGGCGCGAGGCAACGCTCCCGGCCGCGGAAGCGAAAGATCGCCACGCTGGGAGCCTCGGCGACGCGTGCGAATGCCATCGTGCAGGAAAGCAACGGCACGCCTCGAATCGGCTTTAGGGCCGCTCGTCAACCGTGTAATTTCACGCACTTACCCGCCGCGCACAGGCGGGCAGGAGCCGGCACTCATTTTGCGGCGGGCTTGCCCTGCTCTTCGGCGAGCGTCTGGGTGCGCACGTTCTTGCCCAGGATCTTGCGCGTGATCCACACGACTGGGTCGTAGTAGCGGTCCACCACGCGCTCCTTGAGCGGGATGATGCCGTTGTCCGTGATGTTGATGTGCTCGGGGCACACCTCCGTGCAGCAGCGCGTGATGTTGCAAAAACCCGAGCCGTATTCTTTTTTGATTTCGGGGATTCGGTCGTCGGTGTCGAGCGGATGCATCTCGAGACCCGCAGCGCGGATCATGAAGCGCGGACCGACGAACTTGTCCTGACTATCGCGATCGCGGAGGACGTGACACACGTCCTGGCACAAGAAGCACTCGATGCACTTTCGGAACTCCTGGATGCGATCGACGTCCTCCTGGTACATCCGGTAATTGCCATCAGCATCGCGCGGCTTCGGCTTGAGCGGGCGGATGCGCTTGTTCTGGCGATAGTTCCAGGAGACGTCCGTCACCAAGTCCTTGATCACCGGGAACGACTTGACGGGTTGAACGGTGATGACGGGCGCATCTTGGTAGAGGTTCATGCGCGTCATGCAGGACAGACGGGGCTTGCCGTTGATCTCCATGCTGCAGGAGCCGCACTTGCCGGCCTTGCAGTTCCAGCGGATAGCGAGGTCGTTCGCCTGCTGGGCCTGAATGCGGTGCAGCACGTCGAGCACGACCATGCCGTCGTCGACTTCGACCTCGTACGTCTTGAACTCGCCACCCTCGGCGTTGCCGCGCCAGACCTTGAAGGTTCTCTTGGCCATGCTCAGATTCCCTTTGCTCGAGGCGCTTCGTAGTGTTGCGCGCGCTCGCTGCCGTTGGGCGCGCCGCCGCCCAGCTTGCCCGATTCGAGGTCTTCGATCTTGGCGTACGCGATCTCGTGCAGGTATTCGGGCGGGGGCTCGCGCTCGATCTTTTCGACCTGCATCTCGCCGTCCGATCCCTTGCGCGTCACGATGTTGTACTTGAGCCAGTCGTCGCGCTCGCCCTCGTAGTCGATCCGGGTGTGAGCACCGCGGCTCTCCTGGCGCATCAGCGCGTGGCGCGCCACCGCTTCTGCGGTGATCATCATGCTCTTCAGGCTGAGTGCCTCGTGCCAGCCCGGGTTGTACTGGCTCGTACCGGGCGCCTTGACGTTCTTCGCGAGCTCCTTCAGGCGCTGGAGCTCTTCGATGCCCTGCTTCAGCTCGTCTTCGACGCGCACGATGCCGACGTAGTTCTCCATGCAGTCCTGGAGCTTGTCGTGCACCAGGTACGGGTTTTCGCCGGACTCGCGGTTCAGAATGTCGGTCGCGCGGCGAATGCCGTCCCGGATCTGTTCGTCCGGAGCGCGCACGGGCGAGCTCAGGCTGCGGATGTACTCCGCGGCACCAGTTCCGGAGAGCTTGCCGAACACGATCAGGTCGCTGAGCGAGTTGCCGCCGAGGCGATTGGCGCCGTGCATGCCCGCGCCGCATTCACCGCAGGCGAACAGGCCCGGCACGCGCGTCATCTGCGTGTCGCCGTCCACGCGGATACCGCCCATGAAGTAGTGGAGCGTCGGCCCGACTTCCATGGGGTCCCTGGTGATGTCCACCTCGGCGAGCTCCATGAACTGGTGGTACATGCCGGGCAGGCGTTTCTTGATGAACTCCGGCGGACGTCGCGAGGCGATGTCGAGAAAAGCGCCGCCGTGCGGCGAGCCGCGACCCGCCTTGACCTCGGCGCGAATCGAGCGCGCGACCACGTCGCGCGTCAACAGCTCCGGCGGCCTGCGGGCGTTCTTGTCGCCCTCGAGCCAGCGCGCGGCTTCGGCTTCGGTGTCCGCCGTCTCCGGAGCGAACTTCTCGGGGACGTACCCGAACATGAAGCGCTTACCCTCCTTGTTGAGGAGGATTCCGCCGTCGCCGCGGACACCCTCGGTGACGAGAATGCCGCGCACGCTGAGCGGCCACACCATGCCGGTCGGATGAAACTGAGTGAACTCGAGATCCATGAGCTCGGCGCCGGCCTCGTACGCGAGCGCCGTGCCGTCGCCGGTGTACTCCCAGGAGTTCGACGTCACGCGCCAGGCCTTGCCCGCGCCGCCCGTCGCCAGAATCACCGCCCTCGCACGGAACACGACGAAGCGCCCCGTCTCTCGCCAGTACGCCAGCACACCGGCGATGCGCTCGCCGTCCTTGAGCAGCTCGAGCGCCGTGCACTCCATGTGCATGCTGATGCCCTGGTGTACACCGTGATCCTGCAGGGTGCGGATCAGCTCGAGACCGGTCCGATCGCCGACATGTGCCAGGCGCGGATAGCGGTGGCCGCCGAAGTTGCGCTGGCTGATGAGGCCCTCTTTGGTGCGGTCGAACACCGCGCCCCACTCTTCGAGCTCCTTCACACGCTCGGGCGCCTGCTTGGCGTGCAGCTCGGCCATACGCCAGACGTTGAGCATCTTGCCGCCCCGCATGGTGTCGCGGAAGTGCACCTTCCAGCCATCACGCTTGTCGACGTTGCCCATGGCCGCCGCCATGCCGCCTTCGGCCATCACCGTGTGCGCCTTGCCGAGCAAGCTCTTCGAGAGCACGCCCGTGCTCAGCCCCTGTGCGCTGCACTCGATGGCTGCGCGCAGGCCGGCGCCGCCAGCGCCAATCACGACGACGTCGTGCTCAAACGTTTGAACCTGGGAAATGTCCAGCATCGCTCATACCCAATCGTCACTTCGAAGCCGCCACCGAAAGCGCGCCGGCCGCGAAGAAAAAAGTTCGTTCCTCAGTGCCAGGTGTTCAGGTCCGTGATCACGCCCATGCTGACGAGCCGTATGTACACGTCCGTCAGGGCGACCGAGAACAAGCTCAACCACGCGAACTTCGCGTGGCGCGCGTTGAACCACGAGGCCTTCTTCCAGGCGCCGTACTGCACTGTCGCCTGGCCGCACGACATGCAATCTTCCCGCCCGCCGATCAGGTGGCGGAAGGAGTGGCAGCCGAACGAATAGCTCGCGAGCAAGCTGGCGTTCGCGAGCATGATGAGGCTGCCGACGCCGACGCCGAACTGGCCGTCCTTGAAGAACGCCTCGAACGCGCCCTTGAACAGGAAGACGTTGAAGATGAGGGCGATGTAGAGCGCGTAGCGGTGCAGGTTCTGGAAGATCAGAAGCGCCGTTTCACCCCGGTACTCGCGTGTCTGAGCCGCGGGCCCCACGGCGCAGGCAGGCGGTGAGCCGGCGTACGCGCGATAATACGCCTTACGGTAGTAGTAGCAGGTGAAACGGAACAACCCGGGAAACGGCAAGATCAGGAGCGCGGGGGACGCCGGCATCAGGAAGAATGCGGGCCACCAGCTCGGCCACTCGCCGAACCAGGAGTGATCGACAGGAGCTGCACCAGGGACGCTACTGTTCACCCAGACGAGCGGCTCGTAGAACGGGCTCAGGTACGGCGCGTGGTAGTAGTGGTTGCCCTGGAACGCAGCCCAGGTGCCGTACACGAGGAAGCTCGTGAATACGAGCAAGGTGATGGCAGGTGCCACCCACCACGCGTCCGTCCGCAGCGTGCCCCCGAACTCCTGGGGGTGTCCGCCGGCCAGCGGCAGATGCCTCGTCGCCATGACTTCGAAGCACTCCTTTCGACGCGAACCCCGGCTATGCGCGTCGAATCTGGCGCGCGAACGACTCCGGGCCTTCGCGAGGCGGGACTATCCACAATTCGGCCTATGTTCGCAAGTTGTTATGCGGGGCGGCACGCGCCGCCCCGCCCCGCTGAAGTGAATTCAGCGGGGCCCCACCCCACGCGGCGACTGTGAAACGGCTCACCACGAGCTTCGTGGTGTTTGCGGCGTCCGGATCACTCACTGTTTCTTACCGGCCGCTACGAATTGTCGTACCTGCGAACGCGGATTTACGAACTGCGTAGCAATTGCCGCAGTACGAACTGGAGGATGCCGCCGTGGCGGTAGTAGTCGAGCTCGACGGCGGTATCGATGCGGGTCAACACACTGAAGCGTCGCTCGGCGCCCGACGCCGGGCGAGCCACGACCTCGAGACGCTTGCCCGCCTTGAGATCGCTGGCGATGCCCTCGATGTCGTAGCTCTCCTCGCCGGTAAGCCCGAGTGTTTCGCGCGTTTCGCCAGGCAGAAATTGCAGCGGGAGCACACCCATGCCGATCAGGTTGCTGCGATGGATACGCTCGTACGATTCCGCGATGACCGCGCGCACGCCGAGCATGAACGTGCCCTTGGCCGCCCAATCTCGCGAGGAGCCCGAGCCGTACTCCTTGCCCGCGATGACCAGGAGCGGCACGCCCTCGCCCTTGTACTTCATGGCGGCGTCGTAGACGCTGAGCTGCTCACCGTCCGGCAAGTGCCGGCTGACGCTGCCCTCGACGCCCGGCACGAGCTGATTGCGCAGGCGCACGTTGGCGAACGTTCCACGCACCATCACTTCGTGATTGCCGCGGCGTGCACCGTAGGAGTTGAAGTCGCTCGGCGCGACGCCCCGGTCCATCAGGTACTTGGCGGCGGCTGACGTCTTCGCGATGCTGCCCGCGGGGGAGATGTGATCGGTCGTGATCGAGTCGCCCAGCATGAGCAGCACGCGTGCTCCAGCGATGTTCGTCACCGCGGCCGGCTCCGCGGGCATGTCGTCGAAGAACGACGGACGGCGAATGTAGGTGCTGTTGGCGTCCCACTCGAAGCGGCTGCCTTCTGGGACCGGCAGCGCGCGCCAGCGGTCGTCCCCGCTGAAGACTTCGGCGTATTCCGTACGGAACATGTCCGCGTCGACGTTGTTCTGTACGGCGCTGGCGACGTCGCGCGTGCTCGGCCAGATGTCGCGCAAAAAGACGTCCTGACCGGCCTTGTCTTTGCCTATCGGCTCGCGCTCCCAATCGATGTCGATACGGCCCGCCAGAGCGTAGGCCACGACCAAAGGCGGGCTGGCCAGGTAATTGGCGCGCACGTCCGGGCTGATGCGACCCTCGAAGTTGCGATTGCCGCTGAGCACGCTCACGGCCACGAGCTCGTTGTCGTTGATGGCCTTGCTGATCGGCTCCGGCAACGGTCCGCTGTTGCCGATACACGTCGTGCAGCCGTATCCGACCAGGTGGAACTTGAGCTGTTCGAGGCTGCCCATGAGCCCGGAGCGATTCAAGTACTGCGTCACCACCTTCGATCCCGGAGCCAGGCTGGTCTTCACCCAGGGCTTCACTTCGAGCCCGCGAGCGACCGCGTTCTTTGCCAGAAGGCCGGCGCCCAGCATCACGTAGGGGTTGGACGTATTCGTGCAGGACGTGATGGCCGCGATCACGACCGAGCCGTGACCGAGATCGAAATGCGCGCCGTCCAGCGTGGTCGAGACTTTGGGCTGGCCTGCATCCGCGCCGAGTGACTGCCCATTTTCCTCGGGATTGCCGCCCTCACTCTTCCAGCGCCCCACCTGCAGCGGCAAAGGCTGCTTCTTTTTGCTGACGGCCAGCATTTCCGGCAATGCTTTTTGCCAGGACGCCTTCACGTCTTTCAGCAGCACCTTGTCCTGCGGGCGACGTGGGCCGGCGATGGTCGGCACCACGCTGCCGAGGTCGAGCTCCACGGTGTCGCTGTAGACGGGGTCGGGAGTTGCGTCCGTGCGGAACAGGCCCTGCACTTTGGCGTAGGCTTCTACCAACGCCACTCGCTCGTCGCTCCTGCCGGTGAGCTTCAGGTAGGCGAGCGTCTCGTCGTCGATTGGGAAGATGGCGCAGGTGGCGCCGAATTCGGGGCTCATGTTACCGATCGTCGCGCGATCGGCCAATGGCAGGCTGCTGAGGCCGTTGCCATAGAACTCCACGAACTTACCGACGACGCCCTTGTCGCGCAGGATCTTCGTGATCGTCAGCACCAGGTCGGTCGCGGTGGCCCCCTCCGGCAACGCGCCGTGCAGTTTGAAGCCGACCACCCTGGGAATCAGCAGGTTGATGGGCTGGCCGAGCATCGCGGCCTCGGCTTCGATACCGCCGACACCCCAGCCGAGCACGCCCAGACCGTTGACCATGGTGGTGTGACTGTCCGTCCCCACCAGGGAATCCGGATAGGCCGTCCCGTCCTGGTCCATGATGACCCGCGCCAGGTACTCCAGGTTCACCTGGTGCACGATGCCGGTCAGCGGCGGAACGACCTGGAAATTGTCGAACGCCTTCTGACCCCAGCGGAGGAGCGCGTAGCGTTCTTCGTTGCGCTCGTAGTCCTTGTCGCGATTGATGAGGAATGCATTCGGTGTGCCGTAGGCGTCGACCTGGACGGAGTGATCGATGACGAGCTCCGAGGGGAACAACGGATTGATGCGCGTCGGATCGCCGCCAAGCTCGGCTACTTTGTCGCGCATGGCCGCCAGATCCACGACCGCAGGTACGCCAGTGAAGTCCTGGAGCACGACGCGCGCCGGGAAAAACGCGATCTCCTTATCCGGCTCCGCCTTCGGGTCCCAGCCCGCGAGCGCTTCGATGTCCTTCTTGTGAACGGCTTTGCCGTCCTCCATGCGCAGCAGGTTCTCGAGCAGGATCTTCAATGAGTACGGAAGGCGTTCGAGCGGCAGCTTTGCGGCCTTCGCGAACTTCTCGAGGCTGTAGTAGCGCAGGCGCCGGGAACCCACGCTGAGCTCACTCGAAACTGCAAACGAATCGACGGATTTTGCCATAGCAAGTCGCTTCGGAGTACCCCAACCGGCCGGCTCCGGCCAGAGCCAAATCGGAAGCGCGCCGAGCCCGCTCAGAGGCGCGCGCGCGGAACCTGCGAAATGCGCTGAGCCTGTTTCAAAATGGCTCGACCTGCCGCGATTCCCGAGCGCGCGGCTTCCAGCGCGGTGCGTGGCCGATCGGCGATCACGTCGCCGGCGACGAACAGCCCCGTCTGCCCCGCGGCGCGGACGCCGTCGGCGGCCACGCCCAGCCGCTCGAGCGCGGCCGCGCCACCCAACTCGAAGTCGGGGCCATGCAGCGACGACGCCCCGTCGTAGACTGTCCCGGCCAGCCGAAACGTGACGGCAACATCCAGAGAGAGACCAGCGGGCGCCGCGCGCAGCGCCTCGCCGAGCGTGCCCGGCAAACGAACACCGCCACCCGCCAGGCCGCCGATCGCCAGTACCACGGCGTCCACTTCCCTCGTTTCCGCGGGGCCGCCCGTGAGCGCAGCGGCGAGCGGGCGGTAATGGACCGTCCAGCCGCTGAAGCGCGGCTCGAGGCGCAGGACCTGTGCGCTCGCTGACTCGACGCCGAGCTCCGCCAAGAGTCGGTTCCGGGCGTGATCGAAGCGAGCTCCGGCAACCCCGCCCGGCCACGAGGTCGTTTCACCAATGGGGAGCTCGCTCTCTTGTCGCACCCGCTCCGACGTCTCGGGCAGAGTCCCGAGCCACGGCCCGAACAGCCACGCATCGTAGCCGCGGCCCGCGCTATCCAGAGCCGCAGCGAGCTGTGCAGCGCGCGCGTCCTCGTCGAAGAGTTGCGCGAAATCGTGAGCTGGAATGCGGCGTTCCACAGACTCGTGCAGCACGCGCGCTGCGACCGGTACGAACTCCGTTTTGGTCTTCTGCGCCCAGCTGCTGTTAGCGCACGCTCTGGCCAGTAGCACCCCGTCCCAGTCGTCTCGCGCCACGTCCACCACGGCGATGCGGCGGCCTGCGAGCCGTTCCAGATCGAGCAACGCGCCATCGCTGCCGCGCGCCGGTCGTACGACACCGCTGCTCGTGACGATGCGCCGCGCTCCCGCGCCAACAGACCAAGCGCCGAGCGCCGCCGCGAACACGACCAGGTCCGGGTCGAGCGGTTCATTCGCGTCCGCGCGCTCCCAGGGGTCGGAGTCGAGCGCGCCGGAATAGAGGGCTGTCGCGCCGCTCCTGCCATTGAAGCTCACGGTCGCCGCGCCTCCGCGCGCGAGCGCCCACGCCGCCGCCGTCCCGGCCGCGCCCGCTCCGATGACGGCGACGTGCAGCATCAGCTTGGGCGATCCGGCAGTGAGCAGTACGAGCGCGGCATGGGCGCGCATTGTATCGCGGGCGTCGTCTTCGGGTCCATCAGCCGCAGTTTCGGCCCGATGGCGGCCCGCTCGCGGCCAGATCAGGGATCGATTCGCAAAAGTACGTGCACCGACCGCGACTCGATCTTCAAGGGTTTTGCCGGGTCGCGCAGCACCTCGCGCATCTCGTCGCCTAGACTGGCGGTATTGATCACGCTCTTCCAGGCGTCCGCACGCAGCGCGTCGGGCAGCATGAACTCGAGCGAATCAGAGTGGGCGTTGAAGATGACGTACAGGCTGTTGCCCACGATGCGCTGACCCTGCTCCCCGCGGCTGGGGATGCCCTCGCCGTTCAAGAACACGCCGAGCGCGCGCGCGAACGGAACTGACCAGTCCTCGTCCGTCATCTCGGTGCCGTCCGGGCGGAACCAACCAATGTCGCTCAAGTGCGACCCGCGGATCGATTCACCGTGAAACCAGCGGCGCCGCTTCAGCACGGGTTGTCCCTGCCTGAAGGTGATGAGCTTGCGGGTGAACTCGAGCAGACCGGCGTCGCGCTTCGACCAGTCGAGGTAGCTCAGATCGCTGTCCTGGCAATAGACGTTGTTGTTGCCGCTTTGCGTGCGGCCGCACTCGTCGCCGTGGAGGAGCATGGGCACCCCCTGCGAGAGGAACAGCGTGGTGAGCATGTTTCTCTGCTGCCGGGCGCGGAGCTTCAGGACTTCCGGATCGTCCGTGTCGCCTTCGGCGCCACAGTTCCACGAGCGATTGTGCGACTCGCCGTCCCGGCTCTCCTCGCCGTTCGCTTGGTTGTGCTTCTCGTTGTACGAAACCAGATCGCGCATCGTGAATCCGTCGTGAGCGGTCACGAAGTTGATGCTGGCGGATGGCCGTCGGCCGCTCCATTCGTACAAGTCGGAGCTGCCCGTCAAGCGGTTGGCGAACTCGCCGAGCGCCTGATCTTCGCCGCGCCAGTAGTCCCGCACCGTATCCCGGTACTTGCCGTTCCACTCCGACCACTGAGGCGGGAAATTGCCGACCTGATAGCCGCCCTCCCCCACGTCCCAGGGCTCGGCGATGAGCTTCACGCGCTGCAGGACTGGGTCCTGCTGAATCAGATCGAAGAACGCGCTCAGGCGATCGACGGCGTGGAGCTCGCGCGCGAGCGTGGACGCCAGGTCGAAGCGAAAGCCATCGACGTGCATCTCGACGACCCAGTACCGAAGCGAGTCCATGATCAGCTGCAGGACGTGGGGATCCCGCATGTTCATGCTGTTGCCGGTCCCGGTGTAGTCCATGTAGAAGCGGCGGTCTTCGGTGAGCCGGTAGTACGCGGCGTTGTCCAGCCCGCGGAAGCTCAACGTCGGCCCCATGTGATTGCCTTCGGCCGTGTGGTTGTAGACCACGTCCAGGATCACCTCGATGCCCGCTTCGTGCAGCGCGCGCACCATCTGCTTGAACTCCTGCACCTGCACGCCGCTCTGACCGCTCGCGTACTCGTTGTGGGGCGCGAAGAACCCGATCGAGTTGTAACCCCAGTAATTTCTGAGCCCGAGCTTCATCAGGTGGTCGTCGTGGACGAACTGATGCACCGGCATGAGCTCGAGCGCCGTGACGCCCAGCGTCTTCAGGTGCCGCACGAAGGCGTGGTGGGATAGTCCGAGATAACGGCCACGGAGCTCCTCCGGGATCTCCGGGTGGCGCATCGTGACGCCCTTCACGTGCGCCTCGTAGATCACCGTCTTGTGCCAGGGCGTACGCGGACGGTGGTCTTCGCGCCAGTCGAAATACGGGCTCACCACCACGCACTTCGGCATGAACGTTGCGCTGTCGTGATCGTTGCGCGCGCCGTTGGGATCATCGAGCAGATAGGAGAAGAGCGCCTCGTTCCAGATTACGCCGCCCTCGATCGCCCGCGCGTACGGATCGAGCAAGAGCTTGTGCGGATTGCAGCGGTGACCGTGCGCTGGATCGTACGGGCCGTGCACGCGGTAGCCATAGCGCTGGCCGGGTCCAACACCTCGCATGTAGCCGTGCCACACGTTGCCGAGCCACTCGGGTAACGTGACGCGCGTTTCCTTGCCCGCCTCGTCGAACAGGCACAGCTCCACTTTCTCGGCGGCTTCGGAGAAGACCGCGAAGTTCGTACCGCTGCCGTCGAAGTAAGCGCCGAGCGGATAGGGTTCGCCCGGCCAGATCTCGAATTTCATCGGCCTAGACTATTGGGTCAGAATGCGCGCGGCGCTACTGGCTAATCTCCGGCGCTTTCGAGGCCGAGCTCCGCCCGCTGCGCGGCGACGCCCAGCGCCTCCTGCCGGGCCTGCTCGGGGCCGAGCGCGCACAGACGGCGCCGGGCGGCGCCGGTCAAGAACTCGAGCGCGAGCCGTCGGCCGTGCTCCGGGGACGAGCCCACGCTATCGGCGACGATACTGCCGCAGCGGGCCGCGCAGCGCATCCCCCCACACGCGCCGAGCCCGAGGCGCGTGCGGCGGGACACGTCGTCCACCGTGCGCGCCAGCTCGTGCTCGACGACGTAGCGGATCTCCGCTTCCGTCACCGGCTCGCACGCGCACACCACCGCGGCTTCGTGGGGGTTTCGTTGCATGCGTTCGAGCACGCGCAAGCTGCGAGCGCCGTGCCGGTACTCGAGCCGCACGGCAGTGATGGCGTCGATGCCGGCGAGCTCGACGAGCTGCATGGGGTCGACGGACGCTTCGCCGCCGGGCAGGGCCGCCTCGTGTGTACGACAACGCATGCTCACGGACAGCCGCTGCGCGACGCGATCCGTCATGGCTTCGGAGAAGATGCGGTAGCTGGCGAGCTTGCCGCCGATCATCGAGTACAGACCCGGCGCGCCGTCGCTCGTGTGATCGACGATCGCGTGTTCGCGCGACAGATCATTTTCGTTCGGACCCCATGCGTACAAGGTGGGCCGCACGCCGCCCCACGTCCCGATCGCCCGCGCCTCGCGAATCGCCGGAAAGACGCGCGCGACCGCCTGCACCAGGTACCGCACTTCATCGGCGGTCGCGATCACGTCGTCGAGGTTACCGTAGTAGTCGTCGTCGGTCGTGCCGAGCACCGTCATGTTCTGCCAGGGCAGCAGGAACACCTGGCGACCGTCGATCGCGGTGCAAACGATGGCGTAGTTCGTCAGCCGCCGCTCGAAAAAGACGTGGATCCCCTTGCCCGGCCGGATGGCTACCGCCCGCGGCGTCAAACCTCCGAGCGTCGCTGTCAAGGGCGCCCACGCGCCCGTTGCGTTGATGACCACGCGCGCCGTGCGCGTCCCCGATTCTCCAGTGAGCCGCTCGCGGTAGCGCACTCCAAACACGCTCCCGTCGTCGCGCCGGAGAATCTCCGTCACCGTGCAGTGCGTGTGAGCGCGCGCGCCATGCTCGAGCGCGTCGACCAAGCTGCCGATACAGAGGCGCGCGCCGTCGATACCCCATTCGTCGAACGTCACGCCGCCGGCAGGCTCACCTACGAGTCCTGGCTCGAGCTCGGCCAGCTCGTCGGCGTTGAGCCGTACGTGCGGCTTGCCACGTTTGAGCGGCTGATACTTGTCGTAGAGGTCGAAGAACGCGTCGTAGCCCGTGAGCACGAGCCTCGAGTGCAGCTTCGAGCGGCTGAACAGCGGCATCAGGAACGGAATGCGAAACAAGAGATGCGGTGCGATGCGCTGGATGTGCCCCGAATCCAGGCACGACGTGTACGTGACCCCGGGGTCGTACGTCAGATAGCGAGGGCCTCCGTGGATCATGCCGCTCGAATTGCCGCTGGCCCCGAACGCGATGTCGTTGCGCTCGAAGAGCTCGACGCTCAGGCCGCGCAAAGCACAGTCGCGAGCCACGCCCGTGCCGTTGACACCGCCGCCGATGACGATCACGTCCACGTCCGGCCGGTCACCCGAAAGCTCCACGTTCATACGAAAATCACGGTACGCTGGGGTTGACACGCGCGCAAACGGCCAAGTTTTTGGCCGTCTTCGCCGAGCTGTCTACTGTGCCGCCATGCGCACTCCGCGCACCCTCCTCTTCCTGATCGCCGCCGGCTGCGTGGTGCCGCTCACGGCCGCCAGCGCGCACGGAGCAGACGAGCTCGCTCAGGCGCCTGCCCGGCGCGGCCGCCCGAAAGTGGTGCTCGATCGCCTGGTGTTTCCCGAGGACGTATCCGGCGGTACGGCGCTCGTCAAACAGCTGCGGGTCGTGCTGGCGCGTGAAGCGCGCCGCGCCGATTGGGGTGCGGCGCGCGGCACTCGCATCGAGTACCGTTTCACCGTCAGCGAGCTGACCGTGCGCCAGCAAGGGGACGTGCTGCGCGTGCGCTGCACCGCGTTCGGCAGGCTGCCCAGCGGGAAGACGGCCAAGAGCCACCTGGACTACGGCGGAGACCCGAAGGCGCACGGCGAAGTAGTGAAGAAGGTGCTCGAAATGGTGGCGCGCGGGGTGATTACGCGGCTCGCGGAGCTCGAGCGCGTACGGCGCGGTGAGCTCGAACGCGCGCGGGTTCGCCTTCCCGCTTCGGGCGAACTCGATTGAGCTGACCGGGGTCGGTTTTCGCGGTACACTAGGGAGCTCATGGAACTGCCCGGCCTGCCGCTCGTCCGAGAGCTCGTCATCCGCTACGCGCGCGTGATCGAACAATTTGGTGGAGAGATCGGCCGACGTCCGCTCGTGCTACCGAACTCCGCTTTCTTTCCGGACGAGTTCCGCGGCGACGACGCTTCGCTCCAGCGTCTCGTGTCCCGCATGGCCGAGCATGCCGGCATGGCGGACATCCCCATTCGCGCCACGCTCGACGGGGAGGAAGGCGCGTGCGGCACGGGGGCCGGCGCATGCGGCAGCGGCGCGTGCGGCACCACCAGCGTCGGTGACGACGGGGTAGCGTTGGTCGACACGGGTGACGGCTGGGTATTGCGGCTCGCGGGGACGGAGCTCGCGAACCCGGTCACGATGACGGCACGCTTGGCGCGCGCGCTGGCAGAGATTTTTCTGTACGAGACACGTGAAGAGGACACCGCTCTCGACGAGCCTTTCCCCGTCACCATCGACCTGGCCGGCGTCGCGCTCGGGTACGGCGTGCTGCTCATGGAGGGGTCGTATGTTTACTCGAAGAGCTGTGGCGGCCCGCGCGTGGGCCAGGTCACGACGCTATCGTGTGGCGAGCTCGCGGTTCCGTACGCGCTGTTCGTCAAAGCCTCCGGGGTGACGCGCCGCGCGGCGCTCAAGGAGCTCGGTGTCACGCAGCGCGAGGTCGTCACGCAGGCCCTCGACGTCCTGGACGCGAACGATGGCTTGATCGCCGCTCTCGGCCGCGCGCCGGAGCGCGTGGCGGCTGGCCTGTTCGAGCTCGGCGAGGCGAAGCCCGGGCTGCTCCGGCTATTCGGCGGCAAGCGCAAAGAGACGGACGAAGACGGTCTGCCGAGTCTGGAGGATCTCGAGCGTCTGGCAAAGGGCTCGGCTGCCCCGAAGCCGCGGCCCGTCGACCCGAAACGCGACGAGCTGCGTGCACTCGTGGACGAGGCGTTCGAAAGCGCTCGCCCGGCCAGCGACTGAACGACGCGCCAGCAGACCTTTAGATGGCCGTCGCGCAAGGAACCTGCCCGAGTTGTGGTGCCCCCATCGCCTTCGGCGTTGGCTCGTCAATCGCCAAGGTCTGCGAGTTTTGTCGGGCCACCGTGCTGCGCACCGATCGCGGGCTCAAAAACCTCGGCAAGGTCGCGGATCTCGCGAACACGCCGTCGCTGATCGCCGTCGGCGATCAGGGCACGCTCGGCGGGCGTCCCTTCGAGGTGCTCGGGCGACTGCAGCTCGATCACGGCGCCGGCCCCTGGGACGAGTACTACGTCGCCTTCGACTACGGACAGTCCTGGGGTTGGCTCGCTTACGCGCAGGGGCACTGGTACGTCACGAGCTACGTACCCGATCTGCCGGCGCCACCCTACGGCTCGCTGCGGCTCGAGCAGGACGTGGCGGTGGGGCAAGCTCGCTACCGCGTCGCCGAGATCAAGACCGGTACGATCCGTTCCGCCGAGGGCGAGCTCCCGGCAGCGTACCCGCCCGGTTTCACGCGTTACTACGCGGACCTGTACGGACCGAATAGCGCATTCGCGACGCTCGATTACGGCGATCAGAGCGCGGCGCACGCGGTGTTTCTCGGGTGGATGTTCCCCGAGCCGCAAATGCAGGTCACGCAAATCGGACCTCGCACACAGCACAAGGTCAAGCTCGACCAGATCCGCTGCCCGAGCTGCGGCGGCGACGTGCCCAAGCTCAGCGGAGATCGAGCCGAGCGGCTGGGATGCCCGTACTGCGGCGCCGTCAGCGACATTGCCGCGCAGCAAGTCATCGCACAGCAAGAGAAGGCGCTGAAGCAGCCCGACATTCCGATCGGAGCGCGCGGCACGTTCGAAGGTCAGGAATACATCGCGATTGCGTACGTGCGGCGCGGCACCGACTTCGACGGCGAGCACTACTCGTGGGAAGAATATCTGCTCTGGGCGCAGGCCGTCGGCTTCAGGTGGGTCGTCAAGGATCCGGAGTCGGGCTGGAGTTGGGTGACGCCCGTCAATTTGAGCGACCTCGACCTGAGCTCTGCACCGGAACAGGTGACGTGGGGCGGCCGCGTATTCTCGATGCGCAATCAGAACCCCGCGAGCGTCGAGTACGTGCTCGGTGAAGTGTACTGGAAGTGTCAAATCGGTGAGACCACGCGCGTCAGCGATTTCACGAACGGCCGCGACGTGCTGTCGCGCGAAGAGGCGCCCGGTGAGGTTCACTGGAGCTACTCGGCGCCGGTGCCGTGGCCGGTCCTGGCTCAGGGGTTCGGCCTCCCCGTGCATGGCGCCGGAGGGCAGGGCCGCCACGCGGGCGGCGCGCCGCGCGGCGGGACCAGCTCGGCCGCAGTGCTGTTGATCATCGTGGTGATCGTGCTCGTGATCTGCATGCTGGGAGCGTGCGGGACCTGTGCCGGCGGGTCGTCCGGAAGCAGCTCGCGCGGCGGCGGTGTGTTCTACGGCGGCAAGTAGGCCTAACTGAGCCGTGCTCGCCCGCCCGCTGTTCTATTTCGTGACCGTGCTGGTCGAGGTGTGCCTCGTGCTCGTCCACGAGGTGTTCATCCGGCAGCGCGCTGCCTACCTGGAACCGGGTTTCGGACCCCCGCCGTGGCTTCATTCCGTGAGCAGCACCGCTGCCTTCGTGGTCGCCGTCTGGGCGTCGCGTCGGGCACGCGGAGACGAGCGCTCGCGCTTCTCTTGGGCGCTTTTGCTGCTGAGTTTCGCGACCGCTCTGTCCGCGCCGCTGCTGTTCTGGAGCTTTGCGCATCACGTCGTGTTCGCGATCGCGGCGCTGTGTGTGCCGGCGTGCGTCGGCGCACTCCTCGGTGTCGTGCTGCATTCGGGCTGGCTGGCGCTCGGCCGAGCCCTACGTGGCTTCGACTTTCTGGCGTGGGGCACCAATCCCTTTCGCCTGCTGACCGCAGGCGCCGTGCTGCTCGTCAGTCTGATCGGCGCGGGCAGCCTGGGCATGTGGCGTGGTGCGGCAGGTGCCGGCATGGTGCTGGCAGTGCTCGCTGGCTGGGCGCCGGCACTGCTTTTGTATCTGGATCGCGTGTCGTTTGGCTCGGCACGCCTCGCCCGTCGCGCCAGCTGGCTCGCGCTGCTTTCGGCCTCTACCCTCCTGCTCGTGAGCCTCGAGTTCTCGCCGCTGTCCGACTACGCGAGCTACACGAGTGAAGTCGTTTTCGCCAAACGCACGCCCGCTGGCCGCTACGTGATCAGCAGCGGACAACGTAACCTGGACCTGTTCTGCGATCGCATGCTCAGAGCGTCGTCGGTCGACGACTACCGCTTCGCGGAGAGCTTCGTGCATCCGGCGCTGTCCCTGGCGGAGCACAAACGACGGGTCCTGCTGCTTGGTAGCGGCGACGGCCTCCTGGAACGCGAGGTGCTGCGTCACGCCTCCGTATCCGAGCTCCGGGTCGTGGCTCCCGACGCGGCGCTCGCCGAGCTTTCTGCCACTCTGTCGTGGCTTCGAACGCGTTCGGCACGGGCCATGTCGTCCGGCAAGGTTCGCCTCACCGCCGCGGAGCCGACCTCGGCACTTCTGGCCGGGGTTGGCTCGTTCGACGTCATTCTCGTCGATCTGCCGGATCCCATCGACTACATCGAAGGCAAACACTACACGAGCTACTTCTACCGCTTGCTCGCGTCGCGGCTCGCCCCCGGCGGCGTCGGCGTGGTCCAGGCGACGTCCGTTTCCGGCACGCCGCGGACGTTCGTCTCGATCCGCGCGACGCTGGAAGCCGCGGGGCTTCGCACGCTCGCGTACCGGGCGCCATTGCCGAGCGTCGGCGACTGGGGGTTCATTTTGTTTTCGCACCGGCCCCTGACGCTTCCCCGCGCGCTTCCGGACGGCTTGCGCTTTCTGACGCCAGCCGCGCTGCCAGGCCTATTCGCGCTGCCCGGGGAGCTCGCCTCCCTGCGCGGGGAACCGAGCAGCCTGCACGATCAGCGGGTAGTGAGCGCGTTCGAGGCCGAGCAACGCGCGCTCTTCGGCGGCGCGGACTGATCGCTCACGGAGGCAGCGTCACGCGATTGCGACCTTCGCGTTTGGCCCGATACAGCGCCTTGTCCGCGAGCGCGTGCAACTCCTCTGCGCTGCTCTGTGCCCCGAGCTCCGCCACTCCACAGCTCAGCGTGACCCGAAACTCGCCGAAATCCGAGGTGTGCACCAGTTCTTGAAAGCCCTTGCGCATCTCTTCCATGAGCGCGAGGGCGTTCATGTGATTGGCGCCGGGCAGGATGACCGCAAACTCCTCACCGCCCACGCGCGCGACGGCGTCGGTCTGGCGGAAGCGCTCCTGCATCAGCCTCGCCAAGCGGCACAGCACACGATCGCCCGCCGGGTGACCGTGCGTGTCATTCACGGCCTTGAAGTGATCCAGATCCAGCGCCGCGACGCTGAGCGGCCGCTTGTCGCGCCGGGCGCGTGAAAATTCCATACTCAGCCGCTCGTTGTAAGCGGCGTGGTTCAAGAGCCGCGTCAAGCTGTCACGGCCGATGTACCCGCCCAGCCGTCGCAAGCGACGAGCGCGGTGCAGCACCGCCGCGACCAATTGGTCCGGAGAAACGGGCTTGAGCAAGAAGTCGTCCCCGCCGGCGCTCATCGCTGCTGCTTGCTTCTGCCAGCTGGTCTCCCCGGAAACGAACACGATCGGCACGCTGATCCACTCGTCTTGTTGCCGCAGGACGGTGCACAGCTCGATGCCGTTGCACTCGGGCATGTTCAAGTCGAGCAGCACGAGCTCCGGACGAAATGCATGCAGCGGCTGCATGACTTCGAGAGGATCGTGCACGACTTCGACGATCATCCCTGCCGAGCGCAGGGCCGCAGCGTAAAAGCGCGCGAGCTGCGCGTTGTCCTCGACGATCAACACGCGGTACGGCTGCTGGAGATCCAGCAGGAGCAGCTCGTCGAGCCGATGGATGGCGCTCGCACCGAGCGGCGGCTTGAGCACGTCCCTCGCCCCGAGACGCACGGCGCGCAGCCGAGCGGCGACGCCGCCATCGCGCGTCAAGAACACCCGCGGCACTTCGCCGGGAAGCGCTGCCAGACGTTCTTTGCTGGCGCCCTCCCAAAACGATTCGTCGAGCACGAGCACGGTCGCCGCGGTCGTGAGCTCGACGTCGGCCGCGCTCGTGGCGACGTGGCACTGATAGCCGGCTTGACGCAGCGGCTCGAGACAATCGGACACGTTCGCGCGATCGGCACACAGGAATACCGCGGCCTTGCTGGCCTCGTCACGCTTGGCGACGCCGGACAACGGGCCAGCGGCATCCACGCCGCTGCATTCCCGCACGGTCTCGAGCAGCACCGCGAAGCGGAGATCCAGCGCGAGGAGCTCCTCGCGCGTGCGGGCCACCGCTCCGCTCAGCATGCCCGACAGGTGCAGCTCCACGTCCCGCGCCGCTTCACTGACGCTCGCGAGCCCGTAAGTGGCGCCGGCTCCCGTGAGCGCGTGGATCTTTCGATGCAGCAAGTCACCGCCGCTCCCGTCTTGCACCCACACGCGATAGGTACGGCTCAGATCGGCGCTCTTGTCACGGAGGCCGGCGACGAACAGCTCGCGCAACCGACTGAGCTCACGCTGGAAGTCGCTGTGCGGCTCAGCCATGTTGCTCGTTCCAGATGCGTGTGACGTTCGCTGCCAGCTGCATGGGATCGAACGGCTTGGCTATCACCCCGATCGCGCCCAGAGCACGGTACCCCATGACTTCGTCCGCCGCGACTCTGGCAGTCAAAAAGATGACCGGAGTGGCGGCCAGCGCTGGCTCCTGGCGCAGGGCTCGCAGCGTGCTCGGCCCATCCAGCTCCGGCATCATGACGTCGAGCAAGATCAGGTCCGGGGGATCTTGCCGGGCCAAAGCCAGAGCTTGTGCGCCGCGGTCGCAGACCCGAACCGTGAAACCACCGACGCTCTCGAGCGCGAGCTTGCCGACGACCTGGATATCCGGCTCGTCCTCGACGTACAGGATGTTCTTGAGACGACGTGCCATCAACTCACCGCGCTCAGCCGGTCCGCGCGTTCCCTCAGCAGCTCGAGAATTGTCGTTTGAAATTGCTCTTCCGAAATCCGGGCCTTGACGAGAACCTGATCGACCCGACTGATGACGTTCGCATCGAGCTCTCCCTCTTGCGCTGTAAATATCACGATTTTTGCGCGTGAACCAGGCGCGCGCTCGAGCTCGTCGATCAGCGTCTGCCCCGCCCCGTCACTCAGCTTCAAATCGAGCAGCACCAGATCGAAGCGTTCGTTCGTGAGCGCGCGCCGCGCGGCGGCCAGGCTGGGCGCGCCCACGACGTGCGCGATGGGCTCGAGCATCGTAGCCACCACTTCCCGGCTCTGTTCGTCGTTCTCGACATGCAAGATCCGCGGCGCGCTGAACAACACACGCCGGAAGGAGGAGGAAGAGCCCTCGCGACGCGGACGAGACTTGGGCCAGGGGCAGCCAGGCAGGTCTACGTAAAACGTGGTGCCGCGTCCGACTTCGGACTCGAAACCGATATCTCCGCCATGGCGATCGACGATGGACTTGGCGATACTCAAACCGAGGCCGCTTCCACCCTTGGCGCGCGAGTCCGAAGCGTCGGCCTGTGAAAACTTGCCAAAAATGTGCGCGTGAAAGGTCTCCGGAATACCGGGCCCGTCATCGCTCACGGATACACGCACGAGCTCGTGCCGCGCGCGCAGCGAGACACGCACCTTCCCGCCGCGCGGCGAATACTTCACGGCGTTGGAGAGCAGGTTCGAGAGCACCTGATGGATGCGATCGGCATCCACCACCACGCCGGCGCTGACGAACTCACTCTCGAGCTCGAACGAGACCCCAAACTGCTCGGCGTATCCCAACGTGCCATCGATCGTCCGCCGGACGAGCCCCTTGAGCTCGACGGCATCGAAGCGAAACTGCATGCGTCCTGCCTCGATCTTCTCGATGTCGAGGATGTCGTTGATCAGCCGGACCAGTCGTTCGCTGTTGTCGTGTGCTATGCCGACGAGCCGCTGCACTTCCAACGGCACCGGCCCCAGTACGCCCCCAGCGATCAAACCGAGCGACCCCCGGATGGAGGTGAGCGGGGTCCGAAGCTCGTGACTCACCGTCGCGACGAACTCGTTCTTGAGCCGTTCGGTCCGCCGTCGCTCACTGACGTCACGCAACACTGCCACGAAGAAACGCCCTTCTCCGGCGCGGATTTCGTTGACGGTAAGCTCCACGCTAATGGCGGTGCCCTGCTTGCTGCGCGCCTCGAGCTCGACGCTGCCGACGCTCGGACCGCGTTCCACGTCTGCCGCGCAGCGCAGCAGGTCCGCGTTGTGCCGATTGTAGCTCTCGGGCGTGAGCAGGATCTTCAGTGTTTGCCCGACCACCTCCTCTGCCTCGTAGCCGAAGATACGCGCCGCCGCTGGATTGAAGGAAGTGATCACGCCGGATTGGTCCATGGTGATGATCGCGTCTGAAACACCATCGACGATCGCACGCGTTTGCCGTTCGCCCCGCATCAGGTCTCGAATCGCCGCGAGCGCGCGCTGCTCGGAGCACACGATCTGCCGAATCAAAGGCGACACGTTCGCGCGCAGCAAGAGCACACCGCCGGCGATCAACACCAGCAAGAGCGGCAGCATGTGTTTGAGCCGATGCGAGATCGGCGCATACAGCTCCTGGGCGTCCACTTTCAAGACCACGCCGAGCTGACTATTCGGCAGCCGGCGGTACGCGGCGACCACCAACTTGCCGCGCGTATCCACGACGTTCGTCAGGACGCCACTTCCACCCGCGAGCGCGTGTCCGATGGGCACGAGCTGGCTCTGTTTCCAGAGCGGTCGGGTCGTCGGATGGCGGTCCGCCGTGTTCGGGAAACACACCGTTTTCGTGTCTTGCGGCGTGCACAAGTCGAAGATCGCGCTCTTGCCCACGGCGCGCGGATGCTCGAGCAGCTCGGTAGTGTCCGGTAGCGGGATCACCGCGCGCAGGCGCGCCAATTTCTCGTTCCCCTCGACGATCGGCACTTCGAGCTTCAACGCCAGCCCGTTCTGCCAACGCAGCGTGGCCGGTACGCCGACGTCGAGAGGAACCTCGAGCGCCGCCTGCGCCTCGCGCCCGACGTCCGCCAGCACCGTCCCCGAGGCGTCGACGACGGCCAGATAGCCGTAGGATACGTCGAGCATGCGCTCCAACTCAGCGCGCATGGCCTGCGTCGATGCCTCTCGGACCGCCGCGCGCAGCGCCACCTTGGAGGCGAGCAGGCGCGTACGCCGCACCTCGTTCGCGAGCTCCGTTTCGATGTTGCGAACGCGATTCTCGAGCGCAAGGCTCAGCGCGCGAGCCGTGGATTGTTCGCTCGCGTACTGCATGGACGAGAAGCCAGCCACGCCGGCCGTCAACGCCACCACGGTCAAGATCACCGCAGACGTGATGCCGATGCCGCGATCGTCGCGCGTCGCGAGCGACTCGCGCACCGACGGCAGGGTGTGGCTCGCCTGGCGCAAGGAGATCACCAGCAAGATCAGCACGAGCGCGGAGGTGGGCGCCATGCGAACCACCTGCAGCCACCCGTGCACGAGCTCCAGGCGCAGGGCGTAGCCAGCTACGCCGAGCGCTGCCAGGGCACCCAGCGAGCCGAGCAGCACGCGCAGAGCCACGACCAGCCGCTGGCTCGGACGCTTGTTCAAGAGCAGCAGCACCACACCGGCGAGCTCGAACGCGAGGCACGTGCTCGGCGCCATGCGGCCAGGGGTCGGATTCGAGTCGGCGAGCCACGCGTCGCAGACGAGCGTGTCGATACCGAAGTCTCGGTGCAGCGCGTATTGCGACAGCACCAGGGCGGAGAGCGTCATCCCGGAGACCGCAGCGGCGATCTGCACGGGACGCCGCCACGGGACGTGTGCCGGCGGCAACAGCGCGGCCCCGTACACCGCGAACACCAGGGCGGTGTTGAACACCATCCCGGCGCTTCCGGGCAGCCCCTGCACCAAGACCGGCAGCCGCAGCAGCCAGCCGATCATGACGGCGAGCCCGATAGCCAGCACACACGCCGCCAGCACCCGGCTCATGTGCTCGGGTCGGGCCAGCCAGCGCGCGAAGGCAGAGGCGTCGCGACTGCCACTTTTGGGGGTGGGATCGAGGGCCATACGATCGGCCCAAGCGGCTGATCTCGGACGAAATTTAGACGAACGACCGATTGTCGATGCCGAACGCGGGTTTAGGCCTGCGTCACGGGCTGGGCGCCCGCGCGCGAAATCCCCTCATTCGCGACCAAAGCGCAGGGCCACGCTCGTCCACGCCCGGGCGGCATACAGGGCGTTCACGGCGATGTACGGAAAGAAGTACAGCTCCAGGCGACCGAGCAACGCGGCGTACAAAATGTACGACGGATAGTGAATGACGAACTTGGCGACCCGCTCCGCCGCTGCGACGGCACGCAGCAGCAGGCTCCTGGGCGGCGCCGGCTGCACGGCGGGCGACGCGGGCTGCACGATCTCCGGGCGGCGCTGGAACGTGGTGATGGCGATGCCGGTCGCCACGAAGACCAGCCCCGCGATCCCCAACAGCAGGTAGCGCACATCCGCGTGATCCAGGAACAGCCGCACGGAAACTGCCGCCAGAATCAGGAACGCTTTGATTTCGTCCATCAAGAAATCGAGCAGGTGCCCGCGTGTCGATTGGATGCCCCGCCAGCGCGCGAGCATGCCGTCGGCGCAGTCGAGCACGTACGACGACTCGAAGACGACCACGCCGAGCAGCACCCCCCAGTAACCCGGAGCGAAGACGATCAACACCGAGGCCACGACCGCCAGCACGAAAGCGGCGAGCGTGATTTGATTCGGGGTGACGCGCGTCTGGCTGAGCCCGTACACCACGGCCGCAGCCGGCGGACGACAGACGTACGTGTTCCAGAACAGATCGGGCGTTTTCTTGGTTTTCCGGTAGACGTCGGCAATCGCGCCCATCGCTCGCGAGCCTACACCAATCCGCGAGGGCCGAGGATCTAGTGCCCGCGCGGCTGCCGCGCTTTGCGCCTGCGGCGCGCGACGAGGACGGAGCCGCCGATCAGCGCCAGGATCAACGCCGTACGTTGCGCGGGCGAGCGTGGGATCCGGCAGCCGCAGCCGTCGTCCGAGTCGTCGCCCGGTGTCGATCTCGATCCCGCCCGTCCGGCGCTTGCTCCGGCGCCCGCGGTGCCGGAGGCGCCGCCGTTGCCCGCGGCGCCCCCCGCAGCGCCACCTGCTCCTGCACCCGCAGAGCCGCCGGCTCCCGCGGCGCCGCCGTCCGGACAGGTCGCGGGAGTTTTGGGCGCGACGCGGCCGATGTGATTGCCGTGCACGGCATAGTAAAGAGCGCCGTCGTTGCCGGGCGCCAGATGCACGATCCCCTGCGTCGCCGTCAGGAAATTGCGACGGCTCTGAGCGACGACTCCACTGCGATCACCCGCGACATCGAGCGACCACAGCGGCGAAGGGACCAGCGCGCTGTCCGCGAAGAAATAACGGCCGCGAAAGGGCGCGGGCCATTGGCAGCTGTCCATGATGAACCCGCCAATGATGGAGCGACACAGATCCTGGACCTGCTCATCTGCGAACACGCCTTGCCGGCAGACGTACGCGGGCTCCACGCAATCGCCCGAACCGGGAGTGGATTGGTTGCACGTGGTGCGCGGATGCCCCTTGCGCCCTTCGCGCCACGGCCAGCCGTAGTGTTTCCCCTTGTTGGCTTGTGGGATGACGTTGATCTCTTCGTAGGATCGCTCTCCGACGTCTCCCAGCCACAGGTTGCCCGTTCGTGAGTCGAACCAAAAACGCCAGGGGTTTCGGAATCCCCAAGCCCAGATGTCTTCTCTAGCGGGCGCGGTTCCTGTTGGCACCGCTCCGCAGCTCGGGCCACACGCCGTGACCGTGGCGCCCACGCGCGGGTTGTCACTCGGGATGGTTCCATCGAGATTCACGCGCAGGATCTTGCCGTTGCCGTTCGATAAACAGGTCGCGTAGTAGTTCGTGGGGTCGTACACGGGTTCGACCAGTTGCTGGGAATTGCAGCCGGTGTCCCCCACACCGATGTAGAGCTTGCCGTCCGGACCGATCGCCAGCGCGCCGCCGTCGTGGTTCGCAGGGCCGTACAGGTCCTTCACGAGCTCGCGCAGCGTGCCCATGTCGAGCCGGTTGTTCGTACCGAGCTGAACGGTCGAGACGCGGTGCCGATCCCGATCGCGATTGCCGCCGTCCCCGTTGGGCAGCGAGTAGTAAAAATACAGCAGACCGTTGCTCGAAAAGCTCGGATGCGGCAGCACGTTCAAGAGGCCCTTCTCGCTCCCCGAGTCCACGCTGAAGCGGCCCGCATTCTCGAGCGTGCCGTCGGTGCGCCGCACCAGCACCTCACCCGTCTTCTGGGTGATGACCATGCGTCCATCCGGAAGCGGGGCGAACGAGGTAGTCTGACTGAGTCCCGTGACGAAGCGTTCGTTCAACTCGAATACCGCCGCCGCTTCAGTGGACAGGCTGTCCGCGCGAGCCGGGGTAACGAGCGCCGAAAAGCCCGCGAAGGCCAGCAGGCTCAATGAAAGTGCTCTCATTCCCCAAGAGTCGCGGGGCCCCGCGCAACAAGCAAGCCACCGGAAGATTTCAGTGTGACTCCCCGCGTCGGGACCTCCGGGTCCACCGCTGCTCCCTCGAGGCCGTGGGCTTGCGAGCCGATTTGCGGTATCAAGCCCGCTCGATGGCTAGTTCGAGTGTGAAGCGGGATGCCGGCTCTTCGGCCGCGAGCCCACGTTCGGCGGACCGGGAGGAGCGGCCGGGAGTTCGCCGCCGCCCCCGGCAACGCGATGACGACCCTATTCCCGTGGCCAGCGGCCGGTTCTCGACGGCCATGATCATGATCGGCGCCTTGATAATGCTGCCATTTTCGCCGATCGGCAGCTGGATCGAGCGAAAGGGGCCAAGTCCTCACAACGTGAGCGCATGGCAACCGGGCACCGTCTCCAACGTGCGGCTGACGGTCATCACGGCCGACTACAACCTTCTGACGTGCGCTTCGCCCGCGACGGTGGACGGCGCGCGCTGCGCCTACAAGTCGGAGAAAGAAGTCTGGCCGCCGCCGGCCGCTGCGCCGCTCGACGACAACAAGGCGAACGTCATCCAGCCTTATCGCACGGTGCCGGACGACAAGCTCATCTTCGTCGCCGGATTGTGGAACGACCCGGTGGTCGCCATGCGGCTGCACCGCGAGCCGCCCGGCACAGGTCCCACGAAAAAGCTCGTCCGCTTCGTGCTGAACTGCGAAATGAAGTTTGTCGGGAAGCTCGACGACGCGAAGTTGCGCTGGAGCAACAACGCGAACTGGGTCGACGAGGGCGAAGCGATGGTAGCGCGTCCCCAGCGCTGCGAACTCGACGAGCCCGAGTAAACACTCGAGCTCGCGATCCGCGCCCGGCGCGCGGGACAGTCCGGTCGGGAGTCGGGCCGGTCACACGCGCGACAGGTGACGGAAGCGCGCGCAGAACAGCATGAAGGCTCCGTAACAGGCGAGACCCACTGCCACGAGCCCGAGCAGCACACCGCCGGAAGGCTCTGCTTGCAGCTGTTGCAGGGCTTCTCCCATACCCTTCGCGCGGCCGGCATCCGACTCGAGCCCGGCCTTCGCCATGAAGATTGCAATGATGCCGAGCACCACGCCACGCGCCGCCAAGCCAAGCCGGCCCATGCGAACGGCCCACTCGCGCTGCCGAGAAGTCATGTGCAAGTGCTGGAGCTCGCGAATGCGTCCCGTCGCCGCCTGCCACAACTGAGTCGCGGCAACCGCGAGGATGGCGACGCCCGCGATGATCACGGCGACCGATCCGAACGGCTCCGCCATCACCTTGGAAATCCAGACGTTCGTTTGGTCGCCGCCACCGCTCCCTTGCCCGAGCCCGAGCTGAAACGCGGCCACCGCGAGGCTGGCGTGCACGACGCTGCTCACCCCGTAACCGACCCGGCGGACGATGCCGCTGGCATCCGTGCCCTCGTGATCCGGATCGAAGACCGCGCTGATCAAGCGCCAGAGCGCGTAGCCACCGAGCCCGATGCCCGTCAGGACCAGCAGCGCGTCTCCGAACGGAAGGTTCCCGATCTCGCGCGTGGCTCCTTCCTTGCCGGCCGGCTTTCCCCCGGAGGTGGCCGCCTGAAAAGCGAGGATTCCAACCAGCAAGTACACCACACCCTTGGCCGCGTACCCCGCACGCGCCAGCGTGTGGACCCAGCCGTGATTCGCCGTGTCACGTAGCGGTTGACCGGCACTGATTGCTCGCATGGTGACTCCTGGTCGTTGTGCGAAGTCGCGGTGTTCCATCCGCGATTGCAGCGTCCGACCCGGTATCTGCAGCTGCCGTGCCAGCGCGCTTCGACGCATCAATGCGATAATGGCGCCGTTAACGTCACAAAAACGCCACGCGCCGGTGCGGACGTGTTCAACAGATCAGGTACAGCGTCCGCCCGGGCATTCTCGGCAGTTCAACTCTTTACGGTGCAATGGAGCACCTCGCTCACGAGCTCCGCGCCGTCGTCGGAGTTCTGCAGGAACACGGCGAGCAAGCGGTCCCCTTTCAGACCCAGCACCAGGGACTCGTACACGCTGCGCTCTCCTTCCGTGAGCGCGTACGGACGGCCCACGGGTGTCATCGCCGCATCGACGGGCGTGAGCATCAGCTGCCCTTCGCGCCGCTCGCCGGCCTGGTACGACAGCCAGCGCTGCTTGCCGACGCGTGCCACGCTCGGCTCGGACAGGGACGCTGCGCCCTCGACTGCGGGCTTCGCGAGCGAGTCGGGCAGCGCCGCGCGGTTGACGTCGATCCGGCCGTGGCGGAGCTCGTAACGTTCACCGTCGATCTTCTGCGACGTGACCATCAGGTAGTCCATGCCGTCTGGAATGAAGTGCACGAGCGTTGGGTACCCTCCGCCGTACGTGCGCATGGCGCCGCGCTTCTGTTTGCCCGGTGTGAGAGTCCAGGCCAACAGAGCTCCGCGATAACGCGCTGCCAGCGCGTACGACCCGTCACGCAGCTGCTCGGCGGCGGGGGACTCGAACGTATGCAGCTCCTTTGGAGGGTCGGGCAATGCCACGCTGTGGACGACCTGCTCGGCCGCGCCACGCGACGGCAGGACGATGAGACGCATGCTCCATTTCATCTTGCCGGCTTGGGGCTCACCGTGCAGCTGGGCGCCCAATCCCCACACACTGCGTCCGTCCGATGATACGAAGCTCCGACAGTCGCGCAGCTCCTTCACCGGCTTGTTCGCGACGGGCGCCGCCGGCGCCGCGTCGGCAACGACCGGTGGCGGTGGCGGTGGCGGTGGCGGCGGCGGTGCAGCGTCCTGCGCGCTCGCGTCAGCGCTGCTGTTCGATCCCGCAGCACGTAGAGCGCGGCGCACGGCGCCGGCGAGCACGCGGCGTCTCTCGGCCGGCGGCACCGCCGCGGACGCGTCGCCCTGCACAGAAGCTGGAGCTGCAGGCGCCGAAGCCGCCGCCGCATCCGTCCGACCGGCGGCCGGTTTCGGCTGGGCTGCCTTGGCGGCGTCCTTTTCGCTGAAGGTCGGCTTGCCGTCGAACACCAGGAGCGGCGCGTTCGATTCGACGGGCTCACACGCGATTCGGCGGCGTTCGCTCTTGTGCTTGTCCCGGTAGTCCGCGTAACCACTCAGGCGATCGCCGATCATCACCGGCGTGACTCGCTGCAAATCACGCGCGCCTTGAGCGGCTGGGATGTCCTTGGCGAGCGGGGTGCCGGCAGGCGCCGAGAGGCGAACCAGCTTGGCCTCCCCCGAGGGTTCGACTACGAGAACATGCGGTTGATTGCCGAGCGCCACTCCGAGCGCCACCCGCTCGCCGAAACGAGTCGCGGTGATCCCAGTGCGGCGGTTCGCGTGCTTCCCCCACACCTTGTGAGATTCGACCTGACACACCGCTTCCGCATCCCCCAGGCGTTCGCCACTGCTGACCGCTGGCTGGGCTTGCGCGGGCGCAGCTGCCGCGTCAGTTTCTGGGGATTTCTCGCCCTCCGTGAGCGAGCGCAGCTTCTGGCACCCCGCATTTGCTACTAGACACCCTACCGTCAAAAGACCGAGAGACGTTCGCCTCCGCATGACCCAAGACTCTACTCCACAACCCGCCGGAGCAAGCACCAACGGAGCCGCGCCTCGCGCCGAAAGCACGGCACAGGCCCATGCCGCCGCCAGCACGCCCGATCGCGTCGCCGAGCTCCTCGCTACCTGGTTTGGTTGCGGCCGCGTCCCGCGCGCCCCCGGAACCATGGGATCGCTCGGAGCGTTGCCCGTGCACTGGGTGCTCTCCAGAGCTGCGCCGGTGCCTCACGCTTTGATCGTCGCCGCTCTGACGGCCGCGGGCATCTGGGCGGCGGGGCGCAGGGCTACGATTCTCTGTGAGAAGGACCCGCAGAGCATCGTCATCGATGAAGTCGCGGGGACGCTGATCGCGCTCGGCATCGTCCGGCGCAAAAGCCTGGCCATTCAGCTGGCGGCGCTGGTGTTGTTCCGTGTTTTCGACATCACGAAGCCTGGCCCTATCGACCGCGCGCAATACGCCAAACCGCTCGGCCTCGGCATCATGGCGGACGACATCCTGGCCGGCGTGGCTGCGGGGTTCGCGGCGCGTTGGCTCGGCAAGAAGCGCTGAGCGGTACGCTGACCTCCTACTTCGCGTCCTTGGCGTCTGGGCCGAGCAATGTGCCGCACATGGTCTTGCACAGAACGTCGTGCGCCTTGCACTCGCACTTGCCGGATTTCTTGAGCTCGAGCTTCTCGCGCATCTGCGCGATGCTGTAGCCCGCTGATCGCTCCACCTTCTCGATTTTCCAGCCGGCTTTGAGCTGCTTCGGCGTGCGGGGCTCGGTGGGCTTGCCGTCGGGCTCCGCGCAGCAGCGGAAGCTCAAGAAGTAGTAATAGAAGCCCTCGTTGTGCGTGTAGATCTTGGGACGGCACTGGTTGCGCACGCCCCTGTACCAGGGGCCGCCGCTGTGCACGCTGTCGAACTTGCCCCTCCAGCCGGCGTCGACTTGCTCGCTCGCCACCACTTCGTCGGCGTTTCCCGGCAAGTCGTACACGCCATAGTCGCTCACGCACTCCGGTTGCCCGCTGCGCACGCCGCGCCACAAGCGCGCGAGCTCGTCCGGATCGCGACGCGCCACCTTGGGCATGTTCGGGCCGTCCCACTTCATGTCGCCGTGGCACTTGTTGGTGTCCCGCGTGTAGCCGTACGGAAACGGTTTGATCTGCGGGCCCTCACACGCCAGCGTCCACTCGCTCTCCGTGCACATGCGCTTGCCGACAGCTGCGCACTTGATCTGCGCCTGGTGGAAGCGGTTCATCACCTCGGGACGCTCGCCTTTGACGTTCGGCCACTCGTAGGTGTCGATGCAGAAGCGCTTCGGCACTTTGCTGCCGGTGCAGCGGCTGGTTTCGGCGAACTTCTCGCACACCGTCTTCTTGTTCGAAGGGTCGTACCAGCTCTTCAGGCACTCGTGCTCCGCGTCGGTGCAGTACTCGCCGGAGACGAGCTTCATGTCTGCCGGGCACGCCCCGGCGTCCTGGGCCGAGATCTCTTTTTCGTCCTTGGGCGTTGGCTCCGCGCCGGGCGACGCAGGCGACTCGGCAGGCGTCGTGGCGGGCTCCGTCGTGGCCGGCGCTGCGCTGGGCTCCGTCGTGGCCGGCGCCGCCGCCGGGCCCCGTTGCGCGCCGGCAGAGCACGCCACGGGAACCCCCAGCAAGGTCAACGCCAGAGCGCGCTTCAGATAAAGTCCGCTACGTACCGCATGAACGATTCTGGCCATGGCTCTCGACTCCCGAGAGCGTCATAGCAAGAGACGGCGATGGGTTAGCGACTAATTCATCAGGGTCGAGGACGGAACACGCCGGCGATTCGGCGTCCGCGACTCGCCGTCGGGCGAGAGCACGGTTTCTATCGTCTGCAGGCCGTCCTTCAAGGTCGCGAGCACGCGCCGCGCGCGGGCGAGCTTCGAGGGATCCGCCTTGGGGTCAGGCCAGAGCACCTCCGCGACCGCCTCCATGGCGTTGCTGACGTACTCGCCGATGTTGGTGCGGTTGTTCGGCACCAGCTTCCACAGCTCTTCGAAGACGAGCATCTGCTTCGATTTGCCCAGGATCGCCACGCGCCGCGGATCGACCCCGAGCAGGCGCAGATCGTCGTCGGAGCCCTTGAGCGCCATGATCGAAAACCACGCCACCTTGAACGAGAACGTCGTGAACGCCACGCTCTCGGCGGGCCCCATCTTCTTCATCAAGGTCGGCAGGAGCTGGACGCCGAGGCCGACGTGCCGCGCCTCGTCCTTCTCGTAATACGTGAGCAGATCGGTGAGCACCGGGCACACCTTCGACTCGCGCAGCGCATGAAAAATCGTGAGCGCCGACGACTCGATTTGAAGCTGCATGCCGATCAGCTTCTTGGGCATCGTGTCCGCGTTGATCGCCGCCGTCACCAGCCGTTCGGATTGTTTGCTCATGCTGCGCGGGAAGTCGCCGCACGCCCTCTGCAAGTAGTCATGCATCACGTAGAAGTGGCGCGCTTCGTCGTGCGCCTGGCTCGTGGCTGCCATGCGTGCTTCCAGCGGCTCGAGCTCGTCCGCGAGGCGCGCCGCGATCTTCCAGGCCGCGAGCTCGCCCCACATGATGTTGCCGAGCACGCGCTGCGCTGCCTGCTTTTGCTCCGGCTTGAGCCCGGAACCTCCATGTCGGGTCCAGAGCTCGTCGAGGACCGTCTTGCCATCCCAGACCAGGCTCTGGCCCTTGTGGTAGATGTTCTCGATTTTGCCCAGCCGGCGCGCCTCTTCGGCGCTGCGGGCCAAGTCGAACATGTCGTACGGGAGCGACTGGCGCATATTTCAAGCATTAGCACACCAAATGGTGTCGCGTTAGCTGGCTAGCTCTTGAGCGGCCCACAGCGGGCAAGCTACATTCCGCCCGGCCTTGGCCCTAACACCCCCCGCACCCCTGGTCGGCGTCATCATGGGATCCCGTTCCGACTGGGAGACCATGCGCCACGCCGCGGAAACCCTGGATGAGCTCGGTATCCCGCACGAGGTGCGTATCGTCTCCGCACATCGCACGCCGGACCTTCTGTTCGAGTACGCAGCGGGCGCGGCGGCTCGCGGCCTGGAAGTGCTGATCGCCGGAGCCGGCGGCGCGGCGCACCTGCCGGGCATGGCGGCCGCCAAGACCGAGCTGCCAGTGCTCGGCGTCCCCGTGCTGTCCAAGACCCTCAACGGCGTCGATTCACTGCTCTCGATCGTGCAGATGCCCGCCGGCATTCCCGTCGGCACGCTGGCGATTGGCCGTGCGGGTGCCATCAACGCCGCGCTCCTCGCCGCAGCCGTCCTCGGGAACAAGTACCCGGAAGTGCGCGCAGCCCTGAAGCGCTATCGCAAGACGCAGACGGAGAGCGTGCTCGCCAGCAGTGATCCCAGGCAAGAGCCCTGAGCACGCCGAGCCGACTCATGTCCAGCGCGTCTTCACTCAAAGTCGGCATCCTGGGCGCCGGCCAGCTCGGGCGAATGCTCGCGCTCGCCGGTTACCCGCTCGACGTGCGTTGTCTGCTCCTCGACCCGACGCCGGAGTCGCCCGGCGCTCACGTGGCCGAACAAGTCGTCGCGGAGTACACGGACGCCGCAGCGCTCGGGCGCCTCGCGCAATGCGACGTGGTCACGTACGAGTTCGAAAATGTGCCTGCGGCCGCTGCTGCGTGGCTCGCCGAGCGCGTGCCCGTGTATCCGCCGCCGCGCGCGCTCGAAGTCGCGCGCGACCGCTGGCACGAAAAGACACGCTTTCGCGACCTCGGCATCCCGACGGCACGCTTCGCCAACGCCGAGTCGGCGGCGGAGCTCGCGGACGCGCTCCGTGAGATCGGGCTACCGGCGCTGATCAAGACGCGCACTCTGGGCTACGACGGCAAAGGCCAGCTGGTGCTCCGCGACGCGGCAGACCCAGCAGCGCTCTGGCAACGGCTCGGCGCAGTGCCGCTGATCGTCGAAGCGTTCGTGCCGTTCGAACGCGAGCTCAGCTTGATCGCCGTGCGCAGCAGCCGCGGCGAGCTCGCGTACTATCCCTTGATTCAGAACGAGCACCAGCACGGCATCCTGCACCTGAGCCAGGCGCCCGCACCGCACGTCACGGACGAGCTGCAGCGCGCCGCGGAAGAGTACGCGAGCCGGCTCCTGGACTCGCTGTCTTACGTCGGCGTGCTCGCGCTCGAGCTGTTCGAAGCGGGCGGCCAACTGCTCGCCAACGAAATGGCACCGCGTGTTCACAACTCCGGCCACTGGACGACAGAAGGCGCCGACGTCAGCCAGTTCGAAAATCACTTGCGCGCCATTCTCGGGCTTGCGCTGGGCTCCACGCAGCCGCGCGGCTACTCCGCGATGCTGAACCTGATCGGCACTCTGCCCGAGCGCGCGCACGTGCTCAGCGTGCCCGGTGCGCACCTGCACCTGTACGGCAAAGCGCCGCGACCCGGTCGGAAGCTCGGGCACGTGACGCTTTCTTGCAACAGTGCCGAGCAAAGGTGCGAACGCGTTGACGCGCTTTTGCGCGTGGTCGGCAGCTAGCGTCTCCAAGGTGCGAACGCATGCACGCACTCACGCGCGCAGTGACTCGAAGCGCCGCTAATTGCTTCTCTGTTGCATGCAGCAGGGACTAAGCTCGTCCACCAGTTAGGCATTCAGCGAGGACTCTTCGAATGAAATTCAGAAACTCCATGCTTGTACTGGCAGCCACTCTCGGAACGTCTGCGCTCCTGGCAAACCCAGCGGCCGCGCAGGAGATCGAGAACATCGGCAATCAAGGGCAGTTCGTGATCGGCGCCGAGCGCATCACGGGTCTGTTTTTCGACAAAATCAAGGTCACACCAGACGGTGCCGACGACGATCAAACGACTTCCGTCACGCGCATCGCTCTGCTCGGCAGCGACGGCAGCGGTTCGCCCTCGTCTATCCCAAGGCTCGGCTTCGACTACCTGGTCACCGACGGCCTCAGCGTTGGCGGATCGTTATTCGTACTGAGGGGATCCGCTGAGTTCGACAACGGACAAGACTCGACTGACCAGGGGTCGCAGACGGCGATCTACATCAATCCCCGAGTCGGGTATGCGTACGCGTTCGACGATACGTTTGCCATTTGGCCGCGCGGTGGCATCGCTTTCACGTCGTTTTCCGGGGACAACGGAGACGTAAACGACAGTGAGACCTCGGGTAACTCGCTCCAATTGACGGTCGAAGGCAACCTCGTAATCTCCCCGTTCGAGCACTTTGCATTCCTCGTCGGTCCCTTCCTCGACCTTGGCCTCAGCGGCAGCAGCGAAACGGAATCAGACGGCGCAACAGCCGAAGAAGACCAGAAGTTCACGAGCTACGGCATCACGGCCGGCATCGCCGGCTACTTCGGCGAATAATCGCGGCGCGCTACTCGGAGCTCAGACGTTTGGCGTCACTCACCAGACGCTTCACGACGTCGCCGTCTGAGCTCCGGTAAAATCCGCGGATCTGGAGCTTGCCGTCCACCAGCACCAGGTGTGACCCGTGCACGAGACCCAGGTGATCCGCGGCGCTGTCCGGTTGCCCGTCGAGCGCCATCTTGAAGCTCTCGATGGACGTCTTCTTGATAACTTCGATGTCCCCGGTGAGTAGCCGCCAGTTCGACGTGTCGAGCTTGAACTCACCCGCGTACCGAGTGAGCACCGCCGGCGTGTCGTACTCGGGGTCCACCGTGAAGCTCACGAGCGTGAGCGGCGTTTGCGCCTGCTTCGCGTGCGCTTGCAGCTCCTGGATGCGGCGCGTGATGCGCGGGCAAATCGTCGGGCAGCGCGTGAACATGAACGCCGCGACCCAGGTCTTGCCGCGGAAGTCTTGCGCGCTCACGGCGCGTCCCGTCTGATCCGTCAGCCGGAACTCCGCGATTTGCCCGAGCACGGGCAGCGCTTCTGGTTTCTTTTGGCACGCCGCGACCGCGACGAGCAGCACGCTGCAAATGAAAAGGCTACGAGCGATCACCGTGTGCGGTCGTATAGCGCGCGCAGCGTGGCGTGCGAGGGTCGAACTTCGCCACGCGCGATTTGCCACACCAGGTCGCGGGCCGCGGTATTGATGGGCGCCGGAATGCCGAGCCGCTCCCCGCGGTCCACGACTTCGCCGTTCAGGTAGTCCACCGCCGGGGCGCGGCCGCGTTCGATGGCGGCTAGCATCGACGAGCGCAGGCGCCGGTAGCGCGCGCCCACCGCCAAGAGCAGGCCGTGTTTCGCGACGAGATTGGGCGAACCGCTGGCCGCCATTTCGGCCTCCGTGAGCGCGATCCACTCGAGATCCAGCGTTCCCGCCACTTTCTCGAGGCGCACGCGCTGGGCGCGAGCCACGTGCACGACTTCCGTCATGACCTCGAGGGCCAGCCGGCGCACGTGCCGGTGCCGGAGCAGAGCGCCGAGTCGGTCTCCACCGATCGTGCCCAGGGTCGAGATCGCGCAGTTGATGGCGAGCTTGCTGAAGCGGGCGCCGAGCAGGTTCTGCGTGATGGTGACCGGGCCCACGGCTTCGAGGATGCGGGACAGATCGTCGAGCGGCGCGTCCACGGTGCCGTCGAGGCGTCCAATCGAGAAGCCTCCCGCCGAGGTGCGATCGTAGACACCGGGCTCGACCGTCGACGCGCCCCACGTGACGACCGCGCCAATCACCTGCTCCGAGGGCACGATTTTCGCGACGCGCTCTTCGCACAGGCCGTTCTGAAAGCAGACCATGCGCCCATTCTCCGTCAGGAGGTGCGCGACGCTGCGCGCTGCTTCCTCCACCTGCGGCGGTTGAGTGGCGAGCAAGATGAAGTCGAACGCCTCGATCCCCGGGGCCACGTGTTCGAACACCGCGCGCGGCTTTGCGTTCGCCGGCTCGCCTTCTCCACGCAGCGCGAAGCCGTCCCGCCGGAGCGCTTCGGCGATGCGCGCGTTCGTCGTGAGCGCGCTCACGTTTTGGTCGAGCTCGGCGAGGCGGCCGCCAATCACGCCGCCTATGGCACCGCAGCCCACCACCAAAATCCGGGCTCCGCGGTTCGTTTCGGTCATCCGGCCAGAGAGGATACCGCTGCCGCCAGGGCGGAAAAACCAGCAAAAATGCAAAATATTGAACCGGAGGCCGAATGGGTGTAGCTACCTCCTCGTACACCGGCCTACACCGGAGTTGCCCCCGCACTCCGGCGCGCCAGGAGGTCACCCCATGCGTTTTCTTCGCAAACTGCTCGAGCGCCTGCGCCTTCCGCTGCCCGCTCTCGCGTAAGGTCCGTCCGTGCCGCCGGGAAGAACCGCCCGGCTGAGGTGCTAGCCTCACCGGGACCTTCATGTCGCGACGTCATTTGCCCACGCTCGCAGCGTCGCTCGTGTTTCAGAGCCCGCCGCTCTTGGAGCAGGCCCGTCAGCGGCTCGGGGGACCGGGCCGGAGCGAGCCGGGCGTCGGCACGTTCGTGGTCGTGAGCGCCGCTGGCGCACCATCGGCGCCTGGAGTCGTCTTGTTCGTGGCCGGCTCCGAGCTGGACGTGTGGACGGGCCGGGGTCGCGTGGTGAGAACTCAACGCGACCGCGTCACCGCGTTTGCCGGATCTGCGCCGCGCGAGCTGACGAGCATCGCCAGCGCAGCGCGGCTCTTTGCGAGCCTCGTCGAAGGCGGCCGCGTTCGCTACCTGGACGCCGAAGGCACGGCGCGCGAAGGCACCCTGTTCGAAATGTGCCGTTACGGTGCGCTCGTGGCGCGCGACGACGCCCACATCATGGCCGTCGGTTTCAGCAAGCTTCGGCCTGCTTCACTCTGCTAGCCGCAGCGCCTCATGACGACCAGCGACGAGCGCCTGAGAGTCGGCCTGTGTGCGGCGTGCCAGCACGCGAGGACGATTGTTTCCGCAAAAGGCAGCCGCTTCACGCTGTGTGGCAAAGCGCAGGAAGATCCTCGCTTCCCCAAGTACCCGCCCCTGCCCGTGCTCGCGTGCCCTGGATATGCCCCGGAAACCGCACCCGAGTCGCCGGGCTGACTGGGCACTACCGGCTTGCCGCTCTGGGCTGCATGCTTACTCAAAGAGCGCCCATGGAGACTTCGACCCCCGAGTACGCCGATCCGGCGCGGCCGCACGTGGTGATCATCGGCGGCGGCTTTGGCGGACTCAACGCCGCGCGCGAGCTGAAGGACTCCCCGGTGCGCGTCACCATCGTCGATCGCTGGAACTATCACCTGTTTCAGCCGCTGCTCTACCAGGTGGCGATGGCGGGGCTGTCGCCTTCGGAGATTGCGTATCCGATCCGCACCGTGCTGCGCGATCAGGAAAACACGCACATGCTGCTCGGTGAGGTCACGAACATCGACGTCGGCCAGCGCACGGTCACGCTGCACGACGGCGCGGAGCTCCACTACGACTCGCTCATCGTCGCCGCCGGCGCGCGCACGAACTTCTTCGGCAAGGAGGCGACCTGGGCGCGCCACGCGCTCGGCATGAAGAGCATCGAGGACGCGCTCGAGGTGCGGCGGCGCGTGCTGCTCGCCTTCGAGACAGCCGAGCGCGAGCCGGATCCGGAGAAGCGCAAGGCGCTGCTCACGTTCGTGGTCATCGGTGGCGGACCGACCGGCGTGGAGCTCGCGGGCGCGCTCAGTGATCTGTCCCGTACGGTGCTGTCGGAAGACTTTCGCGTGATCGATCCGGCCGCAGCGCGCGTGATCCTGATCGAGATGGTGGATCGCGTGCTCGCGGGCGGCTTCGACGAAAAGCTGTCGCGGAAGGCCAAGGAACAGCTCGAGGAGCTCGGCGTCGAGGTGCGGCTCGGGACCGTCGTGAAAGACATCGACGCGAACGGCGTGCTGGCGGGCGACGAGTACTTGCAGGCCGGCGTCGTGCTGTGGACGGCAGGCGTCATGGCGCGGCGGCTGACGCGCAAGCTCGGCGTGGAGCTCGACCGCGGGGGCCGCGTCGTCGTGAATCAGGACTGCTCGGTGCCCGGTCATCCCGAGGTCTTCGCGATCGGGGACTGCGCGCGACTGATTCCCGAGGGGACCACCAGCGCGCTGCCTGGAGTGGCGCAGGTGGCAATTCAGCAGGGCAAACATGCGTCACGCATGATCGTGCGCACGCTCCGCGGTGAGCCGCGCGAAGCGTTCCACTACCGCGACAAGGGCATGATGGCGACGATTGGCCGCTCGCGCGCCGTCGCGCAGGCCGGCAAGCTGCAGATGTCCGGCTGGATCGCCTGGATGGCCTGGCTGTTCGTGCACATCTGGTTTCTGGTCGGGATTCGCAATCGCATCGCCGTGGTGTTCAACTGGTTCTGGGCGTACGTCACGTACCGGCGCGGCGCGCGGCTGATCACGGGCTGGCGCTCCTGGGATTGGAGCGGTCGCGAGAACAACGTCATGCTCCCGCAGTACGAGCCGTGGCCAGACGCCGCTGCAGCGCCGCCGGCGGCCGCGCCGAGCATTCGCGAGCAGGACGGCGTGCGTGTACCGCTGGCGACGAGCCCGCGTCCCGCACAATAGTTAGCCGCGCGCGAGCGCCTCTTCGAGCGCCGGACGCAGCTCGGGGTAACGCCATTCGAAGCCGTGTCTCTGGAGCACAGCGGGCATCGCGCGCTGTCCCGTGACGATGGGAAAAGCGCCTTCACCGAACAGAGCGCGGAGCGCGGCTTCGGGCACGCGCGCCCACGAGGGCCGTCGCAGCACCTGGCCGAGCGTGCGCGACAGCTCCTCGTTGCTGACGGCGTGCGGCGAGGTCACGTTCACGGGGCCTTCGATCTGCGCGTCGTCGAGGCACCGCATGATCGCACGCACCGCGTCCTCGATGTGCACCCACGACACGATCTGTTTGCCCGTCGCGATCGGTCCCCCCGCGAACAGCTTGAACGGCCTGGCCATTTGCTCGAGCGCCCCGCCGTCGCGCCCGAACACGATGCCGAACCGTGTCGACACCACGCGCACGCCGTAGTCTTTGGCGCGGGCCGCGGCGCCTTCCCAGTCGCGCGTCACCGTCGCGAGAAAATCCTCACCCGCGGCCGAGTCTTCGTCGAACGCGGTGCTGGTCAGGTGTCCGCCGTAGTAGCCAACGGCCGACGCACACAGCAGCACGCTCGGACGCGGCTGCGCTTCAGCGATGGCCTCGACGAGCTGAAGCGTGCTTTCGATGCGGCTGTCGTAAATGCGCTGCTTCAGCTGCTGCGTGAAGCGCTTGCCGACGGCCTGCTCGCCGGCCAGGTGCACGACTGCATCCTGACCAGCCACGCTTGCAAACCACGCCGCGCGCTTCCCCTCGCCGCGCGATCCCGGGGCCCAGGCCACCGTGCGGACGTCCGACCCGAGCTCTGCCGTCACCTGCTCCGGCCGGCGCGAGAACACCGTGACCTTGTCGCCGCGGGCCAGCAGCGCTTGCACCACGTGTCTGCCGATGTAGCCGGTACCACCGCTGATGAGAACACGCTTCACAGCCTCGCGACTTACCACTCTTTCTCACGAACCGTTAGCCGCGAAGGGCCACGCCGGCCGTCTCGAGCCTCGGAGTTTGCTGCGTGTTTTCGCCTCCTGCTAGACGGCCCCGGAAAAAGTGTTTACGAGTCAGACTCATGAACAAAGCTAGCTTCGGTATCGCGGGGGCGATCGGGGTCGCGGTCGTATTCGGCCTGGGCTGCTCGAGCAAACCTGCCGCCCCGTTCGACACGCTGAAGACCGCCAACCTGACCGCGTTTCGCCTGCAGAACTACGAGCCACCGGCAGCGGCCGTGCCGGCGCCGGGCGGCGGACTGCCGGGTATGCCGGCTGAAATCCAGACCTGGATCCAGCAAGGCGCGCAGGGCCTCCAGCAGTTGATCCCGCCGGGCCTATTGCCGCCGGGTTTGATTCCGCAGGGACAGCAAGCGCCGGGCGCGGTCGCAATGCCGGGTGCGACAGACGCCACGCCCCGCTTCCACGGCTTCCGAATCCTGGGGCAAACGCCGGTGATCGACTCGGAGTTGAAGGAGGATCTCGCCAAGCTCTTTGGAGACGACGACAACTTCACGAGCCAGCATCAAAATTGTATGTACGCCGAAATGGGCCTTTCATTCGGCGGCGGCATGGGCGGCCCGTCGAACGACATGCTGGTATCGTTCTCGTGTAATCAGATCCAAGCCAAGACGTTCGCGTGGCCTCACCCCGCGACCGGTATGAAACCGGGCACCGTCAAAGAGCTCTCGGAAATCGTGCAGAAGCTCTGGCCTGCCGGCAGCTGAGCTACAGGGCGCGCCGGAACCGACCGGCGCAAGCTCGAGCGATCCGCCAACGCCCTGACGCAGTCCATAGCGGGCAGGCTCCGTCACTCTGGCCAGGGGTTACGCCAGGCGTCGAGCTCCATCAAGCGCCCGTGCCAGCGCTGGATGTACTTGTAACCCGCGAGCGGCAGGTGCGTTTCCCCCGCAGTCGGGAGCAGCACGCCCACGCAAAAGTCCGCGATGGTGAGCGCGTTTCCCACGAGGAAGGGCTGCTGGGCGAGGTGCGCGTCGAGCACCGCCGCCGAGCGCTCTAACTGCGGTGCCTCACTCTCGAGCGCGGCAGGATTCGTCTCACCGAGCCCGAGCGCGGGTTTGACGACGTACTCGAAATAGAACGCGCCCGCGTGCGGGGCAAAGTGGAACGCGTCCCAGCTCACCCAGCGCATCACTTCCACCTGCTTTCTGAGATCGTGCGCGGGCCAGAGCTCGGACTCGGCCTTGTTCGCCAGATGAATCATGATCGCGACGCTCTCCCAGATGGTCTCACGCGCGGCGGCTTCTACAACCACTTCTCCAGCAAGGACGAGCTGTACGCCGCCGCCGTGCAGAGCTTCACGGCGTGCAACCCCTTCGTGAAGTGTGTCGAGGCGCAGCCGCGCCCGCCGTCCGCCTCGAGGCTCGCGCGCATGCTCGTCGAGCTCTATCTCTCCGACGAAACGCTCAGCGACCTGGATCAGCAGTGTCCGCTGATCGCGCTGCCGTCGGACGTGGCGCGCGCGGGCCGGAAGCCACGCGCCGCTTACACCGCCGTGATGGACAGCATGGCCGGGGTGTTCCGCGCGGCGTTCGCGAAGCACGACAAGGAAGGCGAACGCAAAGCGCTGCTCATCGTCAGCCTGTGCGTGGGCGGCATGGTCATCGCCCGCACCACCGACGATCCTCATTTGCGAAGGACGCTGCGGGCCGCCGCGCGCAAGGAAGCGCTGAGCCTGCTCGAGTCTTGAATCGAACAGGCTCGGGGAGCGCAGGTCTCAGCCGCCCAGCCGCTGCCGCATCTCGAGCTCTTGCTTGCGCCAGCCGTCCGGCTTCTCGGCGTCGCTGACCGGAAACTCCTCGGTCTCGAACACCTGGCGCAGCTCGCATTCGCCTTCGGTCTGGCCGGTGCCGCGCAGGTGGATGTCCAGCATGCGCCGCGACATCTCGACGGCTTCCTTCAGAGATGCGAACTGGACCACCGCGTAGCCGGCGATGATCTCCTTGGTCTCCGCGAAGGGTCCATCGACGATCGTGCGCTTGTCGCGGTCGTAGTACACGCGCGCGCCGTACGAGGTCGGTTTCAGCCCGTCGCCTTCGAGCACAACGCCCTGTTCCGTGAGCTCCTGCATGAAGCCCCCCATCTCTTGCAGGAGGGCGGGAGTCGCCGGTTCGCCCGCTTCCGTCTTCTTGTCGGCTTTGAGCACGCAGAAGAACCGCTTCGTGCCCGGCTTACGCTGCGGCCGCGCCGGCTTCTCGGGTGTCTCCGCCGGAACCTCGCCAAGGTCTTCCGCCTCGTACAGCGGTCGCACCTCGACGGCACCCTCACGGAACGGGACACGCTTGGCCCAGTCGAGCACTTCTTCTTTGCTCTTGGCCTGAATCAACCAGTAACCCGCGACGAGCTCCTTCGCCTCGGCGAACGGGCCGTCCGTGACGGTGGTCTTGCTCCCGCTGATGCGCACGCGCGCTCCCTTCGAGCTCGGATGCAGGCCCTCGCCCGCCAGCAGCACGCCCGCTTTCATGAGCTGCTCGTTGAAGGCGCCCATCTCGGTCAACTCCGCTTCCGTGGGCATGACGCCGTTTTCGGCTTCCGTGCTGCTCTTGACCATCATCATGAAACGCATCGTCTGGCTCCTTGTCCTGCGGCCGCGTGGGACCGCTCTTCCTTGGCTCTACCCTCCCGACAAGGGAGACCCCGCCAGATCGACAGGTTGCTCGAAGTTTTTTCGCGACCGGCCGCCGAGCAAGCATAACCAGCGCATATGGTTAGAGTTTTCCCAGTTCCACGGTCACGCTAGCGGTGCTCACGGGCAGCGCCGGCTTCAACTCCGGAGCGAAAATGGCCACCCGCAGCTCCTCGAGCAGCCAGCGCACGCGCAGCAGCTCGTCGCGCTGGTCTGTCGTTTCGCGCTTGGCGAGGAACGCCGTCCAGAGCGGGGCGAAGGGCGCGGCCTTTTCCGCGTCCTTGCGCGGATCGTTCACGGCGCGGGCGAGGCGCGTCTGCACGGCGCGCAGGTAGCGCGGATACTGGTCGAGCTGCGAGAGCTCGATGTCGCGGAGCAGGTCCCTGGGAAATAGCGCGTCGAGCTGAGCGTGGACGTCGCGCACCGCCGCTGCGCCGCTCGGTTGCTTGGCGGCGCTGTCGAGGGCCCGCGCCGTTTTTTCGAGCTCGCTGGCAGCGGCGCTGATTGCCCGCACGATGCGCTGGAAGCTCGCTTCGAGCCGCGGCGTACCAAGGGCGAGCAGCGCGTCGAACTGCGCTTTCGAACGCGGAATCCCCCCGCCAGCGAGTATGCCGAACCCTTCCTGGACGGTGCGCATCAAGACCAGCTCTCGAAACGCGTCGCTCTCCGCACGCGGCACCAAGAGCCCCGCGCGACGCGTGAACGGAGGCGGAACGCGCTTCCCGATGGCAGAGAGCGCCTTGCCGACGGCAAGGGCGAGCAAACGCGCGAGCCCCAGGCGCGTCGCGCTCTCCGCGACGTCCGACGCTTCGAGGAGCGCCAGATCCACGGCCTTTCCGCGATCGACCAGGGCCGGGTACAGGCGCACCTCGGCGCCCAGCACCTTGCGCGTGATGAAGGCCGGTAAATCCCCGAACTCCCAGCGCGTCACGCCCGACCGCTCCCAGTCCCCCGCGCCTTTCGTGCTCTGGATGGCCTCGCGCGCGCGCGGGCGAAGCTGCTCGATGAGCGCCCCCGCGTCCTTGCTCTGAGCCACCACGTTCGCGCGTTCTCCCAGCACGCGCAAATTCAACCGCAGATGCGGGGTCATGGCGTCGGGACGGAACGCATCGACCGGAACCTTCGCGCGCGTGAGCTCCGACACGCTTCGCGCCAGCACGCGCAACATCGGCCCTTCGAAGGGCTTCAGCGCTGCGGCTAGACGCGGAGCGAGCTCGCGTGCCGGTCCCACCTCCTTGCGAAGCGACTTCGGCAGCGTCTCGAGCAACGCCGTGATCTTCTCCGTGTGCCACGCCGGAATCGTCCACTCGAGCTCTTCCGCATCGATCTGCGGCAGGAGCGCGAGCGGCACGTTCAGCGTCACGCCGTCATCTTCCGCGCCCGGCTCGAAGCGGTACGTGAGCGGTAGCTCCACGCCGTGTAGCGTGAGCGAATCCGGGTAGTCGTCGGGCGACAGTGGCTCGTCCCTGGCGAGCACGTCGTCGATCGACAGCAGCAAGAGCGATGGATCGCTGCGTTCCGCCTGTTCGCGCCAGGCTTCGAACGTCTTTCCATTCACCACCGACTCGGGGACCCGCGCGTCGAAAAACGCCAGCAACGCCTCATCGTCCGCGAGCATGTCGCTTCGGCGCGCCTTGTCGCGCAAGCGTGCCACCTCCGCCATCAGCTCGCGGTTCTTTTCCTGAAACGCGCCGCGGCTCTTGTATTCCCCGCGCACGAGCGCGTGCTCGAGGAACATCAAGCGCGCGCGCACCGGCGATAGCTGGGCAAAATCGACGCTCCGGTCGCGGAACACCGGCAAGCCGAACAAGGTCGCCCGCTCCTTCACTGAGGCGCGCGCCGATTTCTCCGACCAGTGCGGCTCTCCGTAGCTGCGCTTCAGCAGATGGCCGCCGACCGCGTCCAGCCACTCCGGCTCGATCTTGGCCACGGTGCGCGCAAACAGCTGCGACGTTTGCACGAGCTCGAAGGCCATCACCCACGCCGGCGGCTTCTTCGCGAGCGCTGACGCGGGATGAATGACGAAACGCGTCTGGCGCGCTCCGACGTACACGCGCTGTTCGGCGTTCCACATACCGATGCGCGAGAGCAGGCCACTCAGCAGCGCCTTGTGCATTTCTGCGTCGTGCTCTGCGGCTGCGCTCTCCCCCTTGCGCGGGTTGGGCCTGTTCCGCGCCCCTTGCTGCGGCCCGCGAGCAATGCGCAGCTCGCGCACGATGTCCTCGAGCTGCCGGTGCACCTCCATCCACTCGCGCACGCGCACGAACGACAGAAAGTTCTCCTTGCACGTCCTCCGGAGCTGCGACGTGCCACTGCCCTGCGCTTCGCGCACGAACTCCCACAGACGCAAGAGCCCCACGAAGTCCGAGCGCTCACCGCGAAAGCGCTGGTGCAAGGTATCGGCCTTTTGCTCGAGCCCGCGCGGACGCTCGCGCGGATCCTGCACGTTCAGCGCCGCGGCGAGCACCAGCACCTCGCGCAGACAGCCGTACTCGACGGCCGCCAGGATCATCCGACCAATGCGCGGATCTACCGGAAAACGCGCCAGTTGCCGGCCGAGCGGCGTGAGCTCCCGCTCGCGGTCGAGCGCGCCGAGCTCTTCGAGCACACGGTAGCCTTCGGAAATCGAGCGCGAGTGCGGCGCGTCCAGAAATGGAAAATCTTCGACGGCGCCGAGGCCGTACGACTTCATGCGCAGGATCACGCCCGCGAGGCCCACGCGCTTCATCTCCGGGTCCGTGAAGGCCGGCCGCGCCTCGAAGCTCTCCTCGTCGTACAGGCGCACGCAGATGCCGTCGCGCACGCGCCCGCAACGTCCCTTGCGCTGCTCGGCGCTCGCGCGGGAAATCGCTTCGATCTGCAGGCGCGTCGTGCCAGTGCGCGCGTCGTAGCGCGCCAGCCGCGCCACCCCGGTGTCGATCACGTACACGATGCCGGGGATGGTCAGCGAAGTCTCCGCGACGTTCGTCGCCAAAATCACGCGTCGCTCGGGGATGCTCGCGAACACCTTGCGCTGATCGGCCGCAGACAGCCGCGCGTAGAGCGGCTGGACCAGCGTGTGCCGGAGCTTGCGCGCCGTGAGCTCGTGCTCGGCTTCGCGAATTTCGCGCTCGCCCGGCAAAAATACCAGAATATCGCCGCGCGGATCCAGCGACGTGACGCTACTCACGGCGCCCGCCACCGCGTCGGCCAGGTCGAGGTCCGGATCCGGCGCCTCGTAGAGCACGTCCACGGGAAACGTCCGCCCTTCGACCTGAATCACGGGCGCGCCCTCGAAGAACTCCGAAAAGCGCTCCGTCTCGATGGTCGCGGAGCTGATGATCACCTTGAGGTCGCGCCGCTCCGGCAAAATGCGCTTCAACCAGCCCAGGATGAAGTCGATCGTCAGGCTGCGTTCGTGCGCTTCGTCGATGACCAGCGTGTCATAGCGGCGCAGCAAGCGGTCGCCCTGAATTTCGGCGAGCAGGATGCCGTCCGTCATGAACTTCACGCGCGTGCTCGGGGTCGTGCGATCTTCGAAGCGGATCTGATAGCCGACCACGCCGCCCAGCGGGCCTTCCAGCTCGCTGGCGACGCGCGCGGCCACGCTCGTTGCCGCGATGCGCCGCGGCTGCGTCACGCCAATCAGCCGCTCCGTCCCGCGCCCGGCCTCGAGCGCAATCTTGGGCAGCTGCGTGGTCTTGCCCGAGCCAGTCGCGCCCGCGACGATCACCACCTGATGCGCGGCGATCGCCGCGCGAATATCCGCCACGCGCGCAGAGATCGGCAGCTCCGGCGGAAACCGGATACTCGATGCTGCAAGCTCGGGAGCGGCGCCAGGGGCGGACATGCGGGCCTCGCTCTTAGCATGCCAGCAAGTCTGAGCGCCGGCTTCAACCGGCCTTGCGGAACGTCAGGTTGATGCGCGCGCGGCCCAGGAGCGGATGTTCGCCGTCCTTCAGCGCCAGCACGCCGTGAAAGCGCAGCCGCGCCGGCCCTCCCCAAACCACGACATCCCCGTGCGCGAGCGGAACCCGCAGTGCGCGGTCGGCTCGCTTGGCACCACCCCACAGAAACAGCGCGGGCAAGCCGAGTGACACGGACACGATGGGCGCGCTGAAGTCCTGCTCGTCCTTGTCCTGGTGCAGGCTGAGCCGCGCTCCCGGCTCGTAACGGTTCACGAGGCACGCGTTCGGAGCGAAGCCGGCAAACCCGGCCTGCGCCGCCGCCGCGACGGCGAGCTCACGGAAGGAAGCGGGCAGCGCCGGCCACGCCGTTTCCGTCTCGGGATCCACAGCCGAGTAGCGGTACCCACTCGCGTCCGACACCCAGCCGAGGGGTCCACAGTTCGTCATGGCCACGGACATGCGGAACCCACCGGGCGTGATCATGTGCCTGAGCGGGGCTCGTTCCATGACGCGCCGCACGTCGTCGAGCAGCTGGACGATGCCGTCGAGCGCAAACCCCCGGAGCAGCACGGCACCGGGATCGAGCGCTACTCGCGACTCCGCCGTGCCCGACTCGGGCAAGCTCAATGTCAGCTGCTCGCGCGCCGCCATCTTCCGGTCGTGGAGCATAGCTCCGCTTGCCCGGTTCGCCCGTGGCCAGTGGCTCGGCCTCCGCCGGTCAGCAGGGTCTGGCTACGGCAACCCTCCCTGCCGGAGCACGCTCGCTTGGGTGCTGAGGCGCTCGATTGCGAGCGGCGCGTCGGTCAACGCGAACGACAGCGCGGCAGCCGCGGTCGTTGTACCAGGCAGCGTGGTCAGGCTGATGGCGCCGGCGAGAGCCGTGCTGCTCGCACCACCCTGCAAGTCGAGCTCGACGTACCCGTTTTTCGTCAGCTTGAGCAGCCAGGCGTCCTCGGCGCCACTGCCCCACGTGCGCGTCTTGCCGGCTACCAGAAGGCCGCCGTCTGCCGCCACTGCCACCGGTTGCCCGCCCCGATCGAAGGGCGGCGTACCGCCGGCAGACTCGTGGTCGGCGCCGCCGAGAGCGCGCGACCAGAGCACGTTGCCCGCGTCGCTGATGCAGAGCACCCAGAGCTCAGCGGCTGGCCCGAGTCCCCGCGAGCCCACCGCACCGAAGCTGCCGTCCGGATAGGCTGCCGCGGCCATCAGGTAGTCGTTGGCCGTGCCGGCATCGTAGTGGCGCGCCCAGCGCACCGCTCCGCTCGGCTCGAGCCGCAGCAACAGCCCCGCATTGACGGTGTGCCCGCCGACGAGATAGCCGCCGAGCGGCGACTGGGTCGCGACGAAGCCGTAGAAATTGCCGCCTGGATCGAACAAGCGCTGCCATTCGATGTTGCCAGCAGCGTTGATTTTCACCACCCAGGCGCCCGTATTGACCACTCCGAACGAGCTGGTCTGCCCCACCAGGAGAAACCCACCGTCCGACGTGGCGATCGCCGCGTGCGCGTCGTCGTCGTCGTCTCCACCGTACGACTTTGCCCACGACAGCGTGCCATTCGCGTCGAAGCGTGCGGCATAGAAATCGGCCCGTGTGGTCACCGAACGCGTCCCGGCCACGAGAAAGCCGCCGTCGCTCGTCTTGACGACGCGGCTCGGCCCGATGCCGTCTGCATGCCCGTACTGGCGCGCCCAGACGATCGAACCATTCACATCGACGCGGAGCAGATTCACGGCATCGACAGCCGCGCCAAGCTGCCCCGCGCTGACGAGGTAGCCGTCCCCGAGCTCGAGCAGATCCGTCGCCGTATGGAGATCGCGATACGCCGTCTGCCACCCGACGTGTCCCAGGGCATCCACCTTCACCAGCCAGGCATCGCGCGGAGTGGAGGTGAAGGAATTCGTGGAGCCGGCGAGCAGCGCTCCGCCGTCCTGCGTCGGGAGGATGGCGTTGAAATGATCGATGTTGTCCCCGCCATACGAACGCGCAAAGGTCTGGATCGCTTCCTCAGGCGTTCCGCCGCCGCTGCCTGGTTGGCTCGACGGTGCGGGACCTGGGGCGCACCCCAGATCCACGCTGTCTTCGAGCAGAGGCGTCTCCCACTCGACGAGCTCGATGGTGATATCGAAAATCCAGAAGTCGATGTTGATGTCGATGTCGATGCCGGCCGAGCCCTCCATCCCCGCGCTCAGGCACCACCAGGGGTTCGCTTTCGCGTCCACGTTCGCCTCGACGTGAGCCCGGAGCTTGGCGAAGCCAACCGGAATGCCGTAAAGCGCAACCCAGAGTCGAGGTCCGGCGAACAGCCTGGCATTGCCGACTACGCCATCCTGAAAGCTCTGCACTTCCATGGAGGCGGTCGCGTCGATTCCGCCGATGGGAGTGAAGGAGCCGTTCTTGAAGCCGAAGCCGATGCTTGCGGCCGCTTCCTCCCGGAAGCCCACGTTCATCTTCGCGGTCACCTCCCCTTCCACGCCGACCTGTAGCTCGACGTAGCTCGAGACCACGACCGGAACTGGGCCGACGAAGAACGTGTACGTCCCGAGCTCGAGCGTGGCGAGCGTGATGGGAGTCCCCGGGAGAGTCGCGGAGCGGCGTGCGTCGATGTTCACGTTTCCGGACACCTCGCCGACGATCGCCACCGTCGCCTCTTTCAGCGAAAACCCGTCCAGCTCGACTACGAGCTCGAGCTCCGGTTCGATCGCGATGTTCCCGTTCATCACGACCTGATCGTCCACCGATGGCCCGCCATCTCCGTCGAACAGCACGACGTCGTTGAGGCCGAAGTACAGGCCCGTGGGTCCCGCGCTCGGCACGACACCCGCCGGCGCCGTGAACGTCTGGATCTGATCCGGGCGGAGCGGGATGCGCTGCCGGATGTTGGCCCGTTCGATCGCCTCGGCGAGCGAAGCGGGCACCGTCGTCACGACCACTCCATCCGAGCGATCGACGGCCTGGACGCGGCGCAACGCACCAGCGGGCAACTTCGGCTCGAACACGTCCGACACGATGACGTCCCGCTCGCGCAGCCGAGCGAGCAGCGGCGTAGACCGCGAAAAGCGCCACGTCGCGAGGTCATCCGAGACCGAGTCGAGCGCCTCGAGTGTCTCTCGATCGAGCACGACGGTCGTGTCGGGGATCTTGTAACTTCCACCGGAGCGCGGATTCGAATCGTCGCCGCAACCCACGATCACGAGTAGCGGCACACAAAGCAGCAGCCAGCGCCACATCACACCACCCAAACCCTTCATGCGAGGGAGAACGCCGTGCCCCGCACGGAAAATATACCCCCTGTCACCCGCCCTGGGGTCACCAGCTCGATTAGGCGAGCGTTGTCGCGGGTGTGTACACCGCATGCCCCGCCAACGCTGTGTGCCACGAGCCGCAGCACGGACTAAGCTCTAAGCTCGCTGCCATGCGCCCCCTCATGTACCGTGAGCTCGTCGACTGGTACCGCTTGATCGATCCGCCGGAAGACCACGCCGACGAGACCACCAGCTTCCGGGACGCTTTCGAGCGCGCCGCGCGCCCGACACCCGAGACCCTGCTCGAGCTCGGATGCGGAGCGGGCCACAACGCCGTTCACCTCAAACAGCGCTTCCGCTGCACGCTCAGCGACCTCTCCGAAGAGATGCTCGCCCTGAGCCGCGAGCTGAATCCAGAATGCGAACATCACCCGGGCGACATGCGCACCCTGCGCCTCGGCCGCATCTTCGACACCGTGCTCGTTCACGACGCGGTGATGTACCTGCTCACCGAATCCGAGCTGGTCGCGGTCGCCGAGACCGCGTTCGTGCACACTCGTCCCGGCGGTGCCGCTCTATTCGCCCCCGACTACGTGCGCGAGACGTTCCGCGAGGCCACGGATCTCATCGAGGGCAGCGACGGCGAGCGCGCCCTGCGCTGCATCGAGTGGTCGTGGGATCCGGATCCGGCCGACACCCAGTTCATGACCGAGTACGGCTTTCTGCTCCGACAAGGGCAGACGGTCAGCGCCGCGCACGACCGTCACGTGGAAGGCTTGTTCCCGAAAGACACGTGGCTCCGCGTCCTCGGCGCCGCCGGCTACGAAGTGGAGACCACCGAACGGCGCATCGACGAAACGAGGTCGGATGAGGTGTTCCTGTGCCGCCGCCCTTGACGGCGTGGCAAAAATGCCTAAGTTACGCGCTCCTCGTGACTCACGGGGGCGATCGGTTTCGACGTGGAGACTGAACGCTAGTCTGCGTGTGCTGGCTCCCGAACCAGCTCAAAAGCGGGACGTACCAATTGCGAACGACAACGCACTCGCTCTCGCGGCGTAAAAAACCGTGAAGCCGTCCGACCGTGAGATTGTCTTGGTAACGGAAGGGCGTCATCACTAAGGCTGGGTCCCGCGAGGGCGCTTCCAATAGCGGGACCGAGATTCGCGGAAGATAGGTTGTGGCCGAATCCACAAACTCAGCCGCTGGGGATACAGCGGCTACGCACGTGAATGAGGGTTAGCCGGATGCTTCGCGGACCCGGGTTCGATTCCCGGCGCCTCCACCCCCTCGCGGCTGTTCTAGCGAGCAGCCGCGATTGTGGTCTTCCATGTGCCCCTGATGTGCCCCTCGGCTGCTGACTCTGGTGAGGTGGCTCTCCGGCGCCCCCGCAGACTGCGTCGCCCCAGAGCTGCGGTCTAGCGCCCTCGCTCGGCATGCCGGGAAGCTGTCGTGCTGCTTGTCAGGGCGCATGACAGACGACTTCGATTCCCTCGAGCTCAAGCCCGACGAAGTCCTTGTCGTTGGTCAGCAGAGGCACGCCATGAAGCGCCGCCGATGCCGCTATCCAAGCGTCGCCTGTTCCAGCCTTCGTCCAACGCGCCTCGCATGCGTCATCACTCGCGCCCAAGTCTGGGCGAACTCTGCGCTGTAGGGCACCATCACGAACTGAGCGATGAAGCTCTCGAGGCCAGCGCGAAGAACGGGTCCCGAGCTATTTCCTCGGCCCAGGCGACGTTGCACGCCTGCGACTGGTACCGCTTGTCTAGGCGAGTAGCTCCTGGCGATGCGAGTGCGCACGCTCCCCGACGCGCACGCACAGCATCTGGTTGTGCGGGCTGTGCGCGGCGGGGGAGGTGCGGCATGGCGCCGCTGGGGCGCGCGCTGCGACCGAAGATGGACACTCGCGGGCATGCTCCTCAAAGCATGCAGAGCCCGCGGCATTTTCCTGCGTTAGCGGCGCACGCGGCGTCCTCACGCCAACCCTCTCGATGGCAGACGCGTTGCCCCGAGCACGCCGAGTCCGAGTTGCACGAGCAAGCTTTCGGATAGTACCAGAGCGATTTCAAATGAATGAGCGTGTCGGCTTCGGCCTGAGAGTCCGATGCACGGGCGCACCACTCCGCCATCAGCGTCAGCGAAGCCAGCCCATAGTCGAGGCATGCTTCTCGGCCGTCCGACTGGCGGCAGGTATTTCCACAAGTGTTCGTGAGCGTGCAGGCGTCGCCAGGCGAGAGGAATACGATGCGGCAGGTGGAGCGCACAGCAGCATCGGGCAATACCCCTCGTTGTGCCTCTGACCAGCGCAGTAGGCGCATGTATTTCTGTCGATCAACGTTCGTGATCATCGCGTCGCTCGGAGCGAAGCGCCCTCCGTACCAGAGATTCACGTCATGGAATGCCAGGTTCTCTACGCATATTTCGGCGGCCAGAGCGCCCTCACCGGCGAAGTCGGCATCGAATTGCCGGAGATCGTGCTGCTCCAAGAATCGGCAGCCCGCGAACCAGCTGTTGTTCGGATCACACGCTGGCGCCCTGAAACGAAGCGCAACGCCGCCCCCCTCCGTCAGGGAACACTCCGGAGTGGCCTGCGCTGCGTCCGGCACACTGCGGACCGCGAGTATGCGGCGCGGCTTACAGGCATCTTCTAGAGTCACCGTGCGATGCTCATACGAGCAGCCAGCGGCGAGCAGGCCAATCGTAAAGCTCGCGATGCAGATGGGCGAGCGCGGTTGCGTCAGTCGAAGAGCAAATAGTGACCGAACGTGAGCAGTCGGGTTACGGCTACGGTGCTCAGCGCGACTGTTCCTACTGTCAACCATGTATCCGCTCCGGCTCCCTTGCGATCGTCGATTGCGTGTTGATTGTGCAGGTGCGTCGCATACGCGATGGATCCCGCACCGAGCACCAGGCCCGCCACGTCGATGGTTGAGACTCCCCAGCGCAGCCAAGGTTCAGCGTGCGGATCTTCCATCAACGGCGCGCCGGCGAACGCAAGCCCAAGTGCGGGATGCGGTTTCCCGGTCGCGTTCCCCATTTGCGGACACTTCTTGCAATCCTTGGCTGCTTCTTGATTAATACGCCGCCCATCGATCAGGCTGGAGAACGTCTTCAAAAGGGCTGCTTTGCGCGCAATGAGCAGCGCAGCATGAAAACCCGCCGTCGCCTGGTCAGCCTTGTTGTCGACAGCGAACGAGACATCGAAGGCGCCTTCGTCGCTCTCTATTCCCTCGCGACGCGTCTGCCATCGAATGCGCGCTTTTGCCCGTTCATTGCCATCCGTTTCCACGCGCACTACAACGGCGCCCGACACGGGTTCCTGCAGCTGGCCGTCGATCGGATACTGCTCGCTGCCACGCAACAACGCCGCAGTGCGCTTCCACTCCCCCTCGAGCTGTTCCGCTGACACGAATTGCGGTAAAGCGCCGCCGCCCTTGAGCTCGGCGCCCGCGTGCAGCCACTTGACCAGCTCATCACGGAAGACTTCAATCTCGTCCGTCAAGGTGGGCTCGGCCCAAATGCTTATGGGCAACCGATGCTGGCGGCCCGGCACGGGCCTGTAGCGTCGCGCGGTAGACAGCTGGCTGAGAAAACCTGCGAAAAGCTGCTCGGGAACCACCTTGAGTGATCGGAGGAGCTCTTCATCGAACTCTCGCGCCGGCATCTGCTTGGCATACTGCTCGAGCTTTTCGCGGAAAGGATGCCAGCGCTGGTCGGTGAGTTGCCGCACCAGACCTTGAACGAGCTTTAGATTCGCAGGTTCGTGTAACGAAGCGACGAGCTGCGCCTGATCGCCGGACTTCAGGCACGCCTCTGCCAGACCTACGCCGTCGAGTTCGTGACTGAGCAGTGGAGCGAACTCGCGCCGGATCTTCACCCACATTGGGTTCTGGCGAGGAATTTGGCTCAATAGGAGCAGAGCCACGCTCACGCGCTCGCGACGAACTGCGGTCAACGTATCGTGACACGTCGGACCTTTGCACTTGGCTGCGGTATGCTCGGCGGCGGCTAGTTGGTTGTAGTGCGTCAGTGCGGCTTGCCACGGCAACTGGCGAGGTCCCGCGGCAGACGTATTCGCTGAGCCGCGTGTGGCTGTTGGACAACGCGGCATGGCGCTGGCTCGGTGCTTCAGAGACTCGAACAGAACCTTCGACGCCGGGTCGCTGGGCGGCTCGACCCGCGCGATTGGGTCAGCAAGTGCCTTCTTCAGGCAAGTGGCGGAATCCAGCTCCCTTTGAAGCTGAGTAGCCCGTTCCATCGACCATGGCTCTGCCCGTGCAGCAGTGGTGACACTTGAAGCCGCGATCGCGATCGACAAGGCGATGCTGCGCGCCGTCATGGCAGCCCGAAACACTGGCCTTGATCTTCTATGCACGGCACAACAACGAGTCCGTCTCGGCGGATGCGCTGGCGCTCTCGCGGGCTGACCGCTCCCGGATATCGCAGCTGCAGTCCGTCGGGAGAGTCGACCAGCACGGAGTCAGGGGCGTGCGCGCTCATATCGGCAAGCCGCCGAGCGCGAGGTGCGGCGGAGGTGGCGTTAGGGACGGTCCACATTAACGGGACCGGCTCAGCCGCCTGACGCCGCAACTTCATGCGCGGCGGCTCACCCCAGTTATTCGCGAAGATCGTCTTCGTGTCCGACACTGCCAAGTTCACTGTTTGAAATAGGTCCTGATCGGTAATGACAGCGTTCGTCCCTGGACGGATGCGGCGCAGCGCTAGCGCGACTTGTCCCGTGACGATTGTCTCGCGCAGGGCGCTATGCACGCGTGCAGGCGAAGCCGACACGATGCTGATCGGAATCTTGCTTTCGTGCACGGCAACGTGAGCTGACTCACATGCATCCAGCCACAGTGAAGCTGCCGAGGCGGTCTGCTCGACGTGCGTGATGAGCTCGGCCACACTGAACGCGCCGTCCTTCAGACACAGCGCGCTGCCGCTATTGCGAACTTCTCCATGCCCCGAGAACAGCAGCCACATCGCCGAGCAGGGCCGCTCCGCAATGGCTGCTTTGAGCGCGCCGCTCGATGGATCGTACAATGCACGGGTATCGAGCTCGCCGTTCGCGATCTTTGCGAGCTCGGAGCGAAGCGCGTCGACTGATGCTTTGAAGATGCCGCCCGTGTCAGCCGGCACCTTGTCGCAATCGCGCAGGCCGGAGATGAGCACGATCCGGGATGTGAGCGGCGCTCCCGAGCACGGCGTTCTTCGGGCGGGTGCGCGCGCGTCTGCGGATAGCGCTTGCGAATCGGGTTCGGACGCGGGCCGCGCGCTACACGCCGCGCACAGCGAGCACAGAACGACGAATGAGCACGATGCGCGCACGCTTCCGCTCATCACTTCGAATATCCCAAGTACTTCGCCCAGACTCGATAGCGTTCCAACCAGTGCTCGAACTCGGGCGGTATGGGCCGGCTCGTATACTCGAAACACAAAGCGACTGGCGCCGCGCTCAACTCGAGCGGACCACAGTTCGCTCCGACGGGCACAACCGTCAGCTCGCGCAGCCGTGTCTTGCCGCTGTATTGGACAGGTTGAGCTGCGAGCTGCTGATCTGCCCACACCGCGCGTACCTGCCCGGTGATCGTCTCGTCACCGTCGCGAGCTCCATGGAAACCGTCAGTCGAGTGCTCAGCGATGATGATCGCACGCTGCTTTGGCGCGTCGAATTCGAGCCGCAACTCCCCGGGCGGCTGGAGATGCCGCTCGTTCCAACGGCCGCCTGACTTCAAGTTGACTCTGATTCCGCAGGCTTTGCCGCCTTTTGCTGCGACGTGCAGGCTTTGACCGCCAACGCCTGCAGGCTGCCTGGGTGGTTTACGAGTCAGGACCAGCTTCGAACAAGCGCTCCCGGAGCTCGGACGCCCAATATAGAGTTCCTGCAGTGCACCGGGCGAGCCGGCCCAAATTGGCTGTTTGCCTGCTTGCTCGATCGCTACGACGTTCTTGATCAGCTTCCGGAAGTCGTCTTCGAACGCGATCGGCTCTTCTGTTGGAACGCCATCGAGCGTCAGTTGGCTCACGACGAGGACGGCACGCACCTCGCCGAACAACGTCCAAAGCATGATGACCAGCTCGACAGCGCTGATACCAGAAGCCAGGAGCACCACGAGTTTGAGCCACAATGGCCACCAGGGACACTTGTTCTCGGCCTCACTGGCAGCTGCGGTGGACGTTGCAGAGACGGACACCGACGAGACTACGTTGCTCGTCGCCTGCGTGCCTCGAGCACTCTCGTTTGCGGTATCCGGCGTTGCGGTCATGGCATTTTGCAGTCCCGGGCTGCCGAGAGCCGGCCCTTGCCATCCGTGCAATCCGCCTCCACATGCACCGTGAGCGTGCTGCCGGACGGCACTCGCGCGAAATAGCCGGTTAGAAAATCTTGCTCGTTGTCGAGATCGCCGTTGAAGGTGTACGTCTCATCCGGCGGCTGCGAGATCACCTTGGCTGCGTGCAGCACGCTGATGCCGGCAGAATGCGTGTTGCAGCGCGCGATCAATTTCCCCGCGATGCGCGTGCGGTCGCGACGCTCATCGAGCACGACATTGCAGCTCGTCACGTTGCCCTCCTTGCCCTGTGCGACCGTCCCGACAACGAGCAGGGACACGTTTTGGTCTCCGGGCAGCGCGGCCGCGCAGCCAGCGGCGCTGAAAAGTAGTAGCGCAGCTGCAGTTTTGCAGTCCCAAAGCATTTCCCTCGACAGCCAGCCAAGCATCTGCCCACCCACTCTTCGAGCGCGAGCCTAGGGCGTCATTATCGAGGGGAGCAATGGTAAATTGAGCGGCGCTCGGCGAACGCGGCTCTGTTGCGCCGGCGACCCAAGGCAAGCCAGCCCCGGCGTCACTAACGTGCATGCAGCGCGGGGCCAAACGACGACCGAACTCGCTAGTCGCGTGGCGTGTGCTGTTGGCCGCGGTAGCCGTTGGCTTCGCTTGGGCGTAAGTAGATCGAAAGGGCGCCCATCAGCGAGGGTCGGCTCGGAATGGTCGGCTGAGCACCGCCGAACCCAGCTACGACACCCGTTGCGCGTCACGCGCAGGACACCGGCGTGGCTCGTGCGCTGCGACGGGCGAAGCTCCGCCCTTGCCGGTCGCAGCGCGACCGTAGCCGACGCCTGCTTCTTTTGCCGCTCAATGCTCTTCGAATCACCTGAGTTGGCGCTCCAGCTCGTCGCCCTCGTGTGAAAGCGTGGGGCGAGCACTGTAGCGGCCAAGCGGCACAACAGCGAGCCCGGGGCGCCCTCTATGACGTGCATCATAACGTGCATCTCACTCCACTTCTCCGCAGGTATTCGGGGCTGCACAGTCCGAATCAAATCCCCAGAAACTCCGCTGAATCCTGCAAACATCGACTCTGATCCGGCTTCGATTCCCGGCGCCTCCACCGTAAGAAATGCGTCAGATAGGCGCACTTTCTTGAACCCGGGTATTGTGCCCGGGCCCGCCCGGACAAGGGCCGTGAAGGCGTCACCTCGCCGTCGAGTTGCCGAGGAGCCCTGCCAGCCCTCGAAAGACCGCGGCGAGCGTCTCCCGCGGCGGCACATTCAAAGAGAGGCGCTGTTTCCCGTTCGCGTCGGCGGTGATCCTGACATCCAGCGAGGTTCGAAGGGCGGCGCGCACCGCATCCTGCTGAACGCCGGCAGCACCCGCGATCTGGTCGAGGAGATCCAGCGCGGCGTTCAGGAACGTGCTCCCCGAGAGTGTCAGCCGCTCCTTGGCCGCGGCGAGCGTCGCGCTGTCCCTAACCGTCTCGTCGACAGGGGCTTCGGGTTTCGCGCCGAGTAGCATCTCGAGCCTCTCCTTGATGTCATCGGCCTGCGTGCGAACATCGACGTCGGAGACCTGCGAGTCCGGGTCGAGGGCGGCCATCGCGAGGTCCCGCTTGCTCGACAGCGTCGAGAGGAGGTTCTCCTCCAGTGTCTGCTCGGTCACGAGCACGTACACGCTGACTGGCCTGTTCTGCCCCATGCGGTGGGCGCGCGCGATGCGCTGCTCCAGGACGGCGGGGTTCCACGGCAGGTCGACGTTGAGGACCGTGTTGGCCGCTTGCAGGTTGAGGCCGCTGCTCCCGGCGTTGGTCGTCAAGAAGAAGCGGACTCTCTCGTCGGTCTGGAACGCCGACACGAGCTCTTGCCGCTTCTTCTGCGGGACGGAGCCGTCGAGTCGCACGTAAGCGAGCTTTCGCCGTTCGAGCAGCGGTTCCACGAGGTCGAGCATGGTCGTCCATTCCGAGAACAGGACGACTTTGCGATCGGGCTCCGCGGCGATGCCATCGAAGAGCTCGGCCAAGCGATCGAGCTTGGTAGAGAAGCCTGGCTTGCGTTTGTCGACGAGAAAGGTGCTGTTTGCCGACATGCGGCACATCAGGAGCGCCATGCGCAGGCGCAGCAGGTCCATCTCCGTGAAGAACGGCTTTCGCACGATTTGAGCGACGGTCTGCATGTGCGCGTCATGCAGCGCCTTCTGCTCGTCAGTGGGCGCGATCCGTACGATCTCGACGCTGCGCGCCGGCAGCTCGAGCCGGACGGACTCACGCGTCCGGCGGAGCAAGATTGGCCTGAGTTGCTGGCGCAGCTCGTCCAGACGCTGAAAGCCCGTGAGCTTGCCGCTCTCATCCCGGCGCTGGTGCCGGTGCAGGAAGCGGAACGCCGGGCCCAAGCGGTGGGGATCGACGAACGCCACCACCGAGTGCAGATCGTCGAGCCGGTTCTCGAGCGGGGTACCGGACAGGACGAGCGCGAACCTGGAGCTCAGAGCTTTGACGACGCGGCTCGTCTTCGCCTCCCAGTTCTTGATGCGCTGGCCCTCGTCCAGGATGATGAGGTCCCAGCGCGTCTTCTCGATGTGCAAAATGTCCTTGAGCACCTGCTCGTAGTTGCAAATCGTGAAGAAAGCGTCGCCGGCGTAAGCCTTCTCGCGAGCCTTGGCGGGCGCCGCGACGATCTGCGCGCGGCGCACGGAGAAGCGCTGGATCTCGCTCTGCCACTGTGACTTGAGCGACGCGGGGCAAACGACGAGAACCTTGCTCACGCCGGCCTCCCGCGCGAGGAGCTCCGCGACGCCGACGCCCTGGATCGTCTTGCCCAGACCCATCTCGTCAGCCAGGATCGCGCGTCCCGCGCCCGCCGCGAACGCGATGCCGTCGAGCTGGTACGGCAGGAGCGGCTCCTTGAGCAGCGTCGTGCGCAGGGAGTGTTTCTGCGGAGCACGGCGGATCTCGGCGACGAGCCGCTCGAGCCGCGCCGCCACGAGCCGCCTCTGGATGTGCTCTTCGGCGTCGGGCGTCACGAAGAAGGCGTGCCCGCCCACCTCGAGCCGCCGCAGCCGGCGCACGAGATCGACCGGGTCGATCGGACCTCGGACGAGCGGCGACACGATCGCCCGCGCTGCGTCCGAGAGCCGCGCAGGCAGCGCAACCGCGAGCGAGACGTCGTCTTCGTAGCGGAGGTGCACCGTGATGCGTGTGCGGCGATACGATTTGGCGCGGACGTCAGCGGGGAACGCCTTGACGCGCGCCAGGACCTTCATGATGTGCTTGCACGTTCCCAGCGTGTTCGTCTTGAAGTCCGGGCACGAGCAGTACGATACACCCCGCGCTTCGCCGCGCAGCGCGACACGATACGTCTTGCCGCTGAGCGCGCTCGTGACGGTGTAGTCGGTCCACGGAACGGCCGGATCCTGCGAGCGGATCTTCATGCGCTCCGTCTTGGCCCGCTTGGCCCGCTCCTCGAGCGCCCGCTCGACCAGCGTCTCTTCGTCGGCCGGCCTGGCGACGTCCGGCGGAGGCACCGCCAGGCCGAGGTCAGTTTTCCGCTCGAGCAAGATCGAGAGCAGGCCACCGACGTGCTGGCATGCCGTCTCGCACGCGCTGCATTCCGCCCGCAAGCGTCCCCGCCGGTGCGGGTCGAACGTGATCCTCGCCCAGAGCCCGCGCGGTCCTGGCTCCCACTCGACTCGCGCCTCCACGTCGTCGATGCGAAGAGCGTCAAAGGACAGAAGCTCCAGCTCGCCTCCACGTATCAAGAGCTGTTTTCCCGCCGGGCCCAAGAGCTTGCACGCCTCGTCGAAAGAGAGGTGAGACAGCCGGTCTCGCATCGAGAGCACAGAGGAGGGCTTGGCGGACATACCGTCCGCGCCTAACGTAGACGCCACCGAGCGGCAACGTGCGTCAGCGGCGAGCCCAGCGCTCGGCCACACGAGCCGCCCGACGCATTCGATCCTGAGGAACCGGCGAGTCGTCTGCTCGGTGCGCCCATCACGATAGACCCAGCTGGCGACCGAGCACCTTGGTGACGAAGCGCTCGCCAAAAGACTCGCGGGCGATGAGATCGTGGATGCGCTGCCGTGTCTGCGCTGCACAACCTGCGTTTTCGGCGGCATTCATCGTGTGGGTGTAGGCGTTCAGGACGTCCAGGCCCGTCACCTCGTAGCCGTATCCCTCGGCGAGCCAGCGCAACGCCGCGATGCCGGCTTCGAGCGCGAAGGTCGGGTTCTTCACCTCGAAATCGCGCGCCGCTCGCGTCAACGTTTGTGGCGAGCACGGTGTACGGTTCGCGAGCGCGATGGCCGCGTCGAAAAGCCCCGCGTCCTTGGCCGCGGCGAACCACTTGCCCTCTTCACCCGGCGCCTCTGCGACCAGATCGTCGAGGATCTCCGCAGCACTCTTATGGGGGTACTTCTTGGCGACGCCACGAAACCAGGCAGCGTACGTTGCAGCGCGATTCGCCCTTCTGCCGTAGCGTTCGTACGCTTCGTCGAGGAGGCCGGACGAGAGCAACATCTCCTCGCAAAGCTGATCGATGTCGAGATCGCTCGCCCAGGGGCTTCGGCTGCTCTCGGCAAGGCGGATCGCCTCGGCTTTCTTGCCTTGTGCGGCGAGCGCCTTCACCGCCCAGCGCTTGTAGTGCCAGAAGCTTTCGTGCTCGAGAACGTCGACGAGCTCGGTGTGGCGGCCCGCGACGTACAGGGAGCTGAGACAAGCCGACGTCCCGTGGAAGTGGCCTCGCAGGTTTTTGTCACGGCTGAGCGCCATCTTCGTAATCCCAATGAGCTCATCGGCCCAGCGAGACGCGAGTTGGGGCGATGCACAGAGCTCCCCCCAATAGTCGGCGAGACTCTCGATGTAAGGAATCTTGTCCGCCGCGTGCGCGTCGAACAAACGCTGGAGCCAGTTCTGGCGCGTTGGTTCGTCGGCCGGCGCCGCGGCGATGATCTCCACTAGCGATGCAATCGCGTTGTTGACCGCGGTGCCGATCGCCCCCGACGAACTGTCGACGTGCTCGAGCGCGGGCGACACCTTCTCGAGAAACAGTACCGCCCCTTCCGCCGCCAGCACCGGGTCCTTGCGGCGCACGTTCTTGATCTCTGAGACGGCCTCCTTGATGCGCGTGATGGCGGGCTGCGACTTCCAGCCGAACGCATGCCGGCGAAACCGCGCGCGAAATTCCCACTTGTGTGATCTTTCCAACGAGTCGCTCGCTGGAACGGCTGCTGTCGTTCGCTCGCGATTCTGCTTTTTCGAGGGGCTCACCGTACGATCTCTTCAGATCGCCCACTGAAGCGGCATCTGGTAGCGCCGCATCGTTTCGTCCGCCGTAAAATACTTCACGTTGCGTCCTCTTTACCTTCGAACGCGTCGAGCACATCGTCCGGGAGCGGCGCGTCCCAATCGTCGGGCACGACGAACTGTCCCACCATGGATCCAAATCGCCGATGCGGACTCGCAGACGGCCCCTCTGGACGCGTTTCGTCCTCTACAACGATCACTTCGACGCGTTTGCCTTCAAAGGCGCTGAGATCCGGCAGCGGCAGCGTCTTTCCAGAAACGGTGGCGTAGAATTTGAGCGCGCGAGTCATGAGCACGTGTCCTTGTTTGAGGCGAGCAAAGAGCCATTTCCGAGCAGTCCACGATCACGCGGCGGTGGCCCGGATGAAGATGTCCGCTTTGGTTTACGAGCGCTCAGGCTCTCTTCGGCAGCATCGAGTTCGGCAAGAGCCTCGTGCACCACATCCAGCTCCAGTCTATCGCTGTCGAAGTCGATGCGCCCCACCCCGGGGTAGCGGGTGTTCGCTTCTCGGAGCAGACCGCCGAGCCAATACGCTCTCCGTTCGAGATTCCGACCGTCGAGGTCCGAAGGATGTAATCAGTCAGGGAAACAAGGTACGGCGATCGCTCGGGCGACACCGGCTGCGCGACATTGATGGGCGGCAGCACACCCTCGGCTGTCCAAGCCGGAATCGCGACTGGCTACGTTGCCCTTCGAATTGTGTCGCAAAAGCTGACGGCAGCATCTTTTCCGCCCTTTCCGACCGCGCCGGCCGCCGCGACAAGCTCACCGGGAGCAGCCTTCTGGCCATGGCCATTGGCCACGCTGTCGAAGCTGGCCAATAGGAATCCGACCTCATTTCAAACACTTCGCGCGCTTTGACCCGGCGGTCTATTGGCCAAAGCGCATTCGTGGCCAGAAGCCTGTGAGAAGATGGGAGGTACGTACGCGCTCGCGTGGCCTCGGTCGCCTCGACGCGCGCATTTGCGCGGACGCCCGCCGCCATGTCCTACCGGCGACCCACACCTTTACGACTCGCGGGGTGTCCGTTCAGGCGTCCACGCGCATGCACAACGACCACGCCGCCGAAAACCGTCCGTCTTTCGGTCCCCAATGCCCCGACGATGATGCGTGCAGAGCGCGTATGCGACGCATTAAAGCTGGTATCGCGCTCACGTGCTGCGAGTCCCGTTCGCCACGGGCCCAAGCAAGAACAGCAGCTCTGGCCGAGAGTGCCTCAGTACTTGCTGATGATGTTCGCCGCGTAATTCTGCAAGAGCTCGATCTTTTCCACGAGCGGCTGCTTGTCCTGAGACCGCGTGTAGGGATTGCGAAAGCCGATGACGAGATCGGTGACGCCCAGATCTTCGAGCTGGCGCACACCGTCGAGCTGGTAAGCGTGCAGCGAGCTCGCGTGGATTTCGAACGGCGCTGATTCGCGACCGCACTCGTTTCGAAAGAGCTTCAAACGCTCGACGTACCGGGCGAGGTCCTCGATGCTGCCGCCAGCGAACATCCAACCATCTCCGTGGCGCGCGGCCCGCCGCAGCGCCGCGTCCGAATGGCCGCCGATCAAGATCGGGATCGGGCGCGTAGGCACCGGACAGAGCTTGATCGAGGGCAGATCATAGTACTTACCGTGGAACTCGTAGAAATCACCGGTGGTGAGACCGCGGATGATCTCGATCATTTCGTCCATGCGCTTGCCGCGCGTTTCCCAGTCCTGGAACGTGACGAGGAAATCCTCCGGCCAGGGACTCGTGCCGACGCCCAGGCTCAGCCGCTCGCCCGTGAGCACCGCGATGGACGTGGCGCTCTTGGCTACCAGGACCGGCGACCGGATCGGAAGCTTCAGCACGAAGGTGGCGAAGCGCAAGCGCTTGGTGACCGCTCCGAGTGCCGGAATGAGCGTGAAGGGGTCGAGGAACGGCTTGTTCTCGAGAAACTGGCGCTCTCCGCTCTCGGTGTACGGATACTTGGTGTCCGAGGCCTGCGGGTAGCACACGCTGTCGGGCACCAGGAACGTGTCATAGCCGGCCTCTTCCGCGGCCTGGGCCAGCGGCGCATAGCAGGCCGGATCGCACATCGCCTCAGTGTAGGAAAATCGCATGCTCTCTCCCGCGGGTGAGTAGAACATGTTCTACTCGGGGCCGTGCCCGGCCGCAAGACCGCGGCGCGTCAACTCGAACGAAGGAAGCAGAACCGTGCCCGACGCAGATCATCCCGCACTCGTGACCGCCAGGCACTCGTGGCGCTGCGTGCAAGCCAAGGACCGAGAGGGCTGGTTGTCGCTCATGGCCGACGACGTGTGTATCGAAGACCCAATCGGCGTAGCGCCGACCAACCCGAGCGGGCAGGGCGTGCGCGGCTTGAAGGCGGTGGGTGACTTCTGGGATCAGTTCATTGCGCCCAGCACCGTGCGCGTGGAGACGCACGAGTCGTTCGTCGCTGGGAGCGAGTCGGCGCACTTGCTCACGCTCCGCACCACTTTGTCCAACGGCTACGAGGCCAGCGTGCGAGGGGTGTTCACCTATCGTGTGAACGGAGCCGGCAAGCTCGAGGCGCTACGCGGCTACTGGACGATCTCGGACGTGGTGCTCGTCCCGCCGCCATAGAAACTCGACGACTGGATCCGGCTTCGATTCCCGGCGCCTCCACCATAAAAAATGCGTCAGATAGGCGCAGTTTCGTGAACCCGGGTCCGTTGCCCGGGGCTCCTTGTACGGTTCGCACCCACGCGTTGCCGTGGGTTCTTTCGCCTGCAGCCGTCTCCGCCAGATCGGTCGATGTGTTCGATCCCAGGCGAACTCCCACCCACCGATGTCGTTCATCGTCTTCGACCCCTTGCCGCTCGAGTTGCAAGCTCGCGTGCTCGAGCTCTCGCAGCCACGTCCAGGGCGCGATGCGAGCTCATCCTTGTCGTCCAGGAATCGACCGTCGATCGGAAACGGAGGGCCCGCACACCTCGGGGCGTCAGCACCAATCCGCTAGTGACGAGTGCTATCTCGCGCGGTGACCGGCATATCGCGGAGGGAGCTTCCGTGAGCCCGAGAGCTGTCGCCTGCTCTCGTTCGAGCACGCCGACGCCGATCGTATGGGAGTCGCAGCTCAAGCTGGTCAGCGTGGCGAACGCTCCACCTCCGCCGGCCGCACGAGCCGTAGCCTTCCCTTCCCAGCGCGCCGGCTCAGAACGCCCACTGGGTGGCATGCGATGCCGCCTTGGCGTTCGCTCGCCGATGCGCGCCGCCGTTCGCCCGGCGTCGTCCACGCGCGGATGGAGGCGTCGGTAGCCCCCTGGAAATCGCGCTTTACCTCTGGCATGATTGTCACGTGCTGCCAAGCACTTGAGAGCGCGATGCGCGACTTTCCGACGCTCGTCAGGCGTAACGATTCGACGGCAAACTCCAACGGCGGCTAATGACCCTCACGACCTATCTAGTTAAGAGCGATCGTCCCGGTGACGACCCGATATTCACAATCAATGCAGAAGCCGAGAAAAGAAAGGCCGGGGGCGAACCAGTCATCAACGCGAGCCTGGGCGTGTTGCTGGCTGACGATGGGTCACTGGCGATTCTCCCGAGCTTGACCCGCGCGGTGCGCGCTCTGGAGCCACTTGATTTCGCCCCTTATGCGCCGATCGCCGGAACGCCCGAACTGCTTGTAGGAATCATGAGCGATTTGTTCGCTGAGCAGCCCACCCTCCGCGAAGTGGCGACGGCCGTCGCTACGCCGGGCGGGAGCGGCGCGATTCGGCACGCGATCGCCACGTTCCTCGAGCCGGGCCAAGCGCTTCTCACGAGCTCCTTGCACTGGAGCCCATACTCCATACTCGCCCGCGAGCACGACAGAGAGATCGAGACTTTCGACATGTTCGACAGCAAAGGCCCGATGCACGCGCTGCACGCCGAGGCGCTCGAGCGGGCGCTCGCCAGTCAACTCGCGCGGCAAGGGCGCGCCCTGCTCGTACTGAACGACCCCTGCCATAACCCCACGGGGTTCTCGATGGCCGACGCCGATTGGGCGGCAGTCGAGGATATCATCCACCGCAACGCATCCCGCGGGCCGATCACGGTGTTGCTCGACGCAGCGTATACCGCGTTCAGCCCTCACGGGCTGTCGATCGCGCTGAGCCATCTGAAGCGACTGATGCAGTACTCCCAGGTGCTCATCGCATGGAGCGCGTCCAAGTCGTTCACGGCTTATGGGCTACGGGTCGGCGCGCTCGTGGCGCTCGTGCCGGATCTCATTGAAAGACGCAAAGTGCAGGCGGCGCTCGGGTATGCCTGCCGTGGAACCTGGTCGAACTGCAACCGAGCCGGAATGACGGCGGTCGCGCGTCTGCTGCACGACCCCACTCTAAGACCTGCGCTTCAGGTCGAGCGCTCAGAAGTCGTGGGCCTGCTGAATGAACGGGTGCGTGCGTTCAGGGATGCTGCCCGCGGCAGGCTGCGGCACCCACGCTACGATGGCGGCTTCTTCGTCACGGTATTCTCCAAGAATCCGCAACGCCAGGCGGCAAGAGCAGCTGCACAAGGGCTCTTCGTGGTTCCGGTCGAGGGCGGACTGCGCGTTGCTCTCTCATGTGTGAGTACGCCAGTGGTTCCGCAGCTCGTCGACATGCTTGCGCGCACGATCGATGCTTGAGGCCGGCTCAGCTCATCAACGACGACCGAGGTGTCAAGCACGCTTGCTCCCTACGACGAAGCATCGGGCGATCGGTAGCACCGTTCCGAAAGAACGCCGCGGATACAAACGTTCTAACTCGCGCCCGTAGTCGGAAAGGAAATCCGCATGCGCAGGGCTAGGAAGCTGTGGCAGCACGGAGCGGAGCAGCGTCGCCCGCATCCAGTCCAGCACCGGGTCTTCGCCTTGCAAAACGTGAAAGTACGTCGTGTCCCAGGCGTTCACTTCGAAGCCGCTGCTAGATAAGATGGCCACATACTCGGCCGTCTTCAGCACGTACCCCGTATGAGCCGGCTGGGATGCGAGTGATGAGCGCCAAAGGGGTGCTCGCAGCATCTCCTGGAGAGCGCGTGCGGCGTCGATCTCTTGCGGCACTTGGAACGCAAGAACACCGTCCGTGGCGACGACCTCGCCGAGTGTCCGGATCACGCGCGCATGGCCCGGTACCCACTGCAGAGCAGCACTCGAGACGACGAGTTCGGGCCGGCAAGGCGGCTGCCACGTCATGAGGTCTCCGTGCTCGAACGAGAGTCTTTCGCTCGATAGCCTTCCCGCGACTGTCAGCATTTCGAGGGAACTGTCCACGCCGTATACGTGGGCGCCGCCCCAGCGCTGCGCGAGCGATGCGGTGAACGCGCCGTCTCCGCAGCCGAGATCGACAATGGTTTGCGGTTCGGCTAGCTGGACGTGCGCCATCAGGTCAAAAAACGCTCGCGCACGCTCCGCTCTGAACTGCTCGGCGTAATGCAATACTTCGCCTAGTGTCACTTATTACCTGCCTCGATTACAGGGCGCCCCGACACGAGACTCATTCATATCCCAACTCGCGAAACGCGTTCTAGGTGCCCCACGATCCACTGCGCGACAGCTACCCTGTCCGGTTTGCCGCTAGCCGTAAGCGGCAAAGCATCGACGACATGCAATGTGCACGATTCCGGTCGCAGACCGGTCTGCTCGACAATCTTGCCGGTGAGCTCGCCGTCACCGGGTGCGCTGTCCTCCTCGCAAGCAACGACAACGTGTAGAGCGCCATTATGCGCCAGAGCAATGCAACGACGAACTCCATCCAGTTTCATCAGAGTGAGTTCGATCTCCGGAATCAATACTACGCGCCCATCGATGGACACGCGGTCACCTTTACGGCCTAGGACGCGCAAGTGACTTTGCTCGTCCACGCGACCGACATCCCCCGTCGCGAACCAACCCGCAGCATCGGTCAGCGGAGTCACTTCGCCGTCGACCCAATAGCCCAGCGCCATGAATGGCGCTCGACAGAGTACCTCGCCGGGTTGACCTCGCTCGACATCCCGCCCCGCGTCGTCCACTATTCGAATCTCGGCGCCCCTCAGGGGCTTACCAGCACGCGCGTGCCGAGTTTCCTCGTCGGCATCGGGCGATACCAGGGTCACCGCGCCCGCCATCTCCGTCATTCCGTAACAATAACTCAGATTGAGACCCAGACCACCACGTACGGCCTTAAGGAAACTCGCGTCGACGACCTGCCCGCCCACTATTCCCGTCCGCAGTGACGCCAGATCGTACGACTTCGCTGACGCGCACGCGACCTCAGCCAAAAACATATCCACGCTGCCGTTGTGAACCGTTACGCCGTGTTCCTGTATCAGATGCAGCGCGTGTTCCGGCGTCGGCTGCCGCATCAGAACCAGGCTCCCTTCGACGAGAACGACGATCGCAGTCCATCCGAGCCCCATCAGGGTCGAGACCGGGAAGTTGAACAAGAATCGATCCTCCGGCCCGAGGCCCAGAGCCTCGATTACGCCGTAGCCGTTGAGAATGACGTTGTGTTGCGTGTGAACGACGCCCTTCGGCGAACCCGTCGAGCCGGACGTGAACGCCAACGCGAAAACATCACCCCTGGCCCGCGACATTGGCCCGAACTCACTAGCCCGATCCTTCGCTGCCGCCGCTCCAGCGAGCGGGTCCGCGCCGCTGTCGATCAAAAGCACACGCGCACTCACCTCGAGAACTGACACAGCCTCGCTGTGGCGTTCCGCCCACTGCTTCGACACTAGCAGCAAGCCGATTCCGGCGCTTGCAGTGATCTTGTGAGTCGCCCCCGAATCATACGTGGAGTGCATCGGTACCAAGACGGCACCAAGCTTTGCGAGCGCGAAGTACAGGACAAAGAACCCGAAGCCGTTCTCCGTCAATACGGCAACGAGGTCACCCTTGCGTACACCGATCGCCGATAGCGCCTCCGCAGCGTCGTTAGCCTTCTCGAGCAGTTCACGATATTTCAGACACCCACCGTCCAAGATGGCAAAGGGGCGCTCACCCGCGTGTTCAGCCGCATCCGCCAGGGCGTGAAATAGCGCCGCCTCGGACAACCCGGTCGGCCGCGCCTCGTACCGATCCCTCAGTCCCAGGTCAGCTGCAGCTTGATGTCCCACGGTGATCTCCGATCAGGCGGGCGATCTCGCCCGCGACTTTTTCGATTCCGCATGCGACGTTCGGCATCTCGGACTCGACCATGTACGCTGGAGTGGAAACAATCCGGTTCGCGTCGTCAACGACGACTGCGTCGGGCGCGCTCAGTACCGGCGTCGCGCCCAAGCTCTCCATGATGGCGTTCAACTCGCGATCGGCTCCAAACGCCAGCTTCGGCCGGAGCCGGCGGTCCCGGAGTGCGCGAGCTAAAATCAGTGGCGCAATGCACATCCCGGCGAGCACCTTACTGGAGTCGTGAACTTCCAGAATCGCGCGCTCGACGTCCGGCAACACGTCGAACGCTGCTCCGGCCTGCATGAACGTCGAAAAGACGCTGAGTACCCCGCCGCCTCCTGGAATGACCAGAGCGCCGACGTCGTCCGCCGAAAATGCTTCCAGTGGTTCGACCTTTTCACGAACCAATCGGGTTGCTTCAGCCAAGACGCTTCTTCGCTCGCCGTTGTGAGGGCTGCCACTCCGGTGATCCAAGACGGTATCAGAGTAGATGTCGGGAGCGTAGCAGCGCACCTGCAAGCCCGTACGTTTGAGAAACAACAGCGTCAGAACGGTTTCGTAGATCTCCGAACCGTCCATCCTGCCGCAACCTGCCAGAAGAACTCCCACAACGTCATTACGCATTAGCTACACCCTCCGCGCCGCCGCCTCTTTTAGCGAGCAAACCACTCCGCCGCCGCCGCAACAAACTTCCGGTTCTCATGCGGCGCGCCCACCGTCACTCGTAAGCTCTTTCCGAGCCGACGATCATTCGGAAATGTACGGATTTCGATGCCGTGCGCGTCGAGCAGGAACCTCGAGAACTCCGAAGGCTCCGCAGGGAGCTCGCACAGCACGAAATTGGCGCACGACGGATACACCCGCAGACCGAGTCGCGTCAGGTCACTCGTCAACCGTTCACGCTCGGCCATGACGATTTCGAGCGCGCCGCGAAGTGTCGCGTATTGCTCGATCAACACGCGCGCGGCGCACGCGGAAAGTGCGTTCATGTTGTAGGGAAGCACGGCGCGCGCCAGGTCTCTAGCAATGTCCGGCGAAGCAACCCAGTACCCGATCCTGCAAGCGGCCAGTCCGATCTTCGAGAATGACCTGAGAACGACCAAGTTGCTGTGCCGGCGCGTTTCGTCAACGAGCGAGCTACCGGCATAGTCGGCATACGCCTCGTCGATGCACAAGACCCCGTGATAGTGATCCAGCAGGTACTCGACAACCGAGCGGGACGGCAGCCCGCCCGTAGGATTGTTGGGATACGGCAAGATGATCAGCCCTGGTTTGTGTACGTTCAACGCCTCTACGAGCGCGGTTAGATCGACCTCGTAATCGCTGTCGAGTGGCACCGGAACGGGGCGCTTGGAATGCCGCGCGGCGTAACGCGGGTACATCGAGAAGCCAGGCTCCAGATATAGTATCGCAGCGCCCGGCCGACCTACGGCATCACATAGTGTATCCAGAAGCCCGCTCGTTCCGACCCCGAGCGCCACCATATCCGTGTCCACCCGGAGGTGCGCCGCGATCGCCGTACGCAGCGCATCCGGCTCACCGGGGTCGGGGTAGCGCGACAGGTCAAGCTGACTCCACGCTTCCGAGATCTTCGCCTTGATGGCCGCCGGAATCGGCACGCGCAGCTCATTGGCGTCGAGTAGTATCGTGCCACGGCGTTCAGCTATTGCATATGTCGGTGCATCGCGTATTTCCGCACGGATGTCGATGCCTTCGCCGTCTACCGGCGATTCTCCTTTGATTGTCACGGACCGTTCTCCCCGATTGGTGCGCTTTGCGCTGCTGCTGCGAACGCGAGCCGCCCCGTCACATAAGGAACTACGAGTAGGACGCACGCAGCTCCGACTACGAACCAAGGAAGCGTGGCGTGAAGAAAGTACATAGGGACGAGGGTGAAGGTTGCCGCGATATTGATGAACTCGCGCGCAGCAGAGCAAGTCCCAACGATGTCGGCCCTGTCGGGAGACGAGGCTATGCTGTCGCCAAAAACCTTCATCGCGTTCGGCACCATCACCCCGAACGCGGCCGTCTCGAGCGCAAACGCTGCGGCGAAAGCAGTCCGGTCGCGTGTCACGCCCATGAGAATGAAACACGAACACATGACGAGCATGGCCCAGACGACGCGCGTGCGAGCTTGCGCATCTGTAACGCGGCGAGCTGTGAACGGCATCAGAATGGTGGTAATCACGGCGGAGAACGTAAAGAAGTAACCCACTTCGTGTGCTTTGAAGGCTAAGCGATCCACCAGCGTCATGGGCAGGAGCATCGAGAGGGCAACCAATGAGAGACGCTGCAGAACAGCTCCCGAATACGCAGGTAAGCGAAGCAAGAGCTTCGCGTCGAGACGGCTGACTGCGCCGCTGGGCTGTCCAATCACGTTCGACAATCGAGGGCTCAATGCTGCGAGCCACACGAGCGCTGTCAAGAACAGCGCGGCCACCGCAAGGAAGAGCGCCGAGTGTCCCCAAAGACCCATGATCAGTGCGCCGAACACCGGACCAACGACGAAGCCGAGGCCGAAAGCTGACTGCATGTAGCCCATCTTCACGCCGCGATCCGAAGGCGACGAGAGTCCGATGATCAAGACCTGTAGCACGACGGACACCACACCTTCGAACACGCCTTCGAGGAATCTGAATATGGCGAAGGTCACCCCATGGCTGAGGAACGCTAGGCAGACCATGGTGCTGATCTCGAGTACCAATCCACCAAGGAGCACCGACTGCGGGCGAAGCCGTGACATCAATCGTCCGGCAAACACGGAGGCAAGCAAACGCCCGACCAACAGTGCAACGAAGGATGCCGTCAACAGCCCCTCACCGACGCCGCTCGCGCGCATGATGTTCGGAATGTTCGGGAGTACAGCGGCCCCGCCCATGCAAAGGAGCACCGACAGGAAGATGAAGCCTGAAAATTCCGCCGTCCAGATACTCGCAGCTCTCTGCTCACGCATGTCGATGCTCTCCTCAGAAGCGCGCTGAGACGCGCCCCCCGACGCTGAAACGGCTACCTGTGCTCCGGGTGGTGTCGATCGGAACGTTCTGATAGTGGTGCTGCCCGAACACGTCTACGGGCCCCCAGACCGTCACGATGACGTCTTGGGTACCTCGGTAGCCGTCCATGGCTCCCGGAATCAGATAAAGTGCGTTGGTAAATCGAGTCTGCAGGCGCTCCTTGATGACATGCACCTCGAGCCACTGATAGGCGTCGACGTTCCCGGCTCCGACATCGTTCTTGCAGAAGATCTGGACGAACGTCTTCCACGGAAACCGCGCCTTGTTACTGCTCAGCCCCGGCAAACGAGAGATTTCCCACTGGATTCCGCCACCGATGTTACTCGGCATGTCGGTCGCAACTTGATAACGCACGACTCCCGCAAGCGAGCTCAACCAGCCCTCTTGCGCCAATCCGTAGCCGAGCGTCGCCGAGAACGCTCTCCGGTCCAGCTCGACGGAGTTCGCCTCTCCGTCCTGCGCCCCGAGCATACCAGCCGCGGCTATGAAGAAGCGCGCGGGCAGCAGCGCCAGGGTTCCCAGCGTCAACCAGCTCTCGCTGGCTATGCCATAGCCGGCGTGGAGTCGAACGACTGATGAGAAATGCTTCGATGCCTGCCCTCGCAGACCGGTCTGCCGGGCATTGGCGCCGCGTGGTGCGCTCTGAACGTCCTGGTCCGCACGGGCCAGAACAGGCGTGGCCGGCTGTCGCCGGTCATTGTCGGCGAGCGCGGCGTCGGCCGCCATCGCTGTAGCGGGGTCCGCGTAAGTCAATACGACGGCTGCCAGTGCAGCAGTTCGTGTGCCAAGACCGGCGACGGCACGCCTGGACGGCGTCCGCGGCCGTTCTGGACCGCCGCGACGTGACGCGGTCGTGCGCGCACGCGATATGCAAGCATCCCGCTCAATTGCGTTATCCGAAGCCGAACACGACGTCATCGATATTTCTCGCGCCTACGCTATTGCCCGCTTCGCGACGACTCTTCCACTAGCTCGAGATATTTACTCAAGGCGCGTGCGGCTGCTGCGCCCTCTTCGCCGAGGGCAACTTGAAAACCGGTACTCCGGTTGACTAGGTGCCCACCGACGCGCGTGTAATAAATCTGATCGCCTGACCGGAACTGCTCAAGGTGCTCGCCAATCGGCACGCACAGCACGCCGTTCAAGAGGCAATTCCGCTGGAATATGCGGGCAAAACTGCGCGCAAACACGACACGCACGTCGTTGAGCTGGAACGCTTGAACGACGACTTCTCGACTACTCCCACACCCGAAGTTTCGGCCAGCGAAGATGATTCCGCCCGCGTCGACGATGGGACGTCGAACGTCCTCTCCCAGCCCGCGACAGAACCCGGTGCGGACCATGTCCGTACCCAGTGAGAAGTACTTGGCCGGATGCAGTAAGTCCGTGTTTATGTCATCGCCTAGCCGCACGACGCAGCCCTGAATGTCTTCCAAAAACATTGGCAGCGGCCCTCACGAGTTCGGCAAATCCCCGTAATCAGTCAGTCGGCCGGTATGCATCGATGCTGCGGCCGTATAAGACGAGGCTAGGTACACCGATGAAAGCGCAGAGCCCATCCTACCCTGAAAGTTGCGACTAGACGTAGACACACAGTTTTCGCCGTCCGCCAGCAAACCTTTATCGATGTTACAGCACGGCCCACAGCTTGGATTCGGCACAGCGACTCCGAGGGACAGTAGGCGCGACAGCACACCGGTCGCACTGATGTCAGAGAAGATGCGGTTCGACGCCGGGATGAAGATCTTCTTGAGACGGCGTAAGGGCGTGAAGCGCTCAGCGACTTCGACCATGGCACTGGCGTCCTCCACCCGCCCTCCCGTGCAGCTGCCGACGAAAACCTGGTGAATGGGAATGTCCGAGGTCATGTCCTTGAGTCTTCCCACATTCCGCGGATCGTGTGGAAGAGACACCATCGAGTCGACCGTACCGACATCGATCTCGACACGCCTCGTGTACAACGCGTCTGCGTCCGGATACAGCGGCTCGAATGCCTGGCCATACTTCGCGCAGTGTTCCGCGGTCACTCCGTCGGGCACGAACATCCCAGCCTTCGCACCTATGTCTACAACCATGTTGCACATCGTTGCCCGGCTGTCCATCGTCACGCCGTCATCTGTCCTATCGACAAACTCCAGGACCGTGTACGTGAGGTCACAATCGCGCAAAATACTCGAGATATGCAGTATCAGGTCTTTACCAAGTATGTGATGCTGCTTGCATCCGCGAAGCTCGACACGCACCACGTCCGGAACTCGCAACCACACTTTGCCACTGCGCAGGATGTGGAGGAAGTCGGTAGCTCCTATGCCGAACGCAAAGGCGCCCAGCGCCCCCACCGTCGTCGAATGCGAGTCTGCGCCAATCACTACCTTGCCGGGAGCGCAGCGTGGATCCTCGAGGAGCAACTGATGGCAGATACCCTCATTCAGCGCAAACGGAAGCTCCTGGTCGCAGACGAAGTCCAGCAGCTTACGTTGAATGCCCGCGCGCTCGACAGTTGCCGGCGGCGAAAAGTGGTCGAAGACGATGAAAACTTTCTCGCGCTCCCACACGCACATTTCGGCGGCGAGGAACCGATCTACGATCAATGAGGCAGTCCCGTCGTGGCCCATCAGGAGATCGACGTCGATGATCGCGTAGTTCGCATCGCGGTAGACGACCGAGCGCTCGATTATCTTCTCTAGCAGCGTGCGCGCCATCTCAGAACTCCACGCTGCCGCCGCTGGACGCCTCTATGAACCGCTCCACTTCTGACGGAGTGAAGCCGGCGAGCTGTCGTCCGACCCGCGCGATTGGCACTTTACGGTCCAGCTCGTAGTAGCTTGGACCGACGTACTCACGCGGACGCGCAACATCGGGGTCTTTCCCCTGCGCCCAAAGCGATAGTTTTTCGTGCGCGCACAGCCACTTCGGTGCGACGGAGGACCAGCCCCGGATGCTGTCGCGCTCGATCTGCTCACGGTCGTTACCAACCAGGTGAAAATACCATCTCTGACCGAGCAACGTGTGGCCGATCTCGTCCGCCTCTATGAAGTCGTAGATTCGCGCCGTTTCGGGATCCCTCGCGTGCAGATCGGCGACTCGCTGTACGTACAAGTCGAGCGCGTCGCCTTCCAGTATTCTGTGTAGCATCAACAAGCGGTCCTTAAGATCACTCGACATGACTATCTCGTACGCTGTCCAGGGCGGCAGTGGGAAGTCGCCGACGTCGCTGTCCAGCTCGTTCAGCCGCTGGATCACGGTGATGGCATGGCGCCGCTCGTCCCATGCGATGCGTGCCATGTCCAGGTAGAACCGCCACGGCATGTCGCAGAACTCGAAAATGTTCCGACTACACGCCTCTAGCGTCGAGTACTCGAACGGCAACATGCGGTGCAGGCGGTTGGCGACGCCGCCGGAGGTGCTGAGATCGTCAGTCGCGGCAATGGCTGGGTGAAGCGGGAAGTCTTTACTGACGATCGAGTAGCGCGGATCCTTCACGGACCGCGGAAGCGGAGCGAATTCCTTCTGCCAGAAGCCCGTGTCGTGCTTTCCAGCAGCACCTTGCGCACTCGTTGGCAGCTCGGACGACGCTCCGACGAGCGCAGCATCCTCCAGCACCTGCGCGTAATCTGCTAACCATTGCGACACGCCCGAAACCGCGTCGAGATGTAGCTCGCGAAACTTCCTGCGACCCCACTGGACGTGTGCTTCTTCCTCCTCCAAAATCCACGCCAAGCGGTTCAGCGTCGGCTCGTCGGAAAATATGTCGCTAGCTCGTCGCAGTCGCCTGTACTCAGCGCAGAGTGCCGGTTTCAAGCACTGGTACAGCGCGGCTAGGAAGTGCTGCACGGTCGGCGCGGCGTCTAGAACATCGAAGGCCAGCCGCCACGCCGGGGGCGGCTGCGTAGTCCAACTCAGCGACGTCCTGAGCTGCTGAATCCTGCTCCTCAGTGAATCTGCGTGTCGGGAGTCCTCGTAAAGCTGGCGTACCAGCTCGAGCTTGATCTCCGTCGGCCCCGTCCTTGCCACCCACCCCGCGATCGAACGCATGAGGTTCGCCTCTACCGCGAAGAGGTCCAAGAGCACGTTGCTCGTGCGCCGAACACTGAGCCGCCCATTCAAGACCGACGCAACCTTCAGTTCCATGATGTGCCTGCCATTTCACTCGATTTTCGTCAGGTCAGCTCAGCTCAGACGTAGTTGCCGCGTCCCGCGGGGCCATCACCGATGAGACCGTACCCTACGAAGCTGAACTTCCACTCTTCCGCAAACTCAGCGCGCAGGTTGTTGCCCCAGACGACGCCCTCGGGAAGCGTGTGAATCGAGTCGTCGTCGATGGCGATGAACCCGCTATACTCGAGGTCGGCCAGCTTCTCACCAAAGACGACGCGCCAGTCGAGGCCAAAGCGCTTCTGGAACGGTGTCATGTCCAGGTGCTGCAAACGCAGTCCCATGACCATGTATCGCTGCATCTTCTCGAAATGGGTACAAAGGTAGTACTTCTCCATCCCGAAACCGTCGCGCGCGGTCACCGCTTCGATGTAATCGTCCACCTTGCTGAAGCATTTGTACGAGCAGCCGTCGATATAGCCGTACGCGCCCGCGCCGAATGCGATCACGTCGTTCGAGTAAGAATTCAGGACGATGTACCGGCAATAATCATCAACGCCCGACCAATCACGAACGGAGTACTGATGTTCGAGTGGCGTTCCCTTCAGCTTTGCAAGAGCGAGCTCGAAGCAGCGAATCTCCTCGTCCTGCTCCGGATAAGGATAGAGGCCTTTCTTTTCCTTGGTATGCAGCTTCGTGTTCCGAAGGTGAACGTACGGGTTCATCGTTAGATGCCGCGAGCCCGCACTCAGAGCAATATCGAGATCTTCCGCCCACACGTCGCAGCCTTGCTGCGGCATATTGTAGATCAAATCGATATTAAAATTCGGAAACTGGTCACGAATTCCGGCTAAGTAGGACAGAACTTCCGCTGCATCGAACTTCATGTTCAGGTGCTGCTGCCGCAAGCCGCCATTGAAGCTCTGTATTCCCGTGCTGACTCGGTTGACGCCGTTGGCCTTCAACACGCCGACCATCTCGGATGTGAAGCTCTGGGTAGTGCCCTCACATGTAAACTCGACGTCCGAGCGTACATTCAAGTACTTGCGGAGCATACTCAGCACGCGATCGAGCTGCTGTGGGCTCAACGACGTGGGCGTTCCTCCGCCAATATAGATAGCGCGGAACGACAGCGATCTGCCGTACGGGGTTTCGGCAAAAAACTGAATCTCACGCTCCAGGGCGTCTATGTACCGCTCTTTGACGTCTTGCGGAGCGATGATGCGGTTCAGTGCACAAAAGCTGCAAATGTAGTCACAGAACGGTATGTGGACATAGAGCACGGACGTATCCTTGAACTCGTCCGTTCTCGAGGTGCTGAGGCGCCGAACTATCTCGCCCCCGTCGGCCGGCGTGTTGGCGAGCGGAAAGGTTCCGGTGCCAATCGGGTCGCGGAGCGTGTACCTGATTTTCTGAGGCATGCAAGACTCCCTTTTCTGTTCAATCCTTACAAGATGTGTAAATCAGAGCTTCGGGTGAGCGGCGCTGTACAGCGGCGTCGGACCTCGGCGTGGCGTCTCCGCGCCAATGGCGTGGCAAGCCTGAGGGGCCGCTAGCGTCGACCTGGGACTCTCCTTCGTAAACGTGAGCAACTCTGCAAGCTCGACGCCCGACAAAAGGCGCTCCGTAGTCCGGCGCTTGTTGTAGTACGCCGAGAAGTGTTCGGCCTTGTCGCGCGCAGTTGCCGTACGTTTTATCAGAGCCAACCAATTCGCTACTTGCTCGTCTGTCGGGCTCATGCCCAGTTCCGCGAGCGCATGACGCACCTGCCCAGAGCCGCTGTGCTTTCCAAGCACATATTCGGCACGGTTGCCGGTCCATGCGGCCGGCAAGAACTCGTAACTTGCCGAGTTTTTCAGCATTGCGCTCGCGTGTATGCCGGACTCGTGACGGTACACGTTGAATCCCGTCACCGGCTTCAGCGCGCCCACGTGAATGCCGCTGGCTTTTTCGACGTATTCCGAAAGGCTGGGCAGAGCCAGCGGATCTATGCCGTGCTCCAAATGCATGAGATGCGTGAGAGCGGCGACGGTCTCTGCGAGGTCGGCGTTACCGGCGCGTTCGCCTATGCCGTTTACGGTGCAAGAAGCTGCGGATGCACCGGCGGCTATCCCCGATAGCGTATTGGCGACCGCCAATCCGAAGTCATTGTGACAATGAGTTACGAGCCTGAGGGTTCCCCCGAGCGCAGAGCGCATGCGGCACACCAGCGCCGCTATCGATTCCGGAGTCGCGCACCCAACGGTGTCGCAGAGAACTACTCTTTCGACGGGCAATCTGCGGCTGATATCTTCAACGATTCTCAGCAGTAGCTCGGGTGCTGCTCGCGTTGCATCCTCGAAGACCAGGTTCAGCTTCATGCCCCGTGACAAGACTTGCTCCGCCCCGATCTCGAAGATTGCCGCGGCCTTATCGCGCGTGAGGCCGAGCGTTTCCTGCAGGCGAAGGTCGCTCGTGGGCAGAAACATGAAAACCTCGTGAGCGCGGGCTTGCTCAGCGGCTTCTATGTCGCTCCTGAGCGGCCTTGCCGTCGCGCCGATGCGAGCGCGAAGCCCCAAGCGCCGCATTTCTTGCAAACATTCTATCTCTGCGCCGTCAGCGGCGGGAAAGCCGGCGTCGAGAACGTCGACCCCCGCACCGTCCAGCATTTTCGCCAATCGCAACTTCTCATCTACCGCGAACCATACGCCCGGTGACTGCTCACCATCCCGCAATGTACAGTCCACAATTTCGACAACACGATCTGTGCTAGTAGGCGCAGATACCATAAAGTCCTACCCTTCTGTGGCAGGGCCCACCGTTTCGGCCAGCCTTGGCCTTTCAAGCGATTCCAACGGGACGCGGCGCACTGCGCAGACTCGAACGCGACTCAGCGCGAGCAAGCACACGTGCGTGCGCCGTAACGTGAAGCTGAGTAAGCTCCACGCGAATGCATGAGCGCGCACATGCGCACTCGCGAATACGGACTTCAGACACGATGCGGCGCACGAACGCCGCCCGCACCTAGCCTGAGCTCAGTCCCCCACTAGGCTCGAGCGCACAGGTCCCCCGAGCGCAATGGCGCGCTCCTTTACAGGTCCCCCGAGCGCAATGGCGCGCCTCTCTGCAAGCGCACGATCACTGTTGCAAACTATCAAAAGCGACGACTTCATGGCGCGATCGCCTCCCCGCAAAAACTGTTAATACGAAACCTAAAGCCCATTTGAGCGCAGCGCGGGAATCCCCGTTGCGCTTGTAGACTCTTCTTCCCTCTACAGCGCCCCACACCGTCAGGTCAACGATTTATTTCTGATCGTTGCGCACAAGGAGACAGGCGGTTGCGAGTTCCGCGGGAGCGACGCAGATACGGCGAACAGAATCTGGTACGCCGACTTCGAGCGCGACTTCAAGGACAGGCGACTCCCTGCGCTGCTAGCCGCTAACCATCACCCGATGCGTTTAGCAGGACGCTTTCCTGCGCTGCACCGCGCTGATGTCGCGAGGACGGTTCGCGCGCAACCGGTCTTTCGAATCAACGTTCCATGAATACGGCTTGTCCGAACGAATCCGCACGGACAACGGGACGCGTTCGCGAGCCGCGCTGCGGGGGTTTTGTCACGACTCTCCATCTGGTAGGTGAAGCTTGGGATTCACATGAGCGCATTGAACCGGGTCACCCCGAACAAGACGGGCGACACGAGCGCATGCACTGAACGATGAAGCAGGAGACGCTGAGGCGGGAGGCGTCGACACAGCGCGCCCGCGACAGAAGCGCTTCGATGCGTTTCGAAAGGAGTTCAATCAGGAAAGGCCTGATGGCATCGATGACGATACGCCGGCATCGCTCCTCAGGCCGTCCGAGCGTGGGTTCCCACGTCGCCTCACCAGTCTCGAGTAACTGCGTCTCGGGAACAGTGACACCTGCTCACCCGGCAAGATCGTGCACTACGTACTCCCACGCACCGATGTCGGCCTCGTCGTCCGGCTCGGAAGCTTGGCGACCGCCTGCAAACATCGACTCTGAAGCGGACTGCGATTCCCGGCCTCCACCCCCAAACGCGACTGTTCGAGCGAGCGGTCGCGTTTGGTGTTTTTGGTTGGGCGCCCCACTGGTACGGGCGCGTCAGTACGCCGGAGCCCGGCGTGAGCTCAGCGCGGGACGGCGCGCGCCTTCCCAACAACGCGCAGGCGCGGCGATGCGGGACAATAGTTCGACGACTCTGAGCAGCTTACCTGTAATCATTGCACTACCATGACCAACAAACGCACCGCTCTCGTCCTCGGAGGCTCCGGGTCAGTCGGAACCGCACTGCTCCGCGAGTTGTTCCACGACGATGGCTTCGACGCCGTCATCACACTATCGCGCCGATCGCTACCCGAGGCCGTCGCAATGGCTCGTACCGCCGGCCGCAGCTTGTCGGAAAAGCTCGTTCCCGACATGAAGCCCCCGCTCCTTGCCGCGGCGACGATCGATGCAGCGCGAGAGATCGACGGCGATTTGGAAGGATTCAGCGTCCTCGGCGTCGGTGCCGGCACCGCAAAGCTCACGCTGGAGGAACATCGCGCCGCGGACGTTGCGCTGAACGAAACGTTCGCGCGGGCGCTGCGGGATTCGGGCCGGGTCCGGCATCTCGCGTTCATGAGCGCCGCGGGTGCGGACCCGACTGCGAAGGCGAGCGGCAGTGGTGGCGCAGGCATGTCGCGGTACAACCGCGTGAAGGGCGAGTCCGAAGAAGCCGTGCGCGCGAGCGGGCCGGCGGTCGTGAGCGTATTCCGTCCCGCGATGATCATCGGTTCTCAGCACACGCCCTGGCTTCTCGAGAAGATGCTGCCATTGTTCTCGTTCGTGACGCCGGCGAAGTACAAATCGATCCGCGTAGAACAGATCGCGAAGGCGATGATCGCGACCGCGAAGCACCACCCTAAGGCGAGCGCGACGTACCACTACCCTGAGATGATGGCGCTGATAGCGAGCGCGCAGCCGTAGTCCTCAGCGGCGAGCCCAGCCGTCCGCTACACGGAACGCTCGACGCATTCGATCCTGAGCCGCACGGGGAAACCCGTGGCTCGTCGCCACCGAGCGCCACTCCTTCACGGTATCGGTGACCTCGCTCACGACCTCGAGCATGAAACCGTGGTTGCGCAGGTGGTCGTCCGTATTCGAGACGCAGCTGAAAAACACGATGCGACGCCAGAGTTGCTCGAGGTCGGAGGATGCGTGCTGGCAAGTAGCGCCGTTCCACGGCACGAACCAACCAGAAGTCGCTCCAAGAACGACTGGACCGGTGCTTCGTTTTCGAGTCCATTTCGACGCTTACTCGACGAAACACGGCTTCGCCGGGAGGGGCGCGGTCACGGCATGGTCACGAGATGATCGCGCCCGGACGATTCTCGATGGTGAGATGTCTCCATGTGGAGGTCATCATCATGAAGGGCGCGGGAATCATTACGATCGGGCTGGCAGCACTAAGCATGGCTTGCGGAGAAATCAGGGACGTTTACGACAGCCCCGTTCACAAGCTTTCGTTCGGCCAAGGCACTTATTTGACCATATCCGAGACCGCCACGAATTTCATGGTCGACGTCTGGTTTAAGTGCAAGGCCCAGAACAACACTGACTGCGCGTGCGGCACGTGGACACTGGGGGCGACCCGCAACGCGGTGGATGCCATGCTCAAGAACGACACGGTGCGCTCGGCTTGGAAGCAGACGTATGGCCGGGGCTTTGCGAACGGCTACGGCTGCGATATGACGACCGCGATCTACGATATGGGCCGTCGCAACCACGAGTGTCTGCGCGTGCACTACTTCGACAACATCAACTGGACGACGGGGGACGCGAGCTTGGCCGAGTGCAAAGAGTAAATCGTGCGGCGTCTATAAGACATGCGCGGCATACGATGGCGATCAGATCCCGTCGTCCCAGCAGAGCAGAGCAACGTCCTGGAAAGCGTCGCCGTTGAGCTCGCCAGCATCAGTACTTGACCGTGCGCGACGGCGTCGACCTCTTCGTCAAGGATCACGGCCGGGGGCCGGTGGTGATCTTCGTGCACGGCTGGCCGCTCAATGCCGACATGTGGCGGAGGATGCGGCGCGGCGCCTCCGGAAGGCGAAGCTCATCCTCTATCCCGGCGCCTCGCACGGCCTCGTCGTAACCGAGCGCGATCGCGTCACCCAGGATCTGCTGGGCTTCTTGAGGGCGTGAGCTGCGCCCGGCGCGTGCCGCTCGCGTTACGAGCGCTCCGGTCGTTTCTTACGATCGGTCAGCACGCCGAAGGGTCCGCAGTCGATCGTTGGCAGGAATGGCACTCGTGAGCGGCTGTTGCGCGCATGACGGTCGTGCGCCGCGTGCTGTTCGTGTAACAGTCGGTCACGCTAGACTGTGTGCCGGCTCGCCATGACGAAAGTTCACACGAACAGGCTCACCAATTACGACCTGATCAAGGCGGCCGCCGTGCTGATCATGGTGACCGACCACGTGGGCGCCTACTTCTTTCCCGTACACTCCTACGATGCGCACCTGAATTCGAGCGACCTTTGGTGGCGCGCCGTGGGCCGCTTGGGATTGCCGGTCTGGTTCTTCCTCGTCGGCCATTCGCGCTCGCGCGACCTGTCTCCACCAATTTGGATTGGGGCGACCCTGCTCCTCGTCGGAAACATTGTCACTGGGATGTCCCTGCTGCCGCTGAACGCGCTCTTCAGCATCATCTTCATCCGTCTGGTGCTGGACGTCCTCGCGCGCACTCTGCTCGTCAGCCGCACGCGCGTGAGCCTCGGTGTCGTGCTTCTGGTAACGCTGGAGTTTCCGTCGAACGGCCTGTTCGAGTATGGCTCGCTCGGTTTGCTCATGGCGCTCATGGGCTTCGTGTGGCGCCACCGTGCGCAGGTATTGCCGATGCTGGGCAACGCATACTTCATTGGATTGATTGCCTTCATCGTCGCAACGTGCGTGGCGCGTCAGATCGTCGCTTTCCACTTCCACGGCATGCAGGCGGCGTTCGTCGCCCTCGGGCTGGTGTCTTCGTTCGTTTTGCTGATGCGCTCGCCGGTGCGCGAGATCCCGCGATTCGAAGCGGAGGTTTCGCGTTCATTCGCGAGCACAGCGAGGTGGCTCGGCCGGCGCACACTCGAGATCTACGTCGTGCACCTGCTCACTTTCAAGCTGATCGCGGCGCTCGTCGGACAACACAACTGGTTCGACTGGCGCTGGATCGGTTGAAGCACGTCCGACTCCTGCACGAGCGTCGTGTAGCCGGTGTCTGTGGCCATGACCGCGCCGTAACCGCCGGGAGAAAGCGGCTCGAGGCACTGGCCTGCGAGTTCGGAGCGCCGTCTGCAGCACGTCCAGCGCCAGGCCGTGTCGTTATTCGGGCTCGTCGCCCAGCCGACGACGCGTTCAGCTGCCTGCTCGTGGCGGTGTCAGGAGCCAGTGGGCGCACCGCAGATCGGCGCTCGATCGCTCATCGTCAGACGACATGAAACATCTGGCATGAACGCCAAGGTCGAGAAGTGCCAGAGCTCCAAACCATCACCGCTGTCGTTCGCGGCCAGCATCTCGGGCGCAGCTTGCGGATCGCCGTC
>DATDJP010000042.1:0-8117 GCA_036520475.1 Polyangiaceae bacterium | reverse complement strand
CGAGCCTTCCCCACCATCACCGATCTGATTTCCGGGGTCGTTTACACCACGCCCGATCGCTCGGCCGACGCGCTGCCAACCGGCGAACGCTATGCCATCTCCGTCGCTGGCAACGGCGCGCTGGGACCGCTCGCGTTGAATGTGCAGGCCCCCCCCAAGCTCGACGGCGTTACGGTGGCCGGAATCGCGCTGGCGGAGCTGCGGTCCCTCGCGACCACCCGGCCCATCGAGATCAGCTGGGCCGCGGGAGCCGCCAACGACGTGGTCGTGGCGGAGTTCGCTCGGCTCGATGGCAGCGCAGGCACGCTCTGTACGTTCCGTGACGACGCGGGACGTGCGACGCTGCCGGCCGGCATACTCGAAGCTCAGGGCGCCGGGGGCCTCGTCATTCATCGCGTGAGCAGCCACACGTTCGCAAAGCCTGGCATCGATCACGGCGAGCTGCGTTTCGACTTCGCGCTGCGCGCCAGCCTGACGTTCGTGCGTTAGTCCGGGTCGGTTTTCGCCGCGACGTGCATGAGGGGCGAGCCATGAGCGGACCGCATCGCGTCTATTTCATTCCGGGCATGTTCGGCTTCGGCCGGCTCGCGGGCTACGACTACTTCATTCACGTCCGCCGCGGCCTCGAACAACGTTTCAAGGACGCCGGCGTGGCCGTCAAAATCGAAGACGTGCCCTCGCCGCCCACGTCATCGCTACGGCAGCGGTCGCGAGTGCTGGCGCGCACAGTGCTCCGTAGCGCGGGCAGCGAGGACGGGCCAATTCACCTGGTCGGGCACTCCACGGGCGGCCTGGACGCGCGACTCGTGCTGTCGCCGAGCGTGAATCTCGCGAGCGACGCACCGCTCCTCGACTGGATGCCGCGCGTGCGGACCTGCGTGAGCATGAACGCCCCTCACTACGGGACGCCGCTCGCCGGCTACTTCGCGACCGTGGCCGGCACGCGCGTGCTCTACGCGCTCAGCCTGCTCACGTTCGTCTCACTGTCGCTCGGCGAACCGTCGCTGGCCGTATTTTCCCGTCTGCTCGCGGGCCTCGGTGGCGTCGATCAGCTGCTCGGCGGCGGCGACTTACGGCTGATCAGCCGCGCCACGGGCGCCATCTTGCGGTTCGTCGACGAGCGAGGTCGCGGCGAAATCGTGGACTTTCTCGGCCACATTCGCATCGATCAAGGCGGCGTAATTCAAATCATGCCGGAGGCCATGGATCTGTTCAACGCGGCCACCGAGGATCGCCCGAGCGTGCGTTACGGATCCATCGCCAGCGCCGCCCCCCCGCCGCTGACCTTGCGCTTTGCGCGCAGCGTACGCTCGCCGTACGCCGCGCTCACGGCCGCGATGTACTCCACGCTCTATCAGTTCACCGCCCAGCAGCCGAAGATGTACCCGTATCCCGTGCCCACCGACGCGCAGCGGCGCGTGCTCGCCCAAGGCGTCGGTCAACCCGTGACAGAGCGCACGAACGACGGCGTGGTGCCGACCCTCAGCATGTTGTGGGGTCAGCTGCTCTGGGCCGGGGACGGCGATCACCTCGACCTGCTCGGTCATTTTCGTGACGATCACAAGCCGACGGACCACGTCGACTGGGTGACGAGCGGCGCGAACTTCAATCGCCAGCGCTTCGGCGCTATGCTCGATGCGCTCGCGAAGTTTCAGCTCGCGTGAGCCCTCGAGCGGCGGGCCGCGTCACGGATCCAGGATCGGATACACGAGGCTGCGGGGCTGGCCATCGCGCAGATATTCCACGCGAAGCTCCTTGGCAGTGCGCAGCGTCTGAAAGGCGTCGTACGCCTGCTTGTCGCGCTCGATCGGCAAGCCGTTCAGACTGAGCACGACGTCGCCCGGCCGAAGGTCCACGCCCTGCCAGAAGCTGCCTGGACGCAGCGTAGCGATGCGGAAGCCCTGAAAGCGGCCCTTGGCGAAGCTCGGCTCGACATCGACCTTCTGCAAGAATCGGCCGAGTCCCGCGTCCACGACCTGGACGACATCCTGCCGCTGCAAGGCGGTGGGCGCAGGTGGAGCTGGGCGCACCGGCACCGGCTCTGGCACGGACTTCGGCGTGACGGAAGGCGCGCCGGAAGACGCACAGCCGTACAACGTGAGGAGCAACAAACCGACCCGGCGCACGCCGCCGACTATGTGTTCGAACCAGGGCTCTGGGGCAAGTTTCTCAGCTCTCCAAAAGACCCGTCACGAGCAGGGTTTCCAGGATGCGCTGGCCGACCTCTTCGACGCTGCCCTCGCCCGACACGTGCACGACGCGGTCGTCCGGCACGAGACGCTCGGCGTTCTTGTATACGGCGGCGAGCTTCAGCTGGAGTTCGCGGGCTTCGAAGATCTCCTCGGCGCCGCCGCGCTGGCCGCGGCGTTCTTCGGCCAGCTCGTGCGGCACATCGATGACGATCGTCAAGTCCGGCCGGAGCGCGCAGGCGTTCACTTCCCGGATCCAGGGAACGACCCGTTCGCCGCTGGGAGCCGTCACCGACTGGTAAGCGAGGCTCGAGAGATCGTAGCGATCGCTGACGACCGTCCCGCCATCGCGCAGCGCTGGTACGATCGTCGAATCCAGATGATCGAGCCGGTCGGCGGCGAAGAGCAGCGCCATGGTCGACCACGCGAACGCGCGCGGGCCGTCGGTGTCCGGCACGAACAGACGTCGCTGGAGCACCTGGCGGATCAGCGCGCCGATCGGGCCCGTCGTGGGCTCGCAGGTCAGGCGCACGTCGCGCCCGCGAGCACGCAGCGCTTTGGCAAGGCGCTTGGCGTGCGTGGTGCTGCCGCAGCCGTCGATGCCTTCGACGACGATGAACAGACCCCGCGACGGTCGGGCCATGCTCATACGGGCAGCTCCGGGATCGGCGGCGGCTCTTCGCCGAGCACGAGGTTGTCGATCAAGCGCGTCGTCCCGCAAAAAGCGGCGATGGCCAGGAGGGCGCGCGCGCCGAGCGCGGCCGATTCCTCGAAGGGAGCGAGCTCCTCCGCGTCCGCGAGCGTCACGTAGTCGATGCGCAGCGCTGCCGATTCGAGCAGAGCGCGCGCCTCGCCGAGCAGCGTGCCGGCGCGGCGTTCGCCCGCGGCGAAGCGCGCTGCGATCCGCGACAACGCGCGCGGTATGGACAGCGCGCGCTCGCGTTCCTCGGCCGACAAGTAGCGATTGCGCGAGCTCAAGGCCAAGCCGTCCGGCTCGCGCACCGTCGCGTGCGGAACGATCGCGACCGGCAAGAGCAGATCGCGCGTCATGCGCTCGATCACCTTGAGCTGCTGATAGTCCTTGCGGCCGAACACGGCCGTGCACGCTCCGGCCACCGCGAACAGCTTGGTGACGATGGTCGCGACGCCGTCGAAATGTCCAGGGCGCGAGGCGCCGCAGAGATGGCGCGTGAGCCCCGAGACGCTCACGCGCGTGCACTCGCTCTTGGGGTACATCTCGGAGGCGCGCGGCGTGAACACCAGCTCTGCGCCAGCCGCGGCGCAGCACTCCAGATCCGCTTGCAAGGTGCGCGGGTAGCGCGCGAGATCCTCGTTCGGGCCGAACTGGGTGGGGTTCACGAAAATCGTGACCGCGACGGCGTCGGTGCAGAGCGCCGCTTCGCGAATCAAAGCCGCATGGCCGCTGTGCAGCGCGCCCATGGTCGGCACCAAACCGAGACGCTCGCCGCGCGCGCGCACCGCGTCGCATGCCTCGCGAAAATCAGCCACCGTTTCACACACGCGCAAGGTCATGATCCGTCGTCGCTCGCCGGGCCGTAGCCCGGTGGGCTGCCGTCGACCAGTGGTTTTGCGCCAGTGGGCTCACCCACGGTCTTCGGTTTGGCCATACCGAAGCTGTGCTCCGCGCCGGGGAAGGTGCCGTTCTGCACCTCCTGGACGTAGCGCTGGGTGGCGCCGACGACTGCGTCGCCGAGCTCGGCAAAGCGCTTGACGAACTTCGGGTGAATCTCGCGATACATGCCCAGAAAATCGTAGCAGACCAGCACCTGACCATCACAGTGCGGCCCCGCGCCGATGCCGATGGTGGGGATCTGCAGGGTCTCGCTGATACGGCGCCCGAGGTCCGCGGGCAGGCCTTCGAGGACGATGGCATAGGCGCCAGCCTGCTCGACGGCCTTGGCGTCGTTGACGACGCGCGCTGCCGCATCTTCCCCTTTGCCTTGTACACGGAAGCCTCCGAGCGCGTGCACCGATTGCGGCGTGAGCCCGACGTGACCCATCACGGGGATGCCCGCGTCGACGATGCGGCGGATGTGCTCGGCGACGCCCGCGCCGCCCTCGAGCTTGACGGCTTCGAAGCCGCCCTGCTTGAGCATCGCTCCGGCGGCCTCCAGGGCTTTCTCGCTCGAGACTTGAAAGCTCATGAACGGCATGTCGCCGACCACGTGCGCGCGCCGCGTGACGCGTGCCACCGCGCGACCGTGATAACAGATCTCGTCGAGAGTCACCGGCAGCGTGTTCGACAGACCCTGTACGACCATGCCGAGCGAGTCGCCGACGAGCAGCACGTCCGCGCCGCCCTCGTCCAGCAAGCGCGCGAGCGTCGCGTCGTAGGCGGTGAGCATCGCAATCTTGCGTTTGCCCTTGCTCGCCAAGAGCGAGGGCGCCGTGACTTTGTCACTCGGAGCCATGCGTGTTCCTCAGGCTAGCATCCTCGCGCCAGGACGCGCGCGAGTTCTGATTGAGCGGGAGAGGACGCCGCCGCGTCAACGGACCCGCTGCCGCAAACCCGAGCGCCCCACCGGGACTGCCGCGGGCTCCTGTTCGCCGACGGCGCGCGCGCGCTGTTGACCTGCGAACCAGTCCGTCATCACGTCCAGCAAGCCTTGCAGCGGCTCCGACTTGTCGACGACCGTGCCCAGAGCGCGCCCGCGCGAGCGCAGACTCTGGTCGCGTGTCGCCGTATAGAACACGATGGCGGCCGCGCGCTTGCTCGAGAGCAGCTCTTCAGCCAAGTCCACCCCGCAGCCGTCGGGCAGGTCGATGTCGACGATGGCGCAATCGAATTCGCCCTCTGCCGCGCGGGCGCGCTGGGCGCTGCCCACACGCACGACCTCGTGACCCAGCCGGCCTACCCCAATCGCGAGAACGGTGGCTAGCGGGGGATAATCCTCGACCACGAGAACGCGCGACACCCCATAATTCTAGGCTGATCGGCCGGCGCCGGCCACCGCAAAGGGATTTCGACGTGGAAATGACGCGATCGCGCGCCGCAGCGCGAGGCGTTCGAGACACCTCCCCGATCCGACGCTACAGTTCGACCGGTCACGTGGAGTCCTTCACAGCGGCTTTCCTCGCGCGCTCCGGGCGTGTTCGCCGCCGCCTGCTGGCGCGCCGCGTTCTGACCGGGCTCGCGCTCGGCGCGCTCGCCAGCGTTTTGCTCGCCGCGCTGTGCTGGTGGGCGCGGCTGGGTGAGCTGCGACTCTGGGCCGCGTCGCTCACCCTGGCTGGAGCCGCCCTCGGCTTCGTTCACGATCGGCGCAAGCGTTGGTCGGACAGCGACGTCGCGCTGTATCTGGACGCCAAGCTCGAGAGCCAGGAAGCCATCAGCACCGCCGTCGATTTGCGCGCTTCGAGCGGCGCCCCCGACCCTGCGCACGCCATGGTGCTGGAGCGCGCCGTGAGCGCGCTCGGCGAACGTGCAACCGCCGCTCGCCCGCGCGTATTGCAAAAGCAACACCTGCTCGCGCCGCTGGCCGGCGCAGCGCTGACGTGGCTCAGCATCCTGCCGTTGCCGCCCGCACCCGCGACGCCCGTCGCACCCGGCGCCGAGACCGTGCGCATGAAGGAGCTCAAGGGGCTCGAACGGATTGCGCGCCTCGAAACGCTCACGGCCCGCGACAGCTTGCAAAAGGAGCGTCTCGCCAGGATCGCCGCAGAGGCGAAGAAGCTCCGCTCCGATCTCGCGAGCGGCATCGCGCGCCGCGAGGCGCAAGCGCGTGTCGCCAAGCTGCGCGACGACATCGCCAAGGAGCGCGTGCGGCTCGGAGATGGCAAGAACCGCGCGGGCCTCGAGTCCGCAGTCGGAGCTCTTTCGAGCAGCGAAACCACGCGCGGCGCGGCCAAGGCCCTCGGCGATGCGGATTTGACGGAGTTCGATCGCGAGATGCAGAAGCTCGCGAATCAGGCCGAGGAGAGCAGCCGAAAAGAAGCCAAGCGTGCCCTCGAAGAAGCCGCGAAAGCCGCGCGCGAGAAGGGCGCCAGTGATCTCTCCCGCATGCTCGAGGAGCAGCGCAAACTGTTCGAGGAGCGTGAGGCGCACGCCGAGGCCCTGCGCGAGCTCGCGCGCGGACTCTCCGGCAAGCTGGATGAGCGCGCACTGGAAGATCTCCGCGAGTTTGCGCAAGACGGCAGCCCCGAGGCGCAAAAACGCCTCGCCGATGCGCTGGGCAAGGCGCTCGAAGGCCTGACGCCCGAGGAACGTGACAAGCTCCTGAAGCAGCTGCGCGAGCAGCTCGAGCAGAAGGGGGCGCAAGCGCCGCTGACCAAGGAACAGATCGAGGAGCTTGCCAAGGAGCTCGCGTCACCGGAAGGGCAGAAGCGCCTGCAAGAGATGCTGAAGGAGCTCGCGAAACAGGACTCGGACAGCGAGTCGCAGCGTGAGCGCGGGCTCGACGACGCGGACCGCGGCGGCGCGGAAGCGGAGCGCGGACTCGGCGCGGTGCCGGTTCCCGTACCGAGCCCCGGCGGCAATACGCCGGGCACGCCGGGCGGCGGCCAGCCGGACCCAGCCGGCAACGAACCGGGCGGCGGCCCTGGCAAAGACACCGGTCGCGGCGATCACGCGGGCAAGACGGATCCCGTTCCGGGAAACGAGCTGCGCGCCAAAGCCAGCGCGAAGATGAATCCCGGCGCGCCCATGCACGAAGCGACGCTCGGGCGCACCGAAGCCAGGAGCGGAGAGACCGCGCGCCAGAAAGGCGTGGGAGCGCTCGGAAAGGTCGGTCCCGCAGAGGTGGGGGGCGTGGAAGGCTCCGAGGTCCCCGAAGAGTACCGCGAGCAAGTGGGCCGATACTTCCAGCCGTGAGCGCCAGCGCGCTGCCACGCGGCGGCTGTTGCTTGGCGAAGCTTGATAGTACGCTTCGTACGAGCGGCCCAGCGCCGCCGCCGTTCATCCGTTATGAGCTCCACGTTGGATATCGAAACGCGTCTCGATCGGGCACAACAGGCCGCGAACGATTTGAAGGGGGCGATCGGCGGCGTCATCGTCGGCCAGCAGCTCGTGGTCGATCAGGTGCTGTGGGCGCTGATCGCAGGCGGCCACGTGCTCCTGGAGGGCAGTCCCGGCCTGGGCAAGACGTTGCTCGTCCGCACGCTCGCGGCGTCCCTCGGGCTGACCTTCTCTCGCATCCAGTTCACCCCCGACTTGATGCCGAGCGACATCACGGGCACGAACGTGCTCTTGCTCGATGCCCGCGGCCCGAACCAGAGCCGCTTCGAGCTGCAGCGCGGCCCGATCTTCGGACACGTGGTGCTCGCCGACGAGATCAACCGCGCCACGCCGAAGACGCAGAGCGCGCTGCTCGAAGCCATGCAGGAGCACGCCGTAACGATCGCCGGCGTGCGCCACACGCTCGAAGAGCCGTTCTGCGTGCTCGCCACCGAGAACCCGATCGAGATGGAAGGCACCTACCCGCTCCCCGAAGCGCAGCTCGATCGCTTTTTGTTGAAGGTGATCGTGGGCGCGCCGAGCGAAGACGACCTGGTGAGTATCCTGGCGCGCACCACCGGCCAGCTGCCCGCGGCGCCGACGCCGGTGCTGAGTCGTGATCAGGTGCTGGAGCTGCGCGCGTTGTGCCGCGAGATCGTCGTGGCCGAGCCGGTGCTCCGCTACGCCTCACGGCTCGTCCAGGCCAGCGCGCCGGAGCACGAGAGCGCGCCGGAGCTCGCGCGGCGCGCGGTGCGCTACGGAGCCGGAGTCCGTGGCGGGCAGGCCCTGGTGCTCGCGGCCAAGGCCGTGGCGCTGCTCGAAGGGCGCGCGCAAGTCGCGTTTGCAGACATCGCACGCGTGGCGCTGCCCGTGCTCCGGCACCGCATCATTCGCAGCTTCGAGGGCGAAGCGGACGGCATCGCTACGGACCAGATCGTCGAGCAGCTGGTGTCCACGGTGCAGCGACGACCCGCGCC
>DATDJP010000041.1:0-2061 GCA_036520475.1 Polyangiaceae bacterium | reverse complement strand
CGAGGAATGCTTCGCGTGCTGCGGCGTCGGCGAAGTGTCGAACGAACTGCCAGGCTGACGCCGTGTGGCGGATGAGGCCGGCGCGCTCGAGGCTCGAGAGAATGACGCGCAGCCGCCGTTCGCTCAGGTCCGTGCCCTTGGCGAGGTCGTAGGCGCTCGTGCCGCTCGAGTTTTGCGGGGCCGGCGCGTTCAGGGCGTCGAGCACGCGCGTGATGTCGGCTGGACGAGGGTACCGGCCGCGCAGAAAGTAAAGTTGGGTGCGTTTGTCTTCGATGCGATAGAGCAGGACGGCCCGGGCGGGCTTGCCGTCGCGTCCGCCGCGACCCGCTTCCTGATAATAGCTCTCCAGAGAATCCGGGAAGTTGTAGTGGACGACGACGCGCACGTTGGGCTTGTCGATGCCCATGCCGAAGGCTTTCGTCGCGATCATGATGCGCAAGGCGTCGCTCATGAACGCCTCTTGCATGCTTTCGCGGTCGTTGTCGTTCAGGTCGCCGTGGTAGCGGCCGGCGGGCAAGCCGCGTTCGACCAGCGCATTCCACAGTTCGTCCGCTTGTTTCACCGTGGAGACGTAAATGATGCTGGCGCCGGTTTCCTCGTTGAGTAGCTGTTCGAGTTGCTCGCGCTTGGTGTCCTCGCTCGGCGTGCGGCGGACTTCGAGGTGAATGTTCTTGCGGTGTGTGGGGGTGCGTACGAGGCGTGCGCTCGGTATGTCGAGCTGCTGGACGATGTCGTCTGCCACCGCGGGCGGCGCGGTTGCGGTGAGCGCGAGCACGGGTGGGCGGCCGAGCGCGGCGATGGCGTGGCGAAGGAACAGATACGCGGGGCGGAAGTCGTGCCCCCACTGGGAGACGCAGTGGGCTTCGTCGACGACGAACAGGGATGCGCCGTGTCGCGTGAGCTCGGCCATGAACTCGGGGTTTTCAAGGCGTTCCGGGGTGACGTAGACCATCTCCATACGGCCGCCGCGGACGTCGCGCAGGGCCTGCCGGCTCTCTTCGGCGTTGAGCGTGGAGTCCAGGCGCGCCGTGGCGACACGCGCGCGCTCGAGCTTGTTCGTTTGATCTTCCATCAGCGAAAGCAGTGGGGAGACCACGACGACGGGCTTGGGCAGAAACAGCGACGGCAGCTGGTAGCAGAGGGACTTGCCGCCGCCCGTGGGCAGAATGCCGAGCGCGTCTTGGCCGGCGAACACGGCTTCCATGAGCTCGCGTTGCCCAGGCCGGAACTGCGCGACTCCGAAGTGCTTGCCCGCCGCCTGCTCCACAGCGGACCATGAAATGGTAGTGCGCTCGCCGATGCGGAGAGGCTGCCATGGTACGGATCGCGTGTCACGGGCGAGGACGCACGCGTGGGTCGGTCTGTGCGCCGTGGTGGCGGCTTGCTCGGGCTGCTCGTTCGTGTTCGTGCAAAGACCGCCGCCGGCCCGGGACTTCGCGCCGCCGCGGCCTGGCGCTTGCACTTCCAGTAAGATCGCGCCGGTCGCGGATACGGTTTTATTGGGCTGGCAGGTGGTGCGCATCGGCGTCGCTGCTTCGGCGCACGACTCCGATTACGAGCGGAGTCCGATCAGCCGGGAAGCGGACATCGCGCTCGGGGTGGCGTATGCGGGCTTGTTCGCCGCGAGCGCCATCTACGGGTTCTCCGCGACCACGAGCTGCGCGCACCTCAAGGAACGACAGGAGCAGGAGAGCGACCAGTTCTTGAAACGCGAGCGTCCCCGAACAGGCATGGCGTCTTGCGAGCACGTGGACCGCGTCGGGCACGAGTGACCATCATCAGCGAGGGCTGTTTCACTCGCCCCAGATGCGCAGCGTGCGGTCGCCCGAGCTCGTGAGCAGCAAGCGGCCATCCTGCGAAAATTCGGCAGCGTACACGTTGGCGGTGCCGGCGTGCCGGAGCTCGCGTAGAAGGCGCAGCTCACGCTTTTCCGGGACGAATTCCAGCAGTCGGGCGCGACCGTCGTAAGCGGACGCGGCGAGCGTCTTGCCGTTCGGCGAGAACTGGACGTGATGCACGTTGTTGTCGAAGCGGGTGTACAGCGCTTTGCGGTCGGCTGCG
>DATDJP010000040.1:0-2637 GCA_036520475.1 Polyangiaceae bacterium | reverse complement strand
CGTCGGAGACGAGTCGAGTAGTTTGCCTTCATGTGTTTAGCTCCGATGGCTCCGGGGTTACGTGCACTCGCCGCTGGGTTGGCACGTGCAGCCTGGCCGCGGTGCAGCCGGGTTTTTGGGGGTGGGGCACACGGTCAGCGGTTGTGCCTTCGTCACGTCCGCCGAGCTCGCGGACGCCTGCCGCGCCTCGAAGTCGAGACCGACCGACACCGCGTTACATTGCGTGTCCGGCAAAATCTCCGACGTCCCCTCGAGCGTGTCCTGATGCGTGTAGAAGTACTGCGACAACACGTCGAACATCGTGCACGTGTTCTCGCAAAAGCCAATCTGACGCAGGCTGAGCAAGAGCTCGTCGGGACGGCTCACGAAGCCCACCGTGCCCTCGTCGATCACCCACAGATCGTCGCGCTCCTTCTTCAGCCGCGCGATCAACGTCGAGCGGTGCATGTTGAAGCGAAACCCGGGAATGCTCGCGCGGTCGCCGTTGAACCACAGCTCCGTCCCCTCGGGGAAATGCGCCACCAGGTAGCCGTCGCGCACGAACGCCGCCGGATCCGCGGCGCGCGCGCCGCGGACGTGTGAGCCTTCGGTGGGCGCTGACAGATCCAGCGACTGTTCGACGACCTGCCACGGATCATTCGGCGCCCAGCTCGCGTTCCGGTAAAAATCAGCATCGAGCGGGCCGTCCAGCGTGTCGCGGCACTGCCAGGACGGTTGCGTGCGCAGCCCGGACGAGGCGTACAAATCGACGCGCACGTTCCGATCGTTCGGCAGCCCGTTGTAGGCACTGATCTTCAGGATCACGCCGAAACCGCCGCGGTGGAGCTCGCAGTTCCAGTCCGCCTCGTTGAGCCGGAAGTGCCGTCCCACGCCCGGACCCGCCAGCGTGTTGAACAGGCGCCCCACTTCGTTGTCGCGGCACTGCGCGCCATCCGCCGGTGTGGCGGACGGGCTCTTGCAGGCGCGCTCGTCGATGGTGACCTGATTCACCTCGCAGCCGAGCGAAGACGTGCACACGCCGTCCAGATCGACGCCGATATTCTGAAAGGCATTCAGATCGGGTGTAAACGACACGTCATCTTTCACCGCGCCGAAGCGCACGCGCGACATCGCGAGGTACACCGGCTCCAGATCGCGGCCGGGATCGGACGTGCTCGGCCGATCGCTCGCGCCGGGCACGCTCGCCGTCGTGCAGCCGTCCTTGTTCGCACGCAGCCACCACTGGGCGCCCGTCGAGCTCCCGCTGCCTGCCGCCCCGTCGCCGCTCGAACCGCCCACGCCACCGCCGTCAGCGCCGTTCGTGCCGGCAGTGCCGGCGTCCCCTAGCCCGAGGCCGTTCTCTTCCGACGGCGGACTGAACATGCTGCACGCAGCGAGCAAGACCGCGGGGCTGACGAGCCGCAGCGCGCTACCATAGGTGATCGAAATTGACATCGACAGCGCTGCAATCCAAGACGCGTGCCACGCGGCAATTCCCGCAACTTCGCGCGAAAAGCGCCTGGTGCACTGCGAGATCCTGGATCCGACGGATCACGTGGATCTCCGGGATCACGTGGCTACTGTCGCGTACTGAAGGGCACTGTCCTACCGCGCACGTCGGCTGCTCCTCTACGTGCCCTAGTCGCCAATAGATTAATGGTCGCAACTGCGTACCGCCGGTGTCCGAATGCGCCCGAGTATGACGGATTCGCCGCATGACAAGCTGTTCAAGGAAGCGTTCGGTAACGTGGAGAACGCCGCTGGACTGACCCGGAGCATGGTGCCGCCGGCTCTCGTCGAGCACATCGACTTCAGTTCGCTCACCCCCGTCCCCGCAGACTTCCGAGATGTGGCGCTCAGAGACTCGCAGAGCGATCTCCTGTTCTCCGTGCGCGTCGCGGGGCGGGAAGCGTTCGTCTATGTTCTGTTCGAGCACAAGAGCTCGACCGATCGCTGGGTCCCCCTGCAGCTATTGCGCTACACGCTGCGTATCTGGGAGCGCTGCCGCGCGCATGCTTCTGATTTAGCGTACCTGCCGCCCATCATTCCGCTCGTTGTGCACCACCAGGACGGCGGCTGGGCCGCTGGCACTTGCTTCGACGACCTGATCGACCCGGTCGTCCGCGACATCGCGGAGCTCGCGCGTTTCACTCCGCGATTCGAGTTTTTGGTCGACGACATCGGTCGCGCGACGGACGAGGGTATTCGCGGCCGGGCGCTCAACGCCTTCGGCACGTTGGCGCTCTTGTTCTTGCGAGACGTCCGCGCAACCGAACGCTTTCTACTGCGTTTTCCGCTGTGGGCCGACCTTTTGCGTCGCCTTCAACGCGCTGAAAGTGGCCGAGATGCGCTCATGGTTCTCTTCAGGTATGTTTCCATGGTCGCCGACCAGCTCGGCGTGCAGCGCTTCCAGCAAGTCGTCCACAAGGTTTTACCTGAAGTCGAGGATAGCCTCATGACCATCGCCGAAGAAATGCGACTACTGGGCCTGGAGCAGGGCCTACAGCAGGGACTACAGGAGGCGCGAACCATCGCCGAAGAAATGCGACAATTGGGCCTGAAGCAAGGCCTGGAGCAAGGCCTGCAGCAGGCGCTGCAAAGTCAACGCGCCCTGTTGATAGAGCAGCTCCGAGTCAAGTTCGGCAATGTCGACGAGCA
>DATDJP010000039.1:0-38419 GCA_036520475.1 Polyangiaceae bacterium | reverse complement strand
TCTCGTTCATCTCGATCAACTGGCGAGGGCGACCGCTGCCCTGCTACGAGACCGTAATCGATCTGATCGCCGTCAACGGGATGTTGTTCTGCACGACGCCGAATTCACCCTGCGTTCTCCGCAATCGCTTCGCCAAAGGGGGCGCCGTGTTCGGCGCGCACGGAGCATCGCTCTTGCACCGCTTCTAGAGCCGATCGGACTCGATCAATTACGCGGCGGCGACGGCACCTGCGCACAGATTGCTGGAGCGCTCACCGTCCGCCCGCAAATCATGACGTCATCGCCGTGGCACCCGGAGAAGGCAAGAACCGAGTCGGCGTCACAAAACGGCCCTCTATTCGGATACGAGCAGCGTCCATCGTCACACGTCCCTCCCAGGCGCGCACAGTCCCGATAGCTCACCTGATTGTTGCCATCGCAACCCAGCCGAATCTGACCGTCACAACGATCGGGAGCGGGACATGCTCTCTGCTCTGGCGGACAACTCGAGAACGGTCGATCCGTACAGCCGCTGGGACTCTTCTCGTCACAGGACGCGAAGGCGCGAGCGCAGTCGCGCTCGAACGTTCGTCCTGCCTTGCTCAAGGTTGCGACCGTTCCGTGACACTCCACCATGTATGCGACTCCGCTCGTGTCGTGGCATCCGTCTTCCTCGCAGAAAATGTCGTTCGGCAGAGGTGTTCGGCATCGCCGGATGGCTTCGCAATCACCACCTTGGCTCGTAACACATGCGACGAAGAACTCGGCGCGTTCTTGAGAGCGGGAAAATGGGTAGCTGAGGGGAATCGCCCGCTCGGCACTGCGTATGACACCTAACATGCACGTACTCAGCGCGCCGCGGGGCGCGGTGACGTCGCCGGTGCTTTCGAAACAGGATGCGTAGGCAACGCAGGCATCCAGGATTCGAGCATCGTCGATGGCTGGCACGTCGGTAGGGGCCTTTCTCCAGGCTTCGAGGGCGTCGTGAGCGACATTCCCTTCCGGTGTGTGCGCTGACGGATCGGGACTCGCGTCGCAGGAGGCAACCGGAACCGGTTGACGAGCCTGAACCGTGCACCCCAAGAACAGGCAGATCGGCGCGCAAACTGCCAATCTCGCCGATAAGGAGCGCAAGCGGAGGTTCGCCACGCACGCGCTCGCGTCCAAGGGGTGAAACGCCACGAAAAAGCCGTTTTGCAAGGAACGCGCCATCCAGAAATGCAAAACCGTGCTGAAGAAATGCGGGCGCTGAACACCGTGCGACCCCGGCGCAGTGCCGGCGGTGCGTCACTGTTTCCCGAAAGCACGATACAATGCGTTCGAGCCGAGTCGCGAGTACGGCGGCTGCTGGCAAGGCCGAACCATGCGACTGTCGCTGGCCGCCTTCGTCCTGGGCTGCGACGAGCCGAGGCGGTCAAGATGGATCGTCGGGCAGCGGCGACGGGGGAACCGGCGACGCCGGAGGCGTGGGCAGCGGCGCAACCAGTGGCAGCGCAAGAATAGGCGGTAGTGCCGGCAGCGGCGGAACCGGTGGTGATGCGGGGACCGCAGGCAGCGCCGGCGCGGGCAGCGCGGGGACGGGTGGCGCTTCGCAAGGCATTTCCGTGTTGCAACATCACAACCATTCTTCGCGCGACGGCGTCTACGTTGACTCGAAACTGACGCGCGCGGCAGCGGCCAGCCTGTACATGGATGCGACGCCCTCGGGGCCCGCCAGAACGCGCTCGGTTGCGATGGGCGGACGGAGGATGTACCTGACGAGCGCCTCGCGACCTTTCCGTCTTGGGCGCCGGCGCGCGTGGCGGCATGTAGAGTGAAGCCGTGTTCGGCTACCGAAAGCGGCGCGTGGATGACGGCGCCGGGACGGCAGCGCAAGGCGAGCTCCAGCGGCCGGTAGCGGAGCTCCCGGCCGGGAGCGAGACCCGAGACTGCGGCGCGAGCCAGCTGTGCCAGAGCCAGAGCGCGTTCGCGAGGTCATCCTCCACGCGCAGCGCGGCGTCGTCGATGCGAACAATTCCCCGACGCTTCAGGTAGCCGAGGATGCGGGCACGGGCGACTTGCACCGCATCGGCTGCCTCGGTGAGCACCTTCGTCGTCTCCTGTTTTGTTGCTCCTCCGTTACAGTTCGTTGCTTCACGAACCGGCGGCTTCAGCTTCGCCTTCAGGCGCCGGGTGCCCTCAAGGCTGTGCTCGCCCGGCAGCAAAAGGTGGACATTGTACGACCGCCGGGCTGCGCGCAGCCGAGGGTCACATCCGCCGGGGTCAGCGCGGAGCGCTCGCGCTCAGCCTACCTGGGCCGAAACGCCGTACTTCGTTCGCCGAGGCCCTGAAGACGCGCAAAGCCCCTCGGTGCTCGAGAAAGGGCGCTGTGCGTTCCCGAATAGACATGTTCCACGCTAGCGAACAAGGGCGGTCATTCACGGCCCGAATGCATCGTGGCGCGCCGCCTTGACCGTCATGACCTGATCAGACCATAATAGGTCATGAAGCAAGTTCGGATTTCCGAGCTCAAAAGCCGCCTCTCAGAGCACGTCCGTGCCGCAGAGGCCGGCGAAGTCATCGAAGTACTGGATCGAGCGCGTCCGATTGCCAGGCTGGTACCCGTCGAGCGTGACGCGGATTTCGAGCTCGTGCCCGCCGAGCGCCCGTTTGCTTCCGTGAGAAATGTTCGCGTACGACCAATCAAGCTGGCCGTGAGCTCGCTAGAGGCGCTTCGGGAGGAACGCGGCTCCCGGTGAAGGTATATCTGGATTCCTCTGTAGTACTGCGTGTGATTCTGGGCGAGCCTGACGTCCTGAGAGAATGGTCACGCATCACGATGGCCGTTACGAGTGAGATCGCGCGCGTGGAGTGTCTGCGCGTGCTAGATCGGCTGCGATTGACGGTCGGCATGCCGGATCGTGAGTTGGCGCGGCGCAGAGCCACCACTCTGCAACTGCTGACCGGCGTCGAGACGGTGCGACTCAATCGAGTGGTACTGGAGCGCGCCGCGGATCCATTCCCCGTGCAGCTACGGACGCTGGATGCGCTTCACATCGCGAGCGCATTGCTGGTGCGGTCACGTATGCGCTCGTTGACATTTGCTACGCACGATTCAGAACTCGCGATGGCCGCGGCCTCTGTGGGGTTGCCCGTAATAGGTGCCGTTACGGGTTGATAGCCCACTTCAAGCACGCCCGCCGCGCTGCATGCGCACGCTTCTGCCACCCTTCAGTCGACGGCCGATGCTGGAGCGGCGCGGAGCCTGCACTCAGGCCCCGCGCTAGCTCCACCGAACCGGTTCAGTCTTCGCCGACAGCCGCGGCGATGTCGATCGGCACCGCGCGCGCGTAGGTCGGCGGGCGAAAGTCTCGGACTTCTCGTCGACCACGACCTGCAGGCGCTTGTACGCCGGCAGACCCGTGCCCGCCGGGATGGGCCGGCCCATGATGACGTTCTCTTTGATGCCGCGGAGGTCGTCTGTCTTGCCGCAAATGGCCGCCTCGGTGAGCACCTTCGTCGTCTCCTGCAAGGAGGACGCGCTGATGAACGACTCCGTGGAGAGCGACGCCTTGATGATACCGAGCAACGTCGGCTCGGCGACCGCCGGCTGACCGCCGCGCTCGATGACGCGCGCGTTCTCTCGTTCGAAGATGTACTTTTCGACCTGCTCGGTTGGCTCGCTGAGATGAGGGAGAAAGCTTGCGAGCTTCAGACATGGAGCGCGCACGCCGGAGCATGGCCGCGCGTTGTGCGCCGTTGACTCTGCGCAGTGACCGCTATTCGAACTCTACGGCGCGGCCGTTTTTGGTGCCCACGATTTTACCGGTATTGCTCACGGCCAACGCTTCGCTCGTAGACGAGGGCGCAAGCGCTTCCAAGAACACCGGACTTTCCGTTCCCGTCCATTTGACGGCGGCTCGGTGGGTTTCCTCCCCCGAGGAGTTCGTAGCAGCGACCCAGCCAACGATGGTGCCAGTGTCGTTGATCGCGGCCGCGTACGACGCGTTCGCGCCGGATTCGAGCACTACGGCGGAAGACGAATCTACCGGCCAAAGGACGGCTTTGCGAGGTTGGACTCGCCGCATCGTGCCGGGCTCGTACAGGTCGATATACCCGACACAATCTCCGCGCGCGTTCACACCCGTGGCGACGCCGGCAACGACCGCCGTTTTTGACTCGGGCAGCGGCAGATAGTGAAATACGGCGGCGGCCTCCCACCTCACTGGCCTGTCCGTTCCGCCCGCGTCCAGCTGCAACGAGCCAGCCGCCCAACCTGGAGGAGCTACATCATTCACGATCGAGCGCACGAACGGTACACAAGCCGGAGGGAGGCATGAACCCGTCGGAAATGGCAGGTGAACGCGAGCGACGATTGCGCGGTTATAAATCCAAGCCCGCGCATTGCCCGAGAAGTCGGCGTTTTGATACTCATTACCAACTATCAGGAGGAAGGGCTGTGCAGTGGTGCTGAGGGCGGTCGCCACAGCCACGAGGTGACTACCGGGGCTCGTGGGCGTAAGCGCTGTCTGCAGGGCTCCGGCCGAGATGGCTCCGGTCGAGCCCCAGAGCACAGCGCGCGTAACACCTGCTGCGGAGCGCGCGTACCCCGCGCTCCACCCCTGATCGTCGATCGATAATGCTTCGCTGGCAACGTCGTCGGGCAGAAGCTGGAGGGGGACGACCTTTCCGTCACGATAAGCGACGGCACGGCGCGGGCCATTAGACCCTGTAGTCGTCCAACCGACTGCGATTCCCGAATCATTGACGCCGAGCGCAGCCCCGAGTGATCCTGAGGGATCGAGCGATTGTGTACACGCTTGAACCGCCAGACCTGCGCCTGCCGCTACCATCAACGCCGAAACCCACGTTTTCATGAACATCTCCTTGCAACGCAGAAGGCTGCTCGCTCAGCGAAGGCTGCTTCTGCACGCGCAGTGCCATGTATATGCTGCACGGCGCTGGGCAGCTAGGAACGCGAAATCACGTGCGTAAGCGCCTTATCGCGCGCGGCCACGCGTTCGTGATTTTGGCAGTAGTGCCAGATACGGCACTGCCGGTCGTGACACGCTCGACATCCGATCGCTGCGTCTGCCGATGCGCGCGAATCATTCGTACTTGGTGCGCTGCCAACCACCACTCCAGCTCCCCATCTGCATGTTCTGTTCTTGGATGGGGTGTACGCCGCAGCAGCAGACGGCGAGCTCGTGTTCCGACGTCTTGGCCGGCCACGATGGGCTGGTGCGCATCGCGCTCAAACGGCCCTTCAGCGACGGCACCGTCGCCATCGACCTCGACCCGCTGTCGCTGCTCTGCCGCCTAGCCGCCACCGTGCCCGCGCCGCGCTTTCACACAGTTCGTTACGCGGGCGTTCCTGTCGAGCCACGCCAAGTGGCGTTCGCTCGTCGTCCCCAAGCCCGCTGAGCCCGCGCTCAGTGACGGAGACGACGGACGAACTCTGTCCGTCTGCCGGCGCCAGCCGCGCCAAGCGTCGTGACTGAGCGGGCGAAGGGGGGCTCGGGCGTGCCCAGTGACCCTCCGCCTCGACCCCAGCCCGAGCAGCACCCCCTTTGATGTACTTACGCGCTCGACCACTGGCTTGTCCGTTCGTGTGTCATGCCCCCCGGGAGCCGTGCTCGCCTGCGGCTGCGCGCGGCTCGCCCCCCCAAACCCTCGCTTCGCTACGGGCGGGGGGGCCGGCAAGGGGCACACACCCATAGCTAGCTCTGACGGCGCTGCAACGCCCGCATGCCGGCCCAGCCGTTTGGCAGGCACGCCTGTGATTTGCGCCGAAAACGCGCTGCGCTCGCTTGAAAAAGCCCGAAAGCGAATGGGCGACCGCACTTGGCTTGGCGGTCACTGCCGTTCTGTCGAGCACCCCAAGCTACAGAAACTCGCTGCGTCGCTCCTTGTGTGGGTCCATCGATTCGAGCGATCGACTCGAGCAACCATCGAGCGTTGCGTCACCGCAACGAGGGCGCACGGCGTCCAGTCGTGTTTGCGCGGAAGCTGCCTTGGCGATACATCTCGCCATCCATTCGGTGCCGTTGGTCCGTTCGCGGGAGTTGGTGATGATTGCGTTGCGTTATGGGATCTTGGGGTCGATGTGTGCGCTCGCATGCTCAGCGCAGCCTGCGCCGAGCTCCGGCGCGCAGACGAATGCGGCGACAGCGAGCGCCGCCACGGGCCCAAAGTGGATCGAGGAAACGATCCTCTCGCCTGCGACGCCGCACAGCGCAGCGGCCGGGCCCGGCGCTTTCCAGGCGCCGCCCGTGGCACTGGATCGCGCTGGCGCGCGCCTGCTGGTGGGCGGCCCTGCGCCTTCCGTGTTCGTCCGAACGGGCAACGTTTGGCACCTCGAAGGTGAGCCGCTAACGACCCTGATCCCGGAGGGCGGGGGATACAACGTCGCCATCTCCGGCGAGGTGGCGCTGATCGGCACGCCGTCCGGCGGTCTGTTCGTGTTCGAGCGCGAAGAGGGGACCGTAGGCGCCATCACCTTTCGACGCTGGGCGGAGCGGGCGCGCCTCGAGAATCCCTGTGCTCAGTCGGGCGGGCCCGCTTTCGCGATGAGCCTTTCGGAGCACACCGCGGCCGTGGCTTGTTACCAGGCAGTGCACGTCTACGCGCGTCAAGGTGCGACGCTCGTCCCGAAGGAGAAGCTCGAGCCCGATCCGGGCGCCAACGAGGGCGGCTTCGGCTTCTCGATCGCGCTCGATGCCAACACCCTGGTGGTAAGTAGCCCACTGCCCGACCGCAATCCTGCCGACCAGCACACCGTTCCCGGCCGCGTCCACGTCTATCTGCGCTGGAGCGGCAAGTGGTACCCGCAGCATACGCTCATGGGCTCGAGCGAGGGATTTGGCGTGGCGGTGGGCTTGCATGGTGACGCGCTGACCGTCGTCGACGCGGACCTGGCGGCGGGCGTGCTGTCCACCGTTCACTACGCGCGCACCGGATCCGCGTGGACCTTGCAGCACGAGTCGGAAGTCGGCCCGGTATCTATCAGCACGTCTCCGCTGTCGCTGGCATTCGCCGAAGACGCGGTCTTCGTCGCGCTCGACTCGAGCGCCCACGCCATCGTGCGCTCGGCCGCGACCTGGCGAGAGCGACACACCTTGGCTCTGCCTCTGCTCCCCGGGCTACGCCTGGCGGCGTCCACTCAGCATGCCGCCGTGAGCCATCGCGACTCCGTGACGATCTTCGAGCGTTCGGGCAGCACCTGGCGACCCACGCAGACCGTGGGCCTGCGCGCCCCGAGCTCGCTGCAGAACAGCATGTCCCCCGGCAACTTTGACCTATCCGGTACGCGCGCGGCCCTCGTTCGCGACGACGACGGGGTATCGCAGCTCTTCTCTCACAGCGGCTCGCACTGGGCGCCCACGGCAGAGCTCGAGATCGCGACCGAGCCCGGTTACGACACGCGCGTCGCGATTTCCGGAGACGACTGGCTCGTCCTTCAAAACCGCTTCGGGCACACGGGTGCGCCTCGGCCGCCGCGCTTGATTTCGGGCATCGGCTCGAGCCCCGCACGAAGTCAAGAATTGCTCGCAACCGACGCTGCGATCTTGGAGGGCGGCTTGGCTCTGTCAGGAGAGGTTGCGATCCTCGGCGCTTACCCGAGCGACGCCGCTTACGTGTTTCGGCGTGTTGGAACGGAATGGAAACAAGAAGCGAAGCTAACGATGCCGGGCGACGGCGAAGGCTTCGAGTTTGGCCGCGCAGTGGCGGTGCGCGGCGATGTCGCCGTCGTCGGCGCCCCGCGTAACCTGATCAGTGACTGGATGCCCGATCCCGGGCTCATGGACCAGCCGGGCGCGGCGTACGTGTTCGTTCGTTCGGCCGAAGGCGTCTGGCGCTCTCTGCCGAAGCTCTCGCCCGTGGAGGGCAGCAATCCGGGCTTCGGCATGGGCGTGAGCTTGCTCGAGGGGGCGGTGGCGGTGGCCGCGCCATTCGTCTGGGCAGAGCCGAAACACAGCGCCGGGGTGCACGTGTACTCGCTCGCCAACGGCAGCTGGCAACCGCAGACCGTGCTCGATGCGAAGCTCAACGGCGGTGACGAAAAGGAATTGTTCGGCTTCTCACTCGACGCCACGGCCGACACGCTCGTCGTGGGAGCACTCGGCGCCACGGTTCCCAGCGCTGCATACGCATACCGGCGAGTCGGCGGCGAGTGGTCCTTCGAGCAGAGGTTCCACGACCCGCTCGATCGCTCCTTCGGCGCCTACGTCGCCGCCAGCGAGGATCGTCTGTCGATCGGCGCGCTCAGGGACTATCCGCGCGTGTTTCGACGCGCGGGCGTGAAGGCCGGCGGGGCGCCCTGCGCGTCGCCCGACGAATGTGCGAGCAAGACGTGTCTGGACGGCGTGTGTTGTTCGGGCGCGTGCGACGAGGCGTGCCACAGCTGCGCGCACGATCTGACCGGTGGATTGGACGGCGAGTGCAAGCCAGTTCCCGCGGGGACCCGCTGCGGGGCGGATCCGCTGACATGCAAGTCCGGCGTGCGCTACGCCGGGGCCAGCGTTTGCACGGCCGACGGCAGCTGTGACGCAGCGCCCGGCGAGCTTTGTCAGAACAACTTGGCCTGCTGGTCCGCCGGCTACTGTGCATGGGACTGCGCGGCCTTCGACGGGCCGACCGATGAACTGTGCGCTGCTGCCGCGTGGTGCCAAGCGCCGTCGCAGGGTCAGCCGGCGACCTGTGTTGCGGATTTCGTCGCGGGCGAGGAGTGCGAGCGTCCGGCACAATGTCTCAGCGGCCTGTGCGAAGCGCGCGCTATTCCTGGCTGCACCCCGCGCGGGAGTGACGAGTGTCAGGAGTTGCGCTGCGCCGGCAAACAGGGCGATCCGTGCACGCAGCACGAACACTGCTCCCAGGAGGACAACCTGACCTGTTCCCCGGACGGCGTTTGCTGCAACGAGGCGTGTACCGGCAAGTGCGAGTCGTGCAGCGAAGAGGGCAAGGACGCGGCCGGCGATCCGAAGCGAGGGCAGTGTTTGCAGCACGATGGTGAGCCAGCTGACGGGCATGGCACCTGCCCGGGAACGGGCGCCTGCAAGGGAACCTGTGATGGTGAAAAGAGCCGAACCGAATGCGTGATCCCGACCACGCCCTGCGCGCCAGCACACTGCGCAGGCCCGAATAGCGCCAAGCCGGCGGCATATTGCAACAGCAATGGCGAATGCGCCGACCCGACCGTGCAGATGTGCGGGAACTACAGCTGCAACGAGGACACCCAGCAATGCAACGTGTCCTGCACGAGCGAAGCGGACTGCGCCGGCGGCGCCTGCCGTGATCGCTCGTGTACGGCCGCCGTTGCCGGATGTTTCGATACCCACAACTGGCGAAGCGCAGCCGGCTCGACCGTTCGCTGCAACGGCAGGTGCGAGGGCGCTGCTTGCACGAGAGACTGCACTGCCGACGAAGATTGTCTGGCGGGCAATGCCTGCATCGACGACCGCTGCACCGAGCAACCCGACGCGGGTTCGGAACCGGAAACCGGAGCGGACAGCGGCACCCACGTCGATAGCGGAACCGGAAGCGACGGCGGAGGCGAACCCGACCCGCGGCCGAGCGCAGAGAACACGGACGAAGCCGGCGGCTGCGACTGCCGTGCCGCGCGAGGCGGCGCCACAGGCGGACTCGAGCGCCAATCGGCGCTGTTCTCACTCGCACTGCTCTTCGGGCTCGCTGCCCGACGGCGCTTCTTCGATAAGAGGCGTGGTGCGACGCCTCCTGCCTAGACTGTCCGTCGAGCTCGCGTTCGGAGCAGCGCTCGCCGTCCTGTGCGGTTGCGAAATCGTCGGCGGCTACGAGCAGTTCTCGCTTCGAACGCAGATCGCAGAGGGCGGAGTCGACGGCGCCGTGGATGCGGGTGACGGCCCGGCGGACGCTGCCTCACCCTCGACTTGCAGCGACGTCGCTTTGCGGAACATCAAAGGCTCGCGCATGATCGCCCACGACTACGGCGCCGGCTGTTTCTGGATGGACGAAACAGAAGTGAGCCGCGCCCAGTATCAGGAGTTTCTGAACGACGCGGGCGCTCCCGCATTGGAAGGGCCGTGCGCCGGCAACCTCTTGACGCCCGCACCCCTCGACGGCGACGGCGGCGAATCCTGCGCGAGCGCCGATCGCATCCGGATCACGCAAGCCTCGGATCACCCGGTGGTGTGCGTGGATTGGTGCGACGCGAACGCCTATTGCACCTGGGCCGGCAAAACCCTGTGTCGCGACGACAGCAACCAAGCCGGCGCCGCGTCGCGCAGCGACTGGTATGCGGCATGTAGCAACGGCGGGAAAACGGCTCAGCCGGTCGGCGCCGGCGCGCCCCCCAATAGCTGCAACTGGAGCGACAACACCGACACGGGTTGCGATGAGCCAACGAGCGCGTGCACCACCGTCGCTATCGGAGCGCTCGAAAGCTGCCGCAGCCAAGCCGGCGTGCTGCACCTCTCGGGCAACGTGTCCGAGTGGACGAGCTCGTGCGACGGCCAGCAGTGCGTCACGCGGGGCGGAGCCATGAACACGAGCGCGGGTGAGACACGCTGTGAAGCGTACCGAGCGCAGAGTCGCGTTCTGCGCGACGCGACGCTCGGCTTTCGCTGCTGCTTGCGCCCGTGACGCGCGTCACTTCTCGACGAAGGCGTGCTCGATCGCGAAATGAGCCTGGTTGTGGCTCGAGCCTTCGCGCAGTCCCAATCCAAGCTGGCCGAGCGCGTTGCTTCCCAAGCACCAGAGCGAGCGTGCCTCGTGAATCGCACAGGAGTGACCGGCCTCCACACCCCCCGCCACGACCTCGATCCACGCGCCGGCCGATGTTTCGATCGGGCGCGCAGCCCGCTCGACGTTCTTCCCGAGCTCACCCGAGCCGTTATTGCCCCAGCACCACAGGGACTTCAGCCGGTCGGCGGCGCACGTATGCCGGCTCGCCGCCCCAACCGAGATGACCGCACGCGGCACCACACAGCGCCCAGCTCGAGCGCAAACGTTGCGCTACGGGCGTTGCGCAACCTGCGCAGATTGCGTTGCGTTTTGCTCAATCGTGTAGGCGGGCCGCGACGGCAGCAGAGCGCTCGCGGACTCCATCGCGCGGTTTTCTGCGCATGAGCGGGAGCTTGGATGCCGGCGATCGTGCGCTGGCAAAGCGCTTGCAGAGGCGCCGAACGGTGGCGCTGTTCAAAAGCTGCACCTAGAGCCGGCGCGCCGGCGTTTCCCTGAAGCAACGCTTTGGGAGCGCCGGATGCGGGCGCGCAATACAGGAGACTTCATGCGATTCTATGTTCTGAATTCCGGAGTGATGGCTTTCGCCCTGGCGGCTTTCATCAGCGGCTGCGCGGCTCAGGTCGTGGATAACGACGAAGCAGCCTCGGGCGACGGCGCGCCCGTGGCAGAAGCCAAGCAAGAACTGGCCGCCGAGGCCAAGAACTTCTGGATTCCGCGTTTCCACGAGCGCCAAACGACCGTTGCCGTGTGCTTCGAAGCCGCTGCCAACTGGACTGCGGCCGAACGGCAGTCCATCGAAAATCTAGCCGCCATGTGGGAGTTCCCCGGCGGAGTCGACTTCTACTTTCACGGCACGTGCATGTCGTCGTTCCCAGGCGTCCGCATCGGCAGAAGCACCGATGGGGTATGCACGGCCCGCATTGGCTCATCGGGCCTGAATGTCAGCAACGGCATGCGCCTGTCGACGGCGACCGGCGCTCTGTGTGTTCGCCGTGCGTTCGGACTTGCGCTGGGCTTTACGCTCGAGCAGGAGCGCCGTGACAGCCCCTGCACGATTGGACGAGGACCGGCAGAACCGGACGTGTACCTCACGCCGTACGACGGCAACTCGATGCTGAACTGGTGCGCCCCGTATTCGTCCTCGCTTTCGCTGCCCGACGTCGCGGGACTGCTGTCGATCTACGGCGGCGGTGACACCGCCGTCACTCCCGGGAAGGTGGCCATTCGTTCCGCGAGAGGAGCCTACTTGCGGTACGACATCACGGCGCCCACGCCGAACTTCTGGACGCGCGACGGTATCAGCATTCCGGAGCAGTGGGTGATCGACAACGGATCGACCTCGGCCGTCACCTACGGGCAAACGGTGACGCTGCGAACCAGACGCGAAGGGCTTTACATCAACGTGGTGAACGGCGCCCTGCGCGCCGCTTCTTACGCACACGCGGCGTCGCAATGGCGCATCTACCACGCGATGTTCCCAACGGCGACCGGTACCGTCAAGGTTCACGAACCGGTCGTCATCCAGAGCTCGACCGGTCTTTACCTGAGTAAAGATCCGAACTCGAACTCGGTTCGAGTGGTGGGCGCTCGCGCCGGCGGACCGAGCTTGGAAGACGACGCCTGGCGGTTTCATTCCCTGCCGTACGCGCCCTGAGCCGTTCGCACGAGCGATTCTGCGCCGTCATTTCCAGACGCGAGTTGCTGCTGCACACCCAGTCAAGAGACGTGACGATGATGATTTTCATCGAAGGAGACGAGTATGAGAAGAGCGCGATTGTGGACTTACTTGAGCTCGGTCGTGTTAGCCGGTGCAACGACCGGCTGCGCGGCTGAAGTGGCGACCCAGGAAGGGCTCCCGGGCGACGAAGCCAGCGCGGAAACGAGCCAAGAGCTGGCCGGTTTGGCGTCGACGTTTTGGATTCCCCGCTTCCACGAAAGGCAAACGACTATCCCGGTGTGTTTCGAAGGCGGCTCCAACTGGACTCTGGCAGAGAGACAGTCCATCGAGAATCTCGCGGCCGTGTGGGAGCAGCCGAATGGGGTGGACTTCTACTTCCATGGCACGTGCTTCAGCGATTTCCCCGGGCTGCGCGTCGGCCGCATTTCCGGTGACACGTGCTATGCGAAGATCGGCACGCGCGGGTTCGGCGTCGTAAATGGCATCCGGCTGACGACTGCTTTCGGCGCGCGCTGCGTTCGTCACGAGTTCGGGCATGCACTCGGCTTCACTCACGAACAGGAGCGCGCGGACAGAACGACGTGTACCGAGGGTCTCGGCCAAACCGTCCCCGACGTCTACCTGACGCCGTACGACGACTCATCGATCATGGAATACTGCGACCCGGACCCGGATATGCCTTCGTGGATCGATGGCGCAGGCCTTTTAGCAGTCTATGGCGGCGGCGAAGCCGCAATCTCGAGCGGCAAAGTCGCCATCCGCTCCGCTCGCGGAACGTACCTGCGATACAACCAGGGAAGCAGCACAGTCTTCAGCTTGCGCGACGGCATTTCGAGTCCCGAACAGTGGTACATCGACAGGGGCTCGGGCGGCGCAATCAGCTATGGGCAGGTCGTCACGATTCGAACCAAGCTCGACAACAAGTACGTCAACGTGCAGAATGGAGCGTTGCGCGCCGGCGCTTACGCGGGTAGCGCGTCCCAGTGGCAAGTGTACAACGCACTCGCGCCGCTCGCGGCCGGCACGATCAAGATCCACGAACCGATATTTCTTCGAAGCACGACGGGGCTTTACCTGAGTCGCAATCCGTCGACGGGTGCCGTTCGCCTGGTTACCCCATCCTCCAGCGGTTTGAGCTTGGAGGATGCCGCCTGGCGCTTTCACTCTCTGCTGTACGCGCCGCCATAGCGGCGTGATTCTGACCGGGCGACGCCACGCTTCGAGCGCTGCGTCGCCCGGGTTGAATCACGCTTCTGGGACGAAACGCGCCGAACCGCGCATTAGGGCGCAGGACGAAGGTTTTCACGTCGTGCGTTTCTTCGTGCACGGCGACGACCCGCGCCAAAACGCGATGCAAAGATAGTGTGGGGTCGACGCGCGCGAGGACCTCTTCCAGCAGCGGCACCTTCGCATGCACGCGCGAGCTGGCTTGATCGAGCCAGGGTCGGGCCAATCGCACGCCCTGGCGGCGCAGGCGAGCGGGCAGGGTGCGTGGTGAAGGCGCCGCTCGGCTTCACGGATATGCGCAGCAGCGAAAACCCGTGGTCGGGCTGCGGACATCCCGGCGAGTCGTGCTCAGGCGTCGGCAGAGCAGCTCATTCTTGTCGGACTGCATGGACCCACCGCGGATTCTGCATTCGCTGCGCCTGTCGCGCGCGTCTTCGCACGCCGAGGTCCATTCCGCCACGTTCCCCGCCAAGTCGTAGATACCGGTGCCATTGACGCAGGACTTCAGTGTGGCGACCGCGTGTAGGGTGCACGCGCGCTCCTGACAGCCGTTGGTCGGATTGTCAGCGCCGTTGCAGATGCCAGCGCTGTACTCGTCGAATGGGTAGTCGGTCGTGCCGTCGTTCGTACAGGCGGCGTACCAGTCGCTGATCCCCAGAGCAGCCGCGCCGAAGTAGTCGTCTCGGCACAGCGCTTTGCCGGCCCACGCGCAGTAGCCAGCGGCATCGCACCAGTCCACGCAGACGATGGGATGCGAGTCTTCCAGGGTGACCTGGACGCCCGGTCTCGGCTCGCAAGGTTCGCCCTCTGCTGCGTCGAAGGGCGCAGGTGTGTAGACGTTGCCAAAGCAAGCTGCCTGATTGAGTACGGGAGGAGCACTGGCCAGGAACTCCGCATACTGCGCGCGGGTGACCTCGGTCTGGTCCATCCAAAAACAACGCGCGCCCGCCCTCACGAGCCGCACTGCCGAACCGCGCGTGCTCGGTTCGGTGGCGTTCGCGCAGAGGACATCGGGGGACTCTAGTGAGAAGTCCTGATATCCGCCCACCACCTCGCAAGCGTTCACGCTCATGGAGGTCATGAGTGCGAGCTGCCGGTGCCGGTAAACGCTCAGTGCGTGGCGGCCGTTTCGCGTACGCCTGAGTGCGCCGAGTGCCAGCAAGGCCGTGATTGCTAGCGTGCCGGCATGCGATGCGGGCGCGAGACTTCCGGCGGTGCGGCAGGCGCATCCGTGCGCATCGGCGCTCGCGTCCGGTTCGGTCACTTTGGTGCAGATGTTTTGCATGCAAACGTAGCCGGGCGAACAGTCGGGATCCGTATGCACGCAAGAGTTGTCGCACGTCGTTCCCGAGCACTTTCCGGGACAGATTTCGTGAGATCCATCAGCATGCTGGAGCGTGCGATCGTCCTCCAGACACTTTGCTGCGGCGACAATGCAAATTCCGCTGGCTCGATCGCACCTGGCGTCTGTCGTGCAGTCCTCGTGCCGCTGGCAGAGCCTCACGCACTCGGCCTTCACCTCGTTGCACGTGAACGTCGTGCCGCAGGGGCTCGGCTCCGGAGTGGAGCAGTGTCCCCCGCTGCACACGGACGCCGTTATCAGCGTGTTGCCATCGCACCTAGCGGGTTCACAGGTGTTCCCGTCACGCGGGAAATCGCAGCGATCGGGAGCGCTGCCGCACTGGCCAGCACACGGCCCTTGCCCGCAGCTGCCAGCACGCGGTGGAAGGCCGACGGCTTGCGAACAAATGCCCTTCGGGGTCCCCGGCGCTGCGCGGTTGCACGCTTCGCAGATGCGCTGGCAATCCGCGTTGCAGCAGACCCCGTCTCTGCACATGCCGGACGCGCAATCGGTATCGATCTTACACACGTCTCCGAGCGCTCCCAGGCACTCCGTCCTCATGCAAGGTACGATTCCGTCGGTGCAGCGAGTAGCGTCACTCACCTCGTGGTCGACGCAGCGGTTGCTCGAACAGTTCTCGTCTCGATTGCAGTTGCTCCAGCCGGCGCGCTTCGGCTCACACGCACCGGCGGTGCTCGTGGCGCGCATGGGACAGAAGTAACCATCGGCGCACAGGGAGTCCTCTCGCTCTTCGAACGCCGCACAGCTCCAGGCGCAATAGCCTTCGTCGACGCAGGTGAAGCCGCCTCCGCACCGAGTCGAGCGCGGCAGGCAATTGCCGCTCGCATCACAAGTCGGTGCGGTTTCGAGCTCGGTCGCGGAACGACACTGCAACGGATCTGGTCCGCATCGCGTTCCTGGTCGCCGCGAGGAGCATTTGCCGTCTGGTGACCCTGTCAGAACGCTGGCGCACGCTTCGCACGGTTCTGTACAAGCCTGATCGCAGCAAACGCCGTCCACGCAGGCGCCGCTCGCGCAATCGCCGGCATGAGCGCATTCCGCGCCTTCGAGGCGGGAATCCGGTGGCCGGAACACGACTGGAAGACCGTTGAGACCGGCGAGCAGGACTTTTCCGTCGCTCATTCGAGCTGAGGCGCCGAACATGGGGTCCGCGAACGTGGCCGTGACGTGTGCTCCGTCGAGCCAGGTTCCGCCCGTGCGCCGGAACAAATAAGCGCTTGGACCCTCGAAAAATCCAATCTTACCCACGACGAGCTGGTCGGACGACGCATCGATCGACGCCGCGAACATGGCGATCGGGTCGTCGTCCTGCTTCACGATCGCGAGCCCTTCTCGCCAGTCATTTCCGGTGCGCACGAACGTGTGAACCTTCGCGACGGCTCTTTCTCCGGGTGCTGCGACGAACGCCGCGTCAGTCGTCAAACTGACGCTGGAACCGAATGTCGCGCTGGCACCTTCGGACACGAGCGGTGCCTGCAGAGTCCACCCTTCGTCGCCGCGCACGAAGACATATGCCGCACCGGGGACGCTCTCGCTCCCCGATGGCGCGCCCACGAGCGCAACATCGCCCAGAATGTCGACCGCATTGCCGTAGATCCGTCGTCCCGAATTTCTTTCTCGGAGCTGGGTCTCTTCCTGCCAGCCGCTATCCGTACGCCGAAAGATGTATACGCCGTTCTGGCCGCGGATGATCGCCCTGCTCTGCGACAACGCCACGGGGCCAGCGAGCTGGTCGTCGTCTTTCGTGACGAGGTGCCCGTCAGGCAACCAGAAGGGCTGCCGGTACACGAAAGCAGCCGGCGGAAGGTACGGAGTCGACGGAACGACGGGCGGCGCCAGTAGCAGGTGCTCTTCTGACAGTGCAAGCGAGGGAAAGTAGCCGTACGGCCCCGGATCCGGCAGATCTGGAGCCGCCAGAGGAATACGCTGCTCCGGTGCCCAGCGCGAATCGACGTTGACGAACACGTAGGCGGCGAACTCTTGCGAGCTTTGTTCCCACGTTGCATAGGCCGCGCGGCGCCCGCTCAGCACCGCGCCATCCTTATCCACCGCCGCGAAGCGCCCGTCCGAGAGGCCGAGCGTTTGCACGGGTTGCCATTGCGACCCGCGCGCTTCGAACAACGTCAATGTGCCGGCCCTGGCTACCGCCGCATAGTTGCCGGAGCTCACGAGCGTTCCCACGTCGCCAGGCCCGTCAGGGACGATACTAGGCTGCTCGGTCCATCCTGACGGCGTTCGCACCAAGACGCGCGCGGACGTGTCGCTAGCCAGGAAGAGCGCGTCGTCGGAGACGGCGATGGACGAGTAGCGCCAGCGGCCGGGGGGCGGCGGAAGGGCCTGCTGGACCTTCCAGGACGCGCCGTCGTGCACGTATATATTGGTCTCAGTCACCAATGTGTCGCCGTTGATGGCCACCAACCAGCTCCCGGGGAGTCGTTGCTGCAAGTACCACTTGGAACCTCGGCGAGCGTAGACGTGCAGGCCACCTGCGGAGACCACCAACGCGCTTTGTTCGAGTGCCAAAGCCTGACCGAACACCTCTGGAGACGTCGCTGTGGTTGCGGAAATCTCCTGAGAGGGGCCCAAGGTGCGTCCGCTGCGCGGATACACGTAAACGCCAATTCCTTTGCAGCCCACCGCGAGCGAAAATTCGGTGACAGCCAGGGAGTCGCCCTCGCACGAGGTGTCGAGCGACACCCGTGAGTCCCAGGTCGTGCCGCTCCAGAAGTAAACTATCGGCGCACCGCCGCCGGCGCTAACCACGAGCAGGTCGCCAGAAATCGCGACGGCCTTGCCGAAACGCGTGCGCCCCGAAACAGGTGGTGGCAGAAGGCGTTGCTCTAAACGCCACAGCCCCGCACTGCGACTGAAGACATAGACCGCACCGGACGCCGCGATCGATTCGGGTTCGTTGGGAACCCCCACCACGATGCGCTGGCCATCCGTGGCCAGAGTGGTGGGCTTCGGAAGGTTCAGGTTCCACGGCATCAAAACGCCGTCGGGAAGCCATGTGCCGGGGTGTGTCAGCGCTGCCGTGGACGCCCGAGTTGCCACCTCGTGCTCTGGCGCATCCGACGGTGAACAAGCGAGCGCACAGCTGAGCAGCAGCACAACGGCCAACCACGGCGTCCAACGCATCCGAAACTCCAAAGCCTTTGCCGTGGCAAGGCCGGTAGACAAGAGCGCGGTTTATCCGTCGACCCGCCCGCGCGCAAGCTTGACGCATCGAAGACAGCGCGCAACGTGCAACCTCGCGTGTCACAATCGTCGCGTGTCACAATCGTCGCGTGTCACAATCGTCATGCTGTGCAACACGCGCGGGAGCGCACGATCCGTAGGCCAAAACACTCCAACAAATCCCGGCGCGGGTTGCTCAGGTGCGGCGCGGTCGATATCCTTGGCGTCACGTGTCGTCCCAAGAGAGTTACGGTTCGCCAGATCTGGAAACTTCGGCTTTCGAACTGCTTGCTTTTTGGCAAGACCACGTGCGCGTCTTCGCGTTGCCCGCGCACGGCAGCGTTACCGTCGGGCGCGCTCCCGAGAATGACATTTGCCTCGAGCACCCGTCCGTATCGCGCCAGCACGCCGTCCTGCACCTCGGTCCAGAGGTGACGATCCAGGATCTCGGGGGCACCAACGGGACGTTCGTGCGGGACGACACTTCGGCTGACTCCGTCGAAACAGTCGGGCTACGGCAGCTCTCCGGGCAAGCAGCGCGCGTCCTGGTGGGGGACAGCGTGACACTTGGCGGTGTCAGCGTCGTCCTGCGCCGCACAGCTCAGGAATTGCAGGTGGATCGCACGAGCGCCAGCGGGGAGGGCGATAGCGGTATCGTCATTCGCGATCCGAGCATGACCTTGCTCTATGCGCAGGTCGAGCTCGCCGCCCGCGCGCTCATCAGCATCCTTCTTTTCGGGGAAACGGGAGTCGGCAAAGAGGTGCTGGCGCGGGCGATTCACGCGCGCTCGGCCCGCGCGCACCGGCCATTCATGGGCATCAACTGTGCAGCTTTGAGCGGCACGTTGCTCGAGGGTGAGCTGTTCGGCTATGAACGGGGCGCCTTTACGGGCGCCGTGCAGGGCCGTCCTGGTCTGTTCGAGGCTGCTGATGGCGGCAGCGTGTTCCTGGACGAGCTCGGCGAGATGCCGCTCGAGACGCAGGCCAAAGTGCTGCGTCTGATCGAAGAGCGCAGCGTCACGCGTCTCGGGGGCAGAACACCGCGGGCGATCGACGTGCGTTTCATATCGGCGACGAATCGGGATCTGTGTGTCGACGCCGAGCAGGGAGGTTTCCGGCGCGATCTATACTACCGGCTGAACGGGATGAGTCTGCGCATCCCGCCATTGCGCGAGCGGCGCGCGGACATAGAGCCGCTCGCTTGGCGTTTCGCCCAGCAAGCCGCTCGGCAGCTCGATCGCAGAGAGCCTCCGGTGCTTTCGAGCGACGCGCTGGAGGTGCTGCAGGGTTACGAGTGGCCCGGCAACGTGCGCGAGCTACGCAATGCCGTCGAGCGCGCCGTCGTGCTGTGTCCGGATGGCGTGATCCGCTCCGAGCACCTGCCTGGTATCTTGACGGGGCAAGTTGCCGCGGCGCCCAGGTTGACGCAAAGCCAGCCGCCAGCAGACGTGCAGCCCGTGCGCAGCGAGCTGCGCGACATCGAGCGCGCGCGCATCATCGAAGTGCTGGCGCGCTGCCACGGCAATCAAACGCAGGCGGCCAAGCTGCTCGGTATGTCGCGGCGCACGCTGGTCACGCGGCTCGGCCAGTTCAATCTGCCGCGGCCACGGAAGAAGTGACGTGCGAGCGCTGCGGCCGTGAATCGAAATAGAAGAACACCGAAACCCCGGCGGCCAGCGCGGCCACGACCCACGCCGCGTTCGTGATTGTGGCCTGCGTGTGCGAGCGGTTTTCGAGCCGAACGGCTTCGGGCTCGCAGTCTTTGGCAGCTGGACACAACTGCTCGGCCTGATTGTAACTCGACAGCGACAACAGTCCGAACACGCTGGCGGCACTCGCCGCCGCGGCGGCCGTTCCCGCGCTGAACCAAAATCCGGCGGGGAGCTGGTGTTTGCGATCAGCAGATCCACCAGGCGTGCGAGCTCCGCGAGCCGTCAGTGCCTTCGGGCGTGAACGCGCCTGCGGCACATTCCGTGTTTTCGCCGTTGCTCGTTCACGAACGAGGGGCGGTATTTCCAGCACGCGTTCGCCCGGGCCATCGAGCTGCAAGGTTGCCGACCAGGTCACGTAGCCCGGAGCCTCGACGGTGACTGTGTATCGACCCGGATCGACCGGGGACGGCGCTCCCAGATCCAGGGGGCCGAGCGTGCGATCGTTGCGACGCAGCGTCATGTTGGGGAGCGGCTTGGCCATGCGGATCGTGATGCGTGGCAAACGTGCCTCCAGCGCTGCAGCCTGACGGCGCGCTTCCTGCGCTCGATCGGGACGGCGCCCGGCGATGGCCTGTCGTTCCGCTTCCAGAAACTCGGCCCACGCAGTGGCGACTCTGCCGAGCTGCGCGTGGCAGTAGGCGAGGTTCATCAGCGTTCCGGACGAGGGTTCGAGGCGCTGACTCTCCGCGAGCTTGTCGCACCCCTCTTCGACTTTGCCTTCTTCGATGAGTTGGCGGCCATCGCGAAAGAGTCCGTCCGCGGTCGTCCCCTGGGCGTGCACGGCGGCAGGGAGCACGGTGCCCGCTAGGATCATCAGCAGCTGGATACGTCGCAGGCGCCTGCCCATACTCAGCGTTCACTATACGTCGGACTATTCAGGATATGCGACGGCGCTGGCGTCGTGGCCTCTGCTGCGGGCGATTTTCGTTCTCGTTCCTGCCGCGACGCTGGGGTGGCGACGCGCACGCGCGCTCTTGGGTGCGGGTCGCGTGCTCGAGGCATGACGCTCGTGGGAGCGGAGACCGCCGGAGCCGCCGGAGGCTGCGGCCTCGTTGTCGCCTGATGCGCGCTCCTCGAAACGAGAGCGAGCGAGGCGCGCAGGCTGCCGGCGCTGTCCTCGTGCCGGGCGACTGCATACATGGAAACCGCGCCGCCAGCGATCAGGCCGAGAACCAGCATCGTGGCGACGCTCCGCACGCCCACGCTCGCGCGCCGCACTTCTCCGATGGGCTGCGTTTCGCCGACGGCCAGCGCCAGCTCTTGCGGTAAGTCCGTCAGCGAGGCGGAAATGCTGTCGCGCTCCTCCGGCGCGAGCAGTGCTTCCAGGAGCGAGCGACCGGCGTGGCCGGCTGTCGCGAAGCGCGCGGCGGGATCTCGATTCACGCAGCGAAGAAACCACTCATCGAACGCCACGGGCCAGCTCGGAGCGACGCGGAGCTCCCGTGCGCGCGCCGAAGGCCGAACGATCGGCATGTGCAGGACCTCCGCGAAAATCGCCGAGAGATTCGCGCCGCAGCTCTCCGCGGAGCGCCAGTACGACCTGCCCGTGAGCAAGAAGAACGCGATGAGCCCGAGTGCCCATACGTCCGTACGCGGACTGATGGCACCGCCGGAAAGCTGCTCGTACGCCATGTACAAGGGCGAACCATGGATGGTGCGACTTCGAGCGAAGCTCTCGCTCAGCACCTTTGCCGTACCGAAATCCAGGATTTTCACCACGCGCTGGCCGTCCTCGCGCAACGTCAAGAACAGGTTCTCGGGTTTCAGATCCCGGTGCACGATCGAGCGCAGAGCGCCGCTCGTATGGCGTGCGCCATGAGCCTTGTCGAGGCCCTGCGCCACCTGCAGCAGGCAGGTCGCCGTGTCTAGAGGGCTCCAGGGGCCGCCTTGCCGGACGGCGTCTGCGAGTGAGCTGCCTTCGAGCAGCTCCATGGCGATGAACGGGAGACCGGTGCGCTCGTCGACGCCGGCATCGAGCGTGCGAACGACGTACTCGCTGGCAATGCGGCTGGCGATCTTCGCCTCGAGCTCGAAACGCTGGCGGACTTCGGTGTCATCGAGCACGTGCGGAAGCAACATTTTCAGCGCCACGCGCGCTTCGGTCGAAAGCTGCTCGGCCACGAACACCGCCCCGTGCCCCCCGCGCGCGAGCAGTCGCTGGATTCGGTAGCGTCCGGCGACGATCTGGCCCGGTGTCGCGATTACGAAGGCGGATTCTGGCACGGCGCGCGGGGAGTGTACTCCAACACTCGGGGTTGCACCCTTCCAGGAGGGATCGGGCCGCTCTGTCTGCATGAATCCGCGGCAAATGAGTTGCGCAAGCCATTTGCGCAATCGCTCAAACCTTGCGCAAGGGTGTGCCGCGGGCGGCGACTCGAGCCGCGTGTCCGGCAATTCACCGCCGCGCGGCTCGCCGAGCGCCCGTAGCAAGTGTCTTGCACAGTGTCGGCCACTTGCGATGCACACGCCTCGAAAACCAGAAGACCGTCTGCCGCGCGCCCCATCCCAAGTGACTGCCCGGCGCGACGGCGGCACCACGGCGTTGCATGGACTATGCGTCAATACGAGCAATGTGCGTGCCTGCCGTCGGCGCTGATGACACGCGACGAAGCGCCGGGCCGCCTGCCGGTGGCGTCGGAGCGCAAGCGAGTGCGCGGGAACTCACACGCGCAGGATAGGACCGGCACTGTGCGCGCTCGTAAACGTGACAACAGGCGCGCACCTTTCGATCGCCACGCGTTGCGCAAATTAGCGTCAGTTGTTGCGCGAATTGGGAAATGTATAGCGCGTCTTTTGCGCAACCCGCGAGCGCCCGCGCGTGGATCGCGGCGCGATCGGCTCGTCCCCGCTGCCGAAATCGCTTGGCTCGGCGATTGCTCTACGAGCCGGGCCAACGGACTGTTGGGTCCGCCTAGTTGGGAGAGAGTGATGCCCGCAATTGGACGATCGTTTCGCTTCAGCTTGACCGCCTTGCCGTTTCTTGCCGCCGCGTGCAGCAGCGCAGAGGTTCTCAACGACGGTCCCGGCGTCGAGTCCACGCCGACCGCGCCCACGACAGGTTCGACTGCACAGAGCCTGACGCAGGTGGGGGTTTCCCACGCCGATCAGTTCACGCGGCAGACCTACAGCACTGCGCTTGGAACGAGCACTTACGGCAATACGTGGCTCGAAAACCCCCTGAATTTCTTCCCTTCCACGAACCCCGATAGTGCCCAATTCGAGACCATTCTCGAGACGGGCACGTCGAATGGGCGGCTGCGAGTCGTCGGCTTAGGGAAATCAGACACCACGACAGCCCACATGGACGTGGATCTGAATTCAACGCCTAGCTACACCGTGCGCTTCTCGCTCAACATGGCCAACGTGTCCGACGGCAAAGCGGGGCTGTTCGTGCTGCCGCGCGCGCAGGGCACGGATGTAGTCGGCAATGCGGGGTGGGTTTTGCGTGAAGCGGGGGTGAACTCCGCGAACTTCGAGGTTCATCCATTCTCAGCGAGCACGGTTCGGAGCGGTACGCCTCCTGTCGTTCCTTTGCCAACCGGGACGCCGCTCGCGACCTTCTCGAAAAGCGTTCCGCACTACGTCCAGATCAGCGTGAATCAAAACCAAGCGACGCTCTTCGTCGACGACACCAGGGTCGGCACGATCACGACGAACACGTACGCCGCGGGGACGGCGGATCGCGTCACGCTCGGCTACAGCGCATTCACTAGTGCCGACACCGCGCTGGTTGCGTTCATCGATGATTTCTCGGTCGCCCTACCCGTCACTCATGCGTCCGCCGCCGTGCCCGCCCGCTTCGGCATGAACGCGCGCAGAGATACGCAAGACGTCGAGTGGCCTTATATGACGTTAGGAAACGTCAAAAACCTGCGTGCCGGCTACTACTGGTCGAATATGGAGCCGGTGAGGGATCAGTATGACTTCTTCGCGCAAAAGACGCTCGCGGGCAAGATTGCCAACCAAGGCATGAAACAGGTCGTTCTGCTGGCGTATGGCAACTCAACGTCAAATGCCGATGCCGGAGCGCCGTATCCCGGCGACATCACGACTCCCGACTCACGCGCCGGGTATGTGCGATGGGCCTCCGCGCTGGTGAGCGAGTACAGGAGGACGGGCCTGAACAACGGCGTGATTTGGGAGATCTGGAACGAACCAAACGGCGCCTTCTGGCCGACCCCAACATCGCAGGAATACATGGACCTCCTCAACGCGGCGGTGCCTGCGATCAAGGCGGCCGACCCGAACGCGAACGTCGTCAGTGGTGGCATCAATGTCTTGTCGTCGGAGAGCACACTCGCGTGGCTGGACGGTTGCGTTCAGCGGCACCTGCTGTCGAAGGTGGATGGCCTGGGCGTGCATCTCTACGATTTCGATGCCCAGGACGACAACCCGGCAACGCCCGACGGGCCACCCAAAAATCCCTATCCGGAGCGCATCATCGGAGAGCTTTCGGACGTGCGCCGCAGGACGGGGCAGACGTCGCTCGCCATGTACAACACCGAATGGGGCGTTGCCGTCAACGTCGACAAGGGCATCATCGAACGCATGAAAGCAGAGGCACTCGTTCGCATGAATCTGCTCACGCTCATGGAGGACCTGAAGCTCAACATCTATTTCAACTGGCGAGGGTCCCCAGACGGGGGCGATCCGAAAAAGAGCGTCTTTGAACTGGATGCCAGCGGCAAACCGGTCGTACCGCCCAAAGACGCGTACACGGCGCTCACGTACATGAACGCGCAGCTCAGCGGCTACACATTCCAAAAGCGGCTCGATCTAGGCGCCGGCATCAATCAGGACGTGTACGCGCTGCTGTTCGTCAACGGTGCGAACCGCAAAATCGCACTCTGGACCCATCGGACAACGCCCCAACCGGTCGCCATTCCCGTCACGGCCACGAGAAACTACAACGCCGTGTCGATGCTCGGCGTCGCGCTCCCGGCGCTGCCGGCTGAAGCCGGCCGCATCTCCGTGGAGGCGACGACGTCGCCGATCTACATCGATCTCGGCACCGATAACGCGTCGGACAACGCGACGTTCGACTACCGATTTCAACTCGAAACCCTGACCCCTACCTCTGGGCCGAGCAACATTCGAGCCTTCACGATCGGCGAGCCGACGGTCAGCGGCGGCGGGACCCAGCGGCTGCAGGGAGTCAGCGCGAACGTATGGCAGTACGCGACGCCGTCTACGAGGTCCGTGCCACTGAATACCTACTACGTCATGATGCGGAACGTGAAAGCGAACAACGGGACGACGTACCGCCTCAACGTCGCTGGACAAGATCAAGGCACGACGAGCCTGCTCGATTCGACGGCCATCAACGGCAAGATCCAAGAACCGGCGGAAACGGGTCCGTTTCGCTCGTTCGGCGGCACGGCTCAGGTACCATTCTCGTTCACCTTGACCGCCGACGGGGTGATCTGGAACGACTACATCGAGTTCGTTCCGACGGTGCAGACATACCAGGCTGAAAACCTCGCGCAGAAGAGCGATGGCGTGACGGTGACGCGGCAGACGGAGGCGACCACACCGCCCACCGTCCGCGACGTCTTCCCGGCCACGGCCGTCGGCCAGATCATTTCGTACACTGTGCCGATCCCCCGAACCCGCACTGCGGCAAATGCACCCGCGCAGTACACGGTGACGGTCGGATTCAAGCGACAGGCCGCAGCGGGTTCCTTCCGGCTCGAGGTTCCGGAGTCCACGCCTGTCGCGATCGGCACGGCGAGTCAGGCGGCGGGGACGCAAGACTTCGTCACGTTTACACAGAAGGTCCAGTTTGGAACGACGACGAACGTGGTGCCGGCGGGTAACAAGGAGTTCAAGTTCATCGTGACGGGCGCCAACGGTGGCAGCCATGCCTTGACGATCGACTACATTCGGCTTCAGTAACCTAGTTCGAGCTGAATGACTGTGCGGGTCGTCGCCGCGACCCGCACGGCCGACGTCGGCGACGCCGCTCTTGGCGAACGAGAGCCGTCCGCTCATCGTGTACGTGCCGAACGTTGCTGCGACGAGCTCGCCAGGGCCTGGCGTCCGCGTTTACTCCGCTCTAGCGAGGGGATTGAGCCGCTAAGAAATCATCCACAGTCTGACTCGCCGTTACGTCCGCGAAAGTCAGGTTCGAAGCACCCAGCACCGCAACAAACAGCTCAACGGGGAAGCCTGGCGCACCGAAAGCCCCTGCTGACGTCGCAGACGCAGAATCTCTCGAATCTTACTCATCGGCAGTCGCTCCGTCGGCATCCAGCGGTCTCCTTCGAGACCCCTGGTCGCGGAGCCGACCCGCCCGCGTCATCCCCGTTCCGCCATCCTGTTCACGATGGGCGATTTCGGCGTTCACGACGCCCGACTTGAGCGTTCACGTAGGCCGATCCTGGTGTTCACGGTGCTCCGATGCTGCATCGGCGCGACATCGCGGCAGCGTGCACGCTCCCGCGTCGCTGCGTCGCCCAGGCTGGATCAGTATCCCGCCGCCGCCGCGGTCCCGATCACACGCCGGGATGGATCAAGATCCCGCCGCCTGGTGGATCCGTCCTACGCCGCCGCTGAAGGGCGCTTCCGCCACGCACACGACGTGCAGTCGTATCTCGGGCCGGTGCCCAGTGAGGCAACGAGCGGCGGTCGGCGACGTCTTGGCGCAATCAGCAAGCAAGGCAACTGCTACTTGCGCGCGCCCTCTACTCCGCCCGAGCTCCGGTTTCACGACGGGGCAGGGCGAGAACTAACGGTGTACCGGTTCGACGGTCACGAGCTCAGCGAGCGAGACCGGGCGTCACGCACGGTTGAAGAGTTCTTCAGCAGCCTCGAATAGTCGATCGAAACCAGCTCGTTACACGTCGCGGACGCGGTGCATTTAACGCCGACGCTCTGATCGGACAGGACATCTCCATGCTCAGAATCCCAGCTTCGAAATCGAAGAGAGAGCCGCAGAAAAAAGAACCTGCAAACCGGTTGAAGTCAGGCCCGACTCATAGTCGAATCCCTTCTCCCGCTCCGAAAGGCCAGGTGAAGGCGACGCTCGAGTAGCGCTGTGCGCGCTCTGAATCGCGGCGTTCTCGCCGAACTCCCGGCGACGGGCCAGATACCAACTCCGACCAGGGCTCTCGCGCTCGAGCGGGCATTTTGTGCCTGCACGGAAGGCTGTCTGCGCGGTGTCCACCGCCAGCTGCCGGCTGACCACTGCTTGCTGAATGGCCGCGCAATGCGCGCAGCTTCGACACGGACATCCCCCACGACATGGGGCGACTTGTCGGACGCAGCTAACGGCTCACGGGCCGGTAAGCGCGCTCGATGCATCCGTGGGCCGCGCGCGTGAATTATTCGGTATATTGCGTGACGATGGTTGTTTTCTTGCGCAAGCTATCCGGTTCGATTGTCCGCGTTGTCGCCTTGTTGCTGGCTCTCAATGATTGTGGAACGTCGTCATCCGACCCGCCCTCGCAGCCGCCGCCCGATAGTGGGGGGGATCGCGCGTTGTACGCGTCGTGTTCCTACGACTTCGAGTGCGCGAGCGGCGTGTGCTTCCTCGGTATCTGCAGCCAAGCGTGCACAGAGGACGAGAATTGTTCTGGGGGTGCGTGCGTTTCCAGTCTATTGCATGCGCAAATCTGCATGGAGCGCTGCTCGAGCGCCAGACCGGGCTTGTTCGCGTGCGTGGAGGGAAAACCTGTTCTCTGCGAGGGCGACAGCGCGCCTTGTCCCGAGTGCTCCTGTAGCGCGGATCACTATTGCGCAGACAATGTTTGCCGTCCGAAAAGGCAGGGAGGGGAAACGTGCCTTGCCACGGAGGAATGCGCGAGCGGTCGCTGCTGTGCCGGACTGAATGGCGCTGCGGCGGTGTGTTCGGCGGGCGCGTGCCCCGGCGAACCCGCTTGGGCGTGTAAATCGGATGCGGACTGTCTTCCGGAAAATCACTGCACGGGCGAGGGTCGAGGCTGGTGCACTTGCGACAATCAAGAGCGCGAGGAATGCCGCTTTCCCAGGGGTTGGCCGGGCTGCGGCGGCGAAAACGATTGCGCTCGCTTCGGGCCGGGTAGCTACTGTTCGAACGGGCTTTGCAGCATCGCCGATCTGCGGTCCGGCGCCGCGTGCGACTACTCGAGCTGGTGCGCATCCAAAGTGTGCGTTTCCGGCGCTTGCACGGGAAGTAGAGACACGCCACTTGGAGCCGCTTGTTCCGCCGACGATTGGTGCCCACGGGGTGACGGACTAAGGAGCTACGCTTGTTGTCCAACCGGAGAAACCGGCGGGAAGGTGTGCGCTGACACCACCCATTCCCCGTATGCTTGGTGCGAGCGCCGTCTCGGCGAACCGTGTTACTTTGACTCGGATTGCTTCTCGTCCCACTGCTCGAGCCCGTTTGGAACCAGCTTGGGCGTCTGCTACTGAAAGCGTGAAGCTCGGGCGGTCTCTGAGTACGCGAGCCGAGCGATAGCGCGCAGCCCCCCCTTGCGCGATACGCGCCCATGACGTTCCACCGCGTATCGACGCAGTCTGGCGCGCGACGCGCTCCGCGCAATTCCGTCCGCCTACTTCGCATCAGCGGCCACGGCGCTCGAGGTTTTCGTCCCACTCCGGCCGCGAGAACACAAGCGTCACGGACGTCGCGTGAACTTCCCCCGATCTCGTGGACAGCATGACTATGTCACGTGCTGATGAATTTTTGCTCGCAGTTCGAACTCGATGGGATTGAGATTGCTTTCGAAACATCCTGCTCGGGTTGACGAACGTGCTCGACTGCGCGTTCCTCACGCGGCCCTCTGCGGAAGGCGAGCAACGCGTGGCGTACGTCGTGTCCTCGGGACAATTCTCGCCGAGTGAAGCGAGCGCGGCCACGCGCCAGTAGACTTGCCCATCGCGTCAACAGTGCTCCGCGTGAGGACAGAGAGCTCCAGCATCATGCGTGCAACGTCGGCGCTCGACGCGACAGGTGGCGGGCGCCAGATCCTCAGCTCTGGCGCGATGCAGCCGGCGTGACGAGCGCAAATCGTCAAGTCGCAGACGGGGTGGTGAGGTGGTGTTCCACTTCGCGGAGCACCACTCGGGGGTAGCGGTTGGATCGTCCGGGTAACGCCTACTGCTGTGACTTCGTGATCTCGTGTCGTTCAGTAACAGCGGGAAACGGCAGCGATCCTCTTGCCAAGGTGGGAGTCGCAAGAAAATCGTCGGGCCGGTTCAGAAAGCGCTCGCCGCTATCCCTCTGCGCCATACTCGAGCGATGCTGCACCCGAGGCAATCACTGGCCGAGAACGGCCGTCTCCAGGGGCCTGCCGAGCGGCTGTTCTGGGGTACGGCCGGTCTGATCGCGCTGACGTTCTGCGCGCTGTTCTTCACGCTCGTGGTCCCGCCAGTCGTGAGCACGAGCGACTTCATGCGCGCCGCGCTCTTCGACGGCTTCGTCAATCCGACAGCGCGCGGCTACACCCTCGACACGCTCTGCACGGGTCTGCTCGTCTTGGCCTGGATCGCCTACGAGCGCGTGCGCTATGGCATCCGCCACGGCTGGATCGCCGCGCTGCTCGTCTTCGTGCCGGGCGTAGTCGTTGGGCTGGCCGTATACCTCTGGCTTCGCTCGCGCCATGCTGCTGAGCGCCTCGAACCTGGTCATTCGCGACGGGACGCTGCTGAGACGCAGTCCGGCGGATCCCGCGCAGGGTGGCGGAGTGCGAGCGCGAGGCGACGTTCGGCTCGAGATCGTCGATTTCCTCGATAATAGAGCGACGCGAAAAGCGTCAGTTCTGCACCACCTCGATCTGGCGGGTTGATTCGGCTTGGAGAAGTGAATGAATAGCCCGGCGCCGCAGCGCGTCCGGGCTGTTCATTTCAACCGATTGCCCCGCTCGCCGGGAGCTAGAGCTACTGGCCCTGGACTTCGCGCGGACCCTTAGCCGCAGGACTCACAAACCTCGCCCAGGCGAACCTAGCGAGCAGGGTCAGCAGGCGAGCGAAGTCGAGGAGCTGCGGCCACGCCGAGAGATCGATTCTTCTCTCGGAACCAGTTACCCAGATCGGATCTGCAAAGAATACGGGAGCGTAGAGCCACTCCTCCTCGAGCGGCGAAACCTCGGAGTCGCTCACGATCTTCTTCGCAAGCTCGACATAACAGCCGGCTAAGCTCGAGAGCTCCTGCACGACGACGAAGTGTTCACCGTGCTCGAGTGACATCACGTCCGTCTCGGCAACCCGCGCGATGAGTTGGTTCAGATCATCGTCGGTCGCGACTTCACCCCATACTGTCCACGGGCGTTTCGCCGGCCTACCTTCGAGACCGCCTGCACCGACCTTGGTGAACGCCACTCTGAGTGCGTGCAAGCAACGGCCGTGCGCGAGCAGTTCCGGCCACGGCGATAGATCCACTTCGGTGAACCAGTCGTCTAGCCAGATGGTGTCCCCGTGCTCCGTGAAGTGTGCAGCCCACCGTCGTTCGGATTCGGAGATCTGGTCATTGACCAGCAGGTTCACGGCGAGCTCTCTGTGACACGAGGACGCGAGCTGCAGCTCGCCGACGATATGCGGGCACGGGACCGTGCCGTAATCGAAGTCGTAAAGTGCAGCATGCGTTTCTTTCAAGCGCGCCATAAGGTTTTCGAGCTCCTGATAAGTCGTCATTGGAATCTCCGGGCTATCCTGGCAGCGAGGCTACACGCAGCCTCTTCACGGCCCGTGCCAGAGGGCGACCGCCGGAAAACAAGAGCGAAATCCCGTTCGCGCGGCACGCGGGCGAGAAACCTAGCTAGTATGATAGCTCTCAGGATATGACGCTCGCGCGCTCGACCGTTGGAGTCTCAGAGGGAGGCGCGGCGAATGGGGAAAGCGCGCGCGGCACGAGCCCAATCACAACACGCGCTACACCAACGCCGCGGTGGGCCTGTAGCTCAGCCTTGCTGAGCGAGGTTCACGCAGGCCGGATTGCTCATCGCGCCGGCAAGAACGTCTCGATCGACGAGACGTTGCCGAAGATCTCGGGCAAAGTTTGGCGCACGCGGTAGGTCTCGTTCGTGAGCCAGGGCTCGAGCAGGTTCAGGTAGAATGGCGTGCTCGGAACACCGCTCTGCCCGCCTGCCTGGCTGTTCTCCGCGTCGAAGCCCAGGCCGAGCCAGCGCACGCGGGCGACGTAGCGCTGCACGGGGATGTTGGGCACGGTGAAGGCATTGACGGGGTCCGCGTCGCCCAGGATCTGATTGTTGGCGACGTCTACGCTGTACAGACCGCCGTCGATGGGGATGCCGGGCAGGTCCGGTCCGAGCGGCGCGGGAAAGGCGCCGAACGCCGGCGGTGTGCTGAATGGACCTCCCAGCGGATGCGGGAGCCGCACGCGGTGGAGCCTCCCCCAGCGGTAGTCGTCCTGGTTGGTCGAACGCCCGAAGACGGGAGAGTAGGTGTCGCCCGCGAGCAGGTCGAGCGCCTTCGCGACGCTCCGCAGGATGATCACGTCACGGCGCGTCTTGGCGTCGTCGACGCCCGGCACGACGAAGAAGTCGACACCCGAAGCGCCCACGCCCAGGTCCTGGTCGAACCGATCCAGCAGGTTGCGAGTGGCGGGGATGATTTCGCGGCGCACGCCGTTGAAGAGGGAGACGCCCTGCCGCGTGAGTGTGGCGACGATGACGTCGTTCAGGAACTGGTTACGCCAGACGGAATAGATGGTTGTCGCGACGCTGTGCCGTACCTCCTGCGCAGAGGGGTCGCGCAGGTTTCCCGGAGTGTCGCTGGCGTCGTACCCTTCGCGGATGCCGGTCGGCGTGGACTGATCCCAGGCGGCGAGACGCGCCACCGCCTCGGCCACGCGCGGGTCCGCGGCGAGCTGGCTGAGCGCAGGGTGCGCCGAGGCTCGTTTGGCGTTCTCGAAGGCGGTGAGGATGAACGGAGTGAAGTAGCGCGCCTCCCTCATCACCGTGTCGGCTTGAATCGCCTTCAGATCGGTGGTCGTGAGGCGGCCGCGCGAGGCGACGCGCTCGTCGAGGAGCTCCGTGATGCGGCCGGCGCGCACGGCGGGATCGAACCGGGCGCTGAGGTAGCGGATGCCACCTCCCGGCCGGAGATCGTTCAGGGGATCGTTGTCCAGGGTCTCGCCGGTCGGATCGTTGTTCGCGTTGACGATGAAGCCACGCGGCGGATTGAACAGGCGCGGCAGCTCCGCGGCGGGAAGGACCTCGTACGGCAGCGCGCGCGTGGGATCGGGGCTCGCGGCCGGGAGCCATTCGTTGCCGCCCTGCCCGTCGCGAATGAACATCGGCGGTAGGCCGGACACCTTGCCGGCCTGCAGGTCCTCGCGCAGCGGCAGCTCGCCGCTGAAAAAGTAGGCGATGTCGCCGTTCACGTCGGCGCACGAGAAGTTCTGCGAGCCGACGTCGAAGTTCGAAAGCGAGCGCTCGAAGTCGCGCAGGTTCCGCGCGCGCACGAAACCCCGGAAGGCGTCCAGCTCGCGCGTCCCGCTCGCGCCCGCATACTGCACGCTGATCGCCACGCCGGCGGCGGCGTTCAGCTGCACGATCGGGCCCTGATTCCGGCGGGGCACGATCAGCACCGCCGGAGGCACGCGGGCGCCCGGCGGCTCCGCGCGGAGGTTGTCCGTGGCGCCGTCGCCCGGCACGTTGAACCGGAACGTCTGCGGGAGGGACACGACATGCTCGCGGGCTCCCTGGTACAGCGTGCTGAAGCCGCTCGGCGACGCGGGATCGGCGACGAGGCGCTCCTGGTAGACGTCGGTGACGTCCGCGTTGCTGGTGGTCGCAGTCCAGGCGACCCGCTGGGTGTTGCCGAGCACGAGATACGGCGCGCCCGCGAAGCTCGCGCCGATGGCGTCGATGCCCGCGGCAGGTGCGTGCAGGTGCACCTGGTAGAAGGTCGCCGGCGTGCCTGCGGCCAGGTGCGGATCGTTGGCAATGAGTGGCTGCCCGGTCGCGCTCAGCCGGCCCGAGACGACGAACTGGTTGCTCCCGCGATCGATGTCGCCCGAGCGGATCGCGCGCTCTGCGATGGGCGCGGCCGCGAGCCGGTCCAGGAACTCGCGCGCGAGCCGCAAGGTCTCACTCGAGAGAAGCTTTCCATCCATGCCGGCAGACGCCCGTTCGAATCGGCGTGGCGGCGGAGTTGCGGCGCGCAGAGCGTCCGGGACCGTCGAAGCGGGGTCGAACGGTGCCACGCGGTTGGTGTCCGCGAGGTAGAGGGCCGTGCCGTCGAAGCCGCGCTGCTCGCCTGCGGCCTGATAGCTGCGGAGCGTCAGCGTCTGCTGGATGTCGTTGATGTCGAAGGAGAGCTGGAACGCGACCAGTTTGATGACAGACACCGAGTCGACCTCGGTCCACGGACGCACCGCCGTCAGCTCCAGCGCCGCATACTCCGGAGGCAGCGGGTTCGTCCTCGTGAAGGCGTTCACCCCGGCTGCGTACGCCGAGAGCGCGGAGCGAACCTCCCGAGAGAGGAGCGGCAGGGACCGCTCCGCCGCGCGGCGCACGCCGAACGTGCGGAGCTGGACGTCGCTCGGCAGCGCGCCCTCGCCCAGTAGCTCGGCGAGCGTTCCCTCGGCCTGACGGCGCGTGACGTCCATCTGGAAGAGACGGTCCCGCGCGTGCACGTAGCCCTGGAGATACGCGAGGTCCGACTCGGACGCGGCGAACAGGTGCGGGACACCCTCTTTGTCGACCACGACCCGCCCCGGCGAGCGCAGCCCCGCGTGCTGCGAGGGCTCGAGGGCCTGCTCAGTGAACAACGACCGATCGTCGCGTGACGGCGCCGATTCCGTCTCGCTTCCGCACGCGGCGGCGAGAGGAAGCAATGCGAGCAGCCTCACGTAACCCTGAGTTGAACGGCGAAGTGCCATGGCGAGCTCCTTGGTGAGTCCTCGATGGGCGCGCGGCGGGTGCGTCCGGCACCGCGCGAGACCGATGGACTACGGAAGGACCGCCCGGAAGGATTTAGTGAGCCGCTGGATTTCGAAAACTGCGGGCATGTCATTTGCTCTGTGTCGCGACATGACCAACACGATGAAAGCGGCGGTGGTACGCAAATTTGGCGAGCCACTCACGATAGAGGAACGCCCAATTCCGACGCCAGGGCCTGGGGAGGTTCTCGTGAAAATCAAGGCGACGGGAGTCTGTCACACTGACCTGCACGCCGCAGAAGGTGATTGGCCCGTAAAACCCTCGCCTCCCTTCGTGCCGGGCCATGAGGGTGCCGGCATCATCGCTGCCGTGGGCGCTGGCGTGAAAGGCATGACGGAGGGGGACGCAGTCGGCATCGCCTGGCTTCACGACGCTTGCGGTGCCTGTGAGCATTGCATCACGGGCTGGGAAACGCTCTGCGAGTCACAGCACGATAGCGGCTACAGTGTGGATGGCACCTTCGCGGAGTACGCCATCGGTGCAGCCGCGTACGTGGCCCGATTGCCGCAGAAGATCGACTTCGCAGAGATGGCGCCCATCCTCTGCGCCGGAGTCACGACGTACAAGGGCATCAAGGAAACCGAAGCCAGGCCCGGCCAATGGCTCGCTATTTCCGGCATCGGCGGGCTCGGTCACATCGCGGTTCAGTACGCCCGCGCGATGGGCCTGCACGTGGTCGCGCTCGACGTGACCGAGGAGAAGCTTGCGCTGGCGCGAAAGCTCGGCGCGGATATCGCAGTGAATGCGGCGCTGCCGGACGCCGCTGCGCAAGTGGTCAAACTGACTGGCGGGGGCGCCCACGGTGTGCTGGTCACGGCGGTATCTCCGCCTGCGTTCGCTCAGGCCCTGCAACTCGTGCGACGCAAGGGCACGGTGAGTCTCGTCGGGCTGCCGCCCGGGAACTTCGCGACGCCCATCTTCGATGTCGTCCTGAAGCGAATTACGCTGCGCGGATCCATCGTCGGAACCCGGAAGGATCTGGCCGAGGCGGTCGAATTCGCCGTCGAGGGCAAGGTGCGTTCCCACATTCACAAGTCCAAGCTCGAAGACATCAACCACGTGTTCGCTGAGCTGAAAGCAGGACGGGTCGACGGCCGCATGGTCATCGACCTCAACTAGGCAGAGAACTAACTGCTCTTGGTGCCGCGTTTTACGGCTCGGTAAATCGTGCCACGGCCGACACCGAGCCGGCGGGCAGCTTCGCTCACGTTGCCGGAGCACGACTGCAGGGTCTGCTCGATCGCATCTCGAACGATCCGCTTGCGCGTCCGCGAGGGCGGTGCCTTCGATGGCGCGTTCGAATGCACGAGTCGTGGCAGATGCTCGCGCCGAATCTCCGGATCCGCGCCCCGCAGGGCGAGCGCGTGGGCCATGGCGTTTTTCAGCTCACGCACGTTGCCAGGCCAGTGATGATCGGTGATGAAGCGCGCCGCGTCGTCGGCAAGCTGGGTTGAAGAGCCGGGGGCGAGCTGTTCGAGGAGCCGCTCGGCGAGCCACACGACGTCCGTGCGCTCGCGGAGCGCGGGTATCGTCACGCAAGCGCCATAAATTCGGTAAAAAAGCTCGCTTCGGAATTTGCCTGCCGCGACGAGCGCGGGCAAGTCGCAGCTGGTCGCGCAGATCAAGCGAAAGTCTGCGCGGCGCTCGCGTGTTTCACCGACCCGCTGAAACGTGCCAGTGTCGAGAACACGGAGCAGCGTAGCCTGGAGCTCCAGAGGCAGCTCCGCGATCTCGTCGAGGAACAACGTGCCACCGTGAGCGACAGCGAATCGTCCTTCTGAGCCGTGGCGCCCCGCGCCTGTGAATGAGCCGGCCGCGTAGCCGAAAAGCTCACTGGCGATCAAGCTCGGCTGTAGCGCGCCGCAGTTGACCGCGACCCACGCTTCAGCGTGGCGATCACTCAAGCCATGGATCGCGCGCGCAAAGAGCTCCTTGCCCGCACCGGTTTCCGCGAGCAGCAGCACGGGAAGCGTGGTGACGGCCACCTGCGCAGTGAAAGCCTTGGCCTCGACGAGCGCGGGGTCTACCCCGAGGATTGCTGAAAATTCGGGTGCGATCGGCGAGAGCGCCGCCGGGCGCGTGCGAGCTGGGGCTGACCGCGACGGAGAAGTGGGCTCGAAGTGGAAAAGCTCGCCCAGCGCTCGGTTACCGTGTCCGGTCATTGCGGAGCCCCCTCGAACCAGCAGGCGCTAGTATCGCACGCGGCGACTGACCCGTCAGCAAGGCAAGTGAAGTACGGCTCGCACTGTGTTCGGCCGATTGACCAAGTTGTACCGTTTCGATGCAGCGGACGTTCCTATTCGGTGCAACGCCGTCGTAGCGCCCTCGATGACCTCAATTTCTCGCGGGTTTCGCGGAGTGCCGCTCAGGCGCGGGCATTGCGTTGCGCGATAACTCGCAGGAGGGCACCCATGGTTTACGTTCCCCCGAATCAAGATGGCTCGAAGGTTCGCTTCAAATCCCGCTATGGAAACTTCATCGGCGGTGAGTGGAAGGAGCCGGTGAAGGGCCAGTACTTCGAAAACGTCACTCCCGTAACCGGCCGTCCGTTTTGCGAAATTCCCCGGTCTACCGCCGAAGACATCGACCGGGCTCTCGACGCTGCCCATGGCGCGAAAACGGCGTGGGGTAACACCTCTGCCACGGAGCGCGCGATCATTCTGAACAAGATCGCCGACCGGATCGAAGACAACCTCGAGATGCTGGCCGTCGCAGAGACGTGGGACAACGGCAAACCGGTGCGTGAAACGCTCGCAGCGGATATGCCCCTCGCCGCCGATCACTACCGCTACTTCGCTGGCTGCATCCGCGCTCAAGAAGGCAGATCGTCCCAGGTCGACAAGAACACGGTGGCCTATCACTTCCACGAGCCGCTCGGGGTCGTCGGCCAGATCATCCCGTGGAATTTTCCTATCCTGATGGCAACGTGGAAGCTCGCTCCAGCGCTCGCGGCCGGCAACTGCGTCGTGATGAAGCCTGCGGAGCAGACTCCCGCATCGATCCTGGTTCTCATGGAGCTCATCGGCGACCTCCTTCCGCCGGGTGTCTTGAACATCGTGAACGGCTTTGGCGTCGAGGCCGGCAAGCCCCTCGCGTCGAGCAATCGTATCGCGAAGATCGCCTTCACGGGGGAGACGACGACCGGGCGGCTCATCATGCAATACGCTTCCGAGAACCTCATACCGGTGACTCTGGAGCTCGGCGGCAAGTCTCCCAATCTCTTCTTCGAGGACGTGCTCGCCAAGCAGGATTCGTTTGTCGACAAGGCGCTCGAGGGCTTCGGCATGTTCGCTCTGAATCAGGGCGAGGTCTGCACGTGTCCGTCACGCGCGCTCATCCAGAAGAGCATCCTCGGAGAGTTCCTCGAGCGAGCGGTGGAGCGCGCGAAGCAGCACGTGCCGGGCAATCCGCTCGACCCGGCCACGACGGTCGGTGCGCAGGCGTCGAACGATCAGCTCGAAAAGATCCTGAGCTACCTCGACATCGGCAAGAAGGAAGGCGCCAAGGTGTTGATGGGCGGTGAACGCGCGGCGCTCTCCGGCGATCTGGCGGGCGGCTACTACGTCATGCCTACGGTATTCGCGGGGCAGAACAAGATGCGCGTCTTCCAGGAGGAGATCTTCGGTCCGGTGGTATCGACCACGAGCTTCAGTGACTTCGACGAGGCGATCGCCATCGCAAACGATACGCTGTATGGCCTCGGCGCCGGCGTCTGGACGCGCGACGTGAACACTGCTTATCGAGCCGGCCGCGCCATTCAGGCAGGACGCGTCTGGACCAATTGTTATCATCTTTATCCGGCGCACGCGGCCTTCGGCGGCTACAAGCACTCGGGTATCGGGCGGGAGAATCACGCGATGATGCTCGCGCACTACCAGCAGATGAAGAACCTGCTCGTCAGCTACGATCCCAACCCGATGGGCTTCTTCTGAGATGGACGTTGCCGTACCGCGGGTCTCTGCAACGGTAGAAGCCGCCGCGCTCGTACGGCAGCTCGTGCTCGAGAATGGCGCGCTCCTCTTTCATCAGTCTGGTGGCTGCTGTGACGGGAGCGCGCCGATGTGCTTTCTACGCGGAGAGTTTCGAGTGGGCTCTCGCGACGTCTTGCTGGGCGCGGTCGAAAATACCCCCTTTTACATTGGCGCCGAGCAGTTCGAATACTGGAAGCACACCCACCTCACCCTCGACGTCGTTCCCGGACGCGGGAGCGGCTTCTCGCTCGAAGCGCCGCGCGGCGTCCGTTTCATCGTTCGCTCGCGCGTCTTCGACGACTGGGAGCTCGAGGAGCTGGAAGCTCGGCCCCCCGCGCGCGGACCGGACGCGAGCCACGGTTAGGAGTCGGCGGAAAGGACATCCAAGAGCACTGCGACGACGGTCGCCCAAATTGCTACATTTGTCCGGAATATCGCCACTCACGTCGGACGGAGCCGCACGCGGCGTCAATCACGACGCGCTCTGGCCCAAAGGTGCAGCGTCGTCGAACGGCGTCACGAGCGTGTCTCCTTGGGTTTGGGAGTGAGGTGGTGTAAGTCTCCTCGCCGTTCGGAGTCGGGGCTCGTTGCGGTGCGTATGCACGCGGAGTCGAAACCTGAGAGTGAGATTTTCAATGCGCAGAACACTGCTTCAGATTGCCGCGTCGCTGGGTTTGCTCGTGACAGCGGGGTGCGACACGGATTTCGCAACACTGGTCACC
>DATDJP010000038.1:0-4790 GCA_036520475.1 Polyangiaceae bacterium | reverse complement strand
CCTGGAATCCACACCGGTAGTAGTCGGCGGTCTCGCTCAGCACGGCCGGGTACGAAGCAACGCCGGTGTTCGCCCAGCTCAGCAGCCCGTTGGCGGGGTTGCCCGAGAGCAGGCGCTTCTCGGGGCTTTCACCGAGGTACGCCGAACGTTTCAGGTCAGTGCTGCCAAACAGGGAGTTGCAGCTCTGCCCGAGCTTGGCCGTCAGGTCGGCGTTGATTGTCGCGACGGAGGTCGGAATGTAAACCGTGCCCGTGTACTTGCTGCTCAGGACCATGTACTCGCATCTCGTTTTTGGGATGCGAAGGCTGCCACCCAGTGCGTTGGTCCCGGGGGCGCTGGAAAATCGCGTGGTCGCGACGGTGCGGAGCAGGCTCTGTGGCGTGACGTGGGTGCGCACGTCGAGTGAGAGCCCGAACGACGACGAGAGCTGATTGAACGACTGGTTGATGCCCGGTAGCGGCTGGGCCAGGAGGTCGTTCTTGACCTGATTGGCCTGCACGGCGGCGGCGCCGAGGATCGGATTCAGTGCGCCTTCGATCTGCGCCTCGCCTTGCTCGAGCGCATCGGTCAGCTGCTTGGCGATTTCCTCTTTGATCTTTTGTTTGGCGATGTCCGCGCCCTCGTCGCCGAGGATCGCGCCGACCAGCGCCAGCAGCGGCCCGCCGAAAGCGAGGCCGATCGGGGTGCTGCCGACGATGGCACCGAGCTCCGCACCGATGGCGATGGCGTCGCCGTTCAAGCCCTGAATCTCGATGTTCGAGCCGTCGAGCGTCAGCTCGATGTCCAGACCTTCGTGCGCGACGTTCGGCCACAGCTTGACGGTGCTCGTCGCATGAATGCCGATCAACACCTCGACCGGTATGTCGACGTCGACGTCGCTGGCGAGCGGGATATCCATGTGCGCGTGCACGTCGAGCTTGATGCGAGCCTGCGCATTCAGGTCAATCTTTACGCGGTTCTCGCTAGCGTTGCCGATCGATTGCACCGTCGGCTGGTTTTTCTGCGTGAATGCGAAGTTCGCCACCGTCGTGACGCTCCAGTCCACGTCGGGACAGGGATCGGTGCACACGGCCGTTCCGCTCTTGGTGCCGTCGGCGACGGCCTTGATCTGTTGTCGAATCGCCGGCTCGAGCTGGTCGTAGGGAATGAACAGCGGCAGGCTGAACGCGGGCTGCCAGTTCACGGTCTCGAGCTTGTCGAGGTCCATGGCGCCCGTCTTCACGTCGAAGGGGGCCTGAACCCACAACTGTGCGCTTGCAGCGGCGGCGGGCGAAGCGACGGCGGCGGCGGCGAGAACGAACGGAAGCGCGCGGTATTTGAACGACATGCAGGTCTCCTTGAGCCGATGGGCTGGGCTCTTCCTGGAGACGACTGCGGAGCGCCGTTGTCGCGCACCCGGCGTCGAAATTTTTACCGGCAGGCGCTGATGCGACGTTATGCACGTCGCTTTTGCGCCCTCACTGCGGAGCGCGCCGGCGATACGGATTCGTAGTGGAGATCTGGTTCAGCTTGTCCGGCGCACCGCCGCGTTTAGAACCGCTGCGCGAGCTGTGCCCCTTCTTCGGCTTCGTCGGCACGCTTTGCGGAGTCGCTGTCGGCGCGGCCTCTCGGTCCAGCGCCTCCGGAGCCGATGTCGCGGGCAGGCTCTCGGGTGCCGGCTGCGTGAGCGCGGACGTGGGGCTCTGCGCGCTGTTCTCCGGAGCGTGCGCGCGCTCCTCGTCGTCTTTGCCCGACAGAGCCAGGCCGAGCGCGCCACCGACGATCGCGAGCGCGATGGCGGCCAGTGCCACGAGCTTGCCCCTGGAACGCCGCGGCGCGAGCGATTCTTCTAGCTCCACCACGCCGCTGTCGCCGAGATCCGCAGTCACCCAGGACTTGCGCCATGCGGGCTGGGAAGGGCTGCTGATTCTCGGTGCGGCGCTCTCTTCTGTCTTGTCGGCCGCCGCCTCGACGAGCAGGCGCTGTTTGTTGATGGCCTCGCGCCGCTCGCGGAGCTCGGAGCCCGCCAGGCGCTCGATGTATTCGGCGACTTCCGTGTGGCGCGCCAGACACGCCGTCTCGCGTCCCGCGGCTTCCAGAGCGTCGAGCATCTCGCGTGCGGTCTGGAAACGCTCACGCGGATCTGCAGCACAGGCGTGCCCCACGATGGCTTCGAGCCGGTCCGGGAGCAGGACGCCCATCTCCGAAAGCGTGGGCACTTTGCCGGCCAAGATCGCCTGCACGATCTCGGCGTGGCCTTGGCCATCCCAGGGATGTTGCCCGGTGAACGCGGCGAACAGGGTGATGCCCATGCTGTAGACGTCGAGCGTGCGGTCGACGGGTTGGCGTCGCAGATACTCGGGCGGCATGTACACGAGCTTGCCCTGCACGTAGCCGGCGTCGGTCACCACCGAGCTGAGCGTGCTCTTGGCGACGCCGAAATCCGTGAGTCGCGTCACGCCGTCTCGACCGACGAGCAAATTCTGAATCGAGACGTCGCGGTGCAAGATGCCGAGCGAGGCGCCGGCGGAGTCCGTAGTTTCGTGCGCTGCGTGCAGGCCCGCGAGCGCATCCAGCGCGACGCGCACGACGATCGCGGCTGGCACGGCTTCGCCGCCGCGTGCGGCGCGTGTGATGAGGCCGCCAAGCGATTCGCCTTCGACGTAGTCGAGCACCAGGTAGTACCCGCCGGCGTCACGGCCGACCTGATGAATGCCCACGACGTTGGAGTGGTGCACCTGGGCCACGATGCGCGCTTCGTCGAGGAAGCGCTGAGCAGCCTGTTCCGTGCTCAGCAGGTTCTCGTGCGCGCGCTTGATCGCGACCAGGCGCTCGAACCCCCCGACGCCCACAGCACGCGCAAGATAAACCGTACCCATGCCACCGCGCGCGAGCTCGAGCACGATGCGGTACGAGCCAATCTGCGTCTCGGCGATGTTAAAAGTCCCTTCTCGCCGCGAGCGTCAGACCGCCCTGCGGCAGGACATGCACGGCGGCGCGAGTGCTGGAGCCCCAGTCGACGAGCCAGATTCCAGCCGCGGCGGTGGCCGCACCGAGCACGACGGAGCCGGCGACCAGCAGATCCGTCCGTCTTTGCCGTTCCTTCACTTCTTCCGGATCGTACGCCACCGGGTCGGTGTCGTGTAGGTTGCGCGCCGAAAGCACCTCGAGCCCAGACCAGGTGGTGAGCGCGACCAGGGCGAGCGTCCCGGTGCAACCGAGGCCGAAGACCACGGGAGAAAAGGGCTTTTTGCTCGCGTGCACATCCGTGTCGCTGGTGCGCGCTGTGTCCTCCCCACGGGTCGCGGGGTTCGCGCGAGCGGGAGGGGTTTGCGCGACCGCTGGCTGGCCGAGCGGGAGCAGCAGCCGGTATTCCGAGCCTGCGGCCGCGGTCAGGCTCTCCTGTGCGCGTCCATCCGGGCCGGCGGCGCGGATTTCATGTGCGCCAGCGCTGACATAGTGGGTTCCCGCGGCGATCGGCTCGCCGTTGATCTTCAGCGAGCACGGCTCGGGCTCGCATTGAAGCTGCAATGTTGCAACATATGGAAGCGCCCCGGCCAGCGCGTCGCGCGCCATTTTTGCCACGCCTTGGTCGATGCCTTCGCGCTGCAGCGCGCGCTGAGCGGCCCGCGCAGTCAGTACGGGGTGTGGTGCCTGACGGGCGGCGGCGATCGCGTTCATCAGCGCTTTGGTGTTCGGCAAGAGGGCGTCGGCCGCCAGGAACGATCGCGCTGAATTCTCGTACTCCTGGCGCGAGAACTGTTGAACACCTTGATCGAAGAGCTGTGCAGCTAAATTGAGATCGTCCTGGCTGCGCGCAGCTGCTGGGTCCCCTTCGGGCATCGAGACGGGCTCGGCCACGGCTAGCCGCGTTAGCGTGAGCAGCAGCAGGCTGATCCGTGTAAATTGTGAGGAGCCCGTGCCCGTCATGAAGAAGCTTGGCATCATAAGCTATTCCCGTGAGCTCTCACGGGTTTCGGGAAGGAGCCGGCTGAGGCTAGGAGTGAGCTTAGTCGCTGCGGCCGTGGGCACAATGGTGGGCTGCTCGCTCGTGATGGGAGAGGTTCCGGCCAAGGACAGAGCAGGCCTCACCGATCAGGACGCTGGAGACAGCGGTGTTCGTGACAGTAGCGAGTGGGACACGAGCATCGAAGCCGACGCCGACGCGGCCGAGGCATCGGTACAAGACGCGACGCCGGAGGTCGGACCGTGTGCTGACGGCGCGCCGGAGCAGGTGTTTTTCGAGGATCGCGACGGTGACGGGTACGGAGTTTCGAACGTGACAAGGACCGGGTGTGAACCGCCGTCAACGGGCACTTGGGCGATCCGAGGTCGGGACTGCAACGACAATCACGCCGATGTGCACCCGGAGCAGCCCGATTATTTCGAGCAGCCCTGGCGCGTTGACGAAGAGCGTTTCTCGTTCGACTACGACTGTAGCGGCATCGAGTCGGCCAAACCGGGCCAGTCGCAAGCGCCCAGCGCGTGCACCGGGCTGTGTAGCGGAGTGAGAGGATTCAAAGAGGCGCCGGCGCGGGTGGGCATCGGTCTCGTCGACCCGTACTGCGGCAGCAACGTGATCCGTGAGTGCGCCCTGATCACCTGCACTCTGTCAGAAATGACCGGCTCGGTGTATTTCGTCTGCAAGTGAGCGTCACTCGTCGTCGAGTGGCTCGCTGTCCGACGCGCGCAGGCCGAGCCGCGCGACCAGCCGCTGCATGAAGCGGCGATTCACGCCTGCGAGCGTCGCGGCGCGCGTGAGATTGCCGCCAGTCTTTTTGAGCATGCTACGCACGTAGATGCTTTCGAAG
>DATDJP010000037.1:0-2957 GCA_036520475.1 Polyangiaceae bacterium | reverse complement strand
GATCATCGCCGGCTTCGACCTGGGCCGCGCGGATCCGGAGTACGCCGATCGACTGCTGATTTCGGTCACCGAGACGCACACGCGGGCGGATCTCGATCGGCTGGTGCAGGCGCTGTCCGAAGCGCCGTGACTACTGCAGCTGCTTTTCGTTGAGCGGCTTGCCGTCGGGGGTCATCCCGGCGCGGCGCCAGCGTTCGGCCTGGCTCAAACCCTGCACCACGGGCGGGGGTGTGATGTCGCGGATCACGAGCAACGTCTCGGGCCCTTCGCTCGCGATGTCGAACTGATACACGCGCTCCGCGGCGCCGCCCTTGATGCGCGCTTTGGGGAAGATGGTGCGCGTCGCGGCCACCTCGACGTGCGCGACCGCAACGCGCTCCCCGACGTATTGGGCGAGCGCCTGGGGCGTGACGCTTCCCGAGGCGTGCACGGCGTCGGGAAAGGTCGCCCGGATGGTCATGCGCTGCGGCATCGGGAAGCCGAACGCGAGCGCGCTGCCGGCCGCGAGCTCGTCCGGTGCCAGCCGATCGATGGGGCGCGGGGCCGCGGCGTCGCTGCCGATAGCAGTGCTGGCCCCCGGTGACGGCGCGTCCGTGCCCGCCTTGCGGCAACCGGCGCTGCAGATCAAGGCCAGCCCCGCTCCGAACAGCGCTCCCGCGCGCCGCGTTGTCATTCGGTGAGCGCTGCCCATGAGTCGATCCGGGGAGTCATCGAAGGCGACATGAGGGGCAACGTCAAGACGTTCGTGCGTCCGCCGGGCACGCGGGAGCCGGTGTTACCGGTGTGCATCACGAGCTGAAACTTGCCGGGTTGCACCGAGCTGACGTTCGAGTAGGAGCCACCGAAATACGGATCGGGCGTGCTCGCGCCCTCTTCCAGGCAGGTCGGTAGCTGCGCGACGCCGACACCGAAGATCACGGCGCCGTCGTCGAACAGCGCGCTCGAGGTGTCGATCATCTGCACGAGCACGGGGTTGGCGCTCGCATCGCGCGGCAAACGCGGCTTACCGCCGTCGTTCAGCGCTGCCGAGTTCGGCGTCACGTAGTCCATGCCCCATACGCGGCTCGCCCCGGGTCGACACACGTTCGTGCTCGTGGCCGGCTCGGGTTGGAACGTCGAGAAGAACAGCGAGCCGGTGAACAGGCTCATCGGGCCCGCCACTCGCTCCCCATTCGAAAAGGTCTGATACCAGTTGAGCTTGGGTCCGTAGGCGGTGCCTCCGGTGTTCAACTTCTCGGTGAGCGACACGACCCGATTGGTCATGCCGGCCGGCGCTGTCAGCACTTCTTGATCGCCGGTGGCGAACGCGATGGTGATGCTGCCGAACGCGTCCACGGAGAGGATGGGCTCGGCGGGGATGGGTTGGCCGTCGCTCGCGGTCTTGTCCCAGAAGGCGTCGAAGAACAGACGCATCGTCCAGTTGGCCGGGTTGGTCGCCGACACATCGACACGCCACAACGTTCCGTCGCGGTCCCCAACGTAAAGGCGATCCGCGATGGCGCCCGTGTCACCCGGAAATGCCGAAGGCTGGCCGGTCACGGGCGAGTCGATGGGCGCCGTATTCACCCGACCGCGGAGCGCCGCCTGCAACTCGAGCGGATCGCGCCGGAAGGTGCGAATGATCTCGCCCGAGTCCAGGCGCACGATCGTCAGCGAACGAGCCCCGATGCCCTGTCCGGGATAACAGGGCACGGCCGTGCGCGGGCTGTAGCCGGGCGCCATGTCCGGGGGATTCGGCTGGGCGCGGGTACACGAGCCGCTCGCAATGCCTCCGTTTCCACCGGGCAGCACTGCGACCGCGACCTCCTTCTCGACGCTGTCCTCCCTGAAAAACAGCGACGTGATCAGGGGCGTACCGCCCTGCGTGCCGAACAGCGGGTTGCCCGCGTCGTCGGTCGTGAGCTGCCACAAGAACTTCGGGCCCACCGTGGTCGGGTCGTTCGGACTGACGTTGCTGGCGGCGGGCACCGGATTCGTGATGTCGAGCGCGAAGTATCCGCCGCGCGTGCCGCCGAACGACTGCACGAGCACGGTGCGCCAGTCGGTGCTCGCAGCGCTCGATGAACGGTCGTATATCCAGCGGCCGCTCGCCTCACGAGCCGCGACGTCCTTCACCACGGGTATGCCGTCGAGCAGGAGCTGATGCGTGCCCGGGTACTGCGAAGGAATCGCGGGCAACACCGCGGGCGGGATGAACGCCCAGAGCTCGTTGTTATCCGGGGAATTGACCTTGAACTCGTCGGTCTTGTCGCCGGGCGCCACCTTGAACGCGTGCAGGAAGCCATCGTTCGTGGAGGTGTAGAGCACCAGCGGGCGCGTAGCCTTCCGCTCGGCGAAGAGCTGGTACGTCTCGTCCCGGAGCAGCTCGGAGGGACGACCCACGAGCTTCGGCGTCGAGTGGTACACGTCTCCGATCAGGCTGCAGGTGGTCGAGCCCGGACTGCGGCAGCGGTGGTAAATCGTGCCGTTGTCGAGGCCCACGTTCCATTTCATGTAGCGGTCCCGGCAGGCGCCGGCGTTCGTCAAACCCTGGCAGCTGGTGGCATCGACGTTCATGGCCTCCGGCGGCACGGCGCTGACGATCGCGGTTTGTCCTCCGCGGTGCACCGTTCCGGTGTACGTGCCGGCTCCGTCCGTGGCGCTTCCGAGATTCGGGCGGATCGAGCGCTGGGAGAAGACGCCGTTCCGATCCTCGCCGACGACCGTGTAGAAGGTGCGCGCGGGCCCGATGCCGGAGTTGACGTTGTGCGCGAAGTCGTCGCCCTTGTTCGGGGCGATGGGGAGCGCCGTCGGCTGCAGCACGCCGTCGACTTTGTCGCACACGTAGCGCTGCCGCTCGATGACGCCGGACCAGAGCTGGAATTGCTGGGGCTCGAACGACGTGAAAAACCGATAAGACTCGGCAGTTCTGCCGCCGGATGCCGCGCCGGACGCGAACACCGGCACCGTGCGGCTGG
>DATDJP010000036.1:0-25207 GCA_036520475.1 Polyangiaceae bacterium | reverse complement strand
GGGTCGCGAACATGTCGATTTGAGATCGACAGGATCGCGTCGACATGATCTACGTTCGCGGTGGACGCGGAACAGTTGGTTCGCCAGAAGTGGCGCCTGTTGAGGGCGACCATGGATGAGCGAACGCGCCGGCTGTGGGCTGGCGCGGAGGCTGACGCGATCGGCTATGGCGGCGTGGCCTCGGTGGCTCGCGCGACGGGCATGGCCATCAGCACGGTGCGCAAGGGGCGTGACGAAGCTCGCGCGGGTGCGCTGCCCACGGACGTAGTGAAAAGCCGCCGCAGCGCTGGCACGCGCTCGTACGAATCCGCTCATCCTGAAGTGTGGTCGTTGCTCGAAAGGCTCGTGGATCCGCTTACTCGCGGCGACCCAGAATCGCCCTTGCGTTGGACTTGCAAGAGTACATACGCGCTTTCCAGCGAGCTGTTCCAGCAGCACGGCATTCGAATCTGCGACAAGACGGTGGCCAAGCTGCTTCGTGATCATGGCTACAGCCTTCAGGCGCCAAGTAAGTCGGTAGAAGGCGCGCAGCACCCCGATCGCAACGCACAGTTCGAGCACATCAACGAGAAGTCCCGGGATTGCGTCGCGCGCGGCATTCCCGTGATCTCCGTCGATACGAAGAAGAAGGAGCTCATCGGGAATTTCAAGAACGGCGGCCGTGAGTGGCAGCCTCAGGGCGAGCCCGATCGAGTCGACGTTCATGACTTTCCCGGGGACGCTGTCGGCAAAGCGATTCCCTACGGGGTCTACGACCTCGCTGCCAACGACGGATTCGTGAGCGTCGGTGTCGATCACGACACGCCGGTGTTCGCTGCAACCTCGATCGAAGCCTGGTGGCAACAAGTTGGGAGAAAGCGCTACCCCAAGGCCGGCGAGCTGTTCATCACCGCCGATGCGGGCGGCAGTAACAGCTATCGGTCGCACGTGTGGAAGTATCAGCTTCAGCGTCTCGCCGACAAGTTTGGCCTCTCCATCCACGTCAGCCATTTCCCGCCCGGAACGAGCAAATGGAACAAGGTCGAGCACCGCTTGTTCTCGTTCATCTCCATCAACTGGCGCGGCCGACCGCTCCGTTCTTACGAAACAATTGTCAGCCTAATCGGCAATACAACTAATCGCGGCGGCCTCGTCGTTCGCGCACGACTCGATCGCCGTCGTTATCCAATCGGCAAGAAGGTCTCCGCCAAGGAGCTTCGTGAGTTGCTGATCGAGAGACACGAGTTTCACGGCGACTGGAACTACGTCATCAAGCCGCGCAAGTAACTATGCTGACCGGCGGACTTGGCCTCTCGCGCGCCCTTAGGCGGACGTGGCGAGCGCCTTCGCAAGCTTCGCAGTAACCTTGATCTCGGCGAAGAACTCCTTCGGATAGAGATAATCTTCACCGGACTCGTCAACGACCCGGATCATCCCGCTTCGCTCCGCAGTAACGTCCACGAGCGAGATGTAGATTTTCCGACGCTCCAGTGATGCTGGGTAGCCCTCATTGGCCACGCACACGACGTGCCGACGACGCACTCGTGTCATCGTTCCGCTACGGGATGAAGCGCTTGATTTTGAACTCTTTGCGCCCGATGCTATGCGCTTCGTACCAGTGGAGTTCCGCCGTGCGAACTGTGCCATCTTCGAACCTGATCCTAGCGATCCCTTTTCGCTTGCGCCAGCTCCCTCGACCGTACCGCCGGCGCAGCCGCGCTAGTTCGCGTATGCCGCGGCCACGCGCAATCGTTTTTTCTTCCAGAATTGGGCCGACAACGACGAATCGCACTCGCCGATAAGCGTACTCCACCCAATTCGAGCCGCCTAACAAGGCGTTGCAGCTGACGAGCGCACGTCAGGGTGACTGTGACGAGTTCCGTCCCGCGCGCGGGCTTTCGCGTCGAGCAGCGTTCGCTGCCTTCGGCACGACCCGCGCGCCTGTAGCGTGGTCGCCCTCGGGTCCGACGCTCCTGGCGCCTGCAGCTGAACGCCAGTACGTTGGGTGGGCCGCATGCAGATGGATTTGCTTGAACTGGCGATTCCTGACCTACGCGGCCTCGAGATTGTTCCGATCAACACCGCTTGGGGGCCAACCGAAACCGCGTTCTGCTACGCCTCGGGTGTTCTGCTCGGCAGTTTGTCTTCCAATCAGCTAGGGCGCGGCGATCGGTTCGCGCTTCACCTGAACGACTTTCGAATCATCCAGCTCGTGCCCATGCTGCGCCCGCCCGCTGGTGTATCAGCAGCGCCCCTTCCGCAGTTCCTGGACGCAGTCCGCGTGCTCGCGTGCTCAGTCCCGCGCTGGGTTGTCTGGTGTGAACCAGACCTCGATCAGGCTGCCCTGCCGGAGCTCTCGCTCGAGCCTGAGGCCTTGCTCAGTCGACTTGAGATCGCGCTCCAGCCGGGGCCGCTCGACCGAAGGACTTTCATCGCCACGCACGGACTGTGAGCGGTCCGACGGGTAGCCTCGTTCAGACTCACGACGAAGGCCGCCCAACAAGCCGTGCAGCAGTCGGCCGCGCGTCGTTGTGACCCGCATCGTCCCCCTCTCGCCCGTGGTGGAGTACCACGGGCTCGGTCGTCGCTACCTGCCACCTCTCGGTTTGCTGATGCGGCCGCAGCTGAACGGCGGTACGTTAGACGGACGCGAGGCTGCTTGCGGAGCTGGTCGCGCGACACCGCCTGCGAGCTGCGTTACCATCTGTCGAATGAGGGTCACGCCGTTTCTTGCGCTCACACTGCTTCTTGGGGGCGGGTGTGGGGGGCACGATTGTACGGATATGGGCTGCGTTCAGGGCGTGACGATGGAGTTCGCGTCGCCGCTTGCCGAAACGGGGGAATACGTTTTCACCCTGACGAAGGGTACGCACACGGACACGTGCAGCGCTTTCGTTCCCCTGCGACGGGACGGAACCGAACCGACCTGCGAGGGGATGCTCATCAACCGGCAAGAGGTCACGACGCGCACCGAAGATGGGATACAGGGCACGGCGGGAAACGCGATCGCGTCCGTTTGGGTCGGTGGTGAGCATGACGCGCTGTCACTAACCGTGACACGCGACCGTACCGAGATTCTGCGGGCGGATTTGACTCCTACATACCGCGGCATCGAGATAAACGGAGAGGGGTGTGGCGAATGCCCGATGGCGACCCACACAGTCGGGGGTTGATCCGTTCTGGATGTTGCGGAGCGTTCCTTTTTGCGCTTCGGCGCAGCGGCTTGTGCCGGCGCGGCGAGTAGCGCCGTCCAACTACCGGCTGCTGCAGACGAGGGCTTCGCCGTCGCTCAGCCCTCGCCGCAGAGCCGTGATACGTTGGGCGGACAGATGGGACTCGTCGACAAGTTCATCTTCGAAAGCCGAGGCGCACATGGCTGCAGCAACTCGGACTACACCTTCGCGATGACATCTTGCTGTGAACGAGTTGGTGTGATTGACGACGAGCTGAGCGAATTTTACTGGAGTTCTGAAACGCCAAGTCGCTCGGTCAGCCTGCTCAACGGTTCATCCTGCCCTTTTTGCGATGCTTCGGACTGGCACCTGCGTCACATCGATCGCCCTGACCACGTTCCCGACCATTGGCGCTGGGCCTGTGGCAACGGGGAGCGTCCAGGCAGTCGCAGAGTTCGTCCGCTGTCCGAGCACGTCCGGGAGCTCGTCGCCTTCTGCCAGCGTGTCGCGGCGCCGGTCCCCGCATGGGATACAGCGTTGCTTCTCAACACGATGGATCCCCGTGTGCGCTACGATCGCGGTTGGATCGTCACGGGTAGCGCCCTCGTCACTGTGGCGGAATTCGCGCCGCATTTCGAGAAACTACTTCTGGCCGGATACCCGTGGATCAATTTGTCTGCGTACGGAATATTTCGGAACCACCTAGTCGTCGGTGTCGAGTTGCCCGGCGAACCCGGGGATGTCCCCGCGGGGCTTACGTCAGTCAACTATTCCGCGCCCTCGTTTGATGCGAACGGAACACCACGTTGGGCTCTAAGCCTGCTGATCACCGAGTAGCGCGCCGCCCAACAAGGGCGTTGCAGCAGCCGAGCTTGTCGCGCCGCTCGGCCGTCGCTCTCGCGCTCGCAGCTGAACCCCGGTACGTTGGGCAGACAGTACGAGGCGCCTCTGGATGGATGCGCGGCCTTCGGTTGCCATCCGCGACGAAGGAGAATCTCCGATGACCAAAGTGACACCATTCCTGATGTTCAACGATCAGCTCGAGGCGGCCATGGAGTTCTACACCGCCACCTTCCCGGACTCCGAAATCAGGAACGTCGCCCGCACCGGCAAGGACGGTCCGATCTCCTCCGCCGAGTTCCTCGTCGGTGGTCAAGTCTTCATGGGCTACAACGGGGGCTCGTACTTTACGTTCTCCGAAGGCTTCTCGCTCTACGTTGACTGCGAGGACCAGGCCGAAGTCGACGAGTATTGGGACAAACTGGTCAAGGCCGGGGCGAAGCCTACCCAGTGCGGTTGGATCAAGGACCCGTTCGGCCTCTCGTGGCAGATTGTCCCGCGGCGATTCATGGAGCTGATCCGCGACAAGGATGCCAGAAGAGTGAAGGCCGTGATGGAGGCCATGATGACGATGGTGAAGCTCGACGTAGCGGCCCTTGAGCGAGCCTACGATGAGGCGTAGCGGTGCCACACGCCATTGGAGTGCTGCCCAACAAGGCGATGCACCTGACGGCGCTGCGCGCCGCAGGTGATCGCCACGACGTTGGCAGACCGCCCAATCGCCCATGGTGAAAGGAATCCTATTCGATCTCGACGGAACGCTCTTCGATCGAGACGCCGCCGTCGGGCAACTCGTTTTCGATCAGCATGTTCGGTTCGCTTCCGTGCTCGCCGATGTCCCCCGAGACGTGTATGCCGCGCGAGTCCTCGAGCTAGATGCGCACGGGTACGGCGACAAGGCGGACATCTACCGTCAGGTCGTCCGCGAGTTCGCGTTGCCCGACTCCCTGGCGCCCCAGCTCACTGCGGACTTTTGGAGAAAGTATCACGCCTTCTGTCGACCTTTTCCGGAGGTTCCGTCCGTACTCGCCGCCCTCTCGAGTCAAGGGCTGAAGCTTGGCGTTGTTACCAATGGCTCGGTGCAAATCCAGGAACCGGTCGTTTCTGAGCTCGGGATCGCGAAGTTGATCAGCGTCATCCTCGTGTCGGAGCGCGAAGGCGTTCGAAAGCCTCATCCAGAGCTCTTTCACCGTGCCCTTCGCATGCTCGACCTTCGCCCCGACGAGGTTTGGTTCGTCGGTGATCACCCACAAGTCGATGTCGACGGTGCCGCCGCTGCGGGACTGTCGGCCATATGGCGAAGGACTCCGCATTGGCCCGCACCTACCTCGCTCCACCGGCAGCTCGAGACACTGGACGAGTTGCTCGTCTGGATCCAATGTACCGCGTGAGGACTGCCCAACTCCGAGTTGCAGCAGACGTGGGCATCGCTTCGCTCAGCGCAGCAGCTGAACTCTGCTACGTTGGCCAGAGTTGGTCGGGGTAGGCATGAGCGAAGCACCAATTCACCTCGTTCCCTACGACCCCACCTGGGTGGCGAAATTCGAAGACGAGAAGGCGTTGCTGGAAACGCTGCTCGCTCCCTGGCGACGAGGTCCGATCGAACACGTCGGCAGCACCGCTGTCCCGGGCCTGTGCGCGAAACCCGTCATCGACGTGATGGTCGGCGTGACATCTCTCGCCGAATCCGCGCCGACGAAATCTGCCCTTCGTGAAGCGGGCTACCAATACGCCGAGTACAAGACCGAGGTCATGCACTGGTTCTGCAAGCCATCCTTCGCGATGCGGACCCATCACCTGCACCTCATTCCGTACGGAAGCCCCCTTTGGCATGACAGGCTGCGGTTTCGGGACCTACTCCGGACCGACTCAACGTTGGCCGGCCACTATGCCGCGTTGAAGATAGAACTCGCCCGCGAATTCGAGTTCGACAGAGAAGCCTATACGGACGGCAAGTCGCCCTTCATCGCGCGGACACTCGCGTCTGCGGGCTAGCAAGCCGTCAAGCGCTCTTACGACCGTCGAGCACGACATCAGCGACACGCTCACCTCCGCGTTGCTACGCGTCGGCTGCCAGCTACGAAACCAGCGTGCTCTACGCCCTGGGCCGCCCCATGAATGCCCCGCGCCCAGCGCTGGAAACCCAGGGCTCACGCCGCTCCACGAAGCTCACCGGCTACGACGCGCCAGCGCCCGCCGCATCCTCCGCGTCCACTGAGTAGCGTTCGTCAGCGCGCACCGACGATCACGCGGTCTCCGAAGCCGGCCGGGGCGCCTAAAACCACGCGCGGGGGCGCTGCTGAGAACAGGCAATCGGCCGGCTTTGCCAAGTTTGCGCCGACGGAAGAGCTGCTGTAGATTGAGGATGCGAATTTGGTTATTATCAACAAAAAAGCAAGACTGAAATACAGTGCGCCGGCACTGTCCTCCCGCGAGAGCGAGCTAATTGCCTCGCTCGAGCGCGAGCGTCGCGCCGTCGTCACGCTGGACGAGCTGGCCGTCCGTTTTGGTCGGCCCGCAGCCTACGAGATAGTTCGCTCGCTCGTTGCGAAAGGCGTGCTGCATCGTTTCCATCGAGGGCTCTACCGCGCGCAGCCCATGCGTAGCCTCGGACGGCGGCACGCTGTCTCGGCGCCGCTCACCGCAGCTCACATCCTTCGAGCGCAGCCATACTATCTCGGCGGCTGGTGGGCTTGGTCCTTCCACGGCTTGACTCAGCAGGCGCACGGCTCGCGTCTGGACGCCTTCGTGACGCGCTGGCGTGCGCCGCGTAAGCTCGAGAACGCTCGCTTGTTCTTCCACCGCGTCGCTTCCGACAAGCTCTCGTACGGCATCATCAGTACGAACGTCGAAGGAGCCGACGTGCGCCTGAGCGATCCCGAGCGCACGCTGCTCGACGCACTCGATCATCCATCGCTCGTAGGCTCTGTCTCGGACGCTCTCGAGCGCGTCATTCAGGCCCTGGCGAAGGCCGACGTGCGTCGCATAGTCACCTACGCTGCGCGCGGCTCGCGAACGAGCACGTGCCAGCGCCTGGCAGTCCTGCTGGAGCGTCGCGGAGTCTCTCCGCGCGCGCTGTCGCCCCTGGTTTCGCGAACGCGAGAGACGAAGTCCGTTCTCTCGCTTTGGCCGGACGTGCCGCGAATCGGCCCCGTTCACCCGAAATGGCGCGTGGTGGAGAACGACGTGAATGTCGACCGTTGAGCTTCCCCCATCGATTCCACGCGATCAGCTGGCCGAAGCGTGTCGTGAGGTCGCGGGCGAGCAGCGCCTCCAACCCGCGGCCGTCGAGAAGGACTACTACCTAACGCGGCTCATCACCGCTCTGGCGGCCCAGTTGGGTAGTGGCATCTTGCTGAAGGGCGGAACACTGCTGAGCAAGGTGGATCTCGGCTTCAATCGAATGTCCGAGGACGTGGACCTGGTGCTGCCCGGCACTCCGGACGTACGCAAACGTTCCAATGCCAAGCGTGTCGATGTGCTCAGGAGCGCGCTGCTCCGCGTGCGGCAGCCCGTGGGCGTTGACGTTCCAATGCCGTACGGAGAGCGACAAGACAAGGACAGCCACGTCACGTGGACGCTCCGCTACGATTCTGAGTTCGGTCCCCAACGCATCATCGTCGAAGCGTCAATTCGTCCGGTGATGCTGCCCCCGCGTCGTGCACAGCTCGGGCAGCTTTTGAAAACCAACGACGCCCCCTTCGGATACTGCTGGGCGCTCGACGCTTTGGAAGCGCGCGCCGAGAAAGTCCGTGCCGCATTCACGCGCCGCGCGATCCGCGACTACTACGACCTAGATCAGCTCGAGAGGGCGGGGAAGGACTTCAGCTCGGCTGAATTTCTCGCACTCGTCAACGCCAAACTGGCGGAGCTCGACGCACTTCCGATGGCCAGTCAATCGCCTGCCTTCGGAATGACGCCATCCGAAAGAGCGACACTCCAGCGTGCGGCGCGGGAGGAGCTGCCGACCGTCCTGCGTATGGACGATCCGCCGTTCGATCTCGACGGGATGTTGGCGCGCTTCGACGCCTTGTGGGCCAAGGAGCGGAATCGGACCAAGCGTTAGCAGAGCTCGACTTCCAGAGGCCGAATGTTTCGGAAAAGCCAAGCGCGTCTCCGTGCGTCTGGCTGGGCGCTCGCAGCTAAAGCCTGTACATTGGGTCGCCTGCGATGACTGACGCGGAGCTGAGTTTCGCAGAGGTGGATGGCCACTCGATGGCCTACAGGGACGTCGGGCAGGGCGAAGCGCTGGTACTCCTCCACGGATTTCTCTGCGATTCTCGGTGTTGGAGACGCCAACTCTCGGGACTATCCGATCACTTCAGAGTCCTGGCATGGGACGCCCCGGGCGCCGGGTCGTCATCGGACCCGCCCGACACCTTCACGACCAGGGACTACGCGCGCTGCCTGGCGCGCTTCCTCGACGCGCTCGGTATTGCCCGCGCGCACGTGGTCGGGCTGTCGTGGGGTGGGATCCTCGCGCAGGAGTTCTATCGCTGGTATCCCGAACGCCTGCGCTGTCTCGTCTTGGCCGACACCTACGCTGGCTGGAAGGGCTCGCTTCCCGAGGCGATCTGGCAAGAGCGATTGGCAACCTGCCTCCGTGACTCGACGGGCCCGTCCGGCACCCTGGTCGCCAAGCTGCTGCCGGGAATGTTCACCGACGCGGTCTCCCCAGACGTACGAGAAGAGCTGTCAGTCATCATCTCCGAGTTCCACCCGATTGGCTTCCGCCTGATGTCGACGTCGTCCGCCGAGACGGACACCAGAGATTTATTGCCGAGCATTGACGTCCCGACGCTGCTGCTGTGGGGAGACGACGATCGTCGCAGCCCGATGCACATCGCGGAGCAGCTCCGCGCCGCCATTCCTGGCGCCGAGCTCGCGATCATCCCGAACGCCGGCCACGTCAGCAACATGGAGCAACCTGACACGTTCAATGCCCACCTCCGCCGCTTCTGCTCGTAACGCGACGCGAGCCCTATCCGAAGGGCGGGTTCGCCGTATCCATGCGCTACTTCGTCGTTGTCGGTTCCCATGCCGTCCATGGGAGCGCGCGCTTGAGCAAGCGTTACGCGTTGCGTCCCGGTGGCTCGAGCCGGAATTGATGGCCAAAGCCTTCTCCTGGGACGTCAGCCGACACGGTTACTGATGCTGTCGGATCCGTTGCGCGTCGTCTCGACGATCGCGAGAGTTTTCGACGACCTTGGGATTCGGTATCTGGTCGGCGCCGTTACCCGGACAGCACCGTGACCCAGGTCGAGATGAGCAGGACGCCGAGTATGTCGAGGAGGATGCCGTAGCGAATCATCGCCGAAAGTGGGACGCGGCCCGTCGCGTACACGAGCGCGTTCGGCGGCGTCGAGACCGGCAACATGAATCCGAAGGAGCAGGCAACGGTCGCGGCCAATGCCGGCGCGACCGGATCGACGCCGGCGGCTTTCGCGAGCGACAGCACGATCGGGACGACCAGGCTGGCGCTCGCCGTGTTGCTGGTGATTTCGCTGAGAATCACCGCCATCAGCGTGGAGGCGAGCACCACGCCGAACATCCCGCTGATCGGCAGCATGCGGAACAAGCCTTCCCCGAGCCAGCGCGCGAGCCCCGTCTCGAAGAGCAACGACCCGAGCGTCAGACCGCCGCCGAACAAGAGCAGCGTGGACCAATCGATGCGCGGCAGCACGCGTTCGTCGAGGATGCGTCCGCCGTGCGCGTCGCTGGGCAGCAGAAACAGCGAAAGGCCTCCGACCAGCGGCACCACTGCCTCCGGCAAGCGGGAGCTCCAGGTCTTGAGCGTTTGCGCAGGCCCTACCGCCAGCGATTGCAGCATTCCCGGACCAATCCAGAACAGGATGACGAGCGCGCACACCCACACCAGCGTCTTTTCCGCGCGCGACCAGGCGAGCGTCGGCGGCGGCAACCCGTCGGCGTTCACGGCGAGCTCCGACGAGCCGCTGCCAGCTCGCATACCGCGGGCCAGGTAGAGCGCCGTCAGCGCCGTCGCGAGCACGGCGAGCGGCGTGAACCACAGGCACCAACGCGCGAAGGATACGGCTGTCCCCGTCGTCGTCTCGATCAAGCGTAGGCCGATCAGATTCGGCGCGGAGCCGACGGGGGTCGCGATGCCGCAAACCGATGGCGCGTAGGCCGTCACCAGCAGAATAGGAATGATCTCTTTCGAGTGTTCGTTGCGGGAGCGCGCCTGAGCCGCGAGCGCGAGGGGAAGCAGCATGACCGTCGTGGCCGTGTTGTTCACCCAGGCGGAGATGAGCAGGGCCAGGCACGAAAGGGCCCAGAGCAGGCGGACGGGCTTACCGCGCACGAAAGGTGACGTCAGGACGCTGCGCGCGAGACGGGCATTGAGGCCGTGTTGAAAGCAGGCCGACGTCAGCAGAAACGTCCCGAAAAATAGGAAGATGATCGGATCGCCGAAGCCGGTGAACGCGCGTTTCACGTCGCACACCCCGAGCAGCGTCGCGAGCGCCGGGATGGAGAGCGCGCTCACCCACGCTGGCAACGCCTCGGTCAGCCAGAACACGGCGACGAGCACCAGGATAGACAGCGTGCGCTGCGCCGGCGTCTCCAGGCCGGCGATGGGCAACACCCCAATCAGCGAGGCCGCCGCAATCGCGAGCAGCACGGCGCGGGGTCGCACCGCCGCCCCCGTTTGCTCGAGCCCCGTCTGCTCCATCGCGGGGTGGTCTTATCCCGGTACGCCTGCGTGCAGAACAGAGAAGTCTCGCGGCGCACAAAACGGAGCGGGCCGACTCCCAGAAGCCGGCCCGCAATGGAGATCCGAGATGGAGGCGCTTACGCTGCTTCGTGCATGAGTCCCTTCAGCCGTTGCATCGCTCGTGAATGCAGCTGAGAGATGCGCGGCTCGCTCACGCCGAGCTCTGCGCCGAGGTCCTTGAACTTCACGCCCTGGAAGTAGTGCGCCGACACGATGTGCCGCTCGCGCTCGGGCAGCTGTTGCACCGCGCGCGCCAGGTTCTCGCGGACGAACTTGGCTTCGACTGCGGCTTCACTGTTCGACTCGGGTGCAGTCAAGCTGCGATTTTGCTCCCACTCGCTCACGTCATCGAAGCGCACCACCGACGGCGCGGTCACGGACATGTCGCCCGCCTCATTTGCCTCGGCCGCGGCAGCCCGCGCGCGACGGGGCAGCCAGTCTTGGGCGCGCAGCTCGTCGAGGATGGCGCCCCGGATGCGCACGCGCACGTACCAGTCGAAGCTCTCACCGGGACGGTCCGCATGCCGGCGGATCGCGTCCCACAGCCCGCTCATACCTGCGGCCACGAGGTCCTCGCGCAGCACGCTGCGCGGCAGACGGCGCTGAAAACCGCCAGCAATCTGGCGAACCAGCGACGAGTAACGGGTCAGGAGCTCCGCGGCGAGCGCCTCCGACATGCGCGCTTTCTGAGCGTTGCGCGTCTTGGCGGTCAGCGCGGCCTTGCGGGGAGTGCGGACCGGGACGGCAACCTTCGGAGTCGCCCCATTCTTCGACCGAACGCGCGCGGTGCCCGAAGTCGGACGGCGGCGTGCCGGGCGCGGGATCATCGACGGGATCATCGACGGGCGCATCGACTGGCGAACGCGGCTCGGAGCCTCGGACTCCTCGTGGCTCGACGTGTCAGCGGCGGAAACAGAAACGGGCGACTCGGCGGTAGCAAGGGTCATCGGCATCTCCTCGACTAACCCCTTAAGCAGCCGACGTGCCATGCCGCTAAATCGCCAGGATCCCAGACAGAAAGCTTCGAACACGGCCAGGGGAGGGTTAAACCTTACCCATCCCCAATGAATGTGCGCCTCGAACACACTCTTGAAGCAAAACCCGCTTTGTTCGCAAATTGATGGGACGCGCCTTAACTTCTTCGCGTCTCAAGCTGGGGCAGGGCAGTTGGCTCGGACCGGGTCGGGACCGACCCAGGTTCGGTCCAAATAGGGACGCCTGATACGAGTTAAGGAATTTCGGCCGTTTGCAGAGAATTGCCCTGGGTTCGGGATGACCCAGTTCGCTCTCGATGCGGGAATTCACCCGGCTGTGTTCCGAAGCTGGCTGGGTCCACGGGCTGTGGGGAAGGGTAGTCTCCGGCCGTCTGCGTCAGCTTCGATGCGTCGTGGCTGACGGGCACGAGGGCCTTCGTGTTCGCTCGGGCGTGCGCATAGCGGGGCGGTTCGCCGGGGCCCGAGTAGTCGACCCAGTAGGTGCGCGTCTCGCGCACGTCGAGGTGGACGAACGTGGAGTTCGGGTAGTAGCCGACGCCCACGCTGCGGAGAGTCAGGCAGAAGTCCCGCACGGCTTCGTTGGGAACCCCGGGGATCGAGAAATCGACCGCGTGCCCGAGATTATGGCGGGAGTGAGGTGTGTACTGCCGGCTCGAATACGGACGGAACCCGCTCACGACGCGCACCGCGCGCCCGCCGAAGTGATCACTCACCCTGGTGATGAGGCGGATGAGGCGGTCCGGGGCGGCGCCGCGCTGTCCCGTACGCCAGGAGGCCATGACTTTGGCCATGCCCTTACGCGCTTGGTCCGTTACTTTGCCGTCTCGCGCGACGGCGTACCCACGGAAGCTACCCGTGAAGCTCGAGACGGTGATGTAGCCCTTCTTCGCCGGCCGTCGCGCGTAGCGGTCGCGCCGAGTCACCGGCTCGTTCTCGTGCGGCTCGTCCTTCGCCCGGGTGCGCGTTGACGAAGATTCGTCGGCGGTCTTCCGCGTGTCGGGCCCTTCACCACTGCGCGCTTGAGCAGGCGTGCGCTCACCGGGTGCGGGGATGACGAGCTCCTGCTTCGGCTTGATGCGCGTCTTGCGGGTGATGCCGTTGGCGGCACACAAATCCGCGATCGAGATGTTGTAACGCCGCGCGATCATGCCCAGGGTTTGGCCCGAAAAAACGGTGTGAATGCGAGGGGCATCCATGCGCTCGCTGCGCGCCGCACTGGCGTCGGTCAGGCACAACGCGCTCAGCGCTAAGTAGAGTGCGATTCGGCGCATGCCTCGGGACGGTTAGCGCTTTGTCGCGCCCGAGTGAAACAAAAAGGCGAACTTTCGCTCCCGCAACACGAGCTTCAAAGCCATTCGTCTTGTCGCCCCGGCGAAAGCTGCGGTGGGCGCCGCCCCGTCGCCAGCGAGCGCGCGTCGTGAGTTAGAGCGGCGTGCCTGCACGCCTTTTTTGGCGTTCTCTGCCGCGCGTGCCAAAGTTTTGTTCGAGGAGCGCCGATCACTGGCGATGCGAGGATGGGAGATGGAAGGAACCTGGTCGGGGTCGACATCGGGACGAGCTCGGTCAAGGTCTGCCAACTCAAGGATAGCCGTAAAGGGCTAGGGCTCGTTCGCCTCGGCTACGTGCCGCTCGGGCCGCAAGTGATCGTCGACGGGCAGGTGATGGACGCGGGTGCCGTCGTCGAAGCGCTGTCCAAGGCATTCCGCGACTTCAAGATCCGGCAGAAGGAGTGCGCCGTCAGCGTCTCGGGGCAGAGCGTGATCATTCGCAAGATCACCGTGCCCATGATGACACCCGCCGAGCTCGACGAGCAGATTCAATGGGAGGCCGAGCAGCACATCCCGTTCGACATCAAGGACGTGCAGGTGGACTACCAGGTCCTGCGTCGCAGGCCGGAAGCCAGTCAGATGGATCTGCTGCTGGTCGCCGCCAAGCGCGATCAGATCGACGACTACGCGCAGCTCGCGCGCAACGCCAAGCTGCGCCCGGTGGTGTGCGACATCGACGCCTTCACTGTGCAGAACCTGTTCGAGTTTTCTCGCGGCCTGCCGGCTGATCAGACGATCGCGTTGATCAACGTCGGTGCCAGCCTGTCGTCGCTGAACATCATCGCTGCAGGCGTAAGCGCGTTCACCCGTGAGATCGCCAACGGAGGCAACGTCATCACCGAGGAGATCCAGAAGCAGCTGAACGTGCCTTTCGATCAGGCGGAAGCCTACAAGTGTGGTGGCAGCGTCGAAGATCCGTACCGCGCGCAGGGCATGGTGCCGCAGCAAGTCGTGCAGATCGTGGACTCGATCACCGACTCGATCGCCGCGGAGATCCAGCGTAGCCTCGATTTTTTCATGGCGACCAGCGGGGAAGGAGAGATCGCGCGCATCTACATCACGGGCGGCACGGCCAGCCTGCCCGCGCTCGCTCAGGCGATCGAACGGCGCGCGCGGGTGCCCGTCGAGGTCTGGAGCCCCGTGGAGCGGATCGCCATCGAGGCGCGAGAAGTTGACCAGAACCTGCTGCGTACGCGCGGCGCACAAATGGCGGTCGCGCTCGGGCTGGCTTTGCGCAAGGACAAGGAGCAGCGCGCGTGATCCGTATCAATCTGCTCCCTCAGAAGCGCCGGGTCGAGCGCGCCAAGGGCGACGGCTCCCAGCTGTGGCTGGGCGTGGCGCTCGCAGTGTTCCTGGTCGAAGTGGCCGCGCTGTTCGTGTTTCACGGCATCAAGAGCGAAGAGCTGGCGGAGCAGGGCCGTAAGAACGCGCAGCTTCAGGCGCAGATCGATCAGTCGAAGCAGGCTGTCGCCAAGCACACGGAAGTGAAGGAGAAGCTCGCGCGCTTACGCGCACGCGAGGATGCCATCGCCAAGCTCCAGAGCGCCCGGACGGGCCCCACGGCGGTGCTGCTCGAGCTGGCGCGTATTCTCACGCCGGGCCGCGGACCCAGCGTAGACCCCGACAAGCTGACTCGACTTCGCCGCGAGAACCCGCTGGCGGTGTTCAACCCGGGCTGGGACGCGCGCCGCCTTTGGCTCACGAACTTCATCGAGGAGCAGCGCAAGGTGCGCCTGGAAGGCATCGCTCGCGACGGTGAGGATGTGAGCGAGCTGGCGCGGCGCATGAGCCTCTCGAGCTATTTCTACGATGTGCGCCTGCTCCCGGCGAAGAAAGAGCGCGACGCTGCGACCGGGCTCGATCTGGTCCGCTTCCAGCTCGAAGCTTCGGTGAGGTACTGATGGCTCAATCCAGGCTTTCGAAGCTTCCCGTCGCTGCCAAGCTCGGCGTCGCAGCGGCGATGCTGCTCCTGGTTCTGGTCGGCTACTACGTGGTGTTCTACGGCGAAATCGAGAGCAGCATCAAAGCGGCCCAGGGACAGGAACGACAGCTGCGCGCTGATCTCGCCGAAGCGCGCAAGAACGAGTTTGCGTATCAGAAAGATCTCGCGGAGCTGACGGATCGGGAGCAGCGCCAACGGGTATTCGAAAAGATCCTGCCTGCCAACACCGAGTACCCGGCGTTCTTGAGCTCGATTCAGAACGTGGCGAACGCGACTGGCGTGAGTCTGAGCGCGTGGACACCCGAAGAGGAAGCGCCCGAGCAGTTCTACTCGCGCGTGCCCATGAAGCTCGAGCTATCCGGCCGCTACCATCAGATCGCCAAGTTCTTCTACGGCGTGGGTCAGCTCGACCGCATCATCAACATGGAAAACATCTCGATCACCGATCCCAAACGCGAGGGCGACGACATCGTCGTCAAAGCCGAGGTGCTCGCGACGGCCTTCCGGGTGCTGAGCGAGCCCGTCGCGGGCGCGAGCGGCGGCGACAAGCGCGGAGCGGCCCAGGAACGGCAACGGCAATGACACGAGCTTGCCTGAAATCAGCCGCCAGATGGGCGACGACCGCGCTTTTTGGCGTCCTTTTCCTCGCGGGCTGCGAGGACGAGGTCGTGCAAGGGGTCGCGCCTCCCGCGCCACCGCCTGACGCCGGAGCGAGCGTCAGCGTGAGCCCGGACGCCGCCCCGCCGAAGATCGACTTTCAGGAGACGGAATTCGCCGAAACCGACCGCAGCCGCGATCCGTTCCGCGCGAACGCCGCGCTGTTCGTGGAGGAAGTGCGGGGTCGCGTCCGGTCGCAGCGTGAAGTCGTGCTCGATGACTACTCGCTCGACGAGCTGAAGCTCGTCGGCATCGTGACGCGCATCGAGCCGGCCAAGGCCATGCTGGTGGATCCCAGCGGCAAAGGTCACGTCGTGCAGCGAGGACAGTTCATCGGGCGGCCCGAGGTGGTTCAGTCCACGGGTTCGCGCAGCGCTACCTACGAGATCAACTGGCGCGTCGATCGCATTCGCGAGGGTGACATCGTGCTGGTGCGCGAAGATCCGGCGAATCCCGACGTTCCCAGCGCGACCAAAGTGATCCCACTCCGCCCCGAAGCACTCGGGGCAGACAACGGCGTCGCGCGCACGCTTCGATAAGCGATGCGCAGCGCGGCGCGCGCGCTTGCATAAGCGACACTCGCAAGGCGCGCGCAGGCGCGCGGAATTTGTGCGGAACCGAGTCTAGACGGTACGCTAGTCGTCGAACGTTCGTCCGCTCATGCGCGGCGTCACTCTCTCGTGAGAAAAGAGCATCGGAGCCCAAAAATGAGGTGGAGCTCGTCCCGTCTCTGCGCGACCTGCGTCTTGCTGGTCGCCTTCGCTGGATCCACTGCCCAGGCAGCAGGATCCGATGCGAGGTTCGCTACTTCCGTGAAAATCGTGGCCGCGGAGCAGCCCCGCTCGGCGCGCATCACGATCAACTTCACGTCGGCGCCGACCTACACAGCTCGTTTGGAGCGGAACGGTACGCGTCTGATCGTGGACATCCCAAACACGGATCTGAAAGGAGTGCCGTCGGCGATCACCGATCGCGTCGGCGTCGTTGGCGGCATGATGGTCCAGGCCTTCAGGGGGCCGCGCGGCACGACCACGCGTCTTTTGATCACGCTGCTCGAGCGCTCGAATTACTCGTTGCGTACCGAAGGGACGGATCTGGTCATCCGGCTCGCGCCCGGTAAAGGCGGCGTACTGGCCGAGCCGGCGCCCGCACCGAAGGCGCGCGCTCCACGTAAAGCGGCCGACGTCGGCCGCATCAGCGACGTGCGTTTCTCGCGCAGCTCTGCCGAAGATCAGGTCGTCATCGAGCTCTCGGAGGTCGACACCTTCCAGAAGGAGGAGAGCGTCAACGGACGCATGCGCCTGGCGCTGCGCGGCGTGCGAATTCCCAAGGAGCTCGCGCGCACGCTCGACGTGTCGGCGTTCGGAGGTCGTGTGCAACGCATCTCGAGCTTCGCCGATCCGAGCCAGAGCGATCGGGTGATCATCGAGGTGGAAGGTGACGAAAAGCTCGCGAGCCGCGTGATTCGTGCCGGCCGCACGTTGACCTGGTCCTTCTTCAAACCCGGCACCTTGCCTTCGTCCATCACCGGGCTCGGACGCGACGGGGGTGCGGCGCGCAAGACGCGCACGGTGCACGTGGATCCGGCCTTGGCCGGTATCCCGGAGGTTCACGCTGGCTTCGCGGACGTGCGCGAAGCCGCACCAGGCGGCGCGGCGCCAAGCGGCGCGGAGGGCGGGCCCGTCGAGCGCTCCAGCGTGCCGGAGCAAGCCGGCGCGTTCACGCCCACCGTGGTCGGGCAGCAGCAGCGCTTCACGGGACGTCGCATCGATCTCGACCTGAAGGACGCCGACGTCCACAACGTGCTCCGCCTGCTGGCGGATGTCGGGCGCGTGAACATCGTCACCGCCGACAACGTGGCAGGCAACGTAACGATCCGCATGCGCAACGTCCCCTGGGATCAGGCGCTCGACGTCGTGCTCCAGGCCAAGGCGCTGGGCATGGTACGGCAGGGCAACATGATCCGGGTGGCGCCGCTCTCCGATCTCGAGAAGGAACGGGAAATGGCGATCGCGCGCCGCCAGCAGGAAGTGAAGCTGGCGCCGATCGAGACGCGTCTCATCCCCGTCAGCTACGCACAGGCAGAGGACATTCAAGACCGCGCCCGACCGCTCCTGTCAGACCGTGGCTCGATCGCCGTGGACGAGCGCACGAACGTGATGATCGTGCGCGACATAGCGGGCAATCTGAATCAAATCGAGGAGCTGACACGGTCGCTCGACACGCAGACCCCGCAGGTGCTCGTCGAGGCGCGTATCGTCGAAGCGACCAGCCGCTATTTGCGGGACGTCGGCATTCAATGGGGCGGCGATACGACCTTTTCGGCTGCCACGGGGAACCCGACCGGTCTCGCGTTTCCGAACTCCGTGGGCATCGCCGGCGGTGCCAGTGACTCCGACACGCCCACCGCGGGATTGAGCCCTTTCACCAACACCGTCGCGAACCCGAACTTCGCGGTCAACCTGCCGGCCACCGTCGGTACCGGAGCAGGTGGTGCGATTGGTCTCACCTTCGGCTCCATCGACAACACCATCAATCTGGCGGTGCGCCTGTCTGCGGCAGAGTCGAGCGGCATGCTGCGTATCTTGTCGAGCCCGCGCATCTTGACGCTCGACAACCGCGAGGCGCGCATCGCTCAGGGCACGTTGATTCCGTTCTCTCAAATCAGCGCGCAGGGGGTGCAGACGACCTTTCAGGAGGCCAAGCTTCAGCTCCTGGTTCGACCGCACGTGACCGCCGACGGCAGCGTCAGCATGCACGTCAAGATCAACCGCGACGAGCCCGACTTCAACCAGACGTCGGCGCGCGGCGATCCGACGATCTTGAAGCGCGAGGCCGAGACCGACCTGCTCGTGATGGACGGCCACACTGCGGTGATCGGCGGTATTTTTACGCGCAACACCGGCCGAAACCTGGATCAAGTGCCGTTCTTCGGCGACATCCCGCTGATCGGTCTGCTCTTTCAGCGACGTCGCGCGAGCGACACGCGCGGTGAGCTCGTGATCTTCTTGACGCCGCGTATCGTCAACCGAGCCGAAGCGCTGGGACGCTGAGCGGGCTTCAAACTACGGACAGCGCGCGCCGAGCGCGATCCAGCGCTGAATTTCGTGAAGGGCGTCGAGGGTGAGGGGAGAGCGTTCGGGATCGCCGTCGCGCGGCAAGAGCGGCATGCCTTCGCCGCGCACGAACCAGTTGCGGAGGCGCGTTCGCTCCTCTTCCGAGGGTGCTCGGGTCTCGCCTTCGGGTAGTCGAGAGCGGTAGACCGGCGTGCAGGCAGCTCGCCGCGCGCGCTCATCGGGGGTCAGCTGCTCGTCGGGCGGCAGATTGAAGTTTGCGGTTCTGAGCAGCGTCTTGAAGAGCAGATAGCTGTTGCCCGGGCGGCCCGGATCGACGAGCGGCATTTGCACGCCCATACGCGCGGGATTCACCAGCGGCACGCCGCCTTGCGCACCCACTTCGGCCTGGTGGGCGACACGAGAAATCGCGCTTCGACGCAGCCCGGGGACGCTAGCCAGGTCGAGCCCCATGCGCGGCACGCCCACGCACTCCTGATTGTGATCGAGCGCCGCGCCCGCGCCGCACGCGTCGGGTTCCGGCTCCGAATTGTGGCAGCCTAGCCGCGCGCAGCCGCTCGCCTGAAATCGGCGAACGATGTCGTCGCAAGTCGGCTCGCAGGTGGGCTCAGGCCCCACCGACTCAGCTGCCGTGTAGAAGCTGAAACGCAACGGCACCGGTCCTTCCCCGAGCGGCGCGCCGTCGAAAGCTCGGAAGCCGAACGGAGCACCCGTGGTCGGCTGCGGCAGCTGGACCGTATACAGCGTGTTCGGCTGCAGCGGCTCACTCGGGTAGTAACGCAGCACTCGCTCCACAGCGTCGTAGTCGGGCCGCAGAAACACCGGCGATTGCGGCTCGCCGCTGTACACCGCCAGCGACTGGCGAACGGCCGTACTGTGCAGCAGCTGCCTGTCGAAGCGCAGCTCGAGCGGGCCGTTGGTCGGCACGCCGCAGGCTGGATCCGCCGAAGAGACGCAATCCACGCCCTCTCCGGCTTCGGGATAGCTCGCGACGAGTCGAAGTGGAGGTCCGACCGAGTCTTCGAGCGCTGGCGTGCCTTGATCGCAGCCGAAACACAGCAAACACGTGATGCTGGCCAGCAGCAGCGATGCTGCTCCGGGGCGCCCCGCTCTCAGCTGTCCGAGTACAGCTGCAGTTGCTCGCGGATGGTGTCCTCGCTGACGCCGCTGCGGATATGATCCTTCAGGCAATCGGCCAACGTAATGAGCAGATCGTCTACGCCTTTTTCCTCGATGATCTTCGAGAGCAGTTGCCGTGCCTCGCGGCTGTCGTCCTCTCGAAGGAACTCCCGTACCCTTTCCACAGAGATATCCCCTTGGAAATCCAGATACATGTTCTCGAGCAAATAGCGGACAAGCTCCTTCACTAAGGGCCTCCTTCGCCGCGGGCAAAAGGCCACACCGCGGCCCCACGCTATACTCGTCAGGGTAACGGGCAGGCAATAGGTTTTGGGGTCTCGCGTGCGTTTTCATTGCGATCCTGCAATTCGCAGTTATCGATCTATCGGCATTCGAGCAGGATCGGGTCCGACTGCTCGTGGCAAACCAGGCAAGGCCGCGCGTTTTTGCGCAGGGCAGTCCCGCAGCGGCTTCTGAACCCCGGTGGATGCGGGTTCACACCTTGCCCGAAGCCGACGCCGCTCCCCGCGCCGCGCCCGCCGACTCGAGCGCTGGCGTGGCACATGGCGCAGTCCCTCTCTACATGGCAGCTGACGCACGCATTGAGGTTGCGCTGCGCTTCCCAGCCGTGGTGACCCGCGCTGCGCGGGCTGTCCGTCCACACGGTACGAGGCGGGTGAAAGCGACCGCGCTTGGCGAAGTTTCCGTACGGACCCGTCATGGCTACCCCGGCGCGCTGGTGACACGACACGCAGAAGCTCTGCTGGTGATGACAACTGCTACAGGTCGGGCCGTTTTGACGAGCCGCGATCGGATGTAAGTTCAACCAGTCGTTCGGGTGCACGCGACGCGGCCGCACGCGCCCGTCGTGGCAGTCCGTGCAGTACTCCTCGCGGTGACAATTGGCGCAAAAACGGCTGTCTGCTCCGGCCACCAGCTTGTGACGTTCGATCCAGTCGGGACCGTGCTCGGCGTTGTGCAGCCAGCGCGGCGGCTCGAGCCGGCCGCTCGCGAACTCGGTTTTCATGATGCCCGCACGGTGGATGTGGCACGTGGCGCACGCCCCCTTCGCTGCGCCGCGAGTGGAGTCGGGCATCTGGTGGCAACGGAAGCAGCCGCGCATCCTCGGCATGTGATCGCGGGTGGCAAGCTCGACGTTTTCGACCGCGCCATGACACTGAGCGCAGCCAATGTTGCGCTCCGCGTGCGCGCGATGATTGAAGTGTAGGTTCGGCGCCGGCATGAGCACTCGCTCGACGCGATTGCCGTGCTCCGGCCGGTGACCCACGTGACACGCTTCGCAGCGGCTCATGGGCTCGGATGCGTCGCGTCCGACGTTCGCCAGATCGCGATGATCGGAAGCATGACAAGCGTCGCAACGGGTCGCCTTGGGCAGCAGCGAATCGTTGCTCTTCCGACTGAGCTTGGCTTGATCGTGGCACGTGGTGCAGGTCAGCTTCAGGTCTTTGACGTGCTTTCGGTGGCTGAAGATGAGCGGGATGTGTTGCGGTGGAAAGATCGCCTCGCTCGGCCCGCCGTCATCGCGAAACGCGCCGGGTGGGCGGCTCGCGGCCAGGGCGGCCTCGCGGCGCGCTGCCTGTGGGACAACGTCCGCGCGCGCTCTTGGCATCTGTCCCGTGCCAGCGAACAGCGCTGCGAGCGTGCAGCACGCGACGAGCAAGAGCAGGAACGGCTGTTTCAATCGAGCACCGTGAAATCCAGGGTCGCGAGCACGCGGTAGCGCTGCCCGACCAGGCGGTTGATGTCGTGTTCCCACTCCACGCCGAACCGTGTCTGCTCGAAGGGGTTGACGCCTCCCCCGATGACGTAGCTGAAGCTCGTCGCGTCGCGCTGCGGCCGGAGCGAATCTGCCCAGTCGTAGAGCGAGAGCAGCACGAGCGTGTCGTAAAAGCCTCCCGCGAACGTCTGTGTGGTCGTGAGGTCTCCGCCCATGCGATGCCCGCGCTCCCCGGCTTCGGCGAGACCGCGTAGCGAGACACCCCCAGACGGCCAACCATAGCGTGCGGTGGCCGTGAACAGGCCGTCCAGGAGCTGCGCGCTCTCGCTACGGTCCGCGTCGGTAGCGTCGCTCGACGGGTCGCCATCGGTGCTGAACTGGCGCACGCCCGCGCTCGCCGAGACGTCGAGGTCGCGTGTGATGTCGAGCGCGCCGCGCGCCAGGGCAGTGGTCATGCCCTGCCGACTGAACCAGTTCCAGATCGAGTCGGCGTCGTAGGTCGGCAGGTAGTACTCGTACTGCGCGCCGAGCGTGAGCGCTTCCGTCGTGTACCAGTCCAGAGACGCCAGATACTCGCTCACCGTCTGGTTGTAGAAGTCGTACACGACGTTTCCGCTCAGCGAGCCGAGGCTGCTTTCGCTCACGCGGATGGCGTAGCCGATGCGTTCACTCGCGACGCGCGCGCCTCCGACGGTCGTGAAACCGCCGCCTGGATCGGCGAAGGGCGAGACCAGCACCGTGTCGCGCGAGATCACTTTGCGGTAGGAGAGCCGCGACGCGAGCCAGTGCACGCCCGCGCTCTCCAGAGCAAATCCGTAAGCCGGCGCGAGCTTCTGCTGCTCCAAAAAGCTCGGCCACTGATTGAAGTCGAGGTCAGAGCGGTCGCCCCGGTAGACGCCGTCTGCCTCCCAGCGCGGCGTGGACAGGGGCAGGCCGCCGCGCTGTTCGAAACCCGCGAAGAGCTCAGCGCGCACGAAGATCGGCGTGGTGATCCCGACCAGCGCACCATCGAACGACCAGAAGCCGAGGGCGTCCGTCGTGTACTGCCGGCCCAAGCGGAAATCGACGAGCCCGCCTGCGTAGTCCTGACCCTCGAGATAGGCGTACATCAAGTCGAGCGGCGTCTGTTCGAGTCCCGGGATGTAACGCTGGCCGTTTTCAGGATCGCGCTCGCGCCCGTCCTGACCGAAATCGGCGTCCAGCCGCATGCGGGCACGGAAGGTCAGGGCCGGCGAGTCTTTGCCCGTGTCGCCGCCAATGCCGTACACGCTCACACCGAGCGTCTGCGTGTAGCGCCGGCGCCGGAGGACCGGATCCCCATACGGGCTGCGAAGCGTGTAGAACTGCGCGTCCACGCTCGCGTTTACCTGAGCTTCGTACGCGTGCAGTGCGCGCGGCACGAAGAGCAGCGTCAAGCACACGCCTATGTTCCAGAGCCGCATGGATGAGCGCCCGCCGTTGTCTTCTCGCGCCGCGCGGGAGCATCCTCGAGTGGGTGCGTTCGTGTCAATGTCGCAGGCTTTCCAATTGCTGCCATTCGAGTTGACAGTAGCTCTGCAATCGGCTTAATTTCCTGGATGCGGCGCCGCGAATCCGGGGGGGTGTATGCCAACTAAGTTGGCGATTAGTGGCGCTGGCATCGAGCTCGAACGCCGGCTCGGCAGGGGCGCGTCGGGCAGTGTCTGGCTGGGCCGTGATCGGAACGGCACAGAGGTCGCCGTCAAAATCGCCAGCGACGGCGGAGAGCGCGCGCGTTTCGCGCTCGAAGCAGAGCGGCTCGTCGCGGTGTCGTCTCCTCACATCGTGAGATTGCTCGACGCTGGTGTGCTGGAAGAGCCCATCGACCTGGCGGAGGGGACACTCGCTGCCGGCTTGCCGTTCTTGGTGCTGGAGGCCGCCGGCGGCACGCCGCTCAGCGAGCGCTTCGGCACGCCGCGCGATTCGACCGAGCTCGCGCTGAGCGTGGCACGAGACATTGGCGGGGCGCTCGAGGAGCTGCACGCGGCAGGCTTCACGCATGGCGACGTCAAGCCCGAGAACATCGTGGTGTCGGGATCCGACGGCCAGGGATTTCACGCGCGACTCGTCGACTTCGGTCTCAGCGGCGACGCCGAGGACGCAGAAGTCAGCGGCGGAACCTGGCGCTACCTCGCGCCGGAGCTCGCGCAGGGAGGCGACGCGCGGGCGCGTGACGTGTGGGCGCTCGGCCTGACCTTGGCGGAGATCGTCAGCGCGCGCGTCCGCGGCAGCGCGAACCCCATCGAGCTGCTCGCGACGGAACCCTGGCCCAAGGCCGCCTCCGAGCTGATCTCCGCCGCGCTGCGAGCGCCGGGGACGCGCCCGTCCGCGGCGTGGCTGCACCGGCGTGCTTTTTTCGAACTGCGTGGGGACGAAGGCGGGAACGCCGAACGCGAGCGCCGTCGCCGGGCGGTGCAAAGCAGCTACCTGACGGTGCGCCACAGCGAGCTCCTGGAAGCAGCCACTTTCGACATTCAGGTCGCGGGCGCGCCTCTGGACTGGCTTCGAGAGCGCGTGCGCCTGCGGGAGCGGATCGCAGCGCTCGCAAGCCAGGGCACGCTGAACGAGCGGCTCCCGCGGCACCACACGCTGCGAGAGCTCGACGATTTCGGGCGCTCGCAGTGGCTCTCGCGTCTGATCGGGCCGCAGGCGGCGAGCTTTGGCGTGCTGACGATCCGCGGTGACGCGGAGCTTGCCGAGCGCTTGCTGGCGCTGTGTGACGTCTCGCCACCGGAGAGCTGGACCCTGCCCGCCATCGAACGCGGAGCTCCGGACGCCGCTTCTCACCAGGCGGATAGCGCTGTCGGTCTCGCCCTCTCGCTCGGCGCCGGGAGAGCTGACGGCGCGCTGCTGGCGCGCGCCGAGCAATTCGTGCGCGAGCGCGACGTGCCCGAAGAGCTCGTGCTCGCTCTGGGAAGGGCGCTGCGTTTGCGCGGCGAGCTCGGCCGCGCGCTCCTGGTGTTCGAGGGCAGCGCGAGCGTGTGGGGCCGCCTGGAAGCGGCCGAGACGGCCCGGCGCGCGGGCGACGTGCAGCGCGCCGAAGGTCTGCTCGCGGAAGTGGCGAGCGCCGCGGTCGACCCCGCGGCCCGCGCGCGGCGCGCGGCCACGCTCGCGCGGATTCGGCTCTCGGCGGGTGCGCCGGAGCACGCGCTGTCGCTCGTGGCGGACGCGCCAGAGACCGCTGCCACGCTCGAAGCGCGAGCGCTGGCAGAGCTCGCGCTCGGAGCACGCTCCGCTGCCGCCAGCAGCCTGGAACGCGCGGAGTCCTTGGCCAGCGCCCCGGAAGAGCACGCCCGTCTTTGCGCCGTGGGGGGAGCGCTTGCCCACGCCGCCGGTGACGCCGAGCTTGCGCTCGGACGCTTTCGCAGCGCGGCGGCGCACGCGGCGCAGGCCGGGGCCGTCCTGGAAGAAGCGAGCTATCTGACGGGCGTCGCCGCGGCCGCGACCACCACGGGGGATCTGGCCGACGCGCTGCGCGCGTCGCGGCGCTCGATCCTGCTCTTCGAAGCGCTCGGGCGGCCTTCGGAGGCAGCGCGGGCGGCGCTGGCGCGGGCGAATGCCTTTCTCGCCGCCGGTGCGTTCGATGAGGCGCGCGACGCCGCGACCGATGC
>DATDJP010000035.1:0-14108 GCA_036520475.1 Polyangiaceae bacterium | reverse complement strand
ACAGGTACTCCAGAGTTTCATGCAACGCCTCGCGCTCCACCTCACGAGCTGCGAGGTGACCTCGTTTCTACTCGGGGAATATGCCGAGGATGAGCAAGACGGCGCCCTGTTCACCGTGGCCGACGGGATCATCAGGCTATTTCAGGCCGTTGAAAGAAACTCGGTCGTGCGAAAGCTGCAAGTTCAGAAGATGCGGGGGCAGGCGCAGATCCCAGGCTTGCAGACCATGCGCCTCACGGACGACGGAGTCGTCGTCTTCCCTCGGCTGCTCAAACCGGAAGAGGGATCGGGCGCACGGAATCCGCTACAGGATCGCCTCCCCACGGGGATGCCCATCCTGGATGAGATGACCGGCGGTGGGATCCCGAGGGGATACTCGGTGCTGGTCGCGGGCCCATCGGGCTCGGGCAAGACGTTGCTCGCGAACGAGTTCATTCTCGAAGGGATTCGGCGCGGTGAGCCGGGCGTGATCGCCGTCTTCGAGAAACGACCCAACGACTACATGTACACGACGCCCCATGGCGGCGTGTTCGAGGCTCTCGTCAATGAGCAGAAGCTAGAGATCGTCTACGTTCGTCCGCTCGATCTGTCCATCGACGAGACGCTGATGGCAATTCGCGAAGCCGTCCTTCGCATCGGAGCGAAGCGGGCGGTGATCGACTCGCTGTCGGGCCTGGAGCTGGCGCTCGCGCCGCCGTTCAGAGATGATTTCCGTGAGTCGCTCTATCGCATGGTGGGGGCGCTCACCGGCATGGGGGTGACGGTGATGTCCACCGTCGAGGTTCAAGATTCGTTCACCGTCCTTCAATTCAGCCCCCATGGCATCGCGTTCCTGAGCGACGCGATCGTGATGCAGCGCTACTTGGAAATCGGCGGGCAATTGAAGCGCGCGATTTCAGTCGTCAAGGTGCGGGGCAGCCAGCACAGCAAGGACTTGCGCGAATACGAGATCACTTCCGAGGGGCAGCTGCGGGTGGGCGAGACGCTGAGCGCGTACGAAGGCCTGCTCACGGGCGCTCCCATAAAGGTTGGGGGCTGAGATGTCGACCGGTCGGAGCGGTAAAGGCGCCGACCTGCTCCGGCTCCAGCGCGAGGCGAACGAGCAGCTCGTGTTGGCCGGGCTGCGAGCGCACGAGGTAGCCGACGACGCCGTCGCGGCGCAACGCCGCGCCGAGGGTGAGACGGGAGAGCTCCGCGTGCGCGAGGAAGAGTTGCGAGCCACGGCGGAGTTCCGGGAGCGCCTGATCGGCATCATTGGCCACGACCTCAGAAGCCCCGTGAGTGCGATCGTCATGGCGGGCAGTATGCTGACCCGGGACGGCACTCTCAACGAAGGCAGCGCGCAGTTGGCCCGGCGCATCGTCAGTAGCGGCGATCGGGTATTGCGCATACTCAGCCAACTCGTCGAGTTCACTCGTGCGCGGCTGGGCGGTGGTTTCGAGCTAAAATTGACCCCGACCGATCTCGGGGCCGTTTGTCGAGAAATCGCTGAAGAGCTGCGCATCAGCACCGCTGCCGAGATCCGCGAAACACATGAAGGAGATCTGCGGGGGTTTTGGGACTTCGATCGGCTGACCGAGGTCATCTCGAACATCGCGGGCAACGCCGTCAGCCACGCCGCGCCCGGAACGCCCATCTTGATTCACGTCTACGACGACGGTGACACAGTGGGCGCCGAGATCACCAATCAAGGCAAGTGCATTCCGCCGGATTTGCTGCCCGTGATCTTTGAACCGTTTCGCGGGTCCAACGCTACCGAGAGGGTCGGGCATCTGGGATTGGGCCTCTACATCGCCGACCAGATCGCGCTCTCCCACGGCGGATCGATCGCCGTGCGCTCTGCTGGTGGCGTTACGACGTTCACGTTGCGCTTGCCGCGTTCGGCGAGACCGTCGCCTTCGACGTAGTCGGTGGTAGAGGGCTCTCCGCAGCCGCGCAAAAGTTTGCAACTTCTCGATCAATTCGGCGCGCCCTGGCGGGGCACGTTTGTGTTCCGAGCCCGCGCGCACGCCACACGGCCGCCGCTGCGCTCGAGCAAATGCGGCTCAGCTCCAGCGGCCAAGGCCCACTTCGTTCACGCGCGACGGCGCCGCGAGCTCGCACGAATCTGCCGCACGTCCACGCGAAACACCGTCGCAATAGCCCACGCGAGGTAGTCGCCCGGCCTGCAGCTGCAGTCCTGCTTGCTTGAACGTGTACCGGCAAACGATGCCAACGTCCCAAGCTGGAACGGGTTATTCTCTGGCACACGTCTTGCGGCTAGAGCCGTGATGACCGATCGAGCGGCTTCGTCCGAACGCGCAGTCGTCATCGCCGACGACGACCCCGCTTCCCGAGAACTGCTCAAAGATTGGCTTGAAGGACTCAGCTGCTCCGTGCACGAGGCGAAAGACGGGCTGGAACTGATGAATCGCGTGGCGTCCCTCACCTCGGGCCCGCACCGCGGTGCACCGTTTCTCGTAGTAAGCGACGTGAACATGCCGGAGTGCGACGGCCTCACGGCGTTGCACACGATTCGTTCGCAATATCCCGCGGCGCGCGTGGTGCTCGTGACGAGCTTTCCGTCGGAAGCCCTGATTGCGCGAGCGCGTGCGCTCGGAGCCGAGGTGCTCGAGAAGCCGCTGCGCATACAAGAGCTCCATGCCATCGCCCAAGCGCAGTTCGGAGTCGAGCGACAGGCCGATTCTGAAGAAACGTAGCCGCCACGGATGATCCGCGTCGCGGCACGTAGCGCGAGGAGACGTGCCCGATGGCACCCCAGCCCGACTCCTGGGCCGAGCCGAGAGCTGTCTCTAAATCGTTGCATCGCAATCTGTCGAGTGCGGCGCTGCGACGCAGCGATCCGATCGCGGGCGGTTGAAGTCTCGTGCCGCGTGACGGAGTCGGGCGAGGCGGTTTGTAGCTTTAGCAGTTTCCGTGAGTGTCCCGACCCCTCGCAAATGTCGGAGATCCTCCCACCCAACACCGCGGAAGTCGGGAAAAAATGTGTTGCAGTTTTGTCTGAGGAATCTTGCGTCAGTCGTCCGGCACGACGAGGATACACGGTCTAGATGTGCGCGCTCCGTCGCGCGGAGGCCGGGTTTGGCACACGTGGAGACACTCAGCGGAACTCGAGGGTTCGTATTGGGGATGTCGATCATTCGCGGCGCTGCCCGCCTGGCGGCTCTGCGCCCGGAGGGCTCATGACTCCGCCCGGGAAGGATGTGCTGGCGAGGAGCGCCCTGAATGCCTCGCTCGAGGTGCTGATCGTCGAAGACAACGAGGACGACTGCGAGCTCGTGCTTCGCGCGCTCCACGGCGGCGGATACCGCGTATCTCATACGCGCGTGCAGACCGAGACCGCCATGCGCACCGCTCTGCGCGAAGGCTCCTGGGATCTCGTGATTTCCGACTACGCCTTGCCGGAGTTCAGCGCACCAGCGGCGCTGCGCGTCTTGAAAGACAGCGGCGTCGACATTCCGTTCATCATCGTTTCGGGGACGGTCGGCGAAGACGTCGCCGTCGATGCGCTCAAGGCGGGCGCGCACGATTTCATGTCGAAGGGGCGGCTGACGCGCCTCTGTCCGGCGGTCGAGCGCGAGCTGCGCGAGCTCGACGCGCGCCGGCAGCGCGGGCAAGCAGAGCTTGCGCAGCGCGCCACCGAGGCACGTTTTCGGGCGATCATGGAAGCAGCCACGGACGCCGTGATCGCGGCGGACGGCGCGGGCAGGATCAGCTACGTCAATCCGGCCGCCGTAACGATGTTCGGCTACACGGAGGCGCAATTTCTCGGTCGGCGCTTCCGGGACTTGATCGTCGAACGCGACGACAAGGGCCATGGCGGAGAGCCCTGGGAGCGCTCGCGCGTGCCGATGGGCAGGAGCGGCGAGGTTCTGGCGCGGCGTCACGACGGCAGCGAGTTCCCGGCGGATCTCGCGCTCAGCACCTGGAGCACCGGTGGGCAGCGGCACGTGGCGGCAATCGTGCGTGACATCACCGACAGAAAGCAGGTGGAGTCCCAGCTGCTCGTCGCGGACCGCATGGTCGCTGTCGGCATCCTGGCTGCGGGCATCGCGCACGAGATCAACAATCCGCTATCGGCCGTGATCGCCAACCTCGATTTGATTTTGCAGGAGCACGAGCTGGCGAGTCTGCACGGTTCGCCGCGCCCGGGCGCCGTGCAGGAGGAGCTGAGAGACGCCCGCGACGCGGCCCAGCGCGTGCGCCACATCGTGCGCGATCTGAAGATTTTTTCCCGCGGCGATGAGGAAGAGCGCGGCCCCGTGGACGTGCGCCGGGTCATGGAGTCCACGTTGCGCATGGCCTGGAACGAAATCCGCCATCGTGCCCGACTGGTCAAGAATTACTCCGACGTGCCAGCCGTGGAGGCGAGCGAGGCGCGTCTGGGGCAAGTGTTTCTGAACCTGATCATCAACGCTGCGCAGGCGATTCCGGAGGGGCAGATGGAACGCAACGTCATACGCGTGAGTACAGCGACGGACGGCCAGCGCGTCGTCATCGAGATCGCGGATAGCGGTCCTGGCATCCCGCCGCACGTGATGCAGCGTCTGTTCACTCCATTCGTGACCACGAAACCCGTCGGCGTGGGAACCGGGCTCGGGCTGTCGATCTGTCATCGGATCGTGACCTCGCTGGGGGGGGAGCTCAGCGTCGATAGCTCGCCCGCCACAGGCACGCGGTTCAGGATCGTGTTGCCCTGCGCGAGCGGTGAGGTGGCGGATAGCCCTGCGCAAGGCATCCCCGTGGCGCCCAGTGTGCGGCGGGGCAAGGTGCTGGTGGTGGACGACGAAGCGGCCATCACTCGAGCAATCCGCCGCGCGCTCGTCGCGGAGCACGACGTGGTGGTGTCGCAACGTGCCAGACAGGCCATGGAATTGCTCGTCGACGGTCAACGCTTCGACGTCATTTTCTGTGATCTGATGATGCCGGAAATGACGGGCATGGACTTCCACAACGAGCTCACTCAGCGCGTACCGGACCAGGCAGCCCGCATGGTCTTCCTGACGGGCGGCGCGTTCACGCCGAGCGCGCGCGCCTTTTTGGACGGCATCCCTAATCCCAGTATCGAAAAACCCTTTGAAATCAGACAATTGCGCGCCGTTGTCAACGACCGAGTCCGATGAGCTTCGCTGTTCCCAGGCAAGTGGGCACTGGCGACGCGGTTTCCGTGATGCGTACCCGGTAGCGTCTACGCCACGTCCTTCAAGCGGCGTTCGGCGAAGAACGGTCCAAAAGGCAAGAAGGCCGCGATGAACAGCCCCGCGGTCAGAGTGTGCTTGAACCGGTACTCCACCGCGGCTTGCAGCACGAGCACGCAGTAGACCATGAAGAGCACGCCGTGACCCCAGCCGAAGACCTTGGTCGCGAGCGGGACGTCGAGCAGGTACTTGAGCGGCATTGCGACGCCCAAAAGCAGCAGGAACGAAACGGCTTCGAGCCGTCCGACGAGACGCAGTCGGCTCAGTGAGCGGCTTTCCATCGACCGCCCTCAATAGCACGAAGCGCCGGCCTGGCCCATGCTCAGCTCCGGATGACGTGGCGGCGGGTAGGTACCTCGGTATCACAGAGCGTACGCGTCAGAAATTCGTCCTCTGCGATGGCGGTGCTGTCCTGCTCCTCCGTGACCGCCGGCTCCTGCGCTTTGCGCCTCATGACCGACGCCTCGTGATGCCCGAGCTCGACGAGCCGCTTGTGTTTGGCGATCAGGATCGGAGTGCCCGTCGAGACGAACCAGCGCTCGACCTGGACGAGGCTGGCCTCGTACTCTTCGAGCTTGCCGCCGGCGAACGCAATGCGCGCGCGCGCGTCGTGTAACAGGCCGTGCGCCAGCGGATGATCGCAGTCCGCGAAGCGCTGCAGGAGCCCGTCGATTCGCGACAAGCCTTTGTCGAACTCGCCGAGCCCCGCGTCCGCGATCGCGAGCTGGATGTCCAGGCCGAGGAAGTGGGAGACGTACTCGCGCTCTCGATCCTCGAGGTGAGCCAGCGTGCTCTCGCAGATGCGCTTGGCCTCGTTGTACTCGCCGGCCTCGTTATACCCGCGTGCCCAGAAGGCCATCGTGGCGCCCCAGCCGATGTAACTTCGTGGCTCTTTGTTCCGGTAGAGCTGCTCGACCTGGCCGACGTGTGTCTGCTCGCCCCGCGCCAGCATCAGCCCGTGTTTGGCGAGCACGGCATAGTGCCTCAGAGACGGTACTTCCTGGCTCAAGAGCTCGAGGCGTTGCACGACACGCGTGGACGAGACGACGTCCATGAGCAGCGTGTACACGAGGATCAACGCCGGAGCTTCCCAGGTCTCCACCTGCCACAAGGAGCCGAGATGCGCCGCGCGGAGCTCGAGCTCTTCGCGATGGATCGCGGCTGTGGCGTACTCGCCGCGGTTCGAATGATAGAGGAAACGGAGCTGGCTCGCGATCGTCTGATAGAGCTTGAAGTCCATCTTCTCGAGCGCGTCCGCGCTCTCGAGCGCCGTCTCCCCGTGCGCGCGGAAAATCGCGAACGAGGCGCGCGCGAAGTGCGCGGCGGCGACGTAGATCTTTCTGCCGTCGTCGGGCAGCGTCGGATAGTACCGGCGATCCTGGAACCGTTTCAGCAGCTTGTCGAAGGTCTCGTAAGCGTGCGCCTCGTTGTCGCGACCAATTTCCCCGAGCGCCTTGCAGAACTCGTAGATGCCGACGGGCGTCAGGCGTTCGGGCAGCACTGAAAATGGCTCGAGGGTAGCGGCGACGTGTGACGCGCGGGTCGCGTCCAGCGCAATCGCGGCGCTAGCCGCCGATGTGGTGACGACCCCGAACAGATGAATCAGGACGTCCGCAAACCGGTACCTACGCTCGCGCTTCGGTACGAAGTGAAAGCGCAGGACCGCGAACAGGATCCCGACGATCAGGCTGAGCCAGCGGCCCAGCACGCGGCGCAGGCGCCGTGCCGTGTGCAGACCCGACACGAACTCGAGCGCGTCCAGCGCCGCGTCGCCGTAAAGTTGCCCCCAGCGGCGATCTTCGTAGTAGCCCGCCTGGGCCAGGGAAGAGAGCAGGGGCAGTCGTTCGTAGATGGATAGGCGGTACTTGGCGTACACGCTCAGCGCGGCCGACAGGGCTTGCCCCGCGCGCTGTAGATCCGCCAGCATCACGCGGATCGCGACGGGGTCCGCCGCGACGGTGGCGATCATGTCCGCGCCGCGCCGCTCTTCGCCGCCCTGGATGAGGTGCCAGCCGGCCTGCACCGTCAGCGGGCTCCGGTCTTCTCCCACCAACTCCGTGAACGCTTTGCCCAGGCGCAGGTGGTTCCTCTCGAGCCGCTCCGAATCCATCCCCGACAGGAGCACGTGCGCGAGCGCCAGGCTGCTGAAACGGTATCCGCCGCGGTCCGCGTAGAGCACGTCGTTCCGCGCGAGCTCGTCGAGCAGGCCGAAGACCACGCGCTGGTCGTCGCTTTGCGCGATCAGGCGGCACAGCTCCAGCGTGGGCGCTTCCTTCTGCAGGCTCAGGCACTCCGCCAGCGTCCGCGCCGCCTCGCTGAGGGACGCCACGCGCAGCGACAACACGTCCTCGAGCGCCGCCGGCAGCTCGGCATCCGGCTTGTCGAACGGAACCGTCCAGATCCCGCCGGTGTAACGCAGCACCTGCTTGGCGATGAGCTGACGCACAATCTCGATGGCGTGCAGCGGGCTGCCCGCGCTGCGCCCGTGCAGCCACTCGCTGAAACGCTTGACGTTGGGCGCGTCCCCGAAGAGTGAGCGCGTCAGCTCCAGCATCTCTTCGCTGGCGAGCGGCGGCAGATCGAGCAACGTGGAGTGCGTGCGCAAGGCGAGCAAGCCGAGCACCGCCGGATCGCTGACGTTCGTGCGCTCCGTGGTGACTACCAAGAGCGCGTGGCTCGAAGACATCTTCGCGAGCGCCGCCAGCAGCGCGAGGCTCGCGTTGTCTGCTTGTTCGACGTTGTCGACGAGGACGGCGAGCGGCCTGGTCTTGCTGATCTCGGCGAACCAGCCCTCGAGGCTGCTCTCGCTGGGCGCGCCGCCAGCCGCCTCGTTCGTGTTCGCGGCGGCGCCGTCTAGCAGGGTGCGGATCTCGGGCCCGAGCGCCGTGAGTGGTTGGCGAAAGCGACGGGCGCGGTCTCGTGCTTCCTGAGGCAGCGCCTCGATCAACCGCGACACCAATCCGCGCGCGGTGCCATGCTGCGAGCGATGCATCCCCGCGTCCAGGCGCAGCACGGTGGCGCCCGCGAGCTGCGTGCGCACCGCGATCTCCTGCAGAAAACGTGTGCGGCCCGCGCCTGATGGCGCAGCGATGCGCACCGCCCCACCCCGGCCCTTCAGCGCGGACTCGGCTATCTCCTGAACTACGGCTAGCTGACGAGCTCGTCCCGCGAAGCGCGGATTCACCAGAAAGCTGTGAGCGAGGCGCTGCGCCTGGGTGGTGTCTTCTTCCGGCAGCTTCGCGATCACGTTCAGCCGGGCGATGACCTCGGCCGCGCTGCCCGGCCGTGTCACGGGATCCAGGCTGAGCAGAGACAGCACCAGCTCGTCGAGCTCGGGCGGGACGTCCGGCGCCAGGGTGGACGGCGGCGGTGGCGGTTGATTCCACGCTTCGTACAGCTGCGTGATCTGTCGCGCTGGGTAGGCGTATTTGCCGGTCAGCGTCCAGTACGCGAGCGCACCCAGGGCGTACAGGTCTGCCCGCTGGTCCAGCGGCGACCCATCGAGCGCTTCTGGCGGGACGCCCGGCGCCGTCCCGACGATCGCCTCGGCGATGCCGAAGGGCATCAGCGCGCCGAAGTCCAGGAGCTTGCAGTGGCCGTCCTCGGTACGGCGCACGTTGGTGGGGCTCAAGTCGCGGTGCAAGAGCCGGCGTGCGTGGAGGAGCGCGAGGCAGGTCGCCACATCGCGCATGTACAAGCACGCTTGCGTGTAAGGCAAAGGCGCCGCGCGGCGCAGATCCTCCCCCGGGAGGAGCTCCATCGTGTAGTACGGACCGCTCGGGTCGACACCGTAGTCGAACACGCGAATGATGCGCGGGTGATCGAGGCTGGCGAGCACCTGATACTCGCGCTCGAAGGCCTCGATGGCCATGCGCCCGTGCTCACCGCCAGAGGAGAGCCGTTTCAGTGCTAGCTCGTCCCCGGTCGTGGTATCGACCACGCGATAGACGGTGCCCATGCCGCCCGCCGCGATCTTGTCTTTGACGACGTAGCGCGTGGCGTGCTGCACGCGTGCAGCGTGAAGCTTTCCAACAGAGGCGGGGCGCGCAGCAGCCATCGAGATCGAGTACGGTGCGTACTCGGAACTAGTTTAACTTAAGTCTCGGGAGGAGACGGTTTCGGTGGCTCACTCGCTTCACTTGGCAGCGACATCTGTGCACACGAGCGCTGGATGCATGACATGCGGACGGATCCGGGCATGCGCGCGGCGGCGCGGATCGACGGCTCCTTCAGGTACCGGGGTGTGTTGAAGTGAGCGCGTGTGATGTAGCGGTGAGGCGTCTCTGGATTTGCGCGATGCTCCTCTTCGCGCTCTCCGGCTGCGAGGGCTGTCGCCGCGGCAAGACGACGAAGGCGCGCGAGCAGCGCGAACCGCTGGAGACGCCGCGCTGCTCGAAGGCGGAAGACTGTGGAGAGCGGAGCCCGTGCCAGTTCGTGGACTGTGTGAACGAGGAGTGCGTGCCGCTCCCCGCGGAAGAGGGCACGAGCTGCGACAATGCTTCGGTGTGTGACGGCGTGGCGCGCTGCGACGGCAAGGGACGCTGTTTGCCCGGTGCGGCGCCGACCATCGACGACGGCGACGCGTGCACGACGGACGCCTGCGATCCGGTAAAGGGGGTGAGTCACGAGCGGATCGTGATAGACGACGACGACGTCTGCACCGACGACGTTTGTGATCCCCGCACCGGGCAGATCACGCACACCTCGGTCAACGTCGACGATGGCAACGACTGCACGCTGGACGCGTGTGATCCGAAGACCGGCGTCAAACACGCGCAGGCGAGCGCGTATCACACCTGCGCCGGCAGCTGTCGTGAAGGGTTCCACGCGGCCGCGCGCAGCGTTAGCGCCGAGTGCGGCCCGGCTCAGGCGCTCCGCACCTTCTGTGCCCCGAGTTGCGGCGGCTCTTTCCACTCCTGCTCCGTCGGCTGCCCGGCGGGTTATCACTCGGCGTCCCGGTCCAAGAACGCTCGCTGCGGCACGGATGGGAGGGAACAAGTCTTCTGTCAGAAGACCGCGGGTGATTCGTTTCATACCTGCGATGAACGCTGTCCGCCGGGCTATGCGCTCCGCTCACAGACCAAGGGCGGTCAGTGCGGAGCGCGACCGCTGATGTCGTTTTGCGCGAAGGGCTGAGCCGTGCTCACTTCGAGACTCCGCAAGTCGAGAAACAACAGCCGCCCGGGGGCGAGCGCGCGCTTCACAGTCCGGCGATGAGCCGAGTGATCGGTACTTTCTCGTCGAGCCCGAACGAAAGCGCGTTCTGCTTCGCATCCGGGCGCGCGTAAGTCCCAAACAGCCGATCCCAGACGGAGAACAGCGCTCCCAGGTTCCTGTCGTAGTGAGCGGGATCCGTGCTGTGGTGAACGTGGTGATAGCGCGGAGTCACGATCGCCCACTCGAGCCAGGGCAAGTTCCAGCGCACGTTCAGGTGCATCCAGTCGTTCTTGAGCCCCGCGAACATGAGCAGCGCCGTGCCGAGCCACCATGGCCCACCGGCGAGCACTGGCCACAGAAAGATGTAAGGCAGACTCACCAGGATGCGATCCCAGAGCGTTTCGCGATTGCCGGCGAGCCAGCTCATGTGTGACGGCGCGTGATGCCACTTGTGAACGCGCCACAGCGGGCGCGTGTGCATCAAGCGATGCACCCAGTAGTGACCGAAATCCGCCAAGATCAGGTACAGGCCCACGCGCAGCAGCAGCGGGGCCTCGGTCCACGCGCTCGGAAGCTCAGGCGGCGTCGCGACGCGAGCGATCAGGTAGTCCGCGATGGGTATGGTGACCAGGAACAGAAACAGCGAGGTGCCCAGGTCAGTGAAGAAAACGGCGCGGTGGTTGACGGTGTACGCGGGCCAGCGCCGTTCCACGACGGACCAGACGACGAGCCGCACGGCGAAGAGCACCGCCAGCGGGCCGAGCGGCGAGTACAGCAGCCACGCCAGAGCGTGATTCACGGCTCGCCGGTACCTCGGTCCATACGACCCCCGAGTATGCGATGAAGGTTCTGGGCGGACAAGCCGAGCGCCGTTTTCGCGCAGGGCTCCCTCGCTAGCGCGGGGCGTGCTTCGCCGTATCCTCGCCAGCATGTACCGCACCGGGAGCGGGATTTGCCGCCGCATGGCGGGCGCGTGCCGGCCTGGCTGTCCGCGCGTATGGCGCGGCTCGGCCGAGTGATCGTGGAAGCCGTCGACCACCCAGGCCCTCCGACAGCCCTTCACCGCCCGCCGCACTGACGAGCGCGCGGCATTCTGCCAATACCGAGCTCACCAGGCAGTTGGACGGTAGTCTTTGAGAAACTGCCCCCATACGTGGCGGCCACTGTTAATCCCGTTGAAAATGGGATCTACGATGCGCGCGGCGCCATCAACGACGTCGAGCGGTGGATGAAAGCCATTCTCCGCGGTTTTCCGTGCGGCGATGTGCACGGGGTCCTCGTCCGTCACCCAGCCGGTGTCGACGCTGTTCATGAAGATGCCGTCTCGTGCGTAATCAGCCGCGGAAGTGCGTGTCATCATATTCAGCGCTGCTTTTGCCATGTTCGTGTGCGGGTGTTTATCTGTCTTGAACCGGCGGTAAAACTGGCCCTCCATGGCGGATACGTTGACGATGTGTTTGTCGAACGTTCGCTCGCGCAACATGATTGACTTCAAGCGCGCATTGAGCACGAAGGGCGCTATCGCGTTCACGAGGTGCACTTCGAGCAACTCTACTGTTCCGACCTGGTCTAGCTCCAAGCGCCAGCTGTTCACCGTGCGGAGGTCGACTTGCTGCAGATCGGCGTCGAGCTCGCCCGTTGGGAAAATATGCGCCCCTGCAGCCAGGTCCTCTTGGGCGAGCGCGACCTGCGACAGCGCCGGAGCCGCGTGCAGGCCGACTGCAAGAGGTGCTCCAGAGCCCTGACCGGCAGGCTGAACTAGCAGCGTAGTCTGCGCGCGCATCGCCTCGTAAGGAGCCAGAAGAGATCGCGCATTCTCGGGCAGGTTGTGCGAAGACTCGAGCTCTGCCCGCATCAGGTGAGCGTAAAATCCGCTCGGCCGCCGGACCGTCTGGCAAGCATTGTGCAGTACGAAATCGAGGCGTTCGTAACTCTGGCACAGGTGCTGGGCGAACACTTCGATGCTGGGGGTGTGTCTGAGATCGAGTCCGTATATTTCGAGACGTTCCCGCCACTTCTCGAAATCGGACTCGCGCGCGTAGCGTAGCGCCGCATCGTGCGGAAAACGAGTAGTGACGATGACGCGTGCGCCGGCGCGCAGCAACAATATCGCTGCCTGATAGCCGATCTTGACCCGAGCACCACTGATGAACGCGACCCGGCCGTTCAGGTCGGCGGTTTGTGTGCGCTTTTGGTAATTGAAGTCTCCACACGCACGGCACATCTGATCATAGAAAAAATGCAGCTGTACGCAGGGCACCTTACAGACGTAGCAAACACGCTCCTTGTTCAGCCGCGGCGGCTCTGGAAGCTCGACGCTCGAGCTCGCCGCTCGGTCAAACTCGCCCCCGCTTGCCTCGGACAAGGCCAGCGGATCGGGATCGGGAGTGGTGAGCACCGGCTCGAGCCGTTTACGCCGGATGCCAGTGCGCTCGAGCTGCGCCTCGTCCGCTGCGCGGAGCTCACGGCGCCTCTTTTTCAGGAGCGCGCGCGCGAGCAACCGCTGTTCGTTGCGCTCTGGGCGCGATAGACGCCCCGCGGCAGTGAGCAGGCGGTTCCGTTGCTCGAGGGATACTTCGGCGAGCTCTGCACGGTTTTCGACGAATGCCTCGAGTAGCGCAATGCAGGCTTCGATGCCTTCGGGGGTCGGTCGCATCTGGGCGCGACATGTAGCAGGGGGGCTGGATGCGCGGCTTCAGCGAATCGGATCGGGCGAAAAGCGCGATGAAAATCGCGTAGATACAGGTGGTGCGATGCGAGTGTGCGACGCGCACGAGCTTGTGAGCCCAAGAGATTGGCCAATCGCTGCTGGCTGCGCGCCAAACTGAGTCCGGCAAGTCGCCCTCGCCCGATCCCCTCTACGCCGTCCGCAGATGCGCAAACCACAGCGGGATCCTCCGCAGAATCGAACCCGTAACGGCGACACGCTAAGCGGCGACCGACGCTCGGTGACGCGAGCGCGAACCGAGTAACCATCTCACCAGCTCACGCCGCACAGGCGCAACACGGAGCGCCGCTCCAAGAGATCTTGCTACAAACGCTCGCTGCTGGAGCATGAACCCTGATGCGTCCGTGACCCATGTGCATCTGCGAGCCCGCGCTACACTGTCGGAGTGTCGGAGCCGCACGCCACGTGCGAGGCTCACAGTGGATTCGAAGGTCTCGAGCATCGAGTCCCACGGTCAAACAACGTCCGACATCGGATCACCGACCGTCGAATTGGCTAGCCAGGTTTTCGCGCGAGGGCGCGACGAAGGTCGCGGCTCTGACCGGGAACCCCCTGCGCGGCGACGCTGTCGCGTGCTCGCAGCGTTTCACGCTTCAGATTGACGAAAAACTCGTTCGCTGTGCCGAAAACGTGTCCTGGCGTGTTCTCGGGGCACGAAAATCAGCGCTGTAGGATGCGCGTATGCCGACCCTTCCTGAATTCGAAACCATCGCCGACGACGAGCTCCTCGCGAGCGTGCGCAAGCTGGTCGCACGAGCCAATACGGCGCTCGCCGACCTGCTCGCGCATCTGGCGGAGGTGGAGGCTCGCGGAATCCATCGCCAGCGCGCCTGCGCGTCTCTCTACACGTACTGCGTCTACGAGCTACGCATGAGTGAAGACGCGGCCTACCGGCGAGCGAAGGCGGCGCGTCTCGTGCGGCAGTACCCCGAGCTGTTCGAGCGGATCGCGACCGGCGAGCTCCACTTGACCGGCCTCTTGCTGCTCGGTCCGCATCTCGATTGCGAGCGGCGCCGGGAAATCCT
>DATDJP010000034.1:0-17644 GCA_036520475.1 Polyangiaceae bacterium | reverse complement strand
TTCAATCGTCCGCCACTGCTGCTCCAACTGCGCCGAACCATGCTCGCCGCGCTATCATTCCCCAACCCATGGACAGCACCTCTTCGGCTCCCTTCGGGCACGTTCACGGGCACGGGCACGTTTACGGGGAGATCTGCAATTAGGGACAGACCCTAGCCGTCGTATGGCGAGTGTGTTCTCTGGCGCGAGCATCGATGTCCATTCGACTGGATCGTTGGAATGACCCCGCAGTGACGTAGTCATTACTGTGTACTCGGATGAGACGCGCGACGCGTCACCCCTCTTTCCACTCGTCACTTCATTTCAATGGCGGGACATGGAGGAGCAAGGTCGCCGCGCAATCGACTGGGTTTCGCGCACACGCGAGCGCCCGAGAAACCAATACTGGTCTTCGTGTGTTGCTGCCTGGCTCTGGTTTGCCCGTTTGCCGGGGGGGCTCGCGCGCCCGAGTGGCGTGCTTTCAGTCGCCGGGCCTCGCGACGAACTTGGAAATGAGCTTTCCAGACGGAAACGGAGGCACGCTGAGGGCACGCACGCGAGAGCGATCCGCTTGCGTCGGAATTTGCCGCCTCGTAACGCGACAGCCCGCGTCCAACAGCGGGAAATGCTCGGCGAAGCGCCGAGGAAACCGGGGAGAAACAGCGCCGCGGGTACACGCGCTCACCAGCGACCGTGGCGCTCTGCCCTGGTCAGAAAAAGGAACCCCATGCTCAAGCGGATTCTGTTGCTCCTGGCCGTGCTGCTCGTGCTGCCCGCCGTGAGCCTAGCTCAAGACGCTCCGGCTGCGGCGGAGCCAGCGGCGCAAGCCGCGGCGGCAGCCCCGAGCCCGGCGGATATGGAAAAGCGTATCGCCGACCTGGAAGCCTACGTGAACAACGGCGCGCGCGGCGACGCGGCGACCTCCAAGGTTCCAGGTCCAGGTCCCGGACACAATGCCTGGCTCATGGTGTGCGCTGCACTGGTGCTGTTCATGACGCTGCCCGGCCTCGCGCTCTTCTACGGCGGACTCGTGCGCACCAAGAACGTGCTCTCCGTCATGGCGCAGTGTCTTGGTATGTCGGGACTCGTGGCGCTCTTGTGGTGGGCGTTCGGATACAGCATGGCGTTCTCTTCCGGCAACGCGTTCTTCGGCAGCATGAAGTTCGCGTTCTTTGCAGGCGTCGATTCCGTGCCGAACGGCGACTACGCTGCCTGGGTCTCACAAAACGTATTCGCCATGTATCAGCTGATGTTCGCGATCATCACTCCGGCGCTGATCGTCGGGTCAATCGCCGAACGCATGAAGTTCAGCGCGCTGCTGCTGTTCATGGGCATCTGGATGGTGGTCGTGTACTTCCCGCTCGCGCACATGGTGTGGGGCGTGGATGGCTTCATGAACGGTGTGTGGAACGCCAACGCTGGCATCAAGGCCATCGACTTCGCCGGCGGCACCGTCGTGCACATGTCGTCGGGTTGGTCCGCGCTGGTGCTCGCCCTGATCGTGGGCAAACGTAAGGGTTTCGGACAAGTCAACATGGCGCCGCACAGCCTCGTGCTCACCATGATCGGCACCGGCATGCTGTGGGTGGGCTGGTATGGCTTCAATGCCGGCAGCGCCTGCGCAGCGGACGGAGTGGCTTCCAATGCGTTCATGACCACGACCTTGGCGGCGGCCGTCGCGGGATTCACCTGGCCCATGGCGGAGTGGCTCACGCGAGGCAAGCCGACCGTGCTCGGTTTCTGTTCGGGAATCGTCGGCGGCCTGGTGGTGATCACGCCGGCGGCGGGCTTCGTGGACAGCACCGGCGCGGTGATCATCGGCGTGCTGGCGGGCGTCGTGACCTTCATCGCCTGCACCAAGCTGAAGAACGCCGCGGGTTACGACGATGCCCTGGACACCTTCGGCGTGCACGCCGTGGGCGGCACGCTGGGCGCGTTTCTGACTGGCGTCCTGGCCACCTCCAAGGTGAATGCCAATCTGGACCTGAACCTGAAGGAGGTGGTCGGAAATACGCTCTGGCTGGAGCAGCTCAAGGCCATGGGGTTCACGATCGCGCTCGCCTGCATCGCGACGGCGGTCATCGCCTACGCGCTCAAGGCGACCATCGGCCTCCGGCCGACGCAGGACGACGAGGAGACCGGCCTCGATCTCACCGACCACGGCGAGCGCGGGTACCACATGGAAGGCAGCCAGTAAGCGGAAAACCGCCAAATTCGGGCGCGCTGTGCGCGCGGGCCTTGCGTGGACGAGTGTCTATGATAATAGACACTCGTCCACCATGGATGCGCCATGCACATTGCCTGGATCGGCGGCCTGGACCGCAGCGAAGGTCAGCTCGAGGCGTTGGCACGCAGAGCTGGACACACACTCGAGTGTCACTCCGGGCACACCGGAGGCAACGGCTCCGCACAGCTGCGCAAGATCGTGAGCCGGGCCGACTTCGTGCTCATCGTCACGGACGTGAATAGCCACGGCGCTGTCCTGCTCGCCAAACGCTTGTGTCGTCGAGCGGAGCAGCCGTATCTGATGTTGCGGCGCTGCGGTAGCGCGCGCTTTCAGGCGCTACTGGCCGATCTGAGCGCGAACAACGTGCGCGCGGCGTCCTGACGACGTCAGTTTTCGCGCGCGTAACGAATCACGTCGATGGCCCGGGTCTCGTGTCCGCTTTTGTTTTCATACACATGCGGCACGTCGGCGTGAAAGAACAGCGTGTCTCCCGCGCCGAGCTCGTAGACATGATCTTCGATGGTGACGCGCAGCGTGCCGACGGTGACCGTGAGTACCTCGGTGGTGCGCTCACTGTGCGGTTCGCTGCGGTGGACTCCCTTGGGCAGAAACTTGAGCTCGTAGATCTCGAGATCGGGAGCCGTGCCTCGGGGTGACAGGAGGCGGCTCTCCATACGACCGTCGGCGCTGCAGAGCGGCGCGGTGTCCGAAGCGCGCAGCAACTGCGGCGTCTTTTCCTCCGTGGCGCCGAGCAAGGCCTGGAACGGCACTTCGAGGCCGACTGCGACCTTCCAGAGCACGGCCAGCGTGGGATTCGTCCGGGCCCCTTCAATCTGCGACAGCGCTGCGCGGCTCACGCCGCTGCGCTGCGCGAGCTCGTCCAGGGAGAGCCCGCGTGCCTTCCGAAAGCGGCGCAAACCCTCCGAGACGCGGCGCGCGACACGGGCCGCACCAGCCTCGTCTCCTCCACCGTGCTCCGAGACGGTGGGTCGCGTTGCGGCACGGGGTGATGATGCAGTCCGCGGCTGCGGGCGCGCTCTATCTCTCGCCATGGGCGGTCCTTCTACTTCGTTGGCGCCGCACGGGTACGCTCGATTGACATCGCCTGACGCAACCGCTAGGAGATTACCCTATCTTTTTGATAGAGTGATGTGCGTCGCTTTTGAGCGCTGCATTGCGAGCCCCGCATGATCACAATGAAGACCAAATACGCGCTCAAGGCGCTGACGCACCTGGCGCGCGCCAAGCAGGGCGAGCCGGTGCTCATCGCAGAGATCGCGGAGCGCGAGGGCATTCCGCGCAAGTTCCTCGAGCTGATCTTACGTGAGCTCCGGCAGCACGGGATCCTCGAAAGCCGCAAGGGCAGGGGCGGCGGCTACGCCCTCCGGCTTCAGGCCAAAAGCATCACGCTGGCCTCGGTCATGCGTGTGCTCGACGGGCCGCTTGCGCCCGTGCCTTGCCTGAGCCGCACGGCATACCGACGCTGTGATGGCTGCCTGGACGAGAGGTCCTGTGGAGTTCGGCTGATCATGACCGACCTGTACGCTGCCACGACGCAGATCCTGGAAGCGACCACCGTCGCCGACATGGTCGAGCGTATGGATCAAGTCGCGGAAGTCCGCCCGCTCCCGCTTCGCTACTCGATTTGAGGACTGCGCAGATGTTCGCACTTCGGTTCGCCTGCACGCGACAACGCTCCGTCCCGCTGCTCTTGCTCACTCTGATGTCGCTGCTTTCCGTCAGCGCCTGCGGCAAGAAGGAAGCGGGCTCGGCCGGCGCTGGGGGAGAAGAAATCACGCTGCTCAACGTGTCGTACGACCCGACGCGAGAGCTCTACACCGAGCTGAACGCGGCCTTCGCCAAGCAGTGGCAAGCCAAGACGGGCAAGCGCCTCAAGATCAACCAATCGCACGGCGGGTCCGGCAAGCAGGCGCGCGGGATCATCGACGGCCTGGAGGCGGACGTCGCGACCCTGGCGCTCGCGTACGACGTGAACGCGCTTCACACCAAGGGCAAGCTCATCCCCGCCAACTGGCAAGAGCGGTTGCCGCACAACAGCGCGCCCTACACGTCAACCATCGTGTTTCTGGTGCGCAAGGGCAATCCCAAGCAAGTCAAGGACTGGCCCGATCTCGCGCGTGAAGGCCTGCAGGTGATCACCCCGAACCCGAAGACGTCCGGCGGCGCGCGCTGGAACTACTTGGCCGCCTGGGGCTATGCCTCGCGGGCGCACGGCCGCGACGCGAACAAGGCGCGGCAGTTCGTGTCGCGCCTGTTGCAGAACGTCCCGGTATTGGACTCGGGGGCGCGCGGCGCCACGACCACGTTCGTCGAGCGCGGCATCGGCGACGTGCTGATCGCTTGGGAGAACGAGGCGCTGCTCGCAGTGCGCGAGCTCGGTAAGGACAAGTTCGAGATCGTGCGGCCGTCCGTCTCGATCCTCGCCGAGCCGCCCGTGACCGTCGTGGACAAGTACGTGGACAAACACGGCACCCGTGCCGTGGCTCAGGCATACCTCGAATTTCTCTACACGCCCGAAGGTCAGGAAATCGCCGCGCGTCACTACTTCCGTCCGCGTGACGCCGCCATCGAGCAGAAGAACGCGGCGAACTTCCCGGCCGTCGAACGCTTCACGATCGACCAGGAGTTTGGCGGTTGGGGAAAGGCGCAGGCGGCGCACTTCGACGACAACGCCGTCTTCGACCAGGTGTACGCGAAGAGCAAACCGTGAAGGCTCGCTTCAGGCTCAAACAGCGCGGAGTGCTGCCCGGTTTCGGGCTCACCTTCGGCTATTGCGTGTTTTACGTGTGCCTGCTCGTGCTCCTGCCGCTGACGGCCATGTTGATCAAGACCACGAGCATGGGTTTCGAGCAGTTCGTCAGCACCGTGACGAACGAGCGCGCGCTCGCCGCATACAAGCTCAGCTTCGGCACCTCGCTCTGTGGCGCGGCCATCAACGCCGTCTTCGGCTTGCTGCTGGCGTGGGTGCTCGTGCGCTACGACTTTCCAGGTAAGTCCCTGGCGGACGCCCTGGTCGATTTGCCGTTCGCGCTGCCGACCGCGGTCGCGGGCATCTCGCTGACCGCCATTTACGCCGAGAACGGCTGGGTCGGTTCGCTGCTCGCCCCGCTCGGCATCAAGGTGGCGTTCACGCCGCTCGGCATCGTGCTGGCGCTGACCTTCATCGGCCTGCCGTTCGTCGTGCGCACGGTGCAGCCGGTGCTCGAAGAGCTCGATTCGGACGTCGAGGAGGCCGCGGCGGTGCTCGGTGCGTCGCGCTGGCAAACCTTCCGGCGCGTGATCTTCCCGAGCCTTTTGCCGGCTGTGCTCACGGGTTTCGCGCTGGCCTTCGCGCGCGCCCTGGGCGAGTACGGCTCGGTGGTCTTCATATCCGGCAACATGCCGATGCAGACCGAGATCGTCCCACTTTTGATCGTGACGAAGCTCGAGCAGTACGACTACGCCGGCGCCACGGCGATCGCGGCCGTCATGCTGGGCGCGTCGTTCGGGCTCTTGTTCGTGGTCAATTTGCTCCAGCGCTGGACGCGCAGGGCGGAAGCATGAGCGGGATCGCTCTTGCCGGTGAGCGCAGCGGCGCGCGAGCTCGACGCGGCGTGGCCAGCGCCGAAGCTCCGTGGGTGCGCCGCACGCTGATCGCCGTGGCGTTGGTATTTCTCGGCTTGTGCGTGGTGCTGCCGCTCGTGACCGTGTTCGGCTCCGCGCTCTCCAAGGGGTTCGGCGCGTACCTGCACGCGCTCGGGGACGAGGAGTCGCTGTCGGCGATGCGCCTCACGCTGCTCACGGCCGCGATCGCGGTGCCGCTGAACTTCGTGTTCGGGATCGCCGCAGCCTGGCTGATCGCGAAGTACGAATTTTTTGGAAAGAACGCGCTGCTCTCGATCATCGACCTGCCGTTCAGCGTTTCGCCGGTCATCTCGGGCTTGATTTTCGTGCTCCTGTTCGGCGCACAGGGCTGGCTGGGCCCAACGCTGGAATCGCTCGACATCAAGGTCATTTTCGCGGTGCCCGGCATCGTCATCGCCACCACGTTCGTCACCTTTCCGCTCGTGGCGCGCGAGGTGCTCGCGGTGATGCAAGCGCAGGGCAACGATGAAGAAGAAGCGGCGCTGACGATGGGCGCCAGCGGTTTTCAGATCCTACTCCGGGTCACCTTGCCCAAAGTGCGCTGGGGCGTGTTTTACGGAGCCATCCTTTGCAATGCGCGCGCCATGGGCGAGTTCGGCGCGGTGTCGGTGGTGTCCGGTCACGTCCGCGGTCAGACGAACACCATGCCTCTGCAAGTCGAAATCCTCTACAACGAGTACAACTTCGTCGCCGCCTTCACGGTGGCATCGCTCTTGGCGTTGATCGCGCTCCTGACTCTGCTCGTGAAAAAAGCGGCGGAGTGGGCGTCGCGCGCGCGCCACGCGCGATCCGCGCTCGCGCCGGCCAGAGCCATCGCCAAGACGCCGGACAAGCCGGGGGTGGTGGTGTCATGAGCGTCAGCGTGCGCAGCGTCACCAAGCGTTTCGACAAGGGCAGCGACGTCGCGGCCGTGAGCGACGTGTCGTTCGACGCGCCCAGAGGAAAGATCACGACTTTGCTGGGGCCGTCGGGTTCCGGGAAATCTACGTTGCTGCGCATCATCGCCGGGCTCGAGGAGCCGGATACGGGAGCCGTGTCGATCGGCGATCGCGACGTCACGCGGCAGCTCCCTAGCGCGCGCCAGGTCGGGTTCGTGTTCCAGAGTTACGCGCTGTTCCGCCACATGTCCGTGACCGAAAATATCGGATTCGGCATGTCGATCCGCAAAGTGGAACGCGCGAAGATCCGCGAGCGCGTGCGCGAGCTCCTTTCGCTCGTGCAGCTCGAGGGTTTCGGCGAGCGGTTTCCGGGACAGCTCTCGGGCGGGCAGCGTCAGCGGGTCGCGCTGGCGCGCGCGCTGGCCACCAATCCTCAGGTTCTCTTGCTCGACGAGCCATTCGGCGCCCTCGATGCCCAGGTGCGTCTGGAGCTGCGTGAGTGGCTCCTCGGCTTTCAGGACCGCACGGGAGTGACGACGCTGCTCGTCACTCACGATCAGGAAGAGGCCCTGGAGCTGTCGCAACACGTGGTGCTGCTGAACGAGGGTGGCGTGGCTCAGGCCGGCTCACCTCACGAGCTCTACGACCACCCAGGAACGCCGTTCGTGGCGTCTTTTCTCGGTGCCGCCAACGTCTTGCATGGACATGTGCGGGGCGGCCATGCCCGGGTCGGATCGGTCGCGGTGAAGGCGCCGCGCGGGGCGGGAGAGGGGGCCAGCGTGCACGCCTACGTAAGGCCGCACGACGTGCGCTTGTCGAAGAGCCGCGAGCGACGAGAAGGCATGGCCGCAGGGCGCGTGGAACGTCTGACGCGCATCGGAGGCCTCGTGAAAGTTTCGCTCGAGCTCGAGAACGGCGATCCGATGGGAGTGCAAATGCCGAAGGCCGAGTTCGATGCGCTCGGTCTCACGCTCGGGGATCGCGTGCTCGTGGATCTGCAGGACACCAAAGTGTTTCTGGAAGATTACGCGATTTGAAGAACGCGTCGGTGTAAGCTAGCGATATGGCTGCGCTGCTCCACGGCCCGCTCGTGCTGTTCATAGCGCAGGCATTGTTGATCGTCGGCGTGTCGCGGCTCGTGGGCGTGTTCGCGAAGCGTTTGCGACAGCCCATGGTGATCGCCGAGATCACCGCCGGAATCGCGCTCGGACCGTCGCTGCTCGGCTGGCTCTTTCCTGGGTTCTCCGCCGCGGTTTTTCCGACGAGCTCGCTCGGCACGCTGAGCTTGATGAGCCAGATCGGCTTGCTCCTGTTCATGTTCCTGGTGGGCCTCGAGTTCGACGCCAAGCTGCTCCGCGGCCGCGGCCGGGCATCCATCGCGATCAGCCACACCAGCATTGTCGTGCCCTTCGGGCTGGGCTCGCTGCTCGCGCTGTATCTCTACCCGCGGGTCTCGAACGGCTCGATTCCGTTCAGCTCATTTACGCTGTTCATGGGCGTCGCGATGAGCATCACGGCCTTCCCCGTGCTGGCCCGCATTCTGGTGGAGCGACGCCTGCTCCGAACGAAGGTCGGCGCCATCACCATCGCGTGTGCGGCCGTCGATGACGTCACGGCCTGGTGCATTCTGGCGTTCGTCGTGTCCATCGTGCGCTTCACCGGCGTCGGCGACGCGATCCGCACGTCGCTGATGGCGGTGGCGTACATCGCGATCATGCTCGTGTTGATTCGACCGCTGCTCGCGCGCCTGGCGGATCGGGCCCGGAACCGTGAGGGGCTCACGCAAAACCTCGTGGCCGCGACCTTGATGCTCGTGCTCCTGTCGAGCTGGGCCACGGAGCTCATCGGCATCCACGCGCTCTTCGGCGCGTTCATCCTGGGCGCGGTGATTCCCAAGGAGCACGGTTTTGCGCAGGAGCTCGCTGGCAAGCTCGAGGACGTGGTGGTGGTGTTGCTCTTGCCGCTGTTCTTCGCCTACAGCGGCCTGCGTACGCAGATCGGACTCCTCGACTCGCCGGGTGCCTGGGGCTTGTGCGGCCTGATCATCCTGGTGGCGTGCGTGGGCAAGTTCGGGGGCAGCGCGATTGCGGCGCGGCTCACGGGGATGCCGTGGAGAGAAGCCAGCGCCCTCGGAATCCTGATGAATACGCGCGGCTTGATGGAGCTGATCGTGCTCAACATCGGGCTCGACCTGGGCGTCATCTCGCCCACGCTCTTCACGATGATGGTGCTGATGGCTCTCGTCACCACCTTCATGACCACTCCGCTTCTGGAGTGGATCTACCCGCAGTCCGAGCTGTCGAAAGAGCTGTATCAGCCGAATGAGGCGGAGCTCGCGCCCGTGGCGGCGCCGCCGTTCACGGTGGTGATGTGCGTCGCCTATGACCGGACGGGCCCCGGTATGATGACACTCGCCGGATCCCTGATCGGCAAGCAAGCGGCTCACCGGCTCTACGCGCTACGCCTGATCCCGCCCACGGATCGCGCTTCGTTCGTGCTCACCGAGCAGCTGGGGCCGGCACAGAGCACGGCGCTCGCTCCACTCCTGTCCCGCGCGTCCGAGCTCGGCGTGGAGGTGCGCCCGCTGACCTTCGTGTCTGGACAACCTGCTGTCGACATCCGCCAGGTCGCGGAGGCGAAGGGCGCGAACCTGGTCATGCTCGGATGGCACAAGCCGCTGGTCGGGCAGGCAGTGCTGCGCGGCACGGTGCACGAGGTCATGGAGCAGGCTCCCGTCGACGTGGCCGTGCTCATCGATCGCGGTCTGACGCAGGTGCGGCGCGTGTTGGTCCCATATCTGGGCGGGTCGCATGACACCGCCGCTTTGCGTCTGGCGCACCGCCTGGCGACGGAATCTGGCGCTGAGGTGACGATCTTGCATGTGGTCACCCCGGACCGCCGTGGCAAGCTCGGCGTCGCGCATCAAATCGAACAATTGACGGAGCAGGGCCCGTGCGGCGCCGTCTCGGTGCGCCTGGAGGTCGTCGAGCACGACGAGCCCGCGCAAGCCGCGCTCGAAGAGAGCGCGCAGGGTTACGACCTGGTGCTGGTGGGAATGGGAGAGGAGTGGGGACTCGAGCATCGGTTGTTCGGTCTGCAAGCCGAGCGCCTGATCAGCGAGTGTCCGACGTCGCTGCTCGTCGTGCGAGATGGGGCGACCGTCGCGGAAGCGGCGCGCGCGCCGCGGAGCAAGCTCCGCGGCATGAAACTCGCGCAAGACGCCGAAGGTTGAGGCCGGCGCGTCAGGCGCGGCGCGAGGCTCAAAACCAGCCAGGTTGCATGCGTGCGTACGAGTCCTCGCCGGTTCGACACAACGCCGCCAGATAACCGACGCGCGGCAGCTCGGTCGAAAGCCAGTACTGCGCGGCGCACAGCTTGCCCTGATAGAATTCGGCCGGCCCGCGGCCCTCGTTCAAACCCCGCTGCGCCGCTGCGGCTTGTGCGAGCCACTGCCAGCCGATGACGACGACGCTGAACAGGTCCAGATAGTCGTAGCTGTGACGCATCATTTCCTCGACACGCCCCGACATGCCGAGCTCGCCGAGGTGCATCGTGGTCGTCACGAGTGCCGCCTGTGCGCCCTCGAGTCGTCCCGTTTGCTCCGCGTTGACGCCCGCCTCGTGGGCCTGTCGAACGGTAGACGCGATCTCGCGCTGCAGCAGCGAGAGGGCCCGCCCGCCGCCGGCGATGACCTTGCGCCCGAGCAGATCCAGGCTCTGAATGCCGCTCGTGCCTTCGTGCAAGCTATTCAGCTTTTGGTCGCGTAACCAGGCTTCCGGCAGGTACTCGCTCGAGTAGCCGTAACCGCCGTGCACTTGCACCGCCAGCGCGTTCGCTTCGAAGCCGCGCTCTGCTGGAAAGGTCTTCGCCACCGGTGTCAGCAGCTCTAGCAGTAGCTTGGCTTCGTCCCGCTCGGTCGCGTCCGGCGCGTGCTCGGCGAGATCGTAGTAGCGGGCGGTGGTCGCGAGCAGCGCGATGCCCCCTTCGACGATGGCTTTTTGTCGGAGCAACATGCGCCGCACGTCGGCGTGCTCGATGATGGGCACCTGAGGCGTGGTCGGATCCTTGGCCGTCAGCGGACGCCCTTGTGGCCTCTGCTGCGCGTAGTCGCACGCTTCGAAGTAGGCGACCGACGCGGTGGCGATGCCATTCCACCCCACCATCAGGCGCGCCTCGTTCATCATCTGGAACATGTAGTAGATGCCGCGATGCGGCTCTCCGACGAGCCAGCCGCGGCAATCGCCGTCTTCCCCGAAGTTGAGCGCCAGGCTGGGCAAGCCGCGCCAGCCGATCTTGTGAATCAGCCCCGCGACGCGCACGTCGTTGTCCGTTAGCGCGCCGTTCTCCCAGCGCTTCTTCGGAATCGCGAACAGGCTGACTCCCTTGATGCCGGGAGGAGCGCCGTCGATGCGCGCGAGCGTCAGGTGCACGACGTTCTCCGTGATGTCCTGGTCGCCGCCGGAAATGAAGATTTTGGAGCCCTGGATCGCGTAGTAGTCGCCCTTTGGAGTGGCGCGTGTGACGACGTCCGAGAGGCTGCTGCCGGCCTGGGGCTCGGTAAGCGCCATCGTGCCGGTCCATTCACCGTTGTACATGCGCTCCATGAACTGCTCCTGGAGTGCGCTATCGCCAAAGGACTCGAGCAGCCGCGCCGCACCGCTCGTGAGTCCCAGGTAGCCATAGGCGCTCAGGTTACCGGCCATCAGGTAGGCACTGGCTATCGATGCGACCGTCATGGGCAGCTGCTGGCCGCCGACAGCGCTCGGGCGGCTCGCATTCAGGAGTCCGAGCTCGACCATGCGCGGCAGGATCTCTTTCAACAGCGGATGCACGAGCACCGCGCCGTCCTTGAGCACCGGAGGCTCGGCATCGAGCCGGCGGTAGCTGGGGAAGAGCACGTCGCGCGCGAGCTTGCGACAGGACCCCAGAAACAGATCACAAGTCTCGCGGCTGTGCTCCTGAAAGAACGGCACCTTCAAGAGGCCCTCGAGATCGAGCACCTCGTTCAGCAGGAAATCCACGTTCCGATCGCTGAGTAGCGGGTTCGTCATGCGGGGAACTGTACATAAAGTGCGGAAAAGACGCTGCTCGGATTGGCTGCGTGTGCAAAGATGAAGCACCGAGCCAGTGCCAGCCGCGGAACCGACCAGCAAGACGGACCTGTCTCGAGTTGCGCCAGAGAGCGAGGCTCGGCCCCAGGTGTCGGCGCTGCAGCGCGCGCGGCACCGTACTCGCACCTTTCGCCGGCATCAGTTGAGCGCGCTGGCGGCGACAGGTCTGGATTTTTCCGTGATGACGCTCAGCCACGAGCTGTTCGGGATCGACCCGGTGCTGGCCACCGTCTTCGGCGCGAGCTCGGGAGGGCTGGCGAACTTCCAGCTCGGGCGACACTGGGTGTTCGGCGGCGCGCGTGACGGCCGCGTGTTCGGTCAAGCGCTACGCTATGCGTGCGTGTCGCTCGGCTGCGTGGTCTTGAACGCGCTCGGCATGGGCCTGGCAGGGCTGTGGGTCGGCCCGGACTCATACGTGCTCCAGCGCGTCGTCATTTCGCTCCTGGTCGGCTTCCTCTGGAGTTATCCGGCGCAGCGCTGGCTGGTGTTCGCGGTGCGACCGACCGCAGACGCGCGGGCGTCCTCTTCGGAACACCCGCACGCCGCGGTCGCGGACGTGGATCAGTCCGAGCAGGTGACTTCGCTGCCCGGCGGCGAAACGCAAGTCTGAGCGAGCAGACTGCAGTCGAAGCGCACCGCGCGGCGTTCTCCTTCCTCGGGATTGGTGCAGCGGACGGCGACGGTGCCTTCACAGTGACCGAGGCGCGTCGCGCCGTCGCAGGGGTCGCGCCAGCGCAGCGCCTCCGTGATGAACTGGCGCAGCTCTGGCGTGAAACGCGTGTACAGCGCGCCGCGTTCGCACTCGTACGCCGGTAGCCGCGACATCACGCCGAAGACGCGAACCTGCCCGTTCACGCTACGCGCCAGCGGGCCACCGTCGTCGCCGTGACACGGCTGGGCGTCGCCTTCAGCGCCGCCGGCGTACGCTTCGTCCGCGCCCAGTAGGGTGTCGTTGTACTGGGCGAGGAGCTGCTCCCGGTACCAATCCCCGGCGTCGGACTCGGGATACCCGCCGTCGAAGTCGGGGCTCCCGCCGTCGAAGTCGGGGCTCCCGCCGTCGAAGCTCGGCTGCGGGTCGGCGCCGCCGTCGAAGTCGGGGCTCCCGCCGTCGAAGTCGGGGTGCGGGCCGCTGTCGAAACGCGGTTGTCTGCCGCCGTCTCCTGGGTGTCCGCCGTCGTAGCTCGGCCAGGGGTAGGGGGCGTGGTAGGCGAAGAACTCTTCGAAGCTACCGAATGCGAATTCGTAGACGCGACCTTCGATACCACGGAGTGTGACGGCTCCTGCCCGGCGCACGCCGCGCGTGCCGTAGGTCGCCTGCGCGCCGTAGCCCAGCGCGGCGAACTTCTGGCCCACGTGGTTGGCGTTCAAGTTGGAGAGCGGGAAGGGGGTCACTCCGGTCACGGGCTCCGCCAAGTGCACGACCGCGAGATCCCCAGAGCTCGGGTACGAGACGTGGACGACCTCGACGTGGCGCTCGCTCGCGCTCGAGTCCGCTCCCACCGCGAACACGAAGCGAGGGACGCTACCCGGATAAGAGTAATAACCGCCGCTGTAGCTCGCGCAGCTGCGCGAGGTGAGCACGGCCGTCGGACCGATCAGCGTGCCGGTACACAAGGCGTTGAAGTTCGACGGATAACAGCCGTAGGGGTAGCAACCGCCGCCGCCGTCGGGAACGATGCTCGCTGGACGCATCGGCGATCCGGCGTCCCAGGCACCGCCGGCCCCCGGGCCACCGTCGACGGCTCCCGTTCCGCCGGCCCCGCCCGTGCCGTAGTCGTAGTTGAACCCTAGCGCGCCGACGGCATCCAGGCTGTGGCTGCTGACGCGCACGCCGCCAATCAACGCCTTCACCGAGTCGTCCGGCGGGGGCCCCTGCTCGCCCGGAGCATCACCGGGACCGTCGGAACAACCGTAGGCGCCGGCGACGGCTCCTGCGGTCGTCAACCAGAACAACTTCAAACTCGACTTCACGATCATGATCCATCCTCCTGCCCGTGCGGGCAGCCACGCCGGGGTGCGGCCTATAAAGCAAACTACGGTCCAGGGACGAAACCCGAAATTACGGGGCTTTTGTGCGGGTCGAGTTGTGCCAGAATGTGCCTTGGCCCGCGCCTTTTAACACCGGGCGCTGCCGGGGTGTTACACCGAGCGATACGCGTGCCGTGCGAAAAACTTGTCCGGATCGCGCGTGCTCCTCTAACCCCGGGTTCCCGATCATGGCGAACCTCACGTGTGCTGAACTACTGGCGTATCCGGGCGAGACGTTGCTCGACAAGCTGCAGGCCGAGAGCGAAGGGGCGCGTCCGGTGCTGCCCGTGCGTTCCCCGCGCCGCTCCTCGGCCGCGATGCCGCGGCGCGTGGACATTCGTCGCTTTCCCGGCCGCGACCGCGCCGAGCGCGTCATGCACTACTTGCGCGCCCACTTCCCGCGCGCGGAGAGCTGGTCGGAGGCGTCGCTGCGCGAGCTCTCCGCCGAGCTCTTGCGCTCCGCGGAAATAGTCGAGTAGCGATCGAACGTTAGAGAGCCGTCGCATCGAGCCCGAGGAACACATGCCCCAAGGCCGCGGGTTGCTCGGGTTCGCGCGTGCGAACCACGACGCGGCTGATGGGCGAGCGTCGTGCGCGGTCTGGAAGCGCGATCAAGTGAACCCGAAGTTTGCCTGTAGCCGAGCGCACGCGAGACTGGACACTGCCGAACGAGCCGTTTTTCCCTTCGAAGAGTAGCTCGACTGCGTCGCCGCCGGAGATCGAGAGATCGATGAAGTCGGCTTTGGTCGGCACCGAGAGCTCGATCCGAGTGCTACCGACGAACTTCAATGCGGATGCGTCTTCGACGCGAGTCAGGTCGTAGTCATAGGCATTCAGAGCCTCCGGTGACGGCGAGGCGACCTGGCTCGAACCTCCCGCGATCGCGGCGACGTTCCCGAGATTGCGCAGCGCGACGTCTTGGGGTCGATCATAGACGAGGATCTCGAAACGCGTGCAGCCTGCGATCAGGCGCGGTGCGCCGAATCGCTCCGTCGCAGCCCTGGTGAGTGTGTCTCGCTCGCCTCGAGCGTTGCGGCGAGACACGACCAAGAAGTCGTATGCAAGCGGCGTGTCGCTGCGATCAAAGTACCAGGCGCGGTTGTTGATGTGCCAGTAAGGTCGCAGACCCTGATCGAATTGATTGATCGTAACACCCGTCCGCGAGAGGACGGTTACGTACTTTGCGTCCCAGTACTGACCCGCCCCATGGCGTAGCCCCTGGTGCTCCGCGACCTTGTCCAAACAAGCAACTGATTCCGGATACGTGCCGGCGCTCGCTTGGGACGCGACAGCGCCACGAGCCGTGGTTGCCACGGAGAAGACGAGTGCAATAGCCACGATCGAGGCGACACCGAGCAGCTGGCGAGCGCTCCAACGCTGCATCAAGACTCCAGCAACGGCGATTGGAGGCAGGATGAATATCGGCAGCCAGTAGCGCACGCTGTGGGCGTCCGCGACGTTTGCCATGAGCATCGGCAGGAGTACGGACGACCAAGTCGAGATCACCGCATACAGCATCAGCGCCGTCAGCCCAGAACCCTCAGGTGCAGCCGGCCCATGCTTGAGCTCGAAAACTCGTACATGCAGGTAGATGAATGCGCTCAAACCCAGGAGCCAACATGCCGGGTACTGGCGCACCGAATCGTAGAATGATTGGCCGACTCTGAGCCAATAGGCTGCCGTGGGCAGCTCGCGCCCCATAGCCCGTAGGCTGAAACCAGGTCGGATCGACATGTCCGTCGCCAACACGAAGGCGCCTCTCATCAGCAATGCTAGAAGCAGCGGAGCGCCGACTAGCCAGGCGAGGATGCGCTTTTCAAGATGCTCCTGAGTGTTCCGGCGACGCATCAGTACGAGCGTGACTGCTGCTGGAACTACGGCTTGGAACGCCGTGGACAGATCGGAAAGGATGCTGACGGCGGCTAGCACTACATACGTGGCGCGAGCTCTCGTGGAGCGAGCCAAGCTGAAAGAAGTCGCTTGCGCTTGAGTGAACGCAACCATGGCTAATCCGGCAAGCAACGCGCCGGAGTGAAACGTTGGCCCGAGAATCTGAGCTGCGAGCCCGGCCGAGGATTTCGGCATCAAACAGAGCACGACGAGTCCCCAAACAGCAGAGGACGCGGTCAGCCACGCCGCTGGCGACCGTCGCTCGACGCAAAGGGAAAGTGTCAGCGACGTCAAAGTCAGCAGGGCCGCCCCGTAGACGACGGAGTACACGGCGAATTGCATTCCGACCGATTTGCTGAACAGCCAACCCGGTAAAAAAAGCAGGAAATCAGGAAAGAAATAGGGGGCCGGCGGCAAGTGCCAGTCCATCGCAACGTCGCGTGCGAACAGGTCGCCAAGAAATGCGGGCAGATAGAGGAAGTCGCTATTGATGTGGCTCAAACGCCGAAAATTCGTGGCGGCGATACCCACGAGGCCGGCTACGACGATGAGCGTGCACAGTGAGAGCGTGAGCGCACGGTTCGAGTCCGTTAGAAACCGCCTTGTTCGCATGCGGATGGGCAGAAAGTCAGTTCTGGCCTTCGGCCTCGAGGTTCATGGCGGCCTCTGCACGTCCGAGGCGGGTGATCAACAGATCCGAATCCGCGCGCGTGAGCGCGCCGCGCGCGTCGAGCACGGCCTCGATGGCGCCGCGGCCGAGCGTGTAGCGCTCTTCTGCGTTGCGCAGCTCTTCTGCGACGAGCGATCGCACCTGCTCGGCGAGCTGCACGCGTTCGGCCGTGCTGCGGTAGACGCGCTGCAAGCTCCTGCGGCGTGCGGAGATCGCGTACTGAGTCTGTTTGCTTTGATGTTGAAGCGCCATCGCTTCGGCGCGCGCCATTTCGGCGCGTGCGCTTTCGGCTCCGCCGTCCCAGATGGGAACGGTGAGGTTCACGCCGACCTGGTAAGCCGGGAACAACTGGTCGTCCTGCCCGCGGACGCCCGCTTGACCTTCCGCCGATAGGATTGGGTACCAGACGTGTTCGTGCGCGCGTGCCGTGGCGAGCGCCGCCTGACGTTTCTTACTCAGAGCATCGACCTCCGCCTCCGAGGTCTTCGCAGCACGCTGCGGCGCGCGGTCGAGCAGGCTAAAATCCGGCTCCGCGCGGGGCGCCAACGGAGCGCCGACCGCCAGCGCGAGCTCGTCGCGCGCGCCGTCGCGTGCCGCGCGCAGTGCGGCCTCTTCCAGCCGCGCCGCGGCTTCGAATCGTCGCACGGAGACCAGATCCGATGGCGGGCGCACGCCGTCCTTGATGCGACCTTCGACCAATTCACGGCGCTGCCCGGCATCCGCTAGCGCACGCAAAGATGCCGTGTGCGCGGCGCTGCGCACCATCCACTGAAAGTACGCCGCGCGCACTTCGGCGACGATGCTCGCTCGCACTACATCCGTCTCCGCCATGTTCGCGGACATCCGAGCTCTTGCGGCGCGTACGGCCGAGTTCGTGCGACCGAAGTCATAGAGCCGGCCCTTGATGTTCAGACCGATTCCGTAGCGAATCGCCGGAAACTCTGCCTTCTGTTCGTCGAATTTTTTCGCGCCCTGTACGTAGTAGGTGCCGTCCTCGCTTACCACCTCTACCAATCTTGCGCCCGGCGAGGCCGTAACGTCTGCACCGAGCGCTATCGTCGGCATATACCCGGCTCGCGCCAGCGCCACCTCGGCTCGCGACGCGAGCTCGCGCGCGCGCCGTGAATGCACACCGGCTCGCGCCTCGAGAGCCTTGGCTTCGAGGTCGCGCAACGACGTGACTTGCGCGTGCGCCGGCAGCGCCCACGACAACAGC
>DATDJP010000033.1:0-4639 GCA_036520475.1 Polyangiaceae bacterium | reverse complement strand
CGACGAATTCCGCGGCGTTCGATTTCGACGAATTCGATCGGGAATTCCGATGGTTGCCGCGAAATGGGGCTCCGCCACTCCAAGTGCGTTGAGAAAGGGCCCTCCGGCGGCGCGACGAACGCGTGTCGCGAACGCCGTCTGGGCGCGCTGCTCGCGCCGCTCTGCGAGGGCGATTGAGTCCGCCGCGAGCGCTCATCGCCGAACAACTCGCCACTATGCGGCGTCAACGCTCTGCGCGGCGGAGAGGGCGGGTAGGGTTGCCTCCACCCGTCGCTGCTTCGCAGCGCCGACCTCCTCCAAACTCGTGCTCGCCTTCGGCTGCGCGCGAGTGGAGGAGGTAGTCGTGGAACGCCCGCCTCAGCCGGTTGTGCTTGGCGAAGTAGCGAGCGCCTGCTGCAAATGTGTGTGCCATCACGTGCTGCGTGAGCGACGCACTGTCTGACAGGCGACGGGCGCAGAGCTCTATTGCGTCGCTTCTCCTCCGCCCGGCATGCGTCCCGGCTACGCAGTCCGCGCACGCTCTGTGCCGCGCGCGTCATTGGGCGACGTGAACGTCTGGCGCGCGTCACAGATCCTGCGCCGCATGCGCTGACGCGGTGGCGCGTGCGGTCACGACGCCCTGCGTCGCTCACCTCGCTCTACATCCAACACGCGGTGGAGTGTGTGGGCCCCTGTCGCAGGCGAGTTCTTGCAATGCAGTGCGCATTAAGACTGGACATCTGCTGCCATCGAAACGCCGCTTGTCCCATGCGCTCTCAGTTCGATCAAAACGTGAACGAGCGCATGCGTCGCAAAAGCAAAAACGAGCCAAAAACGGCTGGTTATTGCAAATTTCTGACACGCTCGCACCTCCGCGCATATCTGGAATCGCGTTGAGTTATTTCGCGTCGTAGTGAGAGAGTGGGTTTGCAGGTTGCGCGCGGTGTGGGGCGCACCGGGCGCGACTCATGAGGAGAAACCCAATGAACCCGAATCGACACGCAGTCGGCATCGTCGCTTGTTTCGTGGCTTCCATCTCTGCAGCGTGCAGCGCGGACGCTCCCTCGGAGGACACGGGAGAGGTTGCGCTCGCCGCCGTGAGAACACTCCCGCGGCCCTCGAACGCTTACACCCTGTTCGAGGCGCTGCAGACTCGACCACTCGCGTTGTCGCCGAACGGCAAGCTCCTGTTCGCGGCAAACACGCCCGACAATCGCCTCGAGATATTCGCGGTGGGAGCTGGCGGGCTCACGCCCGTGGGTTCCGTGGCGGTGGGCCTCGAGCCCGTCGCCGTCGCAGCACGGAGCAACACCGAGGTCTGGGTCGTGAATCATCTGTCCGACTCGGTGAGCGTCGTGCAGCTCGGCGCAGGGAACGCGCCGCGCGTGACGCGCACGCTGCTCGTCGGCGACGAGCCGCGTGACATCGTGTTCGCCGGCGTGAACAAGAGCCGCGCGTTCATCAGCTGCGCGCACCGCGGCCAGAACGGGGACAACCCGGATCTCTTCAACGCCTTCGCGGGACGATCGGACGTTTGGGTGTTCAGCACCCTGGATCTCGGTCTCTCTCCCGGCGGCACTCGCATCGGGAAGCTGAGCTTGTTCGGCGACACGCCGCGGGCCCTCGCGGCGAACGCGGACGGCTCACGCGTCTACGCGGCGCCCTTCAACTCGGGCAACCAGACCACCGTGGCCTCGATGGACGCGGTGCGCCACGTCTACGCGAGCTCGGTCGACCCCGAGAACGAAGACATCTTCATCTTCAACGGGCAGCGGACGCCGGTCACGAGCCGCATCGTGAAGTACAAGGCGGGCCCCGACGGCGCGTTCCACTGGTTCGACGACCTCGGAACGAACTTCGACGCCTGGGTGCGCGTGCGCCTGCCCGACTACGACGTGTTCACGATCGACGCCGCGGCGCTGATTCCGTACGAGATCACGAACAAGCGCGTCGCCCACGCCGGGACCACGCTGTTCAACATGGCCGTGAATCCCGTGAGCGGGAAAGTGTACGTCTCGAACCTGGAGGCCCACAACGACGTGCGCTTCGAGGGGCACACGCCGGGGTTCACCTCCGTCCGTGGCACGATGACGGATAGCCGCATCAGCGTGCTGAATACGGCGAACGGCACCCTGGTGCACAACGACCTGAACCGGCACGTCGTGAACGGGGTGGGTAACCCCGCGCTGAGCCGCGCGTTCCCGCAAGACATGCAGGTTTCGGCGGACGGGCGGTTGCTCCTCGTCGTCGCGCAGGGCTCGGCCAAGCTTGCCATCTACCCAACGAGCGAGCTGGAGGCCGGCACCGCCATGCCCACGGTGGCAAACCAGGTGACCCTCTCGCAGGGCGGGCCCACGGGCGTCGTGCTCGACGCGGCGAACAACAAGGCCTACGTGCTCACCCGCTTCGACAACGGTATCTCCACGGTGGATCTCGGCACGCGGATGGAGACCGCGCACCGGGCCATGTTCAATCCAGAGCCGACGTCGGTCACCGCGGGCCGCCGTTTCCTCTACGACGCCGCCACCACGTCCGCCAACGGCACACAGGCGTGCGCCAGCTGCCATATCGGCGGGGACAAGGACGATCTCGCCTGGGACCTCGGAAATCCCGGCGGCGGGGTGCTGCCGTTCCCGAGCGCCGCGGCGTCGGAGACCGTGCTCTTCACCGCACCCAAGGCGCTGATCTTGGCGCTGGTACCGCAGGGCGCGCCGCTCTACGACGGCCAGCCCAACCTGAAGGGACCGCTCACGACCCAGAGCCTCCGCGGTTTAGACAACCACGGCGCGATGCACTGGCGCGGCGACCGGAACGGCGCCATCCAGCAAAACGGGCTGCCGTTCCTCGATCCGGCGACCAGTTCGCCCGTGGTGTCGGCGCAGCCGAACAGCGGCTTCTTCGACGAGTTCCGTGCTTTCGAGTCGTTCAACGTCGCGTTCTCCGGACTCGTGGGTCGCGCCGAGCCGCTCAGCACCGCGGAGATGTCCGCGTTCACGACGTTCGCGCTGCAGCTGACGTATCCGCCGAACCCGATCCGTAACCTGGACAACTCGCTCACGCCGGATCAGCAGGCCGGACGGAACAAGTACTTCCAGACCAACCCGGACGGCAGCGAGCTTCCGGTGGATCGCCTGCACAACTGCAACGGCTGCCACACGCTGGATCCCAGCGCCAACGCGGGCCTGACCGACCGTCCGGGCTTCTTCGGCAGCAGCGGGCGGCTGTCCTTCGAGAATCTCACCCAGATCTTCAAGGTCGCGCACCTCCGGAACCTCTACACGAAGATCGGCATGTTCGCCTCCGCGCCGGATGCGAACCGGACCTTCACGCCCAACGAGCTGACCAACCCCGCGGTCGACGCCATCCGCGGCTACGGCTACCAGCCGGACGGCGCCGTCGGCACGGTCGAGCATCACATGACCGGCGAGGTATTCGTGCAGACGTTCACCACCGTGCGCGGTGCGCCGCCGAACCCCGGCGGCATTCCGACGGTGCTCTTCGACGCCGAAGGCCAACCCACCATGATCCCGGATCTCGCCGGCTTCATCGTGCGCGGGCAGGTCGCGTCGTTCCTCCATGCTTACGACACGAACCTGAAGCCCGCCACCGGGCAGCAGATCACGCTCACCGCCGCGAACGCTCTCGGAGCCGGCTTCCGCGTGGAGCTCCTGAAGGCACGCGCTGCCGCGGGTGATTGCAACCTCGTCGTGAAGGCGCGCGTCGGCAATCGCGAGCGCGGGTACCTGTTCGAGAACGGCAAGTTTACCCAGGACGTCACGAGCGCCCCGGCGCTGACCGACTTCCAGTTGCGCGCCCTCCTCGGAGTACTCGGCTTCGGGGTCCAGACGGACGCGCTTACGTTCACGTGCGTGCCGCCGGGATCGGGCTTCCGCGTCGGTCTCGACCGGGACGCAGACGGCATGGCGGACGGTGACGAGCTGGCCGCGGGCACGGATCCCACGGTGCCGAACTAGGGCCGAAGCCGTCGCTTCGTCGGCTCCAACGTGCGGGAGGGAGGGAAGAGCCTTCAGCCACGCCATCCGCTGATGACGCCGCCGCCGATGCCCCATTGACGTTCGTGACCTGCGTGCTCGCCTGCGGCTGCGCGCGCATGGGGGAGGTGTGCCTCGCTCCGCATCGGGTGCCGCTCGTCGTTGAAGTGGATGGCGGCGATCACGGCCGGCTGCGCGCGCGTTCGGATGAGCGCCGTGACCGGTGGCTGCAGCGCCACGGCTACACGGTGCTGCGGCTGAGTGACGCGCTCGTGCTGAACAACATCGGCGTCGCCGTCGGGCTCATCGCCGAGCAGGTCGCTGCACTACGGCGCTAGCGCCGCGCCAGCGCGGGTGCTTTCGCGCGCGGGCCGGATTGGGAACGCGATTGGTCCGGCGGCGGTGGGGCGCGCTTGCAGAGAGCAACGTGCACCTGTCGACGAATTCCGCGGCGTTCGATTTCGACGAATTCGATCCACAATTCCGATAGTTGCGGCGAAGTGGGGCTCAGCCACTCCAAGTGCGTCGAGAAGGGGTCCTCCGGCGGTGCGACGAACGCCTGTCGTGAGCGCCCACTTCGGCCATCGCGTTCAACCGCGCGCTCATCGCCGAGCAGCTCGCCGCTACGCGACGTCAGCGCTCAGCGCGGCGGAGAGGGCGGGTAGGGT
>DATDJP010000032.1:0-51513 GCA_036520475.1 Polyangiaceae bacterium | reverse complement strand
ACGTGCGGTCCGCTCGACCAGCTGCCCAACACGGGCGTGCGCATCACCAAGCAATACTCCGGCGCGATTTCCGCGCTCCGCCAGGCCTTCCCCTGAGCCGTCACGACGGATCACCCGCGGCGCACGCCGGGCGCGCCGCGGCCTCGAACGAACCCGCGCGTGGCGCGTGAAGCGGCAGCACGCCACCTCTGCAAAGGTCGAATCAGCGGCCGAGCTCGGGCGCGGCCTGCTCGCCAATTGCACGACGCGGGACCTGACCGCGGATCGCGCGGGCCAATGCTGCGTGCTGTTGTTCGGCCGAGCGCACCGCCTGCTTCTCGGCGCTGCGTCCCAAGATGGGGATTGTCGATAGCGCCGCGCCGTCGAGCTGAAACGTCACACCCGACGCGTCCTCTTCGAGCCAGAACGTGCCCGAGGCGTTGAACTGGTTCGCGAGCACGCTGGGCGTGGTCGTCCACGTGCCGCGGTGCTCGGCAAAGTCGTACTCCACGCGCTCGGTGATGTGAAAAGAGCCGTCGCGAACCAAAACCGAAAAGGGAGCCGGCAGTGCACGCGTCGGGATCAAATGCAAAGTGCGCACTAGGCGCTCGCCCCGCCGCTCGTTCTCGAGGACGCGCCGATCATATCCGAGCTCGTTGAAGGTGCGCTCGTTGAAGCCCTCGTCCAGCATGTACAGGCGCTCCACGTCCGCAAGCTCAGCGTCCTCGAAGCGATGACGGATCTCGATGAACATGGGCCGGCCCTCCGGTCACCATTAGCTCGCAAGCGATGTGCCACGTCTACACGATTCGGTGCTGGTGCTCGCCGCGCTGAAACGCAGCCAGATTATCGATGGCCGTGCGCACCAGACGGGCGCGCGCCTCACGCGTCGCCCAGCCAATATGCGGCGTGACGAGCAGTCGGCCGGCCCAGGGCGCCCGAGGATCGAGCAAGGGATGCTCGCCACGCGGCGGCTCTTCCGACAATACGTCCAGACCCGCACCGCCCAGCGCCCCCGAGGCGAGCGCCGCAATCAGCGCCTCCTCGTCGACCAGCGCGCCCCTGCCTGTGTTGATCAAGACGGACCCCGGCTTCATGAGCGCCAGGAAGGCGCGGTTGGCGAGGTGACGGGTGCTTTCCGTGAGCGGACAATGCAGCGTGACGAAATCGCTCTGAGGCAGCGCGTCGATCAGCGGCGTGCGTCCCTCCAGGGTCGAGCCGGGTACCGCCGCGGTGATCACGCGCATGCCGAACGCGCGCGCCACCGTCGCGACTCGTCGCCCGATCGCCCCGAGACCCAGGATGGTGAGCACCTTGTCTCGCAGCTCGTAGAGCGGGCGGACACAAAACGTGAAATCCGGCGAGCGCGCCCATTCGCCGGCCCTCACGCGCGCGTCGTGGGCCGCGACGTCTTGAGTGAAGTGGAGCAGCATCGCGAACACGAGCTGCGCGACGGAGTCCGTCGAGTACTCCGGCACGTTCGTGACCGCGATGCCGCGCTCCTGGCACGCTGGCAGATCGACGATGTTGGTGCCGGTCGCCGTGATGCCGATGTAACGCAGCCGCGGCAACGCGTGAATGGTGCGGGCGTCGAGCAGGACTTTGTTCGTGAGCAGAGCCTCCGCCACTTCGGCGCGCGGCTGTAGCTCGACGGAGCTCGTCCGCGGATAAATCGTGACCGAGCCGAGCGACCGCAGATCACTCCAGCAATCTTGACCGTGATCGGCGGTGTACGAATCCAGAACGACGATGAACATGCGGGGGGTGCCGACCTGCCAACCCTACACGTCCCGGCCGCCTGTCGCACCTTGCGCGAGCACACACACACTGTAGCTCCGGTGCACTCGCGCACGCGCGGTTCAAAAAACGACGGCGTCGCGCCCACTCAATACTCGACCCGGAATGCGCTCTGGAAGAAATCACAGCGACACACGGTAGAAGGTATCCAAAGGCTTACTTGACAGCGGGACAGCGCGTGAATCGGCAATCGACGGCGAGCGACAGACCAGCGGCGCACGAACGCGTCGAAGCCGCCGGGGTCAGCGGCACACACCCGCGCACCGTGTCACTCGAGCCGTCGAGCTTCGACGAAGTGCTGGCGCTGCTCGACCAGCAGGATCCTCAGCCGACGAAAGCGGTGCTCGGCGCGCTTTTGCACGCGCGCCGCGAGCTGGCACGCCGGGAATTGGCAATTCGCAAGCTCCGGCAACGCCTAACCCAGCTCGAGAGCCGGTTGGGGGAGCTCGAAGAGCCGCCTGCCAGTGCCGACGAGAGCCTGTCTTTCGCGGCGAACGGCGCCACAGTCCAGTGGCGCTCGCTCTGCTTCGATGGGCTGCGAGGCGATACCGGAGCGGATGAGCACCGCGAGCTCCACCTGGAATTCACTGCGGAGACGGAGTTCTTCGCCGGCCTCAACCAGGATATGGCGCAGGGCGGCGTGTTCGTAGCCACTTATCGACGAGAGCCCGTCGGAACGCCGCTGGCACTCGAGTTCGAGCTGCCGTGCGGGACGAACGTGACGGCGCGCGGGCGCGTCGCCTGGCTCCGCGACACGGGCGCCGGCCAGTGCCGGCCCGGCCTCGGCGTGCAGTTCACGGAGCTCTCCCCGGCCGCGCTGGTGGCCATCGCGCGCTACGCAAAGCACGTCCCGCCGCTCTACATGGAGTGGTGAGCTCGCGCCAATTGATCCACGCGGCCGGCGTGCAATACTTCCGGGCCGGTCATGGATCGCCGTACCGCCCTCCGCGCACTCGTGGGAGCCCCGCTGCTCGCCGCGTGCCGCAGCTCGTCATCGAAACCGAAAGCCATGAATTCATCCGCGCTTGCTCTGCCCGACGTGGTGCGGAGCGTTCAGCCTCTCGCATTTCCGTGGCAGACGCTCGACCCGTTCTTGTTCTGCGTTTACCACGACGACGACTACCCCGCGGGCAATGCGCGCCTGGGCCCGGCGGAGTCGCTCGCGGGGCGTAACATCGGTCAGGATTTCGCACCGAACCAGGCGTGGCGCATGTACCACGGTGACGTGGTGCCGGGCTTTCCGCAGCACCCGCACCGCGGCTTCGAAACCGTGACCGTCGTGCGCCGCGGTCTCGTCGATCACGCAGACTCGCTGGGAGCAGCGGCGCGTTACGGCGGTGGCGACGTGCAGTGGCTGACAGCTGGTCGCGGCATCGTGCACGCGGAAATGTTTCCGCTGCTGGACGCAGCGAGCCCCAATCCGCTCGAGCTGTTTCAGATCTGGCTCAACTTGCCCAGCACCCACAAAATGGTGGAGCCCCACTTCTCGATGCTGTGGCGTCAGACCATCCCCAAACACGCCGCGCTCGACTCGGCAGGGCGCGCCACCGAAATCGCCGTGATTGCGGGCAAGCTCGGCCCCGTCGAGGCACCGGAGCCACCGCCTCAGTCGTGGGCGTCACGCGCGAGCAACGGCGTCGCGATCTGGACGTTGAAGATGGCGCCCGGCGCGCGCTTCACGCTGCCGCCGGCGCCGGGCACTAACCGCATGCTTTATTTCTTCAGCGGCAAGGAGCTGCGCATCGGACAGCGCTCCGTGCCGGCGCGCCGCGCCATCGAGCTGCGCTCGGACGTCGAGGCGCCGCTCGAGAACGGCTCGGCAGAGAGCGAATTGCTGATGCTCCAGGGGCGTCCCATTCAGGAGCCCGTCGTGCAACATGGGCCCTTCGTCATGAACAGCCAGGCCGAAATTCAGAAGGCGTTCTCGGACTACCGCGCGACGCAATTCGGCGGCTGGCCGTGGCCAAAGAATGACCCGGTGCACGACCGAGAAGCGCGCTTCGCGCGGCACGCCGACGGCCGACTCGAAAAAGCGACGTGAGCCCTTAGCGCGACCTCCAGTGGTCGATGAGCGGGCCGCGCTCTCCGTAAACGGGCTCCGATCATAAAAAGCTCGGGGAGCTGCCACTCATGGTCGGAAGAGGGCCAACTTCCGCAGGTTTGCGGCTCAAATGCGGGCCGCGCGCAGCGCCGGCCCATTCCGGACTCACGCACGACGAGGTCTCGTATGAATGTTTCACGCTTGGCAGGGTGGTTGTCGGTCGGGCTCGTATCTTTCGGAATCGCGGGCGCGACCGCCTGCGGAGCTTCGAGCGAAGTGGGTAGCGCCATGTGCCGTGGGGATTGCGACTGTTCCGGCGACACCTGCAGCTGCGAGGCGGGCGGCACGTGCACGTTCGGTCCGGAAGTGCCCGCGAGCGACGCAGGCGGGACCGCGACGGAGGACTCCGGCGCCGCTCCCAGCGGCAGCAACTTACCGAACGACGTGACGTATCGCTGCGACGCAAAGAACAACTGCGATCTGACGTGCGGCACCGGCTGCACCGCGACGTGCGCGGGTCGTTCGGTATGCGAAGGAACCTGCACCGACAACTGCACGTCGAGCTGCGCCGGCACGAGCGAGTGCACGCTCTCGACCGGGACCAATAGCACCGTGACCTGCAGCGGAGGCAGCGACTGCACGCTCACGCTCGATATGGGCTCGACCGTGCTTTGCCAGGGCAACAGCGCGTGCACGATCCGCTGCCCGAAGGGCGGCTGCACCGCGGAGTGCGGCGGCAGCTCATCCTGCAGCGTGGAGTGCGGCGGCACGGAAGCGTGTCACATCGAGTGCAACGGTTCCCGCAGCGCCGACTGCGCCGCTGGCACGACGTGCACGGGCGTCTGCGAGAGTTAACGCAAACGGCATGGGAACAGCCGTTCAGGACCGCGCCAAGGGGTCGGCACTGAAGGGGCAAAATGCGCTTCGAGCGCGTAAGTTTCCGGGCATGCTACATTCGCCGTCTGGGTGCCCAGCCCGGCGAATGCCTCGAGCTCGCAGAAAGCCTCATGAAAAGCGCCATTGATCTCGCACCCGTGAATGAGGGTGACGTGCTCGTCGGGCGCTATCGCATCGAGCGCGCGATCGGCCGTGGCGGCATGGCGGTGGTCGTGGCGGCCACCCATCTGCAGCTCGAGCAGCTCGTCGCGATCAAGTTCCTGCTCCCGCACGTGCTCATGGAACCGGACGTGGTCGCGCGCTTCACGCGCGAGGCGCGCGCCGCCGTCCGCATTCGCAACGAGCACGTCGCGCGCGTGATGGACGTCGGCAACCTCGACTCGGGTGCTCCGTTCATCGTCATGGAGTATCTCGAGGGGCAGGACCTGTCCTCGGTCGTGAGCTCGCAGGGCGCGCTGCCCGTGACTGACGCCGTCGACTACATTCTGCAAGCGTGCGAGGCCCTGGCGGTGGCGCACGGCCTCGGCATCGTCCACCGCGACTTGAAGCCCGCCAACTTGTTCGTGGTCGAAAGCCACGGCGCGCGCAGCTTGAAGGTGCTGGACTTCGGCATCTCCAAGAACATGGCGTTGACGTCCGCGTCCGGCCCCGATGCTGGCATGACGCAATCCGCGTTCATGCTCGGCTCGCCCTCGTACATGTCGCCGGAGCAGATGAACTCCGCGAAGAACGTGGACGGGCTGACGGACATCTGGGCGCTCGGCGTCACGCTGTACGAGCTTTTGACGGGACAGGCGCCGTTCCAGGCGGAGTCGCTGCCGCTTCTCTGCATGGCCATCCTGCAGCAGCAACCTGCATCGCTGCGCTCGCGCGTGCCGTCCTTGCCAGAAGAGCTGGATCGCGTCGTGCTGCGCTGCCTCGAGAAGGACAAGACAAAGCGCTATCAGAGCATCGGCGAGCTCGCAGCGGCGCTCGAGCCGTTCGCGCCAGCGCGTTCGCGCCTCTCACTCGAACGCATCAGCGCACTGGCTGCCAAGCCGCCCCCCGTGCCGAACAGCTTACCGGCAGGTGGCGTCGCCAGCGCGGCGGCGGTGGGTTCGTCCGCTTCGCCGCGCACGGCATTCGACCCCCGGATGCCCACGGTTGCGTTGGATGAGCCGCCTGAATTTCCCGGTCTGGGCGACCCAGACGCCGCAGGCGCCCCTGCCGCTGCCGAACCGACGGCGTCTGGCAACACGGCGTGGCAGCACACGGCGGCCGAGGGTCGGCCCGCACCGCGCCGGACTCCGCTCTTGCTTGCGTTCGGGGCCGGCGCGGTGTTGATCGTGGGCGCCGTCGTCGCGTACTCGCTCAGCGGGTCCAGCACGCCCGACGTGCAGACGCCGTCCAGCGCCAGCACGATGGCCTCGGCCCCGCTCGCGGTTCCCGTCACGGAACCCGCACCCAAAGCGAGCCCTCCGCGCGAACCTGCGGTGCCCGTGCTCGATCCGGCTAGCTCCGCCGAGCCAGAGCCAAAAGCCCCCGCCGCCGCCTCGGGCACGCCGCCGCTTCCACTCACCCAGAGCCCGGAGCTCGCGAAACCAAAGCCGGTAACGGCACCCGTGACCCGGCCACCGCGGCAGAATCGGCCACGAAATCCGGCTCCCCCGCCGCGTTCGCCTGCGAACTGGGAAGACGAGCGCTGAGCAGTTCGAATAGCGACCGGGAACCGTGATATTCCAGGTCGCAGAATGAACCGTGCGCGTATTTTCCGAGCTGCACTCGGCTCCTTGGCTTTGTTGCTTTTGTCGCTCTCGAGCGGGCCGTCGTTTGCGCAGGCGAACAATCGGGTGGCCGCCGAATCCCTGTTTCGCGAGGCGCGCAAGCTGCTCGATCAGGGTCAGTACGAGCAGGCCTGTGAAAAGCTCGCGGCCAGCCAGCGGCTCGATCCCGCGGTCGGTACGCTGCTGAACCTCGGCCGTTGCTACGAGAAGCTCGGCCGCACTGCCAGCGCCTGGGGCGCCTACCGCGAAGCCGCGGCGAGCGCGCACGCCAGCGGACAAGCCGAACGGCTCAAGTCCGCCCGGGCCGCGGCAGACGCCGTCGAGCCGAAGCTGGCGCGCCTGACGATCGTCGTTCCGCCGACAGTGAGCGCGCTGCAGCCGACCATCGAGCGCAACGGCCAAGGGGTTCCTCCGGAGCTCTGGGGAATCGCCGTTCCCATCGACCCTGGCGATCAGACGATCGTCGCGCGCGCACCCGACAAGAAACCCTGGACGACGCGCGTGAGCTTGGAAGCCAAAGGCGCCCAAACGGTGACCGTGGCCGAGCTGGAAGCCGACCCCGCCGCAGCCACTCCAGCAGCGCCGGCGACGGAGCCACTGACGACGCCACCGGTCGAACCGCCGCAGAACGACACAGAGCGCTCGAGCTGGAGCACGCAGAAGACCATCGCCGTCGTGCTCGGCGGCGTCGGCGTGGCCGGCGTCGCAGTCGGCGTGATTCAGGGGCTTAAGTTCAAGAGCAAGAAGGACGACGCGGACGATGTCTGTCCCGGAAACTGCCTGGAGCCCGGCTATTCGCAGTCGCTCGCGCTGCGCGACGACGCCAAGAGCGCGCGCACCGTCGCGATCGTCGGCGGAGCCGTCGGCGGAGCGAGCCTGATCGCCGCAGCGGTGTTGTGGTTCACCGCGGACTCGAGCCCGGACAGTGCGCGGCTGCGTTGGCAGCCGATCACCACCGCGGACACGTGGGGCATGCGCGTGAGCACCAAGTGGTAGCGCCTTGGCGCAGCGCACGATGGTCAGCGGTGCGCGACCACGACGAAGCCCGAAACCGGCTTTCCGGCCTCGAGACGCAGCTCTGCGTCACGTAGCGCAACGACGACGAGCCCGGCGCTTTCGAGGACGGCTCGTACGTACGTCTCCGCGTGGCTGTAACGACCGTGAGCGTTCAGCCGAAAGCCTTGCGGCGCTGCGGGCTCCTCGGCGCATTCCAGGGTGAACACGGCGCGACCCCCGGGCTTCAATGTGCACGCAAAACCTTCGGTGACTTCCCTCAAATCTCCGAAATAGCAGAGTGTGTCGATCGCCGTGACCAGGTCATACTCGTCCGGGTGCCGGCGCAGGTGCCGGCCGAGCTCCGCCACGACGAACTCGTCGTAAACACCGCGCTCGGCGGCGACGCGGATCATCTGCTCCGAAAGATCCATGCCGACCAGGCGTCGCGCGTACGGACGCAGCCAGGGGCCGCCGAGGCCGGTGCCGCACCCTGCGTCGAGCACGTTCAGGTCGGCCGCGGGCACTCCCACCGCTTCGCGAACGGCCTCGCCGACCACGACCGGCGCCTTGTACTCGAGGCGCTCGAGCACTTGGTCGAAGCTCGCGGCGAAGCGATCGAACATGCGCTGGATGAACTCGTCGGACGCGCGCGCCGGCGTAGCCCCGCCGCCCGTGGCAGCCACGAGGTGCCGCGCTTCGGGATCCTCCGGCGAAAGATCGAGCCAGCGTCGATAGATCTCCGCGGCTTCCGTGTGGCGGCCGAGCGCGTAGAACGCCGCGCCCAGACGCCGGTAGGAAGCCGCGTCGTACGGGCGCAGCAGGAGCGCGGAGCGAAACGCCTCCAGCGCCTGCTCGGCTTTTCCCGAGCCCAGGTAGCTGTTGCCGAGGTTGTGATGCGCTTCGACGTGCTGCGGGGACAGCTCGAGCAAGCGCTGGTACAGCGCGGTGGCCTCGCCGAACTGGCGGCGCGCGTTCAGTATCGTGCCCAGGTTGTTCAGCGCGTCGGGATTGTCCGGCCGGAGCTCGAGCGCGCGTTCGTAGGCGAGCTTGGCTTCCTCGAGCTGGCCCTGCCGACGCAGCACGTTGCCGAGGTTGTTGTGAGCGTCCGGATAATCGGGGGCGAGCGCGAGCGCACTCCGGATCAGCTCGATCGCGCTTTTGGACTGTCCGAGCTGATGCGACGCGACCCCGAGGTAGTGCAGCGCGTCCACGTGCTCCGGCGCGATCTCCAGGATGCGGCGATAGATTTCGCCGGCGCGCTTGGCGTCGCCGGCGCGGTGCAGCGTTTGGGCGTAGCTGAAGGCTTCGTCGATGCCGAGCTCGCCCGCGCTCTCCTCTGCTTCAGGGTCCTGCATGCGGCACTCAATCGAACGCGTACTCGAAGCGCGCGTCTCGCGTCGATACCTGCACGCGCTGCACGGAGCTCCCGGCGAGCGTGCGCAAGAGCAGCTCCCGGCTCACCTCGGGCAGGAGTGTGTTCGTCAGCACTGCGTCGATCATGCGCCCGCCGCTCTCGACCTCCGTGCAACGGCTGGTGATGAGGTCCACGGTAGCCTCGTCGTAAACGAACGGAACGCCGTAGTTCTCGCGAATGCGCTGGCCCACACGATCGAGCTGCAGGCGCACGATGTTGCCGATCATCGCGTCGCTCAGCGGGTGGTACGGGATGATCACCATGCGGCCGAGCAGCGCGGCCGGGAACACGTCTCGGAGGGGCTTACGTAACGCCGCGGTAAGACTGGTCAAATCGGCCTCGGCCTGGCCGTTGGCGCAGGCGCTCATGATCACCTCCGTGCCGACGTTGGAGGTGAGCAGAATGATCGTGTTCTTGAAGTCGACGCGCGTGCCCTGGCCGTCCTCCATCCAGCCCTTGTCGAACACCTGGAAGAACACCTCGTGCACGTCCGGGTGCGCCTTCTCCACTTCATCGAGGAGCACCACGCTGTAAGGGCGCCGGCGCACGGCCTCCGTGAGCACCCCACCCTCACCGTAGCCGACGTACCCGGGCGGCGCGCCTTTCAAGGTCGAGACGGTGTGCGCCTCCTGGAACTCGCTCATGTTGATGGTGATGACGTTCTGTTCGCCGCCATAGAGGGCTTCGGCGAGGCCGAGCGCAGTTTCGGTCTTGCCGACACCCGACGGTCCCGCGAGCAGAAACACGCCCACGGGCTTGTTCGGATTCTCCAGGCGCGCGCGCGCCGTTTGAATCCGATGGCCGATCATCTCGAGCGCATGTCGCTGGCCGATGATGCGCCGGCCGAGCACGTCCGCCAGATTGAGCACGGCTTCGATTTCGTTTTTGACCATCCTGCCGGTAGGAATGCCGGTGAAGTCGGCCACGATCGTGGCGACCGCCTGCTCATCGACGCTCGGCAGAATCAGCGGGCTCTCGCCCTGCGCCTGCCGGAGCTCGGTCTTGAGCGCGGCGAGCTCGGCCAGCAGCGCCTCACGGTCTTCGCCGCCTTCAGAAGCCTCCTGCCCTTCGCGCAGCCGATTCTGGAGGCCCAGCACGCGTTCGACCAGCGCCTGCTCGGTTTTCCAGCGCGCTTCCAGGCCTTCGAGCCGCTGCTGCTCGTCTGAGAGGCCAAGCTCCGCGTCTCGGATCTTCGACGCCACGTCGACGCCGATCGCCCGTTCGCGACCCAAAATTTCGAGCTCCGTCGTGAGCGCCTCGATGCGACGTTTGACGCTCTCCACCTGAGCCGGCATCGCGTGTTGACTCATGGCCACGCGCGCGCACGCCGTGTCGAGCAAGCTGATGGCTTTGTCGGGCAGCTGGCGATCGGGGATGTAGCGTTTCGACAGCCGTACCGCCGCCTCCAGCGCCTCGTCGAGCAGGCTGATGCCGTGGTGTCGCTCGAGGCTCGACGCGACGCCACGCACCATCTGCACGGCGCGCGGCTCGTCCGGCTCCTCGATCTGAACGACCTGAAAACGCCGCGTGAGCGCGGGGTCGTTCTCGATGTGCTTCTTGTACTCCGCCCAGGTGGTGGCGGCGATGGTGCGCAGCTTGCCGCGCGCCAGGGCCGGCTTGAGCAGGTTCGCGGCGTCTCCGGTGCCGGCCGCGCCACCCGCGCCGATCAGCGTGTGCGCTTCGTCCACGAATAGAATGATCGGCGTGGGCGACGATTGCACCTCGTCGATCACCTGACGCAGGCGATTCTCGAACTCGCCCTTCATGCTGGCTCCGGCCTGGAGCAGGCCGATGTCGAGAGCGCGCAGGGTGACGTTACGGAGCATCGGCGGCACGTCGCCGCTCGCGATGCGCTGCGCGAAGCCCTCGACCACTGCCGTCTTTCCCACGCCGGCTTCGCCCGTCAAAATGGGGTTATTTTGCCGGCGGCGCAGCAGCACGTGCACGATCTGCCGGATCTCGTCGTCGCGACCCACGACTGGATCCATCTCGCCCTGCTTCGCGCGCTCCGTCAGATCCACCGAGTAGCGCGCGAGCGCTTCTTGTTTCCCGAGCGCGGCGGGCGCGACGCGATCGCCCGCCGTAGACCCCTCGGGCGCACGCTCCCTCGCGGCACCTTGCTGCTCGCTCGATCGCGCCGTGATGCGCGCGAAGTCGTCGGTCAAGCCGTCCAGCTTGACCTTGTGAAACTCCTTGGAGATCGCAAACAGCGCATTGCGGAGCGACGGCGTCTTGAGCAGCCCCACCATCAAATGGCCCGTGCGCACCTGCGACTCGCCGAACAGGAGGCTCGCATACACCCAGCCCCGCTCGACCGCTTCCTCGACGTGGACCGACAAGTCGGAGATGGACGTGGCGCCGCGCGGCAAGCGATCGAGCGCCTCGGTCACGTCGCCTGCCAGACGCGACGCATCGATCGAAAAGTGCTCGACGATCTGGTTCAAGTCCGAGCCCTGTGCCTGCAGGATCTGGTGAAACCAGTGCACGAGCTCCACGTACGGGTTGCCGCGCATCTTGCAGAACACTGTGGCGCCCTCGATCGCGCGGTACGGCAGCTCCCCGAGCTTCCCGAACAAAGTCATGCGGCTGATTTCCGACATCGCTTACCTCCCACTCACGAAAGTCACGCTGCGCTTGCACGCGGTCACTCAGGCAGCGCTTGGACGCGTTGCGTGCGCTTATCCAACGGATTGACGATCAAGTTCTGCAGCGCCCGCTGCTTCGTTCGAGCGGTCAGGCGTGTGGTCCAGCCGAGGCGGCTGCCCGTGCGGAGCGCGAGTCGATCACTGACGCCCTCCCCCGGCACGAGCCTCACGTCCCAGCTGAGCTCGTCGCCGACGTAGGCGCGCACCAGCGCTACCAGGCGCTCCAAACGGTCGCCGCCGGGGAGCAGGCGCGGAAATTCATCAGGCGCGAGCGGCCCGAGCACGAGGCGGAATTTGTGGTGACAGAGAAATACCCGGTTGCCGAGGACGGTCGTGCGGCCGAGCGCGCTGTTCGCCCTGCCGCCTCCCAGCCGTAGCCGCGCGTCCTCGGGAATTTCGACCCACTCTCCGACGAACTCTTCGAGCTTCGCCTCGTAGCCGAAATGATCGCGAATCATCCCGATCAGACCCTCAGCGCTACGCGGTCCGTTCGAGAGCCAACCGGCGTAGTAAAGCTTCGCGGCATCGGGCAGCGCATCGCGACCCAGGAGCGTTGCCGTGCCGAAGCCGCACAAACTCCCCACGTACCGCGCGAAGCGATTCGTCTCGGGACGGTCCTGACAGGCGGTCGCGTGCACGCGCGTCCAGGCTCGGTGAAAGAGCAGCAGCATGCGATGCTGAAAGACGTCGAGGAAGGCCGCGAACGTGCGATCGCCGGCGTGGCGTTGCCGGTCTCGCGCGTACTCGGTCAGGTGCAGCGGCAGCGGCCCGTGCGGACCGAACAAACCCAGGAACGCGACGCGCAGCACCCCGGGCCGAGACGGCTCCGGCGCGCGAAACCGCCGCAACGAGGCGGGCGCGAACTCGGTGAACGGATCCTGCCCGACTCTCACCGGCTCGTCACTCGGCCGCGCTGCCTCACCAAAGCGAGGCCGGTCCGGAAACGCGCACTCCAGGCGGCGCAGCGCGGCGTGGTAGTCGAACGCGTGGGGAGCGCGCTCGAGCTCCGCGAGAATGCTCACAAGCTCGTCCGAAGCCCCAGCCTGTGCGGCCATCGCATGACCTCCCCTCGGCGTGTGCTGCGGAGCACGGTTTCGGTGAACGAGTTGATGGACACGTACTTGGCGAAGAAGCGGTCGAGCACGGCGCCGAGCAAGAACATGCTCGAGCCCTCGAACGCCCCTTCGTCACATTCGAGGGTCACCGTCAGGCCGCGCGCAAAGCCCATCGCGCCGCGATCGGCGACGCGCCGCACGACTGGCGCCGAGCGGACAGAACGAATGCCCTCGATTTGCCGGCGCGTGTGCGGCTCGGCCAGATCGCCGTACAGCTGGAGCAGCTCGCGCAGCGCCGTCGCGCCCTCCGGCCCCTCGCTGATCGACAGGTAGTTCAGTGACAGGTGACCGATGAAGCGCCAGGTGAGCTCGCCCCAGGCCGGCGACGGGCGAGGGGCCGACGGACCGGAAACGACCCGCACCGACTCGATAGGCGCGCCCGATTCGAGCCGAAAATCAGTCTTCCCCTCGCCGAGCGTCATGTGCAGCGGCAAGTCGCGGTTCGTGCACAGTGCGCCCACGGAGAGCTGCCGCAGCGCGGAGGCGTACGGTCCTTCCTTGCCGTCCACGAGGCTGATGAACACTTCACCGCCCAGGTAGCTCGAGCGCGGACCGTGTTGGCGCTGCTGCGCCGAGGACAGGCGCGGCCGCCGGTGCAGCGTGTAGTAGCCGGCCGCGGCGTCGCTCGCGGCATGCTGGCCCTGCGCGTAAAACGGCTCGAACTCCCGGATCGCCTGCGCGTGCGCGCCAAAACCCGTGACCTCCGTCACCGAGTGCACCTCGAGGTCGAGCGGGCGCGTCCGATCCGGCACCACGTGGTACTCGTACGTGGCGTCCGTGAGATGAATGCGATCGGCCGTGCGCGGGAACAGGTTGATCGCGGGCGTGCAGAAGAGCGCCAGGCTCTCCGGGCCGAGCGTGCTCTCGACCACCGGGTCGTGGCGATCCAGAATCACGGCTATCTCGAGCTCGTTGCCCTTGCACGCGCGCACGGCCTGCGAGAGACCGCGGAGCTCCGCGAACGCGTAACGACTCGGCAGCGCGAAGTATTCATGCAGGAGCCGGTAGCCCTGAAACGAGCGGTGGCTCGTGGGCAAGAGCGCCTCCTCGTCCGTGAAGCCGCGTGGCGCGACGGGCGGGTCGGCTTTCAAGAGGCGCCATGAGCCGTCCGGCATACGGCCGGCGATGGCGACGGCGCCGGACAAGAGCAGCTCGTAGAGTCGCATGCTGGCGTCGTCGCTACCGCGCACGAACACCGGCAAGTCGTCGAGCGCCAGCTGCTCGAAGGGGATACCGCCCAAACTGCGCAGCTTCAGCCGCAAGCTCGCGCGCGCCGTGCGCTTGTGCGGGATGTGCAGATCCCCCAGCTCGCCGACGTACGGCGAGTGTGAGAGCTCCGCGATTTCGAGCGGCCAGAGCGTGACGGCGTGCGCCGTTCGGTACTCACACGCCGTCTGTTCGCGCTTACCCAGGTTGCCGCGCAGCGCCGTGCCGCGCGGGATCACGAAGCCTTCGGCGAGCGCGCCGTGTTTTTGACTCGGACGGAGCTCCACGACCGCCATCGACGGCGTCGGCTGCAGGTAGTGTGGGTACACCATCTGCAAGAGATTCTCGGTGAAGCGCGGGAACTCGGAGTCGATCTTGAGCTGCACGCGCGCCGCCAAGAAAGCGAACCCCTCGAGCAGGCGCTCGACGTACGGGTCGGCGCATTCGAACGCGTCCAGCGCGAGGCGACCGGCGATCTTCGGGAACTCACGCGCGAACTCACCGCCGAGCTCGCGCAGGTACTGAAGCTCGCGGTTGTAGTAGCCGAGGAAACGCGGGTCCATCCGAGGCTCACGGATCCAGGCTGCTCAATTCCGAGATGCGCACGCTGCCGTCTTCCAAATCCAGCTCGGTCTTCAGAAAGAGTCGCAGCGGCACGGGCTGCGCCCACAGATCCGCCTCGATCGTGAAGTAGAGGGCGTTGTGGTGATCTTCGGTGCTCTCGACGAGACGCACCTTCACCGAGCTGCGCAGCAGGCGCGGCTCGAAATCCCAGATCGCGCGCCGCAGCAGGCGCTCGACGGCGACGGGATCGACGCTCGACAGCGAACGCCCTGCCAGGTCGGGAATGCCGAAGTTGACGGTGGAGCGCTGCACGTGCGGGAAGGCATCGAGCTCCAGGGCCGTGGCGAGCTGCGTGGCGTTGAAGAGCCACGACAGATCGCGGCGCACGCTGTCACGGAGCCGGAGCGGGGACAGCACCCGCTTGTCGCGTGACTCCTGCTTGCGATCGGGCTCGTCGTCCGTGAGCCGGTCGAGGAGCGATGGCTGCAGACGCTCTCTGGGCGTGAGCTCGACCATCAACCTCTCGCGAGAGCGGCCACGGAGAAAGCGCGCGTCATGCGCCCTTTGCGGACGGCAGCTTCGAGACCAGTCGCAGGGACACGGTCAGGCCCTCGAGCTGGTAGTGCGGGCGCAGGAAGAACTTGGAGTTGTAGTACCCCGGCGCGCCTTCGACCGCCTCGATGACGACCTCTGCGGCGGCCAGCGGGCGGCGCGCTTTGGTCTCTTCGCTCGAGTTGGCGGGATCGCCATCCACGTAGCCGGTGATCCAGCGCTGCAGCCAGCGCTGCATGTCTTCGCGCTCTTTGAAGGAGCCGACCTTGTCGCGCACGATGCACTTCAGGTAGTGCGCGAAACGGCAGGTCGCGAACAGGTACGGCAAGCGCGCGGCCAGGGCGGCGTTGGCCGTGGCGTCCGGATCGTCGTAGGCCGCGGGCTTGTGCAGTGACTGCGCGCCGATGAACGCCGCGCGATCGGAGTTCTTCTCGTGAATCAGCGGCATGAAGCCGATTTCCGCGAGCTCCTTCTCGCGCCGGTCCCCGATGCCGATCTCGGTGGGGCAAGTCATGTCGACGCCGCCGTCGTCCGTCGGGAACGTGTGCGTCGGCAAGCCCTCGACCGCGCCGCCCGATTGCACGCCGCGGATGCGCGTGCACCAGCCGTACAGCTTGTGCGAGCGATTGATGTTCACCGCCATCGGGTACGCCGAGTTCGACCAGGTGTACTTGCTGGCGTCGGAGCCCGCGACTTCTTCCTCGAAATCGAACTCGTCTACCGGCTCGGACTTGGCGCCGTAGGGGCGGCGCGCGAGCACCCGCGGCAGCGCCAGACCGACGTAGCGTGCGTCTTCCGACTCGCGCAGGCTTCGCCAGGCCGCGTACTCCGGCGTCGTGAAGAGCTTGCCCAGATCGCGCGGATTGCTGAGCTCCTGCCACGAGCTCATCTGAAACAGCGCCGGGGCAGCCGCGCTGATGAACGGCGCGTGGCACGCGGCCGCCACCTTGCTCATCTCACCCAGCACGTCCACGTCGGGCCCGCTGTGGTCGAAGTAGTAGTCACCGACGATACAGGCGTACGGCTGGCCACCGAGACGGTCGTATTCTTCGCCGTACAGCTTCTTGAAGAGCGGGCTCTGATCCCAGGCCGTGCCCTTGAACTTCTTGAGGGTCTTGTGCAGATCCTTCTTCGAGATGTTCATGAAGCGAATCTTGAGCATCTCGTCGGTTTCGGTGTTGTTCACCAGGTAGTGCAGCCCGCGCCACGCTCCCTCGAGCTGCTGGTACTCGGGGTGATGCAGGATCTGGTTGATCTGCTCGGTGAGCTTGCGGTCGATTTCACCGATGATCGACTGAATCGACTGCACCGCGTCCGACGAGATCAGCGCGGTCTTGGACAGCGCCTGCTGCGCCAGCGTCGCGACCGCGTTTTCGACCTCGGCGCGCGCGCGCTCCGTCTGCGGCTTGAATTCCTTGGTGAGCAGCGCCGCCAAATCCCCACCCTCGGTGGTCTGCGTCGCGCCAGCGGTGCCCTGTTTTTCTTGTGTGGCCATGGATCACTCGCTCTTCGCTGGTGTTGCGGTTTCGGCCTGCTTCTGGGCCAACGTCTCGAGCAGCGCCGGATCGCGCAGCACCTGGGCGATCAGCTCTTCTGCGCCCGACTTGCCGTCCATGTACGTGATCAAATTCGCGAGCTGCGTGCGCGCTTCGAGGAGCTTGGCGAGCGCGGGGATCTCGCGCGCGACCGCCCCCGGAGAAAAATCCGCCATGCTCTTGAATGTCATCTCCACGTTCAAGTTCCCCTCGCCTGTGAGCGTGTTTTGAACCTGCGCCGCGAAGCGCGGCTTGACCGCCTTCAGCCGCTCGTCGAAGTTGTCGACGGAAATCTCCAGGAATTTCCGGTCCGCCACGGCCGGCAACGCCTCGGCGGGGTTACCGGACAGGTCAGCCAACACTGCCATCACGAACGGCAGCTCGACTTTCTGCTCGGCGCCGTAGCGCTCGACTTCGTATTCGATCTGAACGCGCGGGGCTCGATTACGGCCTATGTTCTTTTGGCTGCTCATGGCTGCGACTGCCTCCTGGGTCCTTGACTGTACGTCTAGGTCTCGCTGGTTTCCGCCTCGGGCTTGCCCGCGATGGTTTCAATCTGCGAGAGCGCGTCCGGCGCGAGGTCCTTGACGATATCCATGAAGTCTTTGTTGACGAGCCGTTTGCACCGCTTGAGGAGCAAGGGCACTGGGCTCGATGGCTCGTACGCCGCATAATAGGCGCAAATTTGCTCGATGGCTCGCAGCACGTCCTCCCGCGAGCGCACCGGACCCGAACGGACGCCCGTGCCGGCCCCGTCGCCCAGGCCGCCCAGCGCGGGCCCAGCCTGACCATCGCTCGGCGAAGCCGCCTGACCCAGCCGCCATTCGAGACGCGGATCGACGATCGCGCTGGCCCGCTGCAAGAGCTCGGAGACAGGGCCGAGACTCCTACCCAAGAGATCTGCCGTGGCCCGCGCATGAGAGGGCCCGGCAGCGTCGAACGCCCCCTCGATGGCAGCCAGGTGTTCGACACTCGTGCGCAGGGCATCGGCCGTAGCTTGCACTTCATCGAGGTTCGCCTCTTGAAAGGCGGCATCGAGCGCGGCGCCGTCCAGTACCTTCGCGTCCGCTGCCCCTTCACCGGAAGCAGCGCGGGCGGACTCCAGCTGGCGCAAGCTGACTCCTCCGAACGCCACCGAGCGCACCAACGGCAGGGCACGCAGCGCCAGCAATTGCTGCGAGTCGCTCAGCGCCGCGAGCGCGTTGACGCGCGCCGTCGGATCGTCTCCGTCCTCGACGTCCAGGGGTGGGTAAACGCTCGGCCAGTACGTTTCGAGCAGCGCGCGAAGCAAGCCGAGGCCGCGAGCGAAACCGATGAAGCCATCCAGATGCAGGAGCGCACACGCCCAGTGCACAGCCACCCGCAAGTCTTTGGTGCGCTGCAGGAGGTCGGCCGCTTGATCACGCACCGCGGGCCACTCTGGAGGCTCGGCTTTGCGCACCACGGTCTGCCCGATCTGCTGCTCGGGCTTGCCCTGCACCGCGCGCTCGAGCTGGCGGAACGCCGCGTCGTCCTCGAGCAGCTCACCGGCAGGATTTCCGGCCGATATCGGCTCTAACAAGCTCTCGACGTCCAAAAGCGACATTACTGACCGGTTCGAGATTACGTTACCTGGCGGGCGCCGAAGCGCGCGGAGCCGAGGTTAACCCCACCCACTTCCAGAGGTTATCCCGATTGATTAGGCGGGCAGTGACCCGCCGCTGTCAACCGCTATCGCGCTAGCGATCGAGCCGAGAGGAGCGCGCGCGGCGCCGAGCAAACGTAGATCGCGCCGCGCCCTGAGAACGGCGCGTTTTGTGTGCTAAAGCGAGGATTCGGGTAAGGTTCAGGAGAGCGCACAGCGGTGGGCGGCGAGAGGGATTTCGGCAGCGATGGCGCGCGGGCAGCACTCGTCGTCGACGTCGAGGGCTACCTTGCGGGATGGAAACAGCTGCTCGCGTCGCTGCGCGAGATCAGCGGCGTTCGACCCCACGCCCTGGCCGCCGCGTCGGTCGAGCTCCAAGCACGGGCGCGCGCGTGCGGCTTTGGTGGTCTGGCGCATCATCTCAGCCGCCTCGACGCGCTCGTCGACGGCGATCAACGCTTCCCGGTTACCGAGCTGGGTGCGACGCTCGAGGACGTCGGTCAGCTGCTCCAGCAGGCGAAAGACGCGCTCTCGCCGGTCGAGCATGCTTACGCGCTGCCCCTGCCACCGATGCCTCCGCGACCGCCGGCCCAGGGACCGGCGAACGCCGGCGCCGGGCCCCCAGCGGGCGAGATCGCGCCGCCGCCGCTGCTGACCGCTTATAGAACTCGTAGCGACTTCGAACCAGCGCCGCCACCGGCGCTGCAACCTCCGCCTCCCGTGTCGCTGCCGGGCGCTGCGCAGGCCGGCGGCGACACCATGGTGTCCGAAGCCGGGCCTGCCGGGATGCTCTTCCGTGACCGCAGACCCGCCGCTTCATCGTCGCCCGCGCCTTCGGAGCCCCCTCGGCTCGACACGACACCCTCTGCGCCGCCTCAGGTCGCGGTAGCGCCGAAGGCGGGCTTCGCAGTGGTGCAACCTGCGCCCTCCGTCGGCGTCGTGGGCAGGACACTCTTCGGCTTGCGGGCGTTCGGCAGCGCTCGCGCCAAAGCCGAAACGCCGCCCGCGAATGCACCGGGATCCATCCTCGGCCTGGGCGGCGTCGGACGCGCGCCGCCTGCGCCTCCTCCGCTGATTTCGGCGCCGTTACCGTCGCTTCACGAGCACCCGAAGGGCGGCGCCATGACGGACTTCTTGCGCCGCCGCAACAAGCCGTCCGCAGCGAAAGCCGCACCAAAGCGCGAGCGGCGCGCCGCCAAGCCGAGGGCCCAGCGGCCGCGTGGCGCGCGCGATGCGGTGCGCACGCTAAGCTGGGGGTTCGTGGCGCTGGGCGGCGTTGGGCTCCTGGCGACGGTGCTGGTGATCGTGCTCCTCGTGACGCGCCGCTCGCAGCCGGACGACGAAAATCCCACGACCTCCATCAGCGGAGCTCCGCGCGCGTCGGGGCCGCCGGCGCACGCGGCTCTCCCGAGCCCGGGCCTCACGACGGTTGAAGAGCACTTGCAAGGCCTCTTGCCGCAAATTCATCAGCACGGAGGCAAAGAGTCGCCCGAGCTTCGCAACGCCCTCGACCAAGACGCCGAGCTGCAGCTCAAGCTGGGGCGGATGCCCAGTTGTGAAGGTTCCGAGGCGCTCTGCAGCGAATGGCGCAAGGCGCGACAGTTGTTCTCTCTCCCCGACGCCGGCACTGCATTGGCGAAACGTCGGCGTCCGCCGAGCGCCCTCCGGTCGAGGTGGCTATTGGGGCTGACCTTGCCCGAGATTGGCGTCGAAGACGACGAGCGCGTGCGGCGCGAGTTCGAGTTCAACACGGAGCACGCGGCTGGCCGAGAACGCTTTCAAACGATGCTATTTCGTTGCGGTTCGTACCGCGACCAGATCCAGGCCACGCTCGCACGTTACGACCTTCCGGAGAGTCTGATGGCGGTCGTGATGGCGGAGAGCGCATGCATCGTCGAGGCCAAATCTCCCAAGAACGCGCTTGGCCTGTGGCAATTCATCCCGGGGGCCGCGCGCGCTTACAACTTGCGAGTCATCGAGGACGTCGTGGACGAACGGCTGAGCCCTGCGAAGTCCTCGGAGGCCGCGGCGCGCTTTCTGGCCGACATGTATCGGAAGTTCGGCTCATGGGACCTGGTGTTCGCCGGCTACAACTGCGGGCCCTTCGGCATGGCCACTCGCCTGCACCTCGCCGGCGCTGACGCGCGCTTCTGGGACCTCGTGGACGCGAGTCTCGTACCCGAAGAAACGGCGGGCTACGTGCCGCGCATTCAGGCGTATGCGCTGATCATGAAGAACCTGTCGCGCCTCAAGTTCGCCGGCGCGCAGATGCGTGCGCCCGAGGTGACGGCGGACCTGGATGCGCCGCCCGGCACTCGGCTTGGTTTGATCGCACGAGCGGCGTCCACGAGCGTGATTCAGATCCGACGCCTGAACCGCGACATTCTGGGGGACGTCGTGCCCGACATCCCCGGTCAGAAATTCGCGGTGCAGGTGCCACGGGACGTCGTGTTCCAGGCGCGCGAGTCACTGCAGGAGCTGCTCGACGGGCACGACAAAAGCGACTTGTGCGTGCCGCCGACGTTCGACTGGGGCCGTGAGCACTTCACGGATGAGAGAGCCGCGCGCTGCAAGCCCACAGAGCCCGCGGCCGAAGCAACGACGCCGAAGTGACGGCCCTCAACCCCACTTGACGTTCTTGGCGATGTCCCAGCCGAACGTCACCGCGGCGTCGCCCGAGCCGTCCGCCTTCTGCGGCGTGTAGTCGTACTTCACGCGCGAAAAATTGAAGTTCACGTTCTCGGTGAGCCGCTCCTGGCCGGCGCTGCCATTGATTTCGACGGAAGACACGATCAGGTCCTCCATGGTGATCTTGACGTACTCGAGCGCCTCTCCGCCGGCCTTGCGCACCGTGAGCACCGCCTGCTTCAAATGCGAGCCGGAGAAGCACATGTTGTTCAAGGTGGGGCTCGCGCGATCCACGTATTTGACGACTGCCAAGTCTTTCACGCTCACCTTGCCCGCCCCGCCACCGGACCCGGTGTGCGTGGTGCCGGCCTGGGTAGCCCCCCAGCTCCACGAGAGAACGTCGATCTCCCCCTTGTGCTTGGCGTCCTCGGACTCTCCCTTGACGCCCTCAATCTTCAGAAAACTATCGACGGCCATGTGTGTCGCTCCTTATCGATCGCAAAAACGGATGGGCCAGCTCGTGGGCTTCGTGCAAGGCCGCGCCGATGCGCGGGCGATTCCAGGTCGCGCGTAACGTTGACATACGATGCCTGACCCGCCCTACTTCCTCACCCGTGTGCTCTCGAGCTTAGGTAACCGGCAATCGTCGGGTCGGTCAAGGCAGCGGATAGTCAAAATTGTAAGGCGAGGTACTGTGAGCCGTCCGACCCGCCCCGCAGCCGCAGCGTCTGCTTGGATGGTGTATAAGCGGTCGCGAGGCACGAACCACCATGCCAAGCAAGCCCGTTTGGAGCGAAGGGCTTCTCGTCAGTCAGCATCACTTCCAGCAGCAGGACCGCTACCACGAGGTGCTGCTCGAGGAGCGGCTCGCCGCGGTACACCGCTACGGCTGGGGGATCACGGTGCTCGAGATCGACGACCGGAGCCTCGTCTCAGGACAATTTCGTCTCAAACGCCTCTCGGCGATCTGGCCCGATGGCACGAGCCTCGATTGTGGAGAAGGCACAGACCGAGCCGCGCCCGAGCCGCGATCGTTCGAGTCCGCCTTCCCTCCCGGCGCACGCAAGCTCGAGGTGTTCCTCGCTTTCGCCCAAGAAACCGAGGCGACCGCCAATTTGAACGAGGACGGCGACGCCGGCCTGCGCCGCTATCGCAAACTCACTCGCGGCACCGCGGACCTGAATACCGGCGGCTCGCAACAAGACGTCGATTTCGCGGAGCCCAACCTGCGCATCCTCTTCGGCAGCGAGCGCCAGGAAGGCTTCTCCGTGGTGCGGATCGCGGAGATCGTTCGCCAGCAAAACGGGCAGCCCATCATTCGCGACAACTACGTGCCGCCCGTGCTGCACGTTGGCGCTGCGCCGTTCCTCGAGGGCGGGCTGCGTCGCGTCCTTTCGGCGCTCACCGCGCGCCAGCGCCAGCTCTCTGCCGAACGGAAGCAGAACAACGGGGCGATCGATTTTCACGTGAGCGACGCGCGCACGTTCTGGCTCCTGCATTCGCTGAACGGCTGCATCCCCCAGCTCGCTCACCTGCTCGACACGCGCCGCGCCCACCCCGAAGAAGCGTACCTGCTGCTCGCGACGCTAATCGGGCAGCTGACGACGTTCTCCACGGACGCGGATCCCGCGAACATTCCCAAGTTCAACTACCTGGACCTCGGAGACACCTTCGAGCCCATGTTCGCGCGCGTGCTGTCGCTGCTGTCAGTGGGCATCGAGCGCCAGTACGTGGAAATTCCGCTCGAGCAACGGCCCGACGGGATGTGCTTGGGCAAGGTGCCCGAGCCGCGCCTGCTCAAACAAGAGCTGTTCGTCGCGGTGAAGGCGTCGATTCCCGAAGCCATCTTGCGTGACCGTGTGCCGGCGCTGCTGAAAGTGGCAGCCTGGAATCAGATCTACGAGATCGTCAAGCAGACGCGCTACGGCGTGCGCGTCGAGGTCGAATGGAAGCCGTCGGGTGCGCTTCCGATCAAGCCTGGAGTTTGCTTCTTCCGGATCACGAAGCAGGGCAGCTACTGGGACGAGATCGCGAAGACCTCGACGATCGCGCTGTACCTGCCGACAGATGCTGACTGGACCGGCACGGAGCTGGCGCTGTACGCGCTCGATGCGCGGTACCTGCAATGACCGACTCCATTTATTGGAGCTCGGCCGATGTGCTGGTACTGGCCGCGGAGCTGCCCTCCGCCCATCTGCCGAGCCCCGCAGAGCTCCGGCAGCGGCTGCTCGGCGTGCTCGAACGGATGGTGACCAGCGGTCGCGCTGCCGGTGTCGCCGAAGCCGATCTGGCCGAAGCGCGTTACGCCTTCGTCGCGTTCATCGACGAGCAAATCTTGAAATCGAGCTGGGCAGGGCGCACGGAATGGATGAGCCAGCCGCTGCAGCTCCTGCTCTATCGCGAGAACACGGCCGGCGAGAATTTCTTCGTGCGCATGCGCGCGCTGCTCCACGACGGCCGCCGCCCTGCCGCGCTGGAGGCGTACTACCTGTGCCTCGCGCTCGGTTTTCGGGGCGCCTACGAACGAGCCGGCGACATCGGGCCGATCGCGACCTTCCTCGAGAGCGCGCGGGAGCAACTCGGCAAGCGCTTGCCCACTGCTAGCACGCTGAGCCCCAACGCTCGGCTGCCCGACCGCGCGCCAGCCGAGAAGTTCAGCAAGAGCCCGCTGCTCCTGCTGCTCGCCGGCTCCGTGGCCGTCACGGTCATCGTCCTCGTCGCCCTCTCGCTTTCCATGCGCTCGGCCGTGAAGGACGTCACGTCGGCCGCCGCGCTCGTCGCTGGATGAGGGGACGTTCGATGCTGTGGCTGTGGATCGTCGCTCTGCTCCTGATCACCTGCGTGTGGGCCAGCGTGGCCCTACTCGAGGTCTCACTCAGCATCGGCATCGTCGTCACGGTCGTGCTCGTGCTGGCGGTGGCCGGCTTCTTCGGGTTTCGGCGCTTTCGCGCAGCCCGCCGCGCGTCGGCCCTCGAACGAGAGCTTTCGCGCCAGGCCGGCGAGCAGGCCAAACACGCGCGACCTGGTCGCAGAGCCGAAATCGAGCAGCTGCAGCAGCGCATGCAGGAGGCGATCGCTCAGCTCAAACGCTCGAAGCTCGGCGCGCGCAGCGGTCGTGCGGCGCTGTACGCCCTGCCCTGGTACGTGATCATCGGCCCCTCCGGCGCGGGCAAGACGACGGCGCTCGAACAGTCGGGTCTTTCGTTCGTGTCGCCGGGCGGAAGCGGCGCAAAGGTGCGCGGCACCGCGGGCACGCGGAACTGCGACTGGTGGTTCGGACGAGACGCCATCCTGCTCGACACTGCCGGACGTTACGCCACGCCGGGCGACGATCAGGACGAATGGCTCGCATTCCTCGACACGCTGAGACGCTTTCGCCCCGAGCGGCCGCTCGACGGCATCCTCGTCGCAGTGAGCATTGGCGACCTGGTCGGCGCCGGCGAAGCGAAGATCGAGGAGGTTGCCGCAAACCTGCGCGCTCGCGCGGAGGAAATCATGGGCCGGCTCGAAATGGTGCTGCCCATGTACGTGCTCTTCACGAAGGCCGATCTCATCCCTGGTTTCGTGGAGTTCTGGGAAGACCTCGCGAAGCCGGAGCGCGAGCAAGTCTGGGGCGCGACGTTTCCGCTCGACGACACACGGCTCGAGGAGCCCGCGTCGGCTTTCGACGCCGAATTCGCGAGACTCGTCGAGGTGCTGCACGCGCGGCTGCTGCAGCGGCTGCCGCGTGAACGGTTGGTCGTCGCGCGCGCGAAGATCCTGCAATTCCCCGTCGAGTTCGCGGCGCTGAAGGCGCCGCTCGCGCGCTTCATGGAGGATTTCTATCACACCAATCCGTACCAGGACGCGCCCATCCTGCGCGGCTTTTACTTCACCAGCGGTACCCAGGTGGGAAGCCCATTGCAGAGTGTGCTCTCGAACATGCTCGCCGGCTTCAATTTGCGCGGACCGCAGGGTCGAGATCCGCAGGCGAAGACGCTCAGCTACTTTCTCACCGATGTGTTCAAGGACGTCGTTTTCCCCGACCGGAACGCGGCCTTCCGCTCGACCGCGAGCCTGCAGGGCCGTCTGAAAAAGCAGCTGCTGTTGGCGGGCGGCGCGTTGCTCCTGACGATCGCCATCCTGGTCCCCGCTGCGGTCAGCTACGCCAGCAACTCCGCCCTCGTAGACGACACGCAGCGAGACATCGCTCGGCTCGAACGGATTCCCGCGAGCGATACGGCTGCCGAGGCGACGGCGCTGTCCGCGATCTCGAAGCGGGTTCGAAAACTCGACGAGGCGCGCAGCGAGTTCCACGTAGCCGGCATGTGGGGCCCGTACACGGCGCCTTCATTGTACGAGCCGCTGCTCCGCGTGTACGTCGCCCGGCTACGCAAAGTCGTCGACGGACCGCTGAGGAACGAAATCGTCAACGACGTGCGCCGCGCGGGCAACCTGGCACGCGTCGATGCGGAGAACTTCCGCGTAGCGTACGACGATTTGAAGTTGTACCTGATGCTCACGGATCCGACGCACCTCGACGCGAAGTGGGCCGAAGAACGGCTCGCCGAGAAGTGGGCGCGCACGAGCGGGGGAGCCAGCCCTGACCAGGAAGAGCTCTCCGCCCATTCTCGCTACTACGTCCAGGCGCTCGCGAAGCAGCCCGATCTGGCGTGGCGTGCCGAGCCTGAGCTCGTGAGCGGCGCGCGCGGCGCGCTGTTCGGGCAGAGGCTCGAAGAGATTCAGTACCAATGGATGATCGAAAAAGCGAAGGACGTAGAACCGGTCCTGCCAGAGCGCATTTTCATCGAGGGCGCGCAGCGCTTCTTCGAGTGGCGCAAGAACGTCGCTGTGCCTGGGCCGTACACGAAGGCCGGCTGGGAAAAGATCAAGACGCACCTTTACTCGAGCGAAGGACACCGAGAGGTCGAGCCCTGGGTGATCGGGCCGAGCGCAGAGACGGCGTCGGCAAAGACCAGCCCCGAGCGGTTGCAGCAGATTTACTTCACACGCTACGTGCGCATGTGGCTCGATTTCCTGGGCGGCATCGTCGTTCACACGCCGCCGGATCTGCGCGCGGCCACCGACGAGCTCAAGGCGCTCAGCGAGGCGAACGGGCCTTACAAACGCCTGTTCGAGGCGGTCGTGGACAACGCGCGGCTCGACATGACCCCGCCCGCAACGCCGCAAGGCGTGACCAAGAGGGTCACGGACGAAGTCAAAAAGCGCGTCAATAATGCAGTCAAGGGCGAGGCGCAGGCGGAAGCCGGCGCGCCCGAAATTTCACCGGTCGAAGCGCAGCTCGCGGACCTGGTGAAGTTCGGTGACTCCAATGTGGCGAGCTCCGGCTTGAACCAGTACATCGACCAGCTGCAAGGCTTGACCGTGGCGCTCGAGCAACTCGGCAAGGCCGAAGCGGAGCCAACCGCGCAGTTTCAAAGCAACCTCACGAGCGCCGTCGGCGTCGTTCAGAGACTGCTCGCGAGCTTTGATCGGGACACGCGTCTGGTCACCGAGCCGCTCTTGATGAACCCGATCCGCGGCAGCCGCGCCGGAGTCGCCGGCACCGCCTTCGGCGCCATGAGCGACAAGTGGAAGGCCGAGGTCTGGGAAGCTTACAGCCAGAAACTCGCGCCGCGTTATCCGTTCAGCGAGACCCCCGGGGAGGTGTCCATCGCCGAGTTCGCGGACTTCTTCCGCCCCTCCACGGGCATGATCTGGAAATTCTTCGAGCAGAACCTGAGTGACCGCCTCGAGCGATCTGGCAATGCATTCCGACCCAAGGCCGCGGCCGATCCGCTGCCGTTCCACCCGCTGTTCTTGCGCTGCCTCAACGTCGCGCAGGAAATCACGGACGCCACGTTCGGCACGAGCTCCGAGATGAACGTGCTGTTCGACCTGCGCGCCGAGTCGAGCGAAGCGGACGTCACCAGCGTGACGTTCACCGTCGACGGGCAGCACACCAAGGCGCGCGGCTCCGCCTTTCGCATGCAATGGCCGGGCAAAGGCAACCCCAAGGGGGCGCGGCTTCAGCTCAAAGGCGCTGGTTTCGCAGACGAAGTCGGCCGCAACGGCGATTTCGGTCTGTTCCGGCTGCTCGCGTACGGCGGCCTCAAACCCGAGGGCGGCGAGTGGCTCGCCACCTTCACCCTGCCCCGTTCCGCGACCGTCTCCGTCCGGCCGTCCAAGAGCATGCATCCCTTCGTGCCGGGGTTCTTCCGGCGCCTGAAGTGCCCCCCCGCCGTGACCGCCGGAGGCGCGGGTCCATGAGCGGAGCATGACCACTCTGCGAATTTCACGAGTCGCCGCGCTCGGCAAAATCCGGTCGGAACGCGAGTTCTTGCGTTCGCCAACGAGCGCTGCACTCCACGCCTTCGATAGTTGGTTGGTCGAGAACATGGACTGGGCTGCGGGCCACTGCGGCGACCAGTGGTCGCGGTCTTTCGCGAACGGCGCGCTCCACGCATTCGTGTTCCGCGTGCGCCTGGACGCGGGGAAGGACGCCGTCCTCGCCGGCACGATCGCGCCGAGCGCCGACGAGCTGGGTCGGCAGTTTCCGCTCGCGGTCGTGGCAGAGCTCGAGAGCCCGGCGACGCTCGCGCCATCGCCCGAGCTCCTACCGGTCCTGCTCGAGCAACTCTGGGATCAAAGCGCCGAGATCGTCTTCGAGTCGTCGGACCGCGGCATCCACCCCGCGTCTCGACTTTCGCACATCGAGCACGTGCTGACGCCCGATCTGGAGAGCGCACGCAGCGCGTACGACGAGTGGCTACACAAATGCACGGCGCCGGAGCTGGCCGCTCTCTGCGCGGAGTCGTCCGCGCACTTCCTGGAGTCGCTGGCGGTTCTTGCCGACGCCATTCGCCCCCACCGCGCGTCCGAGCGACCGAACACGCCGCTGTCGTTTCATTTGCCGCTCGGTCACGGCGGCGGCGCAGTCGCGTGTTTTTGGCTCGATCTACTGCGTCGCGGCATGGCGTGGACCCGAACCGTCCCGAGCTTCTTCTGGTCAGCGGACCATGACGACGCGCACGTGCTCCTGCACCTGGGGGAGCCGCCCAAGCAAACCCTCGCCGAGCTGTGGGGTGCCCGAGGGAAGAGCGACGCGTTCTGTGACCTCGCGACGCCCCACGCCCGCGAACGTCCCGACCTGTCGCTGCCGCCAGAGCTCGCTTCAGCGCTGTCGGCACCCGACACCACGCTGCACCAGCTTTTACAGATTCTGGGCTAGACCCGCGATTTCCCGCGCTTTGTGGACCGAGTACAGACGTCGGGGTAGTTTGAGCAGGTGCCGAAGAGCTACGTCCTCCACTTTGCGCCGTGTGACGGCCAAAATGCCGGCCAGGAGCAGTTCGCGGCGTTGCCCATCCGCATCGGTCGAAACCCGCTCAACGACTGCCCCCTCGGCCTGAACTTCGTTTCGGAGTTTCACGCCTGCGTCGAAGAGACGCACGGACGCTTCACCGTTCGCGACCTCGGCAGCACCAACGGCGTGTACGTGCGCACACCCGAAGGAACCGTGTCACGAATACCCGCGCAGACCCAGGTGGATCTCGGCCCCTGCAATTTTCAGTTTCTCGTGGGCCGACTCGGAGTGCGGCTCGAAATTCGCGAAGCTCCGATCGGCGCTGACACGCGTGCGCGCAAACACGCCGGCAGCGTGCTCGGCAACGTCAGCATGCTGCAAGGTCTGGCGCCGCCACCCTTACAGATGCCCGGCACCGCTGAATTCGCGCAGCCTGGGCATGTGCCGTCACCGGGCTCACTCCCGCCGCTCCCGCCGCTCCCCGGTGGTGCCACGCCTGACCAATACGGCTCTCCGTCCACCGGTGCCTATCCTCAGGCGCATTACCCGCCGCCGGCCCCCGGTTACCCGGCTCCCGGTTATCCTGCCGCTCCCGGTTACCCCCCGAACGACCCCTCCGCGCGTGTCGGAATGAACACGCAGCACTTCGGCATGGGTCTCGAGAGCTTGGCGCTGATGGGCTTGCGTGAGCTCGCCACCTCGCTCGTTCCGGGTGCGCCCCTCGAGACCACGGGCGACATCGCGCGCCTGATCACGAAGCTCCACGACTCGATGGAAGTCTTTTGCCGCTGCTTCCTCCCGCTGCGCGAGGGGTACGCGCAGTTCATCTCTTCGATGGATCTGAAGAACGCCGCGTCACAACGCAGTCTGCATCGCTCCAGCGGCTATCGCCAGGTCGAAGCCGCGCGCACGCCCGGCGAGGTCGCGAACGCGCTGCTCAATTTCCGCGATCCGTCGCTCGACGCGTCCGCAGCCGTCGAGAACATCTTCGCCGATTTGATGATCCACCAAGTCGCGCTGCTCGACGGCGTCATGCGCGGCGTCAAAGCGCTCCTCGACGAGCTGTCTCCGGAACACATCGAACAGAGCGCGACAGGCGAACGGCGCAGCTTCGGCATCGCCTTCGGCGGCCGTCACAAAGCGCTCTGGGACGCCTACTGCGAGCGCTACGCCGAGCTCTCCGAAGAGAGCGAGAGCTTCTCGCGCGTGCTCGGCGCAGAGTTCGCCGAAGCGTACCGCGAGTACACCCGCCGCCGCCCGCCGGCCTAAAAGCACACAACCCGCCGGGTTGGTGGCCGACTGGCTCTGAGCTAAACTCGCGTCATGGCTCAACCGGTCATCTCCACTGAGGCGCCGCTCCCGGCGGACAACATCGTCGTGCTCAGGAACGTGACGTGGGCGGACTACCAGCGTCACCTGGAGATTCGTGGTGACCGCTCCGTGCCGCGCATGACCTACCTCGAAGGGGTTCTGGAGCTCATGAGCCCGTCGCGCCCGCACGAAATGATCAAGTCGATGATCGGCCGTCTGGTCGAGGCGTGGTGCCTCGAGATGAACGTCGGCATCACGCCCTACGGCTCCTGGACACACGAGAGCAAAGAGAGCGACCGCGGCGGCGAACCGGACGAATGCTACGTGCTCGGTGACGACCCGGACCCCGCGCGCTGCGATCTCGCCATCGAGGTCATCTGGACGTCGGGCGGCATCGACAAGCTCGAGGTGTATCGCAAGCTCGCCGTGCGCGAGGTCTGGATCTGGAAACGGAGCAAGCTCGAAGTCTTCGAGCTGCGTGACGAGCAGTACGTGCGGCTCGAGCGCAGTAAGCTGCTCCCGGCGCTGGATCTGGATGAGCTGGTCCCGTACATCGACACGAAGCCGATGACGCGCGCGGTGTCGGAGTACCGAGCGGCGCTCCGCGCTCGGAAGTGAGCGCAGGACCACGATCCCATTGCGGTTCGAGCGAGCGCCGAGCTAACCTCCGCGCCCGTGGGTAACGGTGGGTTCAAGCAAGTACTAGGCTTTACACTTCTCACGTGCTGGCTGTACGCGCCGGCTGTGCGCGCTCAAGCCGAGCGTCCGGAGCGTGACAGTGGCTGGAAGACGGCCACGACTATCACGGCACTATCCGCCGGCGGCGTCGCGTTGCTCATGCCGCGCGTCTTCTATTCCGACCCCGGAGTGACCGTTGGCTGGAAAGCGCGCTATCACGTGTCCGTCCTGGCGCCCGTGATGACGATCACCGCGCTCAGCCTGGCCAACGAAGTCTTTTTCCAGGATTGGATCGAAGGCAACCGGCCCGACTGCAACGACGACACTCTCGGCGACCCCCGCTGCGCATCGTACGGCATGATGTCCACGCACTCGTTCTTCGCCTTTTCGGCGTTCGGCGAGGGAACCGGCGTATTTCTCGCCGACACCTTCAAATGGAGTGACGGGCGTTTCAACGGTGGCGCGTTCGTCGGTCACGTCGGCGTGCCCCTCGTGCTGAGCGTGATCACGGCGGTAGGCCGCACCGCCGGCAACTGGGAAACTGGCGGGCAGGTCTGGGGCAGCGCCGGGATCGGCCTCGCCACGGGCATCGGCACCGGTCTGCTGTACGCGCTCATGCAGCGGCCGGAGTGCGGCTACACCGGCAAGCTGATCTGCTGGTAGAACCGCTGTTCGTCGTTGCGTCGTTTCGCGAGCCGGCAAACCGACAAGGGCCGTCTCAACACGCGCGAAGACGCGCACGGGGTGCGGCCTTTGGCGCTTCCCCGTAGGGGTTTTTCACTTCGCAATCTTAGTTACAACACGTACTAAGTTCGCGAAGAGCAAAAGCACCTCCCGCCTCATCTCCTGTGAAGACCGGCCCCAAATCGGCGCCGTTGACGGTACAACCCTGGGCGGCCCACGACTTCGCGAGACCCGTCCGAGCTCGCCTACTTGCGCTTGTCGACTGGCGGGTGCGACGCGGGCAGCTCCGCCGCCTTTTTCCGGCCCACGACCTGCGTCCAGAGCGACTCGGTCTTGGCAGCCAGCGTCGTACCACCCTGCAGCGAGAAGACGCGGTCCTGGTTCGACTTGCGGAGCTCGTTCTGACCCGAGTCGCGCACGACCATCTGCTCGCGCACGCGCACGGACTTGGCTTCGTAGATGGGTTTGGCCGTCAGACGATACTGAACGCGGTCCATGCCGGGCTCGGTGCCCGTCTCGACCCGTAGCGTGGCAAACTGCGCGCTCGGCAAGAGCTCACCCCCCGTGCACAGAAAGAGCGTCAGGTTCGTCTGACAGCTGTCCGCTCCCTTACCTCCGGCGCAGCCGTCGTTCGTCGCTGTCACGAGGATGCGGAACCCGAGCCGTTCGAAGGCGAAGCGCGACGCAGCGGGAATGCCGCGGTAGAGCCCTACCGCGTAGACCTCCGCGTAAGCCTCACGGGGGCGGACCAGCGCGAGTGGCCCTGCGGAAGTTCCGTCCGCGAATTGATGTGTGCGAAGCCACACCACCTTGAAACCATCTGCGGCGCCCGTCACCGTGACATCTTCGGGACGAGCCGGTATTGGCCCTTCCTGCGGTCCCTCTGCTTGCGCCAGCTCCGGTCTCGACAGCAGAGCTCGGCCCGCGCAATCCCTTCCTCGGCTGTCAACGGTACCCGCACCCGGCTCGTAGCTCGGCAGGATCATGGACCAGTAGTCTGCCGCCGTGGGCTGCGAGATGACGCCCTGGTCGGCGTGACGCGGCAGCGGCTTCAAGCAAATGGGCACCGGCACGGCGCGCCGCGCCCCGTCCTCGATCTTGGACGATTCGACGGCGCTGGCGCACGCGGCCGACCCGAGCGCCGCGAGTGCAGCCGCAACCAACGCGCCGCGAAGCGGCATCACAGCACCTCGAGCGTGGTGAGCACGCGCATCAGCTCGTCGTCGAGCGGCGCCAGGTCATCGTTTTCATGGACGATTTGCACGAGCACGATGCGTCCCTCCCCGCGCAGCACGATCTCGCGGCTGCGGCTCATGAAGGGCCGTTTAGCGGCTTTCACGGGGCGCTCGAGCGTGTACGCGCGACCTTGTCCGATCGCCGAGGCAACTGGCACCCGCCCGCCCGTCGCCTTAGCGCCCACGGCTTTCAGATCCTTCTCGTAGCGCTTCAGGACATCTGGCCATTGGTCCGTCGGTGCGTCCGAGCGCTCGTACACGGCGAACGAGTACGCTCGAGGAGAAACATATTGAATGTAAGCGCGCCCCGGATCGTTGCTGGCTTCGCGGATCATCCAGGTCTTGGGGCGGGACAGGTGCACGCCACCGCGCACGATGGTGACGCCCGTGTAGTGCAGCCCGGGCGGCGAAGCGGCCAGGTCGAGCGGTGGGTAGGGCTGCTCGTATTGGTTCGTGGCGCCGTCACCGCTGACTGCCACCGACCAATCGTAGAACGTGCGGTTGCGTGCTGCGTCCGCCGCTCCTGCCGCTCCCCCACAAGCCGACGACGCGCCGGCAACCAGCAAAAGCCATGAAAACCGCATCGCGTGCCGCGCGACCCTATCAACCCCGAGCGCGGCTGACCAGTCTGATTGGGTTTGAAAGCAAGTACTCGGCGCGCGCCGTCTGAGGTAAACAGCGATGCACGCGATGCGCCTCTCCGTTTGGCTTCTGGGTTTGCTGCTTGCCGGGTGTGGATCCGGCTCGGGCCTCAAGCTCACGTCTGGTGCAGACCTGCGCGACCACGTGCACGACGCGAGCGGCGGTGACCTTCAAACTCTACGCTTCCGACCCGGGCTGTGCGGCGACGTCGGGCTCGAGCCGGACTACGCCAAGCTGAACGAATCACATCTGATTGCGTTCCTGGCAGGGCAGCGTATCCCCGCGCGCGTCGAACGCCCACGCGCGGATCTCATCTACCTCGTGCTGACCGGCGTGGGCACGGAACAGCCCATCCGCCTGCGCGTGGCCGTCCTGAAGAACGCGGACGAAGCGGGCCGGGAGCTGCACGAAGCCCTGCTCCAGCACGGCACCGGCTCCTGGGGCGTGCGTCGCTCGAACCTGGCCGTCCTCGGGCCCGTCGGCGACCCGGAAGACGACATCGCCTTCGCCGCGCAGACGAAGCTCGCGTGCTGGGGAGTGTTCACGGTCGCCGGCCTGGACGATGCCTTCGTGATCCCCGGCGCGTACACCGAGCTCTGACGGGGCCGCGACTGAGCGCTGGCCGCTCGGACGACTCCGCTTTACACTCGGCGCCATGGGTGCGGGCAAACGTGCAGTGGTCGTCGAGCTTCAACGGTCGAACCGCCGAACGCGGCTTCGCGGCCATCGATCGGCGTTCATCGTGGGCGTGGACGGCGGCATGGCCGTCGTCGACTATCCCGGCAATCCTCACGCGCCGCTGCGCGCGCGCTCCACACTGGGACTCGCCGCTGACACCCTCGAAGCGCTGGCGGCGAACCGCCGTGAAGTGCTGGTCGTCTTCGAAGCAGAGCGCTCCGATCAGCCGATCATCGTGGGGCTGCTCGATCCGCGACCGACCGAAGCACCGGCGCCAGAAACCGAAGCGGACGCACCCGCGCTGAAGGAAGCGCGCGTCGATGGCCGGCGCGTCGTGCTCGAAGCACAGGACGAGATCGAGCTGCGCTGCGGCGAGGCGAGTATCACCTTGCGCCGCAACGGTCGCGTGGTGATTCGCGGGGCCTACGTGGAGACGCGCTCGCGCGGCGTGAACCGCATCAAGGGTGGTTCTGTTCAGATCAACTGAGCCGTCTCGTGTTAAATCATTGGCCTAGTGTGGATTGTTACCAATCGCACGCCCTATGCAGTGGGCCGCGTCTGGGGGCGGACGAAGGAAGGCGTACACGAGTGGATCGTGGCGGTGAAAGCGACGTTCGACATCGCACCGAACGGCACGCTCGCGCTTGCCGACGAGCAGGAAGCGCCGCTGCTCCTGCCGCAATTCCATGGTGAAGATGGCGCGTCGAGCTTGCGCTACGACGCCGACCTGGTGGCGCCCAAGCCCACGACCGATGTGCTGGTGAACGGCACGGCCTACGCGCCACACGGGCGTCCGAGCAGCGACTTCTTCGTGTCGCTGCGGGTCGATCGAGTTCACAAGGTCGTGCGCGTGCTCGGCGATCGAACCTGGGAGCAGGGTGTGCGCGGAGCTCGCGCTTCGAAGCCAGAGCCCATTCTTCAGGCCCCGATCGTCTACGAGCGCGCCTACGGCGGCTGGGACACGACGGATCCCGATCCTCGAAGGCAGAAGATGGACGCCAGGAATCCCGTCGGGCGCGGCGTGGTCATCGACGAAACGCTTCGCACGGGTCGGCCCCTGCACAATTTCGAGTACCCCGACCAACCCCCGGAAAAGGCCGGACCCGCAGGCTTCGGTGCGATCGCCGGTCACTGGTCACCTCGCCTGGAGCTCCAGGGCACCTACGACGAAGAGTGGCACGCGCGCAGAAAGCCGTTACTACCCGCGGATTGGGACCCGAGGTCGCTGCTCTCTGCGCCTCCCGATCAGCAAGCCCCGACGCACTTGCGCGGAGGCGAGACCGTCGAGCTCGTAAACCTCACTCCGGGCGGCTTCCTCAAGCTCGAGCTGCCGAAGATCTACCTCGCGTTCACCACTCGCTTTGGGCTCATGAACGGCAGACGCTCGCAGGAACACCGTAGTCGGCTCGCGACAGTCATCGTGGAGCCCGATCGTCCACGCTTGATCCTGGTGTGGTCGAGCTCGCTGCTTTGCCACGAGCAGGTCGATTACCTGGACGAGACCATCGTCCAGGAAAAGGCGTACGTCTGATGGGGCCGCCGCCCGTGATCGTGGCGACCGGCGCGCGCACACCACTGGGATTGAGCTCGGCCGCCAGCGCCGCAGCGCTACGCGCAGGCATCAACCGTCTCGGCCAGCACGCCTTCCTGATCGATCGCCTGGGTAAACCCATGGTCGCCGCTCCCGACGCGCGGCTCGATCCGGGCGTCGTCGGCAACCCGCGCTTGCTGGCGCTTGCCCGCTCCGCACTGGACGAAGCGTGCCAATTTCTGCGCGAGCACGCGTCATCCCTGGGCCCGGCTCCGTTGCACCTTGCGCTTCCCGAGTTCCGGCCCGGATGGAGCGAGAGCGACGCTGCGAGCTTGGGGCGGCAGCTCTCGGCGTTGCGCGCGCCGGTCGAGATCGGAGAGGTGAAGTTGTATCCGCGCGGTCATGCCGCGGGAGTCGCAGCGCTGCGGGCCGCGGTCGCGGATCTGGCGACCGGAATGGTGGACGTGTGCCTCGTCGGCGGAGTCGACAGTTACCTGCATCCCGACACCATGGAGTGGCTCGACAACCACCGGCAGCTCGCCGGAGAGGATGGACGTTCTGCGTTCGTACCGGGCGAAGGCGCCGCGTTTTTGCTGCTGATGACCGACTACGGCTCTAGGCGGCTTGGTCTGCGAAACCAAGGGACCATCAGCGCGCTCGCGCTGACCACCGAGACGAAGCGCATCAAGACGCCGGAGACATGTTTGGGTGAGGGCCTGACCGCGGCCGTGCAGGCCGTGACGGCCACGCTTGCCAGCGGCGACCAGATCCACAACGTGATTTGCGACATCAACGGCGAGCGTTATCGCGGCGAAGAGTGGGGATTCGTCTGCCTGCGCCTGGCAGAGCGCTTCGACGATCCGCTGGCCTACCGTTCGCCCGCGGACTCATGGGGCGACATGGGCGCAGCGTCCATTCCGCTGTTCACGATGCTCGCGTGCGAGGCGGCCGCGCGCGGCTACGCCAGCGGGTCACGCACGTTGCTGTGGGCGAGCTCGGAGGGCGGACAAAGGGGCGCGAGCCTCATCGAAGCAGAGGTAGCGCTTGGCTAGCGTCGGCATTCACCCGCCGAAGACGCCGGTGCACGCGGGCAGCCTGGGCATCGCCAAGGCGACCTTGCCCAACGTCTGCAAGATGCCCGGCCCACCGGCGCCGTTCGTGCCATCACCGCTGCCCAACATCGCCAAGTCCGGAACTTCTCCCAAGGGATACTCGAAGAGCGTCAAGATCGAAGGAAAAGCAGTCGCCATCCGCGGCGCGATGTTCGAGAGCATGGGCGACATCGCGAGCAAAGGCACCGGTGGTGGGCTGCTCTCTGCCAACACGCACGGACCGGCGAAGTTCATCACTCCTGGCTCCCTGACGGTCAAGATCGAAGGCAAGAGCGTTCATCTGCTCGGTGAGCCGATGCTCAACAACTGCGGCCCGAGCGGTACGCCCCCCAATACGGGCGCAACGCTGGCAGGCCTCGATCAAGCAACCGCCAAGAAGATCGACGACGCGTTCAAGCTGCTGTGCAAAGAGTTTTGCGCAGAGGTCGGGAACTGGCAAAGCTCACGCAAGCTCGAGCAACGCCTCTTGAAGGACCCCGCGCTCGCAAAGAAGGGCCTGCAGTTTCCGCCGGAAAGCGCGCGTCCTCACATGTTCAACGGCGTCGCGCGCACGACCATCCCAGACGCGGCGCTGATCGTGAATGGGAAAATCGTGCAGTGTTTCGATTTCAAGGGTCCTGGCGATCGCTGGCGGAACGACCAGAAGGCGCGCCAGACGCGTCTCGCGAGGCGTGTTCCGAAAGAAGTGAGTCGAAAGACCTGCGGCTGCTAACACGGAGAAGACATGACCCAGGACGATTTGATCTTCAAGGACGACGACGTCGAGTACATGAAGCTGTGCCTCGAGGTCGCTGTCTACTGGCGTGGCTCGCTCTTCGATCACGCCGCAGAAGTGGAGGGCTGCTATCGCCGGGCATTGACGGTGATTGGCGACAGGCTGAAGTTTTACGCAACGCACGAGATGAGTCACGCGCAGCCCATCGACGCCGTGGCCCTCGAGATTCTACCGCGCTGGCTGGGGCGACCTGACCCGACGCAGGACATCTTCACGCTGAACCTCGACGGCAATTCGGTCCCGGACCTGCCCTCCGACACCGCGTTCGATTTCTGGGCCTCACAAGAGGATGGCGCGGGCGTGCTGCGCTTGATCCTGCCGCTCCATTTCATCCAGGAAGGGCCCGCGCGTTTGCACGAGACCGCCAGGACCCTCGCGGGCGACCTGATGTTTCATTCGGGCTGCGCCGGCTACTCGATAAATTGGGACGACAAGGGAGAAACATCCGCCCTGGCACGCCGGACCATGGGAGTGTTGTCAAAGCGCTTCCCCGCCATCGAATTGCCCGACCCGAACGTCACGTTGATGGCGATTCCCAGCGGGCTGAAGCGGGTCAACTGGCTGACTTTCGTCGGCAGGGAGCTCCTTGAACAGCTCGGGGGCACGGATGCTTTGATTGCCCCCCTTGCAGGCAGCGACATCGGCATCGACCACCTCCCGGGTGGACTCTTGCTCACTGCGGGCGATCGGCCACGACTCGGGGACGTGAATCGTCAGGAGGACTTGGGGGCCTATCGAGCAGTGGGTCACGCGGTCGCGCCGGTCCGAACGCGCGATCACGTGGGATTTCTGGCTGACCAGAACTTCGACGTCGACGACGACCTCAGTGAAGAGTGGCTGGCGTACTTCGATCCTTAGGCGAGTTAGCCGCTCTTCCTCGCCTTGCCACTGTGAAACCACTTCTCGCCCTGCGTCTCCATCAACTTCGCCAACAGCTTCGCGATCTCGTCGAAACGACCGGCACCTAGCTTGTCGTCGTCCAGGATGAACCATCGGATGCCCGGGCTGTACTTCGTCTCTGCCTGCAATGCCGTGCGCTGCGAACGCGGCCCGCGCGCGCGACCATAGTCGTCGCTCAGCGTGCTGCCCTTCTTCGCCGCCACCACGGCCAGTGCCACCGCGACAGCACTGCCAGCACGTCCGAACATGAACCACGCCACGTCGTGGCGTTCGCGCGAGATGCGGCGATATTTGGGGAAGGAACCCTGGAAGCCCAGCTGCCGGAACGCGGGCTCGGTGATGGCTTTGAGCGCCGCCTTCATCTGATCGGCGTGTGCAGGAAAGGGATCGGTCACCGATTTACGCTCATACCCGGGTTCCGTGCGCTCCTTGCGACGGGCCAGCTTCGCAGGCGGCTGCTTCTTCGCCGCCGTCCGTTTTACGGGCCTCTTCTTCGCCGTCTTCTTGGTCGCCTTCTTCTTGCCGATCATGTCGAGCCTTCGGGTTAGCGATGGCGGATCCAGCCCCACAGCTGGCGCCAACAGGGGCCCAGTGCGCGCCTTGGCCCTTTCGGCGCACCATGTTACAGCATGTTCGGCTTCGACGTGAACGGCTCCGCTCAAAGCGACGACGCGATCCTGTGGGAAGTCGTCGAGGAGCACCTCGATGAAGCCGAGTATCTGCTGGAGATGCGACCGCGCTGCCTGTCTTCGAGCTCGTACACGCTCGACGAGCTCGACGTCCGCGTCGAGCAGCGGCTGCTCGCGCACATCGATGGGCTCGTGGTCGGCGGCACGCCGGTGGCGGAGCGCCTGCTCACGCCGGCCATTTGCGAGGACGGCGCGCCAGCAGGCAAGGTGACCGCGGCGGCGCTGGCACTCCTTTCGGGGATGCACGCCGACGCCGCGCTCACTCGCATCGTGGCCGCTCTGGACGATGCGGACCCGGTGCGGCGCACGGGCCTGGCCCAGGCGCTACGGCTGGCGCACGAACCCCGGCTACCGACTCTACTCGCGAGGGCTGTGCGTACCGCGCAGACTGCTGGGACGCGCGCCGTGCTGTTGCAGGCACTCGCCGCTCACCGCACGGACCCGGGGCCCTTGCTCGGGGACACGCTGGCGAGCGAGGAGCCCGGGCTCGTGGTCGCTGGGCTCGAGGCCGTGGCGGCGCTCGGGCGTGGCGACTGCGTCCGCGCCGTGGACGCCCACCTCGGAGCGAGCGATCCGCGGGTGCGCGACGCCGCGATCGAGGCAGGGCTCGTGCTCGCCTCGCGCTCCGCGTGGCAGGAATGCCAAGCGATCGACGCGCGTCCGCTGCCGAGCGACGCGCGGCGAATTCTGCTCACCGCATTGCTCGGTCATCCGGAACGCGTCCGCCCATACCTCGACGACCCGGCATTGCGCTGCGACACGATCTTTGCCCTCGGCTTCGGCGGCCGCGCCGGGGATGCCGTGACGCTGCTGTCGCTGCTCCACGCCGACGACGACCGCGTGTGTAAGCTGGCTGGCGAAGCCTTCTGCACCATCACGGGCTTCACGCCGCCCGACCCGCCGCCGGCACCAGAGCCGCCTGCCATTGAAGACGACGCGGACGCGGACGAAGCCGCCACGCTGCCCCCGCTCGAGGAAGACGACCTGGACGCCGATCTGGTGCCTGACGCAGTGGACGAGCTCCCCCTGATCGACGCCGTCGCAGCAGAGACGTGGTGGAGAGCGCACCACGGACGCTTCAACGACGCATCGCGCTGGCTGTGCGGCCGTATCTTCGATCTCGACGCGCTCCGCGCTGAGCTGTACGGCGCACCGCTGCGCCGTCGCCATGCTCTTGCCACCGCGCTGCGCATCGCGAGCGGCGGCCGCCACACAGTGGCAACCTGGGCCATGGCTCGGCGACAACGCACCGAGCTCGCAGCGCTCGCCTCAGTGCGCGCGGGCGATCTGCCGAATCGGCTTTAGCTCATCACTCGTCGGCATCTGCGCGGATGATTTCGTACGTGTGGTAAGGCGTGGTGACGTAGCCGCCCCATCGCTCCTCGCAGGAACGGAGCGCGGTCGCCGCTGTGGCTAGATCGGGCTCGACGACGCGCAGCTCGAGCAGACCATGGCGGTGAAGGAGCAGAATATCCTCGAGCCACGGGTCGACTGGCTCGAAGAGGGACGCCAGCCGTGCCCCGCGCGGCCAGAGCGATGACAGAACGTCCAGAGCCTGGCAGATCGGTTGCTCCCTGGCATCGACTTCGTAGCCGGACGGGTGCCGAAAACGCGGCCAGGGCTGCTGTTCGGAAGTGCGGACGAGCGGCGACGCGACGAATAGTTCGGCAAGCTCGTGCGATTCCGGCGAGCGAGCCATCAGGCCCGCTTTGCTCAAAATCGGGGAGTGCAATTGCCTGTACGACAGGAGGTCGATCGTATCCTCGAGCGAGGAACGATCGAGCCCAGAAGCCGCGATCTGCTCGGCGATACCGTCGGGGATCCTGCCGGACTCGTAGTTGAAGTCCGCGTCCGCCACGTACTGGAAGCCGTAGCGCCCGGCGATGTCCAGAAACTCACTGCGCCAGAACGCATGATTGTGCTCGGTCAAGAATTCATGCGCGACGTAAGAGGGATGGCTCTCACAGACGAAACGACATTCACGCTGCATGAGCTGCGAGTACGGATGCTCGAGCCCTTCGAGCGAGGCGGCGACACTGGCCGCTACCTCTCGCGCCAGATTGGCTCGAGCTCCGAGACCCGTGGCCCTCGCGGTTTGCGCAAGCAAGAAATCTCGCACCATGCCGCGGATGTTCCAGCCGGGCTTCGCATTGTAGTTCAAATACAAAAGCCCCGCCGGTGCGAGCCGAGCGGCGCACAGCTCGAGAAGCTCCGCGCGCGTCCGAGGTGAGACCCAGGAGAACACGCCGTGCATGAGGATGAAGTCGAAGCGGCCGCCCACGTGATCCGCAGCGGAGACGAAATCCGCGTGAATGAAGGACAGGTTTCGAAGGTCGAGCTCGCGGCGCCTGGCCTCCGCCATCTCGATGGCCCGCCTCGACCCATCGACCCCCACGAAACGCGCGTGCGGTCGATAGTGGGCAAGCGGCAGCAGATTTGCGCCGTTCCCACAGCCGAGCTCGAGCACGCTGTAGTCGAGAGCCGGCATGCGCGGGCCTCCGTGCAGCAGTGAGCACAGTGCCAGGCGCTCGGGTGCTGTCCATTCGATCGGCCGCGATCGATAGGGTAGCTCGTCGTATGGGTTCTGCTCTTCCGTGGTCAGTTCCGCCCGATCTTACTGCCCTTGATCACGATGTCGCCGGACGCCTTGATGTTAGTCTTCGCGGACGCGTCCAGCACCAGGTTCTTACCCTCGATCACGATGTCGTCGTTTTTTGGAGGACGATGCTGGCGCTGCCCCTGAGCTTGCCAGCAGAAGCGGCGGACGCTGTACGGCGATATCAACGGCGAACGCCACCGCACCGACGACTGGGTCTTCAGCTGTTTGCGCTTTCCCGGCGTTGCGCGCCGAACGAGCGACTATCAACTCCTCACCGACTGTGTCGGCGACGTGGGAGCCGCTACCGGCGCGCTTTCGTGTGTGCTCGCGGTACGCGCCTGGCTCGCTCGACGTAAAAATCGAAGACAAGAACGTGCACCTGCTCAGCGACGCGATGGTCAACAACTGCGGCAGTCCGCCGAACTCCGCGACCACACCGGGTGTGATTCAGGCGCCCAACGTGGTGCTGCCGGTGCTGGAGTTCGACAGCAATGAGTTCAAACAGAAGACTGCAAACATGCAGTCGAAAAATGGGACCCAATGGCGAGCGGACTCTCACCAGACAAACGTCTAAGAGCGCGATCCGCAAGACCCGGAAAGCCGCCCTCAAAGGGAATAAGAAAGCCGGCAAAGGAAAATCGCTCGACGAGTTCCCATTCGCCTCGTCGAAAGAGGGAGGCAAGAACGCGAACGTCATGGCAATCAGCAGGAAGGAACAGCACAAACAGGGCGGGGAAATGTCGGGTTTTTACAAGAAGCATAAGATCAAGAATGGCAAGAAGTATATCGTGAGAGTGGTATGATCGACGAGGCGCGACTGATCAAGGCACTAGACGCTTGCGTTGCCCATCTCGCGCGGCTGGGGTGTCCAGTCGTGAACCTGCTGCAGCCCGGTCTCACGGACGCCGAGCTTGCGCAGAACGAGACGCAGCTGCCGTTCCTGCTGACGGAAGAAGTGCGCACGCTTTACCGGTGGCGAAACGGAACGCGCGGAGGAAGGTGATCCGTTGGAAACCCTGTGGTTCTACCCCGGCTTCTATCTGGTCTCACTAGAGGAGGCGTGCGAGGTTTTCAAGGAACGGGAGCGGGCGCCCCAATGGCGAAGAGGTTGGTTCCCTTTACTCGAGGACGGAGCAGGCGATTCGTTTGTCGTGCCGTGCAAGAAAAAGCAGACAGATCGTGCGCCGGTTATCGGCTTCATCCATGGGGAGCCCGAACAGTCCGTCGAGTACATCGACGTCACCACGATGATGGAGACGTTCGCCGACTGCTTCGCTCAAGGCGCGTTCTTATTGGACGAGGATGGCAGCTTGGAGATCGACGACGATCTCCACCGCCAAATCGCGCGTCGACACAACCCTGGAGTGGCAGAATGGCAAGACTGAAGCCAAGGGAGCTTGCGCACGAAACTGCCATCAAGGGCGACCTAGACGCCGCCGTCAAACAGCTCACAGCGCTACTGGAGGACGGTGATTCTGCTGCTGCCGCATCGCTCGCCGAGAGCGAGGCCTTCCGTGGGCGGTGGCCGCCGATGTTGCAACATGCCTACGTGTTCCTCCGCAAACCCTCCTCCGTTTACGCGGGAAACGTCTTCACGGACATTACCAACCTGGTGGCCCTCGCCGGAGTCAACACGAGTGCTTGGCCTGCAATTCACAAGGAAGCTACTGCGATCCGCGCTCAGCTGTTGGCGAATCCGAAGCTCAAGGACTATGTAGATGGAAGCAACTATTCTGCGACTGGCATGGATCAACTGATCGAGCTGGCGCGGAGTCGCGGCAAATCGTCCTATGTGTGGGATTGGTGCACTCACAGCAAGCTTGACGAGGATGCCCGCGCCGCAAAGTTCGACGCTTACGTCGCGAAAATGGACGAACAGGGTGATTACGAGAACGCGCGCGAGCGTCGCCAAGATCTCTTCACCTTCGCCTGGCGCTTTGCTTGCTATAGAAGCGCTGTTCACCTCTTTGACGAAGAGGGAATCGACGATCTGGATTCGTTTGACGTTATCGTGTTCACAGCGTCGTCGCTGTCGCGAGCCGGACGGGCCAAGGAAGCCTGGCAGGTGGTCGAATTGGCGGCTCCTTTGTGGTGGCCGGTCGATATCGCCCAGGTTGCCCCCGTGGCGCTTCTTACGGACGAAGGCTTGCGATCCTTGATGACCCCGGAGCGATGCGAGTGGGTATTGTGCACGCCTCGTGGTCCGGCTGCGGTTTCGAAGAAACAGAAGACGAAGACAAAGACGAAGACGAAGACGAAGACGAAGACGAAGACGAAGACGAAGACGAAGACGAAGACGAAGACGAAGACGAAATAGCGGAAAGCTCAGTCAAGTGTCGCCGAGGGAAGTAGGGTCCCGCGATGTGGATGCTGGAGAACATGACCCGCAGGGGCGTCTCGCTTTCCAGTTGCCCGCCATCGTCCTGACCTTCACGACTCACATCAACGGTCGCGATGAAACTCCATCACGATGCTCGTGCTGCCGATTTTGATCGTGCTCTCACCTGCGGCCTCGATCATGAGCTTCTGTCCAACCTGAGGCTGCGCCGATCAAGGAGAAGGAGCAGAACAAACAGGGCGGGAAGCTCTCCGGGCTTCTACAAGAAGCACAAGATCAAAGATGGCCAATCGAGTATCGTGAGAGTCGTATGGTCGACGAAACGCGGCTCTTCCAGGCTCTCGATGCCGTCGTCGCTCACCTCGCGCGGCTCGGTCGTCCGGTCGTGTCGGTGCTGCAACCGGGCCTGACGCCTGCCGAGATAGCTCGCGTGGAGGCGACGCTACCGTTTCTGCTCACCGAGGAAATAAAGGCCGTCTATCGCTGGAGGAACGGCATCGTGGTCAGCCCACACGAGGTACTTGGCAACCTGTGGATTGTTCCGGGCTTCTATCTGCCATCGCTCGAGCACGCGCGACAGCGCTTCGAGGGACGGAAGCTCGCCCCACAGTGGCGGAAGGGCTGGTACCCGCTGTTCGAGGACGGCGCGGGCGGCTTCTACATCGTGCCGTGTAAGAAGAAGCCGACAGACAGGGCGCCGGTCATCGGCTTCATTCACGGTGAACCGGAGCAGCCGGTCGAGTATCTGGACGTCACCACGATGATCGAGACGTTCGCGGACTCGTTTGCGCAGGGAGCAGTCTTCGTCAATGACGAGGGCAATCTGGACATCGATGACGACGCCCATGCCGAAATTGCGCGCCGGCACAACCCCGGAGTGGCCGTATGGCAAAGCTGAATCCGAAGCAACTGGCGCAGCAGACCGCGCTACAAGGTGACGTCGACGGGGCAGTCCAGCAACTCAGCACGTTGTTCGAAGGCGGTGACCCGGCCGCGGCCGCGTCGTTGGCACAGATCGAAGCGTTTCGCGGACAATGGTCGGAGATGCTGCGTCACGCTTCTGCGTTCATGCGAAAACCGTCGGCTGCTCACACGGGCAACGTCGTGACCGAGACGGTCAATCTGATGGCGCTCGCGGCGATCCAGGCCGGTGACTGGGCAGACATCCACGCCGAGGCAGTCGCAATCCGCAAGCATCTCCTCGGGGACAAGCAGCTGAAACAGTACGCCAGCGGCGACGATCCGTCGGGGCTCGATCAGCTGATCGATTTTGCGAAGAGCAAAGGGCAATCTCCGTATGTGTGGGACTGGGGGAATTACAGCGAGCTAGACGCGGAAGAGCGCGCCGCGAAGGTGGACGCGGTCATTTTCGACAAGGTAGCTCAGCACAAGAAGAAGAAATTGTTCGACGACGACGCTGACCGACGCCGCCACTTCTTCGCCCTCGCTAGCAAATTTGGATCCCACCGCACCGCGGTCCGCCTGTTCGACGAGGACGGAGTCGGGGATCTGATCACGTTCGATCCCATCGCGTTCGCGGCATCCGCGCTCGCGCGTGCTGGCCGCTCCGACGACGCTTGGCAGGTGGTTGAAAGAGCCGTTCGCATCTGGTGGCCAGTCGATGTTGCACAAGTCGCACCGGTGGACCTGCTGACGGACGAAGGCTTGCGTCCTCTGATGACGCCGGATCGATGCGAATGGGTTCTGCGCACTCCTCGTGGTCCGGCTGCCGCGCCGAAGAAAGAGGCGAAGGCGAAGGCGAAGAAGTAGCAATGACCAGTGTGCGCGGCGGCGAGATGGTCTTGCTGGAGAACATGACCCCGGAGGGGCGCCTCGTTCTGCAGCTTCCCGCGCTCTTGCCCACGTTCACGGCTCACATCAACGGTCGCCAGGAAGATCACTCCGCGCTTCTCACGACTGTGGTCATCGCCGTCGAACAAAGGAAACTGAGCCTCGTCTGGCAGACCTCACTGCCCGTTCGCAACCGCGACGTCGACTATCTCGACTGCACGCACATCCGGATGGCGCCATGAGCTTCAGTTCTGCCCGATCTTGCTGCCCTTCTGCGCGCGCTGCCCGTCTTGATGGTGATTTCGTCCGCGGCACACGGAGCATTCAGGACATGACCAAGGAACCAAGCCCTCAGCTAGAACAATTCGCGGCCGCGGATAAGGACGGAACGCTCTACTCAGCGTCTCTGCAAATCGCGCTCTACTCCAGTCAGCCGCTCGAAGCGATTGGAGAGCGCGCGGTCGCTTGCTACCGACTGTTCATGGCTCGGTACGGAGCCGACGTCGATCGATATCACGCAGAAAACATGCGTCAGTCGCGAGCGTTCTCGCAGAAGTACGCGGACGTGTTTCCCACGCTCTGCCAGGCAAGGGGCCTGTCGCTGCCGGAATACAAGATCTTTCGCCGCAAGGGCGATACGCACGATTTTCTTCCTCCCGTATTCCACACGACGGCCTACCACGAGTTCAGCGTGCTCGAGCTCGACCTGCCACCGGATGTTGCAGAAGACCCGAACGAGCTCGTGAATTGGGTGACCGAACTGGCTGAGGCGTTTCCCTTCCGCTGTGGCACCGTGGGCTACTCGCTCTGCTGGAACGATGGCTCCGCCGATCGTGTTCCGGTGGTCCCAAATCTGGTCGCGCCGTTCTACAAGCGCTATCCGGGGTTCGCCTGGGCGACGCCCGGTGAAATCGCCGACCATCCGTTACCCCCGGTGAACTGGCTGACCCTGCTCGGACCCGAAGTCACCGAAAAGCTGGGAGGCATCGAGCAAGTCCGCAAGGACCTGAAAGACGACGCGATCAGTGTGCAGCCGATGGGCTCAGGCCTCTGCATCCGCGCCGGCGAGGCGCCGCAGCTCGGGGATCGCAACCGCGGCGACGACCTGCCGCTTTACCGAAAGGTCGGTTCGTACCTGAAGCCATATCGGGGTAACGAGTACATCGAGTTTGACGGATTCGACGCCCACGGGTCGGAGGCCTGGCTTGCCCGCTTCGACGACTGAAACATTTACCGGTGCGGCCAACGTCGCGGCGAACCCGCTCGACGCGTCGCAAGTGGAAGCCGAAGCGCTCGTTCCGGTCATCCGGGCCTGGGTGCGCGCGGTCAACGCGGGCTTCTTGCGCCTCGGCAGCAGCGCCCCCACGTGCGCGGGCGGCTCGATTGCGCTCTTTCTCGGGGTGTGCGCCACAGGCTGCTCCGACCCCGGCGCGTCCCGGTCCTCCCCCACCGACGCCGGGCTCCGCAGCGACGTGCACATCGATGCGCCGGACTCCGCTCTGCCCGACGCGAACGACGGCGCTTCCGCGCCAACGCTGCTCTCGGAGACGGGTCTGTTCTCGAGCGTCGCGACGCGCGCTCTAGCTGACGGCGTACGGCCTTTCGCGCCACGTTTTGCCCTATGGTCGGACGGAGCGACCAAAGAGCGCTGGCTGTACCTACCGGACTCCACGCGCATCGACACGATGGACATGGACCACTGGCAGTACCCGGTGGGCACGAAAGCCTGGAAGGAATTCCGCGTCGCCGGCGTCCCTGTCGAAACACGACTGCTGGAGAAGACTGCGCCCGGCGAGTGGCGCGCGACGGCCTATCACTGGCGCGCGGACGGCAGTGACGCCGAGGCTGTACCTGCCGGCGTTCCGAACGCGAGCGGCACCGAGCACGATATCCCTGCCGAAACGGACTGCAGATCGTGTCACGCCCACATCGGCGACGTGCTCCTCGGGGTCAGCGCCATTCAGCTCGCGAGCGCGACGCCATTGAGCCTCGACCAGCTGCAGACAGAAGGGCTCTTGACGTCAGCGTCGGCGCCGATCTTGAACCTTCCCGGCAGTGAGCGGACGCAAGCCGCGCTCGGTTACCTGCACGCCAATTGTGGCAACTGCCACAATCCACGTTCCAAGCTGTGGGCCACGCTGAACCTGCGTTTTTGGCTGTCGGCAAGCGGGGTCGGGAGCGTGGCGGAGACGGCGACGTACCGCTCCGCGGTGGCAATCGAGCCCGCCGTGCCATGGGGTGGCGCAACGGCGCGCATTACCCCTGGCCTGCCGGAGCGGAGCGCAGTGTTTTTGCGCATGCAGTCTCGAGGCAATCGCTTGGGGGGCATTCAGCTGGACATGCCTCCGCTCGCGAGCGAAAAGCCGGATCCCGATGCACTCGAGCTGGTCAGGGACTTCATCGTGTCGCTCGCCGCAGATGCGGGAAGCTGAACGGCCGTTCCCGGGAAAGGCGGCCTGATGATCGTCCATCGTGTTCTCCGTGCCACGTTGTGCGGTGGCCTGCTCGCCTCGTTCGTCAGCGCCAGCGCGTGTTCCGATGACGACAAAGCGGACGGTCCGACCCGCGATGCGGGAACGGACGCCCGCGACGGATCGTCAGATGGCAGCGCGACGGACGGTGACGCAGGAACTCCGGATGGTGACGCCGCATCAGCGACGGCATGGACGGTGACGACCCCCGGGCCTTACGTCACGTTGCCGGCGCTCGGCGCGAACGGCACGTTGTACGTCGGATCTTGGGATGGTCGCGTCTACGCTGTCAGCCCGAGCGGACAGGTCGCCTGGACGTTCACGACTCAGGGCCGCATCGACGCGCCTCCCGTGGTGACGAACGAGGGTATCTTCGTCTCGTCATGGGACGGCTCCGTGTACGCGCTGGCACCGAACGGCGCGCTCGCGTTCCGATTCGAGACCGGCGCGCCGGTGGATGCGTCCGTGGCCGTCGATGCGGCCCGCAACATCTACGTGGCGTCACAACTACAGAGGCTGTACGCGCTGGCACCGAACGGCACGCTCGCGTGGAGCGCCGAACTGGGCTCGCCGCCAACCACGGCGCCGGCACTCGACGTCTCGTCCGCGGGCACGCGCGTGTTGGTTGGCACGGCGGACGGAAAGATTCACAGCTTCACGGCGCCGAATACCGAAGCTCCTCCGGTTCAGTTGCCGGCGTCGGCGGGGCACGCGGTGAGCGCGTTCACGCTGGCGAACGACGGAACCGCTTATGCCGGGACGAGCATGGGACACTTGGTCGCCGTGAGCACCAGCGGCACGTTGAGCCTCGACCTGACCATCACGTACCCCGAAGCCACCGTCTTTCCACCGGCGCTCGCGGCTGATGGCACGCTGTACGTCGGCGCGACCGATCGCACGTTGTACGCCGTAGCCGGCGGTAGCGTTCAATGGAGCAAATCAGTCGGAGGCTCGGTGTTGTCTGCTCCGACCCTGGGCACGGACGGCTGGATCTACGTGGGTGCCAAGGGCATCGTGCGCGTGAGCGCGAGCGGCAGCACCGAGCGCGTCGTCGACCTGCCCATCGAGGGCGCGCCCGTGCTCGCGGGCGACGCCGGCTGGTACGCGAACACGCTCTCGGGCGCGCTCGTCAGCGGCCGCTTGGAGGATCACGTCGGTCTCGCGGACGCGCCATGGCCTACCCAACAAGGCGGATACGACCGCCGAGGGATGAAGCAGCGATGAAACGATGGAGCGTTTGCCTGCTTGCCGCGTTGAGCTTCTCGCCCGCGCCGGTGCATGCCGTGGAAGCCGCCGCTCCGTTCCGAGAAATCGTCACCGGTCTCTCATTCCCGGTGGCGATGGCGGTGGCACCGGGCGGCACCCTGCTGATCACGGAGAAAGCGGGCAATGTGCGGGCTGTCCGGCAGGGAGTCCTGGATGCGGCTCCGATCGCTCGCTTCGAGCCGCACACGAACAACGAGGCGGGTGTGCTCGGCATCACCGTGGTGCCCGAGTTCGCGACGACCTCGGAGTTTCTGGTGCTCTATACGCCGCTCGCGGATCTGAATCACATCCGCGTCGCGCGCTTGCGACTCGCGCCGAGTGGCGCCGCCGAGGTCCTCGCCGATCCGTGGCTCGAGCTGCCGAGCAGGTCGACCGATCGCCACTACTCGGGAAACATGCGCTTCGGCCCCGACGGCAAGCTCTACATCACCCTCGGCGACCTGCGCCGGGCGGAGTGGGCTCAGGATCCGAACTTGCCTGGAAGCATCCTTCGCTACAACGCCGATGGCTCGGTCCCCACGGACAACCCGTTTTCGACGACGAGCTCGGTGTACGCGATGGGGGTTCGCAATTCTTATGATCTGACCATCGCGCGCGACGGTCGCATCTATGCGTCCGAAAACGGCGGCGACATCAACGACGAGGTCAATTACATCGAAGCGGGCAAGAACTATGGTTGGCCGCTCGTGCAAGGATATTGCGATCACTTGCCGACGCACGAGCCCTGCCAACCCGATGATGCGTACGTCGATCCCATCGTCGAGTTCCGGCAAGTAATCGCGGCAACCGGCATCGCCATCTACGAAGGCGACCTCTTCCCAACGTGGAAGGGCGATTTATTCGTCGGAGGTTTTCACTCGAAGGTCGTTCATCGACTCCAGCGCTCGGCAGCCGTCGGCCGCTGGCTGGAGCTGGCGCCCATTTTCGACCTCGGCCTTCATGACGAAGGGTACTTCGGAGGTGGCGTCGTGGACGTGGAGGTAGACGAAGACGGCAGCGTGCTCGTGCTCGTCGGGGGTCTCGAGCTTGGCTCGGTGTATCGGCTCACGCCCGGGCCCGCCGACGCGACGCGTTTGCCGTCGGCGAGCGGCGAATCCGGTGAATCGGGCTGTAGCTTCGCCCGAACCAGCGCTGCTTCATCCGCGTTCGGGATGGCGCTGCTGCTCGGACTTTGCTTCACGTACCGGCGCACGCGCAGCTCGGTCAAGTGCACCCCGTGACCCGCTGAAACCCAGCTGGCGTTGACACCCGCCTTCGAACTCGTCGCCACTTCGAAGGCTCCCCTACTGCGCTCCTCAATTCTGCCCGATCTTGCTGCCCTTCATCACGATGTCCCCCGACGCCTTGATGTTGATCTTTGCGGATGCGTCCAGGACGATGTTTTTACCCTTGATCACGATGTCGCCGCTCTTTTTTAAGACGATGCTGGCGCTGCCGCTCTTCAGCGTGATCTCGTCCGCCGCGACCAGGGTCAGCTTCTGGCCGGCCTGAATCGCGTCGTCTTTGCTGATGTTCGCACTTCGGCCACCCTTGATCGCCAGCGTGACGTCGCCGCCGACGTCAACGTTCTGTTTGCCACCGACCGATACGGATTGATTCGCGCCTACGTCAATCTTTTGAGACGCGCCGACTGATACGGATTCTGCGCCGCCCACGGTCACTTTGCGAATGGCGCCGACAGTGATGGCTTGAGCAGCCCCGACGTCGACCATCTGAGCGCCGCCGACATTCAGTACGTCCGCGGCGCCGACCGTCGTGGTGCGCGCCAGCGCAACGGTGATGCTCTCCGTAGAACCGACGGTTTCCGTTCGGCTCGCGCCAATCGTGATCGTCTCGCTCGCGCCCACCGTTTCCGTGCGGTTGGCGCCGACGGTGATGGTCTCGTCCGCGCCGACTGTCTCCGTGCGGTTGGCGCCGATGGTGACGGTCTCGTCCGCGCCGATGGACTTGGTGCGGCTGCCGCCGACGGAGTGCGATTCGCTGGCTTTGACCAGGATGTCCTGGTTCTTCTCCGCCTGAATGTAGAGCTGCTCGGCGCCCTTCTTGTCTTCGAAGCGGATCTCGTTGGCGTTGCTGGCACCGCCACCCTTCGTGCTGCGGCTCTTGATGCCGCTCTGGGTTTGATTCGCGGGAAGCGCGTAAGGCGGCATGTTGTCGCCGTTGTAGACACGGCCTGTGATGATGGGGCGATCGGGGTCGCCTTCGAGGAACTCGACGATGACTTCCTGACCGATGCGCGGGATGTGCATGGCGCCCCAATTCGTGCCGGCCCAGACCTGCGCGACGCGCACCCAGCAAGAGCTGTTTTCGTCAGCAGCGTCGGAGCGATCCCAGTGGAATTTGACTTTGACGCGGCCGAACTGGTCCGTCCAAATTTCTTCGCCGCTCTTGCCGGTCACGATCGCGGTTTGGGCGCCGCGCACGACGGGCTTTCTGGCGCGGCGCGCGGGGCGGAACGGACGCTGGCTGTCGGCCGCCAGGAAGCGGCATTGAAACACGTCTTCCTCACCCGGATCGTCGCCTTGATCGGACTCGAGCGCGTGCGTTTCGATCGTAAAGCTCACGGACAGGATCAGGTATTCGCGGTTCTGCGCGTCGGTAGGGTGCTCCGTGAGCGTGAAGAGCGCACCGGTGCTGATACCGCGTGCATTGGCAAAGCCTTCGGCGCGTTCGCTGAGAGTCTGCAACTCTTCGAGTCGCACGCGCGCATACGTTTCGCCGGTGCCCGAAGTCTCGTACTCACCGGGGTAATCGTAGACTTCGAAGTCCCCC
>DATDJP010000031.1:0-61679 GCA_036520475.1 Polyangiaceae bacterium | reverse complement strand
TGCGGAGACATTTTTTCGTTCGCGCTCAGCGCGGCCGACAGCCCAATGGAGTCGCTACGGACCGGCTTCACCGCCACGGCGACGGCTGCCACCGCGGACTTCGCCTTCACAGCCGTGGGGCAGGATGGAGCGATTGGCGTGGCTCTGACGCCCGCACGCAGGCCGACGCTCATCGAGCTCACTGCCACTGTGTCCGGCGCCGCAGGTCAAAGGCCGTTCTGCACGCTCGAGGCGGGCGGCGCGGCGGGTTGTGCTTATCCGTTCAAGGCCAACTGGCAGGCCGATCTCGCCAATCCGTTGTTCTGCTGGGGTGGCAGCTTCACGCCGGAGACGCTCACGATTCGCACGGAGAGCAGCGGCGCAGGCAACGTGCGGCTCGTCGTGACGGATATCGACGTACGCTGAACGAGTATGGCGTCAGTGACGCGAAATACCGCTCAAGAATAGCCGAGCGGCAGCGCGGTCGTATCCACGGCGCGGCGCATCACGAAGCTCGAAAAGACGCCGGTGACGCCTTCGATGCGCGTGATGTGCTCGAGCAAAAAGCGCTGATAGCTTTCCATGTCGGGCACCACGACGATCAGCAGGTAGTCCGCTTGTTGGCCGGTGATCAGGTAGCAGGTCTGCACTTCCGGGTAACGCTTGACGGTCTGCTCGAACTTGTCGAAGCGCTCCGGGGTGTGGCGATCCATCGAGATGTGGATCAGCGCGGTGAGTGACAGGCCGAGCCGGGTTCGGTCGAGGAGCGTCACACGTCGGATGATGATCCCTGCGTCTTCCAGGGCTTTGACTCGACGCAGGCACGGCGAGGCGGACAACCCCACGCGCTCGGCCAGTTGCTGGTTGGTGAGGCTCGCGTCGGCCTGAAGCTCCCCGAGGATGCGGCGGTCGGTTTCGTCGAGTTGAGCTGGGCGTGCCACGGGGGTCAATAGTTGCTCAAATTTCTATAAATAGAGAGATAAATTGCTCCATTATGTAGATCTGGGGCTAAATAGGAGAGAAATTGCGCTGACTCGCGCGTAATCTCTCTGAACCACTTCGAGACGAGACCATGTCCTACGACCATCGCAAGTACCGCCCCTTCGCCCCCATTCACCGCCCCGCCCGCCGCTGGCCAAGCCGTGTCCTCGAACGTGCGCCCGCCTGGTGCGCCGTCGATTTGCGCGACGGCAATCAAGCGCTCGTGAAGCCGATGACCGTCGAACAGAAGAAGCGGCTGTTCGCGCTGCTCGTGGACGTGGGCTTCAAGGAGATCGAGGTGGGGTTTCCCGCCGCATCCCAGCCGGACTTCGATTTCATCCGAGCCATCATCGAAGAGGGGATGGTGCCGGAGGGGGTGACCATCCAGGTCCTGACTCAGGCGCGCGAGGATCTGATCGCACGCAGCTTCGAGTCGTTGGTCGGAGCAGGGCGCGCCACGATGCACCTGTACAACTCGACTTCTACCGTTCAGCGCGAGCGCGTCTTCGGGCTCGATCGCGACGGCATCCGCGACATTGCCGTGAACGGCGCGCGCTGGGTGGCGGAGTACGCGGCGCGTATGCCGGACACACAGTGGACGTTCGAGTATTCGCCCGAGAGTTTCACGGGCACCGAGCTCGATTATGCGGCCGAGGTGGTGAACGCGGTGATCGACGTGTGGCAACCGCAGCGCGGGCAGCCCGTGATCATCAACCTGCCTGCCACGGTGGAGATGAGCACGCCCAACGTCTACGCCGACATGATCGAATGGATGTGCGACCACATCGCGCAGCGCGAGCACGTGCAGGTGAGCCTCCACACGCACAACGATCGCGGCTGCGCAGTGGCGGCCGCGGAGCTCGGAGTGCTGGCGGGTGCCGATCGTATCGAGGGCACCCTGCTCGGCAACGGGGAACGAACTGGCAACATGGATCTCGTCACCATGGCCATGAACCTCTACTCACAGGGCATCGACCCGGAGCTCGATCTGTCGGATATGCGACGCATCATCGACACGGTCGAGTACTGTACGGAGATCGAAACGCACCCGCGGCACGCCTACGCCGGCGAGCTCGTGTACACGGCCTTCAGCGGCAGTCATCAAGATGCCATTCGCAAGTCGCTGGCCAAGCAACGCCCCGACGAACCCTGGCAGGTCGCGTACCTGCACATCGACCCGAGGGATCTGGGGCGCCGTTACGAAGAGGTCGTGCGCATCAACAGCCAATCGGGCAAGGGTGGCGTGCTGCACGTTTTGGAGCGCGATTTCGGCATCACGTTACCGCGCTGGCTGCAGATCGCGTTCTCCAAGGTCGTGCAGGGCGAAGCGGAGCGCATGGGCGGTGAGGTGCAAGGGGCAGAGGTGCGGCGCTTGTTCGATGCGGCGTATGTCGGCGTGCCCTCGGGCTTCGAGCTCTGCGACTACGACGTGCGGCGCGTTGGCGCGCGCGTCCACGTGCAATGCGACGTCGGCGGCGTGAGCATCGAAGGCGAAGGACACGGCGCCGTGGAGGCGCTGATGGACGGCGTCTTGCGCGTGCGAGCCGTGACGGGCGTCGTCGAAGCCTTCGACGAGTTCGCGCTCGGCGGCGGCACCGAGGCCGCCGCGATGGCCTGCGCGCGCGTCCGCAACGGAGAGGACGTTCAGATCGGCGTCGCGTTCGCCGAAGATACGACGAGCGCGGCGCTGCAGGCCGTGCTCAGCGCGCTCGGACGGCAACCCGGCCCCGAGCGTGAAGCGCTGCCCGCGGAGTCGGCGCAGCAGTCTGCGGCTGGCGGCGATTGGCACAAGGCGCGCGCGAGCTGAGGCGCTGCGCGCGCGGTCACACGCGGTAGTTCGGCGCTTCCTCGGTGATGATCACGTCGTGGACGTGGCTTTCGCGCAGGCCCTGCCCGGTGATGCGAATGAAGCGCGCCTCTTTGCGCAACTCCTGGATGTTGCGCGACCCGGTGTAGCCCATGCCGGCGCGCAGGCCGCCGACGAGCTGTTCGACGATCGAGCCGAGCGAGCCTCGGTGCGGTACGCGGCCTTCGATGCCCTCCGGCACGAGCTTCTCGTCGGCGGTGCCGCCCTGGCCGTAGCGATCCTTGCTGCCGCGCTTCATGGCGCCGATTGAGCCCATGCCGCGGTACGCCTTGTAGCTGCGACCCTTGTACAGCACGAGCTCTCCGGGCGCCTCGTCCGTGCCAGCGAAGAGCGAGCCGATCATGACGGTGGATGCGCCCGCGGCGATGGCTTTCGCCACCTCACCGGAATACTTGATGCCGCCGTCGGCAATCACGGGCACGTTGTGTCGCTCGGCGACCGCGGCGCAATCCCCGATGGCGCTGATCTGCGGCACGCCGACGCCCGCGACGATGCGTGTGGTGCAGATGCTGCCGGGTCCGATGCCGACCTTGATGGCGTCGGCGCCGGCTTCGATGAGCGCGCTGGCCGCCTCGGCGGTGGCGATGTTGCCGGCGATGAGCTGCACCTTGGGGTGGCGGCGCTTGGTGTCGGCCACGGCTTCCAGCACACCCTTCGAATGGCCGTGCGCCGTGTCGACGACGAGCACGTCGACGCCCGCCTCGACGAGCGCGTCCGTGCGCTCGTGCCGATCCCGGGCGGGTCCGATCGCCGCACCGACGCGCAGTCGTCCCCGTTCGTCTTTGACGGCGAGCGGATTGCGTTCGGCCTGGAGCAGATCCTTGATCGTGATCAGCCCCACCAGCTTGCCCGCATCGATGACGAGCAGCTTTTCGATGCGATGCCGGTGCAAGAGCACGCGCGCTTCGTCCGGCTTGCAGCCGGGGCCCACGCTGACCAGATCCGTCGTCATGAGCGCGCTGACTGGCTGGTCGAGGTTCTTTTCGAAGCGAATGTCGCGGGCCGTCAGGATGCCCACCGGCGATTGCCCTTCCACGACCGGCACGCCCGATACCTCGTGCTCGCGCATGACCGTCAGGGCTTCGCGCAGCGACTGCGACGGGCGCACCGTCACGGGGTCGGTGATGATGCCGCTCTCCGCGCGCTTGACGCGATCCACCTGGTGAGCCTGCGCCTGCGGCGGCAGATTCTTGTGCAGGATGCCGATGCCACCGTGTCGCGCCATGGCGATGGCGGCGCGCGCTTCGGTCACGGAATCCATCGCCGCGCTCACGATGGGAATGTTCAGCTCGATGCCGCGTGTGAGACGCGAACGGACATCCACCTCAGCGGGCAGCACCTCGCTGTACGCGGGGAGCAGCATGACGTCGTCGAACGTCAGGCATTCGCGCAAATTGTGGTCGAACATGGCTTAGCTTACCCGCTTCGCCGGAAACGGTCACGTCCGCATCCGCTGCGGCTGCAGCTTTTCTCGGGTGTCTACGGCCACATCTCGGGCGCGGCGCCGGCTCGGCTTGGCGGAAGGCGCCGGTGCACGCTACATTTGGCCGGCTGAAGCTGCGGCTTTCTCTTCGAAGTCGTGCGGCAACGGAGAAGACAGCAGATGAGCTTTCGGCGCGGAGCAAAGAGCAGGGCGTTTGGATGTCTGGTACTGGCGGCCTGGGGGACGCTGGCCTGCGGCTCTTCCCACGAAAGCGACGACGTCGTTGGTCATCTGGGCCAGGGTATCGTCGGGGGCTACGAGGACGACGACAGCACCGCAGTGGTATCGCTTGGCGTCGATCACGCCGGCATTCATTGCACGGGCACTCTGATCGCGCGAAATCTGGTTTTGACCGCGCGCCATTGCGTGAGCAGGCTGACCGGCGAAGACCCGGAGCGCGGGATCGTGTGCGGGCGGACGGAGTTCTTGACGGCGGCTGCGGGCGAGGTGTTCGTCGTCTCCTCCGACGGAACTACGCGCTACCCCGGTGTCGGTCGCATCCACGTGCCTGATGAAGACGATTTCTGCGGGCAGGACATCGCCCTCATCACGCTGGAAGGCGACGGCGTGCCACCGGCGGCGGTGCAGCCGTTCGTTCCGCGTATCGATATTGCACCCACGCCGGATGAGTCCTATTCGGCGGTGGGTTACGGCCTGACGAACCCAACCGGCACCGGAGCGGGGCTTCGCATGCGTGTGGACCAGAACAAAGTGGAGTGCGAGGGCGTTTCTTGCGGAGAGCCAGTGTCCGCCGTGATCGCCCGCTCGGAATGGCTCGGAACGGCGCGGACGTGCCCCGGGGACTCCGGTGGGCCCGCCCTCGACGCGAAGGGCCGTGTCATCGGAGTGCTCTCGCGCGGCCCGGAGGGGTGCGTCGCGTCGGTCTACAGCGGTGTCCAGGCCTGGAAGGACTTGATCGCGGAGGCGGCCTTCGACGCTGCCGCCGCCGTCGACGAGGAGCCGCCGTTCTGGGCCGAGAGCGGGTCGAGCTCGCCGTCGGGAGGGCCGCTCGGGGAGCGCTGCAGCGGACCGTGCAGCGACGGATATCAGTGTTTGAGCGCGGACAGCCAGACGGGCATCTGCGTGCCCGCGTGTAGCGCGGCCTCCTCGGAGTGCCCGAGCGGTTTTACGTGCGACACGAGCAAGAAGGTTTGCTCGAACCTGACGCCGTCGCGGCGGCGTGATTCGGACGACGGCGGGGGAGGGTGCGCCGTGGCGTCGCTTCCCGGCGAGCAGGGCGCCGCCCCCTGGACGCTGCTGGCTCTAGCGCTCGCGAGCGCGCTAGGGGCGCGACGCCGGAGAGCGTAGCGCATGGCTCACGGTCATGCCGCCCACGCCCACGCGCCACAGGGCGTCGTAGCGCGCGCCGAGGACGTGCACACGCATAAAGGGTCGGGGCACGACCACCACGGGCACGGCGATCACGGACACGACCACTCCGCCGCGCCGCGCCGCGTGCTCGCCATTGCGTTCGCGATCACGGCGGCGTTCATGTTCGTGGAAGCGGCCGTCGGTATTTGGAGCGGCAGCCTCGCGCTGCTCGCGGATGCTGGACACATGCTGGCGGACGCCGGCGCGCTGGCCCTCGCCCTGGTCGCGCAGCACTGGGCGGCGAAGTCGCGCACCGAGCGCAGCACGTTCGGCTTTCACCGCGCCGAGGTGCTCGCGGCCTTCGTGAACGGCATCGCGCTCTCGGTCACGGCCCTTTTGATCGTGAGCGAAGCGGTGGAGCGCTGGCTTTCGCCGGAGCCCATTCACGGCACCAGCATGCTGATCACGGCGGCGCTGGGCCTGTGTGTGAACCTGGTCGTCGCCGCCACGCTGATGCGTGCCCAACGCGAGAGCCTGAACGTGCGCGCCGCTTTTGCGCATGTGCTCATGGACGCGCTCGGGTCGGTCGCGGCCATCGTCGCGGGGCTTCTGGTCGTGTTCACCGGCACCCTGCGCGCGGACCCTGTGCTGTCCGTGCTGATCGCCTTGTTCGTGGCCTACAGCGGCTGGCGCGTCATGAAAGAGACGACGCGAATCTTGCTCGAAGCCGTGCCAGCGCACCTCGACACCGCGGCCATCGAACGCACGATTTTGGACTGTGCGGGCGTCGCCGGCCTGCACGATTTGCACATCTGGAGAATTTCCGACAAGTTCGACACACTCACCGTGCACGTCACGCTGGCACGCGGCGCTCACGGCACGGACGTGTGCCGCATCGTCAGCGACACTCTCGAGCAGCGCTTCGGCCTGTCCCACGTCACGATACAGCCCGAGGCGCCACCGCCCGACGAGCTGGTGGCCGTCCGCACGAGCCGCGATGGCGGGCCGGCGCGACACAAAAAGGCCGGCTGAGTCGCGCGCGATCGGGACTCTGGATGCGGACGAGCGTGTTAGTCTTTGCGACCGATGTCCAAGACCACCGAAGATCTGGAAGGCTACCTGTCGAAGCTGGATCGTCGCTTCGAACGCGTCGACGATGGCACGTACCTCCTCGCCGGGGGCCCGGATCATCCGCCGATCGCCGTGCGCATGGCGCCGCCCGTGCTCGTGGTGCGCGTCGAGGTCGGCCCCGCGCCAGCGGGTGACCCTGCCGTCGAAGCGCGCGTGTTTCGACGGCTCCTCGAGCTGAATGGAAGCGATCTGCTGCACGCTTCGTACGCGCTGGACGGCGACTTCATCGTGCTCGGCGCGGCGCTCGAGCTCGACAATCTCGATTTGAACGAGCTCGAGGCCGTGCTCGCCGATGTCGACATGGCTGTCTCGGATCACGTTCCCGGTCTGCACGAGCTCGTGCAGAAGAAGGTGCAATAGTCATGGGAATCTTTGCGCGCATCGCGCGGCTCATCAAGTCCAACATCAACGACATGATCAGCCGCTCCGAAGATCCGGAGAAGATGCTCAATCAGATCGTCGTGGACATGAACACGCAGCTGATCGAGGCCAAGAAGCAGGTCGCGACCTCGATCGCCGACGAGAAGCGGCTCGCCAAGCAAGTCGAGCAAGAAGCCGCGACCGCCGCCGAATGGGAGCGCCGCGCGATGCTCGCGGTTCGCGCCAGCGACGACAACTTGGCGAAGGAGGCGCTCGCGCGCAAGAAGGAGCACCAGGCGCTGGCTGACTCCTACAAGGATCAGTGGGCGAAGCAAAAACAAGCCGTGGACCAGCTCAAACTGGCCCTGCGCGCGCTGAACTCGAAGATCGAAGAAGCCAAGCGCAAGAAGAACCTGCTGATCGCGCGGAAGAAGCGCGCCGAAGCGCAGAAGGCGATTCAGGAGACGATGAGCGGTCTGCGAAACGCGAGCGCGTTCGAGGCCTTCGATCGCATGTCGTCGCGCATCGATCAGATCGAAGCCGAAGCAGAGGCCGGAGCGGAGCTGTCGGAGGAGTACAGCGGCGACGTGCTCGCGCACCGCTTCAATCAGCTGGAAGTGACGCGCGGCGCCGATGACGACCTCCTGGCGCTGAAACGAAAAATGGGCCTGGCCGCGCCCGAGCCGGCGCCCGCGCCGGAGGCAAAGGCCGGTGTGCGAGTGGACCAAGCCGCCCCGGGCGAGCTCGACCAAGCGGAGCAGGAAGAGCTGGCTCGCGCGTTGGCGGAGCTCGACGCGCAGGACCAAGAACAGCTGCGCATGAAACGTTGAACGACATGCGCGTGAAATCGACGACCAGAAGTGCGCGGCGCGCGTGCGCCCGAAGTGCGAGTCTCGTTTTGGCGGCCGTGCTCGCGAGCCAGACCGCCCAGGCGGCGCCGATCGACGCCGAGCCCATGGCACGGGCGAAGCTCCGTATCGACGGCCTGCTCAGGGAGTGGTCGCCTCGCTTCTTCCCGCTCTCGGAAGGTAAAGGGGCGGGCGGGGATCCCGAGGTCAGCGCGCAGCTCGGCTATGACGACAAGTCGCTGTACGTGGCGCTGCGCATCGCGGACGACAAGATCGTGCGAAGCGCGCGCGCCGGGGCGGGGGAAGATCACGCGCTGCTCGTGCTCGCGTTTCCCGATCGCAGCGGACGCTACATCACGCACGAAATTTCGATCTATCCCGGGGACCCCGGCAAAACGCCGGGGGTCATCAAGCACAAGGGCGCGGCGCTGGCTCTAGGCAAAGTCGTCGAGGCGCCGAACCGAAAGGGTCTGGACGTGGAGGCGCAGCTGCCGTGGTCGACTTTCCCGGAAGCGGCACGCGTGCGCGTCGGACTCCGCGCCGCGCTCGTTTACGTGGACACCGATCAGCTCGGGGGCTCGAAAAAGACGGTGGGCACGAGCACCGAGCGCACGGGCGCTGCGCTGCCGCCGCTGCGGCTCGAGAACGAGCAGGCCCTCGTGGCGTCTTTGTTACGGGGCAAGGGACTGCCCGAGAAGGCCGCGCGGGCGGCATTCGGCAACGTCGCTGGCGACGCGACGCTCGAGCGCGTGGCCGTGTACGGCAACTACCTGACCATCGTCGGCCCGCGCTACCGCGGCGGATCGCAGTTCTATTTCGGCGAGCTGGGCGTGCAATCGGCGAGTCAGGTCACGCGCCTCACGCTCGCAGACTTCGACGGCGATGGTCGCGACGAGATCGTGATTCAGAAGCGCCTGGGCGACGCCGAGCGCTATCGCGAGGTGCTGCAAGTCTCGCGCATCGCCCAGAACGACGCGCCGCAAGCGGTGTTCACCCACGAGATTGGCATCAAGACTCCCGATGGCGAGATTGCCAATCAGGTTCGCATCACCAAGGCCGGAGGTGGGTCCTTGATCGAGGTCTCGCAAGGCAAAGCCGAGGGCTTCGACGCAGCCAGCTACAACGAGCCCATGCCCAGCGACATGCCTGCGGCGCTCTTGCCCTGGCAGACCGTGGGAACCCGCACCTTCAAGTGGCAGGAAACGGGCTTCGAAAAGGCTGACGAGGCCGGGTGGACGCCGAAGCAAAGCGCGCCGGCCAGCGCGAAACGCGGCGCTTCTCGGGCAGCGGCCGCACCGGCAGCGCCGCCGCCCCCCCCTCCGCCGCGCGCGCCGACGGCAGACGAGCTGCTGGATCGGTTGTACGCGATGTATCGCAAAGAGCGCGGGCTCGGCGCCGCCAAACCCCGCTTCGACTTCGTGACGGACGTCTCGGGCGACGAGCGCGCCGAGCGCGTGCTCGTGCATGGCAAGGACATCGTCGTCTTCGGCAAAGGTTTCCGCGGAGGCACGACGTTCGCGTTCATCACCATCGGCGTCGTCGACCCGAAGGACGTGCTCGACGTCACCGCGCGCGACCTGACGGGTGACGGCAAGGCAGAGGTGGTGGTACGCGCCGTGCGGAGCGCCAAGGCCAGCAAGGCGCTCGGCGGCGACGTCGTGCAGCGTCAGGCGCTGTTCGTCTATCGCGTGGGAGACGCGGCGCTCGCGCGCATCTTCGCGGCGGAGACGGGGCGCGCGCTCGGGGACAATCGCATCATCGGCAGCGTGGCGCTTTCGCCCGTGGCGCGCGGCGTCGACATCGAGCTCCGGCCGGGTCGCGCCGTGGGCTGGACGGAGCAGAGCTATCCGTTTCCGCCGGACACCACGGCCGCCGGCGGTCTCGAGCCGCTGCTCCTGCCCTGGGGCGACAACGCGGCGCGCCGCTACAGCTTCGATGGCGCGGCGTTCTCGCCCAAGTAACGGACAGAGTCAGGACAAGACGGTCAGGTGAAGCACGGCCCAGCCGCCGGGGCTCATCGCCAGCCGCTGCTGTTTTCGCACGCCGCGCGCACCCAGCGTGACCCAGTGAGTTCCCGCCGGTACGCGCATGCGACCGAAGGCGATGCGCGCGGGCAACGTCGCCCAGCTGCGCGTGTCCGGTGTGTCCACGGCGGTGAGCGTGGCCTGGGTGCCTAGGCTCACGAGCAGCCCGGTGAGGCCGCCCCCGGTGGCTCGCCGTGCGGCTTCACCGGCCACGATGCGCGCGATCATGCGCGTGATAGCGGACGCCACGACCGCGCCCTTCGCGTCTTCCCACGCGCGCTTGGCTTCCGCGTCCACGGCCAGGATGCCCTCGAGCGGCATCCAGCGAGAACCCAGCGCAAATTGGGGTTGATCGTACTGCCCGCGCGCCCTGCCCAGCTCCGGATAGTTGACCCAGGTCACGAGCCCCTGTGCGGCGAGCGCGTTGGCTCGCCCGTGATCGGTCGGGCTGATGAAGCCGCTGGCGTACGTCAGCGCGAGGCCAATCGGAATGCGCCTGGCGACTTTCGCCGGCACGCGCCCGAAGCTCACCACCACGAGCAAGTCGCCGTCCTGGCTCGCGGTCTCGGCCGGTGTGCTTTCCGTCTTGCCCGTACGCAAGGGATCCTGATCGCCGAGCAGCTTGCGAATGCGCGGACTGCGGTACGAGCTCTGTGCAGCGAGCCGTCTGACCGGCTCGCTCAGCGTGCGATATTCGCCGAACTTCAGCGCCTCGTCGTAGTAGCGCAGCGCCTCCTGGGGCCGCCCGCTCTTTTCGAACGTGAACCCGGCCAGGTAGCTGCCGGGAGCCATCATCGAGAGCGCGGGATCCTCGTGCTCGTGGATGAACTTCTGCATCACGGACAGGCGCCGCGCCTCGATGCGCGCCCCGTTCAAGTCGCGTCGCACCAGGTAGTTCAGCATGTTCATGCTGTTGATCATCAGCTTCTCGTAAGCTGGCGCGCGGTACGGCCCGCTCTCGTCCGAGAACAGGTATTTGCCGAGGTCGTCGACGGCGTTCCGCGATAGATCGAGGATCTCGATCTGCTTGTCGGCGAGCTCCAGGTCGCGGCTCGAGAGCTTCACCGAGTCGAGCTGCTGCAGGATCATGGCGCGATCGAGGATCAAGAGCGCGTTGTCGCCGCTCACCTCTTTCGGCACGTCTTCTGCGCGATCGACCTCGAGCTCCTCGTTGACCAGTGCGAGCGCGCGCTTCGGCTGCATCGTGTCGAGCGCCGTGCGGATCTCGCGTGTGCGATCGGAGTGTCCGGCGCAGGCGGCCAGGCCGAGAAACGAGCAAAAGGCAGCGGCACGCCCCGCGCGCCCCGCCAGCCTGTTCAGCGCGCGCGCGGTTTTTTTCTCGGGCACGGGCACGGGCACGCTCACCGGTCGAGACGACTCAGTTCACCAGTGCTTTGGTCACGGAGGTTTTGTTTTGAAACAAAATGTCGGACGTCTCGGAGTCGAGGACCTGCAAGAACATGAAGTACTGCACGCGACGCTCGTCTTCGTTGCGTTCGTCGGCGCTGAACACCTTGCCGGTTACCAAGTAGCGCGCGCCGACCTGCTTTCCCCAGCGTGAGATTTGCGCCGGGTCGAAGCCGTCGGAATACTGGCGGCGCACCTCTTCGATGAGCTTCGGCTGTTGCTCGAGGCTCACCACGCGCACGCCGCCAGCGTTGACCAGCGTCGTTTCGATGTCGCTCAGCAGCGCATCCAGCGCGCTATCGACGTGCTCGCTGGTTTCGTTGCGGAGCGGCAGCACGGCCACCGTTGGCCGGTTTTCGCCTTGCCAGCGCCGGATCACCGGTGCTGCCTGCAGGGCCTTCATATTCTCGTGCAGCATGCGCTGTAGATCCCGGCGATCTAGCCCCGTGCTCATGGCTTCGTCGTCCAGACCCTCGACGTCTTCGCCGCGCACGGGTTTGGGCCCGCCGCACGCTCCGAGAGGAGCACTCAGCGCCGCCACAGCCAGGAGCAAGCCGATCTTTCCACGAAGCCTAAACATCGAAGTTCCTTTCCGACGATCGCGACAGTGTGGATCGTAGTTCCGAACGATGCGCGCGCCAGGGGTGGCGACGATTAGCGTCGCACGGGGATGATCTGCACGCGGCGATCGTCCCCTTCGCCGTCACTCTTCGTGATGACGCCTTCGAACTTCGCCAGCGCCAGGTGCACGACACGACGATCGCGGGGGTTCATTGGCTCGAAGGTGATGATCTTGCCCTGCTCGACGGCCTGTTTGCCGAGCCGCTGGGCCATGGTGGCCAGCGAGTTGTCCCGCCGGTTTCTGTACCCCTCGGCGTCGACGAGGATGTGCCGGCGTTCCTGCCCGGGACGATTGACGACACGGTGGGTGAGAAACTGCAGAGCCTGGAGCACCTGCCCCTTCTTACCGATGATCCGTCCCGAATCCTTCCCCGAGATTTCGATGTTGATCTCGTCCTGGGCGCTTTCCTCGCGCGGGCGTCGCAGGTCCACACGACAGTCCATTTCCATTTCGCGGACCAGGTCGGCCACGAAACGCAGCGCCTGCTGAGCGCGTTCGTCCCCCGTGTATTCGGGACCTTCGGGGCGACGCCGGCGGGTTCGCTGGCGAGCTCCGTTGACGGCGCCGTTCTCCACGGACTCAGCGTTGCCGTTGCCGTTGCCGTCGTAGTCCGCCTCGTCCGAGTCCGCGTCGTCCGCGTATTCCTCGTCCTCGCCTTCGCCCTGATCGCTGAAGTCTTCTTCTTCGCTCGCCTCGAGCGCTTTTTCCACGTCAATTTCGTCGCTGGGATGGCTCATGATTACGCCTTTCCTTTATCAAGGAGCGGCTCGCTCGAGAGCTTCGAGTCCGCATTCGAGGCGTCGGGCTGGCCCTTCTTCTTCTTTTTGGAACCTGGCCGACCGGATGTCTCGTCCTTGATTTTGACCTGTATTTCGCCCGGCCCCGCGGGCGTCGAAGTGTTCGTCGTTCGACGGACGTGCCACTCCACGACTTGTTGTTGAGCAATGCCGAGGAGGCCATTGGTGAACATGTATACGCCGAGGCCCGCCGGCAGGAACAACATGAACACCGTGAACATGGCGGGCATGAAGTACAGCATCATCTTCTGCTGCATGGGGTCGCCCTGCATCGGCATGAGCTTCTGCTGAAAGAACGACGTGCCGCCGATGATGAACGGCAGAATGTAGTAGGGATCCGGCCGCGACAGATCCGGGAACCACAGGAACGGGATGTTGTACAGCTCGACGGCTGTCTGCAGCGTCGTGTACAGCGCAAACCACACTGGCATGGACGCCAGCTGTGGCAGGCAGCCCTTCAGCGGATTCACGTTGTGTTTCCGCCAGAGCTCCATCTGAGCGAGACCCTTGGCCTGCGCGTCGTCCTTGTACTTCTCGTTGAGAGCGTCGAGATGCGGCTTGAGCTCGCGCATCTTGATCATGCTCTTGATCGACGGAACGCTGAGCGGAAACAGCAGCACACGCGCCGTGATCGTCAGAATGATGATCGCGATGCCCCAGTTCGGGATGACGCTGTAAACCTGAAGCAAGAACGCGACGAGCACCTTGGCGATCGCGGAGAAGAAGCCAAGGTCGATGAGCTCGTCCGTCTTGTGACCGCCGCCTCCGGCGGCTGCGAGCAAGTCGCGCTCCTTTGGACCGATGTAGCTCTGGACGGCGTAGGCGACGCTCTGTCCGGGCGGCAGCTCGATGACGGGATACGCCAGGCGCGCGCGATACATGGCGCCAGCGAGCGGATCCGCGGACTTGTTCTTGGCACGCGCGCTGTCCCAGCGCTCCTCGATCTGCAGCTGGCAGATCGGCGGCTTGGGGCTCGTCTTCGGCAAAACGGCGTGTGAAAAGTAAGCGTTCGACACGGCCGCCACGCCGGGCGTGCCGGCCACTTGATGCCAGTCTCCCGGGTTGAGCCCGCCCTTGCTGAACTCCGGGTTCTTGAAGTTGTCGGCCTCGAAGTCGGGGACGTTCAAGCGCGTGGTGTCCCCGTTTTCGAGCACGCACTCCACGTGCGTGATGAAGGGGCTGACCGTGAACATCTTGCCTTCGACTTCGGACGTCTTGCGCCAAGCGGCCGTGTGTACGCTGAGCGCATGCCGGCGCTTGTCGCTGGCCAGATTTTTGATGACCGCGCGGACCTCGAGCTCGTACGGGCGGGGCGTCGCGGAGATCGTCTTCACGATCTCGACGTCGGCGTCGCTGTACTTGAACTCGCAGCTCTGGCCGTCCGACTTGACGAGCTCGTAGTCGAGCAAGTCGTGATTCACCTGCCAGCGCGCATCCTTTTCGCCGGCGACTGCTTCGTTGCGCCAGTGAAACAGAAGCTGGCGGCGGCTCTCGACGTCGGGCGTCGTCGACAGATCGATGGGCTCGCCGGCCTTCTTGTACTTTGCCGTGATCAGCTCGAACCGCTTGAGCGAAGCACTGCGCGTGGAGAGTTGTGCGCGGTAGCTCCCCGTCCAGATGTCGCAGAAACGTTCTGGCGCGCGCTGGGCCGGCGCGTTCGTGCCCTCGAAGCCGAGCGGCTGCCGCGAATCGCTGCCGCCTCCGAACATGCCGGGTAAGAACTGAATTGCCAGAAAAACAGCGAGGCCGATCATCAGCCAGCGCAAAAGGCCTGCTCGTTCCATATTTCTAGCTCTTGTAACCTTGCTGTGGCGGCTCAGGGGCCTGCACTGGAGCGCCGCGCGGGCAGCGGAGGGGGATCGTAGCCGCCCGGATGAAAGGGGTGGCAGCGCAGAAGGCGTCTTAACGCAAGCCAGCTACCGCGGACGGCTCCGTGGTGCTCCAAACAACTGATCGCGTACCGTGAACACGACGGCTCGAACCGACACACGGGCCCGAGCAGCCTCGAGAGCGTCTCTTGATAGACGCGGATCAGGAAAATGAGAAGCTGGGCGAGCACGAGTCCTTCACTTGGCGGGGAGTCTTTAGCATGGCCCCGGATTGTTGCGTCCCCCCGCCGGCGACTCCCGGCCTTCAAGGGCCAGCGGATCATTCTCCGGGGCGGGTGCGGCAGGCGTCGCGGCTTCGCTGCTCGATGGCGCGCGCTGCCCGACGCCACTCCTGGACGACGTCGAGGCAGGTCAGGTCGGTCAAAGCCTGCCGCACGATCACCACGACGTCTAAGTCCGGTCGCCACAAATCGCGGGTGGCACGGAATGCCTCCCGAACCAGCCGTTTTGCGCGGTTTCGAATCACGGCGTTGCCCACGCGCCGGGAAACCGTGACCCCCAAGCGCGCGCAGGGCGGCTGGCTCGGAACAGAGCCGGCCCGTCCCGCGACCGGCACCGCCAGGAGCAACACGAAGTGCGGCGTGACGACCCTGCGGGCGTTCGCCTGAACGTGCAAGTATTCCGAGCGCTTACGAACCCGCTCCCGAGCGGGGAACGCGCCGGGCACGCCTTACTTCTTGTAGGTCGAAACCGTGAGGCGCCAGCGGCCCTTTTGACGGCGGGCTTTGAGAACTTCCCGTCCGCCCTTCGTGCTGTTGCGGGCTCGGAAGCCGTGGGTGCGGAGGCGGCTGACGTTGTGGGGCTGGAAGGTGCGCTTCATGGGATTAGCCCTCACCGAGGGGCGAGGGAGTAATCCATAACGCGGCGCCTCAGTCAAGGCGGCTTCCGCCCAAAGAGTCACGGCCGGGCCGGTATTGGGCTCCTGCCCGACTCGGGAGATCCTAGCGCACCTAGCGCAGGCTCAGCGTCTCGGGTAGCCGCTTATTGCAATTGAGTTGCGACTGTGGTCGTGTGCGCTCCCTCTCATGAGCCGGCTCCTCCCCACACCCCCTGCCTCCGCTGCGAGCCGGCTCGGCTCGGTTCGGGCGAGCGTGCGCTCCGCCGCCGCACTGGCCAGCTTGTCCTGCCTGCTTCAGCCGGCTCACGCGCAGCCCGCGCCGGAACCTCAGCCGCAAACCGCGCAACCCGCGGCGCCGACTTCGGTCGATCCCGAGACGCGTCCCCCCGCGCAGACAGCGCGCGACGGCGAGCTCGACGAAATCGAGGCAGCACTCGCAGCGGACGAGGCGGCTGCGCAGACGAGCGGCTCGAGCAGCGCCGGTCCGCGCCCAGCAGCGGGTGGCGCAAGGCCGGCGACGGCCGGCAGCATGAACCCGGATCTGACGTTCATCGCCGACTTTGCCGGGGCGTATTTCTCCGAGGACGATCCACTGCAGACGGGCGCGCACGACCCCAGTGAAACCGGCTTCAACTTGCAGCAGCTCGAGCTCAGTGTGGGCAGTAGCGTCGACCCGTACTTCCGCTTCGACGCCAATTTGGTTTTCGCGCTGGCTGGCGTCGAGATCGAAGAGGCCTACGGTACGACCCTGAGTCTTCCGTTTGGCCTGCAGGCGCGCGTGGGTCAATTCCTGACGCGCTTCGGACGTCTCAACTCACAGCACCCGCACAGCTGGTACTTCGTTGATCAGCCGTTCGCGCTCGGCCGCATTTTCGGCGGAGAAGGCAACCGCGGACTCGGCGTGGAAGTCTCTTGGCTCACGCCCCTGCCGTGGTACGTGGAGCTCGTGTTTTCGAGCATGCAGGCGAACGGCGAAGCCACGATGCGCAGCTTCTTCGGCGCCGACGACTTGGACGTCGAAGGGCCGCAAGATCTGCTGCAGGTCGCCGCCCTCGAGCAATTTTTCCCGCTCTCGCCGAACTGGTCGCTCTCGTGGGGTTTGTCGGGTGCGTTTGGTCCGAACGCGAGTGGTCGCGCGAATCGCACGGACGTCTACGGTACGGACGTCTATCTGAAGTTCCGCCCCATCACCGAGGCCAGCTTCACTGTCGTGTCCCTGCAGAGCGAGTGGATGTACCGGCGCCGGCAGCTGCCCGAAGAGCTCGTGCACGACGTGAACGGCTATGTCGAAGCCTTCTGGCGTTTCGAGCAACGCTGGGCAACGGCCGCCCGCTACGAATACGGATCGCCCGCGCTGGACGCCTCCGGGGAAGTGGCGAGCGACCCACTCGATCCCCAGTGGACCGAGTCGCGCCATCGTGCCAGCGCCAACCTGACGTTCTGGCCGACTGAGTTTTCTCGTCTACGTTTACAGGGATCGCGCGACATGCCGGGCTACCGGTCCGCGATCTGGGCAACCTTTTTGGCCGTCGAGCTGGTGACGGGGGCGCATGGTGCACATGTTTTCTGAGAACGCCTTGAAATCACTCGCAGGAGTTTCGCTTTGACTCGCTGGGTCGCGCTGCTGATCGCGCTGTGTGTGTCGATCGTGCCGCTCCGCGCCCGCGCGCTGACGGTGGTCGCGACCACGCCCGATCTGGCAGCCCTCAGCAAGGCGGTAGGCCGAGGGCACGTGAAAGTCACGGCCCTCGGGCTGCACACCCAGGACCCGCATTGGGTCGATCCTCGACCACACCTCGCGCTCGATCTCGCGCGGGCAGACCTGCTCCTCGTCACGGGAGCGGATCTCGAGACGAGCTGGCTACCCACGCTGCAGGTCGGCTCGCGGAATCGCGAGATACAGATCGGCGGGCGCGGCTTTCTCGATTGCTCGAGCTTGGTCGAGCTGCGGAACGTCCCCACGGGCAAGGTCGATCGCGCACAGGGCGACGTGCATCCCACCGGCGATCCGCACTACATGCTCGATCCGCGCTCGGTCGAGCGCGTCGCCGTCGGCATTGCAAAGCGCATGGCCGCGCTCGACCCGCCGCGCAAGGCCGAGTATCTCGAGAACACCCGCGTGTTTCTGCAAGAGCTGCGCAAGGCGCGCAAACGCTGGGAAGAGCGCTTGAAGGCCGCGCGAGGGGCGGAAATCATCAGCTACCACGCCTCGCTCACTTACCTCGCGGATTGGTTGGGCGTGCGCGTGGTGGAGACGGTCGAGCCACGCCCCGGGATTCCTCCCAATCCACGCCACGTCGCGCACGTCGTGGAGGTCGCGCGCGCGCACAAGGTGCGCGTCATTCTGCAGGAGAGCTGGTACCCGACGACGACGTCCAGGCTGATCGCCAAGAAAGCCGCAGCGAGCCTGGTGCAAATTCCCGGCATGCCCAACTTCCCGGCGAGCCAAAGCTACATCGCGTTCATGAACGACATCGTCGAGCGGGTCGCCAAGGCGCTATGAACGCCCGGCGTTGGGTGGTCTGTGCGCTGGCGCTGAGCGCGCCGGGCTGCGCGTGGAACGAGGGGAGCGGCTTCGCGACTCTGAAGGAGACGCAGGTCTCCGCGCGGGTGCAGCCAGATCAGGCCAGCGCGCTCGCCGAGATCACGACGGACCTCGGCTACGTCGTGCAGCTGGAGTCGGCCGAGCTGTACGTCGATGGCGTGGTGCTCGAGCAAGCGTCGGAAGGCGGGACCGGCGCACACTTCGATCCAGCGAATCCACCCGACGGCTACTCCCTGTGTCATTCCGGTCACTGTCACAGCGAGGACGGCCGCCTCGTCGACTACGAGGAGATCGCAGAGGAGGCCGCCTCGACGGGCGAGACGTACACCAGCGTCGCGAGCATCCCGGTGTACTCCGGCCTGGACTTGCTCGCTGGCGGAGCACTGCGCGTGCGCCAGGTGGAGCCGTCCGCCGAGCTGCCGCGTGCCGAGGTCCAGCGCGTCACGCTGCACGCCGGCGCTCTTCGATTGCGTGGCAGTGTGCAGAGCGGGCCCGGCGGCGAGACGTTGCCCGAGGCGCTGCCACTGAGCGTCGATCTCGAGCTGGGCGTGCCGCTCCGCGCCGCCGTTCACGTCGACATCGATCGCGATTCGCCGGCTCACGTTCGGGCAGTCGCCGAAGTGATCGTCGCGCGCACGCTGCTCGACGAGCTCGATTTCGTCCGCCTGGCGGAGGCCGGAACGGTGTCGCTGTCGGACGTGGAATCGCCGCTGGTCGATCCGGTCCTGGAGACGCTCGCCGAGAGCGAGCTCTACTTCGAGCTCCGCTGATGACGGGCGCACCGCTCCTCCGCTGCGACGCACTCGTCATCGGCCACGGCGGTCGCGGCATTCTGCCGCCGATCGATCTGAGCATCCAGCGCGGCCAGTTCTGGGCAGTGATCGGACGCAACGGTTCCGGAAAGACGACGTGGCTCCGCACCGTGCTCGGCTTGGCCGAGCCTATCCGCGGCAGTGTGCGGCGCACGCCGGGCTTGCGCTTGTCGTACTTGCCGCAGCGAAATACGCTCGACGAGCTGCATCCGCTGCTGGTGCGCGAGGTGGTGGCGCTGGGGGCCGAGCGCGACTGGTCGTTTCTGGGGTTTCGCAGGCAGGCGAGCGCCGAGCATGTGCGGCACGCTCTTTCGGAGATGGGGGTGCTGGAGCTCGCAGAGAGGCCCTTTCGCCAGCTGTCCGAGGGTCAGAAGCAGCGCGTGCTGTTCGCCCGCGTCGCGGCATCGAACGCCGAGTTGGCGATCTTGGACGAGCCCACTTCCGCGATGGACGTGATCGCGGAGCGCGAGGCGTTCGGCCTGCTCGACAACTTGCGCAGGCGTCAAAACCTGGCGATCGTCGTGGTCAGCCACTATCTCGGTCTCGCGCGCAGCGTCGCGGATCGCGCGCTGCTGCTCGATCGCGACGCGCCGGCCGTGATCGTGGGGACGTGCGACGAGGTGTTCGTAAGCCAGGTCTTCACGGATCGCTACGCGAGCGATCTGTCGTCGGATCGACATGTCATCTCCGGCTGAAGCGCGCGCGCCGGGACTGGTGTCGTCGGGCGTGCCGGCGAACGAGTTCGACGAGTTGCTCGGGCAAGAGACGCCGCCTGCGCCGCTGGTGCGTGAGAGCGCTGGCAGTCACCCGCCGCACGAGGCCGATCATTTGCCGCATGATCACGTCGCGATGCCGACCTGGGACGAGTTCGTCGCCGGCTGGGATCTCGGACTCTACCAGGACCCGATTCTGTGCGGCGTGCTCGCTGGCCTCGTGCTGGGCGTGCTGGGTGTGTTCGTCGTCCTGCGGCGCGCCGTGTTCGTCACTGCGGCCGTGAGTCAAAGCGCGGGGCTGGGCGTCGCGCTCGCGTTCTTGCTGCAGGTGCGCTTCGACGTCGCGCTGCATCCGGTGCTGGGGGCGTTCGCGTTGGCCCTTTTGGCGACGGCGCTGCTGGCGGGCCGTTTCGAGCGTTTCCGTTTGCCGAAGGAGACGCTGCTCGGTTTCACGTACATCGGCGCTTCGGCGGCCGCGATCCTCGTCGGCGATCGCATCACGCAGGAGGCCCACGACGTCTCGGCGATCTTGTTCGGAACTGCCGTCCTCGTGCGGCCCGTGGATTTATCGCTCGTGGCCATCGTCGGCGCGCTCGTGCTGCTCGTGCTCGGTTTGGCGTACCGCGGGCTCGTGTTCGCGGGTTTCGACGCGGAGGGCGCGCGCGTTCAGGGCGTGCCGGTACGCTTCCTGGACCTCTTGCTCTGGGTGCTCGTGGCGGCCGAGGTGTCGGTCGCTACGCGCGCGATCGGTGCGCTGCCGGTGTTCGCGTTCGCCGTGCTCCCGGCCATGGCCGCGCTGAGCGTGGTGGAACGGCTCCGCTCGGTCCTGGTGATGGCAGCGGCGCTCGGTGCGCTCGCTGGGGGGCTAGGGTACCTGTTCGCGTTTTTCTTGGAGTTCCCGGTCGGTGCGTCCCAGGCGTGCCTCGCCACGCTGATGTTCTTAGCGTGCCTGCCGCTCTCGCGCCGCTCGCGGCGAGAGCGGGGTTAGCACGCGGCTGCCGGCGCGAAGCTGCAACGCGGTTGCAACTACCGGACCCGTGCGCTACGAAGGCCGACTCTCCAGCCAGCGCTTTCTCATGCTCGTTCCTGTCGCCGTCGCCGTCTCGTCCGTAGCGGCTGGAGCCTTGCTGGCGCTCTTGCCTGCCGGCGCCGTGCGAGCCCTGGGGCCGGTGCGGACGTTCGCGCTCACCGCGTCGGTCACCGTGGTGCTCGTTCACCTGTTGCCCGAAGCACTGGAGGCGCTGGGCGCTCTCGCTCTCGTGGTCTTCGGCTGCGCGCTGTTGCTCCCGAACGCGCTGCATTCCGTCGGGGAGCGGATGCGACGGAGCGCGACCGCCAGCGCTCCCGGGAGACCGTCCCTGGCGCTCGAGATTGCCTATGCGGGCCTCTTGGTTCACCAGCTCGCCGACGGCATCGGTCTTGGCACGTACGGTGACCCCGCCCATGGCGGTCACGAGCATCACCACGTTCACGCAGACGTGCTGGTCGCGATTGCGGCGCATACGGTGCCCATCGTGGCCGCCGTGGTGCTCGGCATGCAGGCTGCCTACGGCCGCCGCGTGGCGTTGATTCGCGCTCTCGTGCTCGCGCTCGCCACGTGCGCGGGCGTGCTCATTACCGAGCTGGTACCGAACGAGATCATGGCGCACGCGAGCGGCTGGATAGCGGCGGCGGCGGCCGGCCTGCTGCTGCACGTCGTGACGCACGCCATCCCTCGCGTCCCGGCGAACTTCGTGAGCCGGGCCGCAGACTTCGGCGGTGCAGCGTGCGGGATTGCGCTCGCTCTGGTGGGCGCCGAGCTGCCGGCTCTGGCGGACGGGGCTGCCGTGCGGCGCACGTTCGGTATCGCGCTGTACGAGCTCACGCTGGACAGCGCTCCGCTCTTGCTCGTTGGTTTTCTGTGCGCTGCGCTGCTGCAAGCTCTCACCGCAAACGTGAAGCGCCCATCCGCCGTCTCATCCGCGTTATTCGGCGCGACGCTCGGGGCGGAAGCGTCGCTGCTTTCCGCCGGGTTTTTGGGATGGAGCTTTGCCGCGCTGCTCTGGCTCGGCGGTGTGGTCGTGGCCGTGCTCGTATCTGCCGGAGGCTCGGACGTCCGCTGCGGCAGCCGCGCACTCTGCGTCGAGCCACCGCTCACGGGCAGAAAAACCGTGAACCTCGTGGACGCGCTGCTGGAGCTGCGTGGTCCGTGGATGGTGCTCGGTCTGCTCGCCGCGGCGTTCGCGGAGAGCGCCGTGACCGGGACAATTTTTTCCGCGAACGCGCCGTTGCTGCAGGTCGCGGGGTGCGTCGCGCTGGCGGGTCTGGCCGCGGCGTACCTGCCGGCCGCCGTGGTTCTGGGGTCCGTGCTCGTCTCCAAGGGACTAGCCCCGGCGCTGCTCCTGGCAGCGCTGCTCGTCGGGCCGCAACTCGCGTCCGCCGGTGCTGGCCGCAAGGGCTCGCGCTTGACGGCTCTGCTCGGGGCGCTGCTCGCGAGCGCCGGCGCGGCGTGGGCGTTCTGGCAGCTCGCGAGGGTTCGCTTGCACGCCCACGATCTGGGCATCACTCATGCGTACGCTTGGCCGACCTACGCGGCCACGGCCGTGCTGCTCGCGCTGCTCGTGCAAAAGATCTGGCGCGTGGGCACGGCCGTGTGGATGAGCGAGCTGTGGGCCTTTCCCGGGTGCGCCAAAGCGCCGCACGCGGATGCGAGCGCTTGTGGCGCGGTGACGCCAGATACGCTGCCCTGAGCCCGCGCTCCGGGCCACGTCGCGACGAAGGCATTGCGGCCTCGGTTCGCTAAATGCTAGCGGATTGTAAATGCATTCAAGTTACAATTACACACGGTCGGTCGTCGAGGCACGACGCGCCGCTCTGCTCGTGGCCGTCGCCACTTTGTGCTCATGCGCATGCGGCGCGGACGATCCAGACGACGAACGCTCTCATCACGGTCCTTGTGCCGAGATCGAGGAGGTCTGCGCGGAGAAGGACGACGATACGCCGGGGGCGATCGCCGATTGTCACCAGCTGGCGCACGAAGGCAGCGCGTCACGCTGTGAGACGCAGCTCGCGGCGTGCTTAGAGGCGTGCCAATAGCGGGTTCGACGGTCGACCGTCACGTGCAGGCGTCGCACAGCCCGCGCACCTGAACGGCGATGCCCTTCTTGCGCAGCGCGCGCGGGGTGCCCCGCGCCGGCCGTACCGACACGCTGCTCTCCGGCAGACACTCGACTGCGCCGCAGCCGCTGCAGATGAAGTGCGGGTGCTCGGACGCAGGGTGCTCCGCGCTTTGATCGACGACTTCGAAGCGCCACACGTGATCGCCGATATCCGCTCGGCGGACCAGCCCCACGTCCGCCAGGTCGATCAAATTGCGATACACGGTCGCGCGGTCGAGGCCGTCGGCGGCGAGCTGCTCGGCTACCTCGCCATGCGTCAGCGGCGCTCGAGCGGTCAGGAGCTGCTTGAGGACGGCCAGGCGCGGCGACGTCGCCCGCAGCCCCAGGCTGCGCAGCTTGTCGCGGAGCTCCTCGTCGGACGCCGCCTTCATGGTGGAAGATTTACGCCAGGCGTGTGCGGCCGGCAAACGGTGGGCCCGAGGATGCGCCGTTTTTCAGCGGCAGATCCATAAAAGGTGCCTAACATCAGGCTGATGGCCGACACGATTTTTACCAAGATTCTGCGAGGCGAAATCCCCTGCCACAAGCTTTACGAAGACGAGCAAGTGCTCGCCTTCCTCGACGTTGCCCCGCTCAGTCCCGGTCACGCGCTGGTGATTCCGAAGGAACCTGCCGTCACCCTGGACGAGCTGTCCGACGAGTCCGCGGCGGCTATCGGCCGAGTTTTGCCGCGACTGTGTCGTGCGCTCAAGGAGGCGACCGGGACGGCGGCGTACAACATTTTGCAGAACAACGGCAGCGCGGCGCATCAAGCCGTCATGCACGTGCATTTCCATATCATTCCGAAGCCCGTCGAAAGTCAGGGTCTCGGGATCCGTTGGCCCGCCGGCAAGCTCGACGCCGTACAGGCGATTCAGCTCGCGGAACAGGTGTCAGCGGCGCTCAGCGTGTAGAGCGCCGCGCGACCGTCTTCAAACCGCGGGAACGTGTTCAACCGCGGGAACGTGTTCAACCGCGGGAACGTGCCTGAGCGGACAACGTGCCGCGGCCCGAGATTTCGGGCACGGGCACGGGCACGGGCACGTTTACGGGACGATCAGCCGGAAATCGTCATTTGCTGTGCGGAGGCATCTTCGTCTCCTTGAAGACGACGTGCTTCTTGACGACGGGGTCGTACTTCTTCAGCTCCAGCTTGTTGGTCTGGGTACGCTTGTTCTTGGTCGTGTAGTACGTGAAGCCCGTACCGGCCGAAGAAACGAGGCGGATATTGTCGCGCATGGGCCCGGGGAGCTATCACGCGCCCGGGCCCTCAGCAAGGGTTTGTCCGCCTATTCCGCGAGGATCTTGAAGTCCACGCGGCGGTTCTTGGCGCGGCCCGCGGGGGTCGCGTTCGAGGTCACGGGCTTGCCCTCGCCGAAACCTTCGGATTCCAAGCGTCTTTCGGCGATACCCTTGCTGCTCAGGTACTTCACCACCGCTGCTGCACGCTGCCCACTGAGCGCGAGGTTCGTCGCGTCGGCGCCGACGTTGTCCGTGTGGCCGTAGACGCCCATGCGGATTTCGCCGCGGGCCTTCATCAGGGTCACCACCTCGTCCAGGATTTCGTAGCTGACGGGCTTGATGGTGGCCTTGCCGAACTCGAACTCGATCGGCCTGAGCAGCTCGACCGTGCCTTCCTCGGTGACCTTGGTCAGGCCGGGGCAGCCGTTCTTCTCGGCGATCTTGCTGCGCGGTCCCGGCTCCGTGGGGCACTTGTCCTCGGTATCCGGAATTTCGTCGTTGTCGGCGTCCACTTCGGGGCAGCCGTCCTCGTCCTGAATGCCGTCCTTGTCTTCGGGCTTGTCCGGGCAGGCGTCGTCGATATCCGGAATGCCGTCGCCGTCGCGATCGGAGCCGGCAGGGCAACCGTCGGTTGGATCCGGAGGCTGGCCATCCTCCTTGATGGTCGGGCACTGATCGATGTCGTCGGGGTAGCCGTCCTTGTCCGTGTCCTTGGCGTAATCGTCGACGTCGCCCACTACGCGCAGCTTGCGCGCCGGCGCCGGCGCATCGAAGTCCGTGAGCGTCATGTAGGTGCCAATGGACGCGAGCAGTCGAAAGTCTGGCGCGCCATAGCCTGCAGCGAGTCGCGTGCCGCCGCCGACCTGCCAGTACCAGCGCTGGCGCTCACCCGCCGTGAAGCGTGCTTGCGCCAGCCACTCGAGATCGGTGTTCTTCTTCGAGAACACGGTGTTCTGGCAGTCGTCGGGGCAGCCGAGCTCTTTTAAGCCCGTCGTGCCCCAGAGCTCGGCGCCAAGACGCACGCGGCCCTGGCGCAGGGGCAAGTAGGCACCGAACGCCCAGCGCAGCTCCGAGCCGACGTAGAGATCCCCTTCCTCGCCGCCGATGCTGCGATTCGGGCGAAAGTGCGGACCAAGCATGCCGGAGATGAAGAACTTCTCGAAATCGAGCTCGCCGGAGCCGTAGAGCCAGGCGCTCGCGGCGTCGTCGCCGGCGAATGCTTCGGCGTTGCCGGTCGGTATGAAGAGCGCGCCACCGCCGCCCAGCCGCAATTGACGATTGTCCGATTCGTACGCGGCCACGCGCGCGTCGAGCCGCAAGTCGTGCAGAGCGACTTTGTTGTCGCCGATGCCGCCGCCACCCACGCCACGCACGGCCGGATCGCCGCCCGCGTTCTGATACGTCAGCACCGGCAGCGCGAGGTTGAAGCCGACGCGTTTCGCAATTTCAGTGCCGACGACCAGGTAGCTGATCAGCTGACCCTGCACCGGGTTGTCGATGCGATCCGAAACGGCGTCGTTGTCGGTGACCGTGCCGCTGCGCAGCGGGTTGTGTGTGTAGCCGAGCGCGGCGAATCCGTAGAAGCGCGTTCGATCGTGCATCTGGGGGCGCCACACCATGAAGCCGTCGTCGGGAGCGCCGGAAATTTGAGCGCGATCGAGATAGAAGTAGTTTTGTTGAGCGGCTGCTGGTCGCGTCAGACTCAGCGCGAAGACGGCGCTGAGGAGCGAGCCGAGTGCTGCAGCAATGGGCGTGATTCGCCGGGTGGGAGCGCGCAGAGAAGAGGAGCGGCAGGCGGTTTGCACGCATGAAACGGTAGTCTGACGGTCGGCGCTTTGAAAGGTTTCAGCGTCTAGGGGGCTATTCACCCCGCCGAGGCGGCCCGATGCTCAGCGCGAATCCCCGAACACTTCGCAGACCCACACGCTCCCGTCTGCGTCGTTGATGACCCCGATACCAATCGAATCGAAGCGCTTCTGCAGCAGGTTGCCGCGGTGCGAGGGGCTCGACCAGAGCGCACGGTGAGCGCGCCGAAGATTCGCCGCGTGGACGACGTTCTCCCCCGCGGCGTTCAGACTCAAGCCCGCCGACTCGACTCGTGCTCGCGGATCGCCGTTGCCCACGTCGTGGCCGATGCGGCCGGCCTTGAGCATGGCTTCGGCATGGGCCTGCGCGACCTGATTGAGGCGTTCGTCACGCCGGAGCTTCCCGAGCCGTTCACTTTCACGCGCCGCGTCGACCATGCGGTGAATGGCGGTCGAGTCGTCGATTGCGCCGTCCGCTGCCTCTTCGCCCGGTGCAGCGCGGGATTGAAACGTTTCCGGCGGGCTTTCGTCCACGTGCACCACGGCTTCGAGAACGGGCCGCGGTCCGCCCGCGACTGTCGCCAGCACCTGCAAGAGCCAGGGGCCCGGACGATCCGCTGCGAAGCGCGCACGCACGACGCCGTTGCCGAACGAGGCCAGGATCGCGCGGGGTGGACCTTCGGGCGCGAGCACGATCACTTTTGCGTCGCTGGTCGGAACCAGCGCGTCGGCGGCGATGTGGATCCATTGGCCGCTGCGCGCCGTCACGGGCACCGGCCGCAAATCCGCCAGCGCGTCCACGGCCAGCGCCGCCACGACTTGCTTGTTGCCGTGCTGCACGGTCGCCACTCCGCAGCGTCGCTGACCGCCGTCCCCGAAAGACGCGAGCCAGCGCTGCATGCGTGTCGCGACGTCCGCGCGATCGAGCTCGCCGCCCTCGAGCGACCAGGCTCTGGGCCACACGTAGGGTGCGCCCTCGGCACGCAGCGCGAACGCTACCTGCGCCATGTCGAATGCCGGAAGTCCTTCGGCTTGCCGGCGCGCCATGCGAAAGGCGACCTTGCCGAGCGCCGCGTCGCCGCCGTCGCAGAGCTCCACGAGCTCCTGGTCGGCAGCTCCCTGGGCGCCACCGGGCTGCGGCGAGCCAATCTGCTCATGCCACACGAAACGTTCGGCCTTTTGGACGGTCGGGGCCGGCGCCTCGGCCGAACTGCGCAGAGATTGCGGCGGGCTGAGCGAGCTGGCTGCGAACGCGCCACGGGGAGGAGCACCCGCCTGCGGCGCGCAGCTCATGCCGACTCCGCAGAAGACGGCGATGGCCGCCGATTCTCTTCGCCTTAGCATCCTAACAACGCATAAGTGTAGCAAACAAAGTGTATAACGCACGTTTGCCGGGCTTCCTTAAATCGACCTCTCCGCCCTAGCCCTGATAATCTCGCCCCCCGAGACTCATGAGCCGGTTCACGACAGCCGCGAAGGTTGGCGTCTTCGCCATCGTAATGCTCGTGGCTGGATTTTTCATTTACCGGTTCGTGAGCAAGACCGCGGGCGGGGGCGAGGGCTACACCGTCTACGTTCTTTTGCGCGACGCGGTGGGCATCGCGAAGCATTCGCAGGTGCGCGTCGCCGGCATTCCCGTGGGTTCGATCAGCAGCATCCGTCTCCAGGGAGGGCTCGCGCGCATCGACATGCGCATCAACCCCGACATGGCGCTCTATGAAGACGCCGCGGTCGCCAAGGTCAGCTCGAGCCTCCTCGGTGAGTACTTCCTGAGCATTGCTCCCGGCACCGAGGGCCGGCCCCGTCTCGAGGACGGCGATCGCATCAAGAACGTGATCGAGGCTGCGACTACCGATCAAATCCTCAAAGACGTCGCCGAGATAGCGAAAGACGTCCGGCGAGTGTCCCAGGCTCTCGCCGACTCGGTCGGAACCGAACGCGGCAAGGAGAACCTGAAGGACATCCTCGAGAACTTGGCGCAGGTGACGAACGCGCTGAACGAAACGGTGCGCGAGAACCGCCAGAGCGTCCGCAACATCCTCACCAACGTCGAAAACATCACCGGCGACAGTCGCCCGGAGATCGTGGCGATCCTCGAGAACGTGCGTGAGACCACGCGCGAGGTGCGCGAGCTCGTCGGCAAAGGCGAGGGCGCTGATCAGCCAGCGAGCGGTGAAATTCGTCAGATCGTCGAGAAGGTGAACCGCGCCAGCGACAGCCTCGAGAGCGCGCTCAAGAACATCGATGAGGTGAGCGGTCGTGTGGAACGCGGCGAGGGCACGATCGGCCGCCTGACCAAGGACGAAAAGCTCATCAACGAGGTGGAGGGCGTCGCCGAAAGTGTCGGTGAGTTCGTCGGGGGTTTGTCGCGCCTGCAGACGATCGTCGTGCTGCGCACGGACTACCAATTCCTGACGCGCGGCGTAAAAAGCTACCTGGAGCTGCGGCTGCAGCCGCGGGAAGACAAGTACTACGCGATAGAGGTCGTCAACGACCCGCGTGGCTCGACGAAAATCGAGCAGACCGTGGTCAAGACTTCGAACCCCAACGAGCCGCCGCAGTATTACGAGCAGCGACAAGTCACGACGAACGCGTTCCGCTTTTCGCTCCAGTTCGCGCAGAGCTTCGGACCGTTCACGGGTCGTTTCGGGATCAAAGAGTCCACCGGTGGCGTCGGCCTCGACACGCTGCTCTTTCAGAACCGCTTCGAGCTGCGTCAGGATCTGTTCGGCTTCGGCGAGGTAGTTATCCCGCGCTGGCGCATTTCACTCGGCTACGAGTTCGTGTCGCGACTCTGGCTCTTGGGCGGCGTCGACGACATCCTGAACCCCGTGAACCGCGACTACTTCATCGGCGTGCAGCTCAAGTTCAACGACGAGGACTTGAAGAGCGTCCTGCCGTTCGCGCCGTCCCCACCCTGACGAGATCTTCAGAAGCGCACCCAGCGCAGGAGCGCTGCCGTGTACAACGCCGCGCACGCCTCGTTTTCCGAGATGGTGCGCGCGGGAGTTCGGTCGTTCTCGGTTTGAAATCGCCGGGTCGTCAGCTCCTTTATGGCTTCGTCGATCGTCGCGCCGCGCGGTGCGAGCGCGGGCAGGACCTGCAGCACGAGCGGCGCGGTTCCGCGCTCGGAAGCTTCCGTGCAGGCGGCGTAGCGCGAACCCACTTTCAAGGTCGTTTGACCGGACGGCAAGAGCGTGCGGGGTTTGTTACGCGCGCGCACGATGGCGCCCGCCATCATCGGGCTGGCGAGGTCCAGATCCAGCGGGAATGCGACGCGACCGGGCGCCGTGCCCCGGTAAAAGGTGGTGTTGCCGCGAGGCCAGGCGCACAGGGCTGCCACGCGGTCGCGACCCTGATCGCGGATGGCACGGAACACGTCGATGGCATCTACCCAGCCGAGGCCGACCAAGATGTCGCCGAGGCGCGCCCCCGGCGCGTTCAACAGACTGAGCGCCTTGTCGAGCTGATCGCGATTGAGCGCGCCGCGCCGCACCAGGTACTCGCCGAGCAGCTCACCGCGCTCGGAAGACGCGACGTGCAAGAGTCGTCCATCTTTCAAGTAGATCTCTTTGCGCCGCGAGCTCTTGTTGTCGTTCACGAAGATCGCGCCGGTCTCCCGCGAGATGCGCATCCGTGCCAGGATCTCCAGCATCGACACCTCGCTCAGCTCGGCCTGATAGTCGGGTGCTCCTGGCTCGAAGAGCCGGCCGGTGGTCGCGGTCGTCGACGGCAACAGGTGCCGCGCGACCTCCTCGATGTCGCGAATTTTGCGGAATGCTCCGCCCATCCACGCGACCTCATCGTCCGCCTGGAGCTCGCCCGTCGCGATCAACTCGACCAGGTGCGGGAACGGCACGGCATCCAGCACGCGACCGTCCGCGTAGCGCACGCGGGACGGACCGCTGGCGTCCGCAGGCGGGAGTGTTGGGTCGGTCCAGGTCGACTGCATCGGTCCGCTCACGCGTCGCGCCGCCTGAATACGCTGCACGGAGTCGCGAATCTGCCCCTCGAGGCGGCGCGCGAGTTGGCTCGAATCGTATGCCCAGTGCACCCACTCGCTGAGCGTGGCGCGGAGCGCATCGGCTGATGGAAGTTCGAAGCGCGCCAGCGCCTGCGAGAACTCCGTGGCGTCCAGAAAGCGCTCGTCGGGATGGCGTTTCAACGCGCGCTCCATGATTTCGAAGAACCCCGCAGGCAGGCGCTGTCTGGCGCGGCGCAGCGGCTCGATGTTCACGTCGCGGATGGCGAGCAGCACAGCGAGCTGTCCGCTGCCGGGAAAGATGCGCTCGCCGATCAGCATCTCACCGAGCAAGACGGCCAACGAAAACAAGTCGGCGCGGTGGTCGAACGGCTCACCCGCGACCTGCTCGGGCGCCAGATAGCCGAATTTGCCCTTGAGCGCGGCCGGACCCTCTGCGGCTTGGGGACGCGGCTTCATGCGCGCGATGCCGAAGTCGCCCAGTTTGACTGCGCCCTGCACGGACAAGTAAACGTTCGACGGAGTCACGTCGCGATGCACGATGCCGAGCGGTACGCCGCCACCATCCTTCGCGGAGTGAACCGCAGCCAGTGCTGCCGCGACTTGCCTCGCAATGTATACGCCCAGGCCCGAAGGAAACGGTCGCTGCTCGGCTTCAGCACGGCGCAGGAGTCGATACAGATCGACACCCTCGACGTACTCCATCGCCAGATAAGGCTCGCCTTCCACTGCGCCTGCGCCGTAGACCTTGACGACGTTCGGATGCTGGACGGCTTGGTGCAACGTGGCCTCGCGCTCGAGCAGGTCGAAGTCCGCGTCCGTGCGTGCGCCGGGCAGCAGCCGCTTCAGGACCAGACGTGGCGCGGGAGCAGTCCCGAGTTTCGGACGCGCCAGGAACACTTCGGCGTGGCCTCCCACGGCCAGGCGACGCTCGAGCAGAAATGGGCCGAACGGAATAGGCGCGCCCCCCCGTGCTCCAGTCCCCGTGTCCGCTGGATCCATCGCCCTCATTATGATCGAAACCCGAGGGCGTTTCCGTATAAACGCTGGACTTCACCAAGTTTTTTCCTGGGATCCGCTGCAGGCCTCTGGGTTTTACGCTAAGACTTCCGCCCGATGCGCTCTCTGTTCGCCTGGGCGCGCTGGGCGCTCTGGTGCTGCTCCTGCTGGCTCTTGCTGGCATGCGAACGCACAGCCGCCCCCGCGTCGCCCCCGTCCAAACCCCCGACGCTGCGATTCTACGCGATTTCCTCGCTGGCCGGCGCGCTCGAACCATGCGGCTGCGTCAAGGACATGCTGGGTGGCGTCGACCATGCCGCCGCGTTTCTTCAGGGCCAGACCAGCGACGCGCCGAACAGCGTCGTCGTAGCGGCGGGTCCGCTGCTGTTCATGGATCCCGCGTTGGACGCGGAGGGCGGTACGCAGCACCTGTTCAAGGCACACGCGCTCGCCGAGTCGCTGCGCGACATGGGCCTCGTCGCCTGGGCACCGGGTGCGAACGATTGGGCCGCCGGGTTGCCGAAGCTGCGCGAGTTGCGCGACAAGTCCGGTGCCGCGCTGTTGGCAGCGAACCTGAGCAAGCCGGCGGACCTGTCCCAATCCACCCGCTTGGTGGAGGTCGGCGGCTTGAAGGTCGGCTTGTCCGGAGTGGTCCAGCTCGAGGGGCTCGCCGAGACGGAGCAGAGCGACGCGGTCGCGAGCTTGAAGAACGCCAAGCAGCGACTGGATGAGCAGGGTGCTCGCATTCGCGTCGCGCTGCTGGCGATGCCGCGCGGCCAGGCGCTGCGCGCGCTCGAATCGGTACCGGGATTCCAGCTCGCCCTCGTCGGCAAAGCCAAGGACATGGGTGAGGCGAACGACGCGCCGATTCCGCCAGTCGTGGTGAACGGCACGCTCGTCGTGCAGGCGCCGAATCACTTGCAGGCCATAGGAGTGATCGACTTTTTCGTGCGCGGTGATTCGTACGAGTTTCAGGACGGCTCGGGCATCGCGGAGGCCGAGCGGCGCGCCAGCCTGGAAGAGCGTATTTCGGATCTGAAACGCAGGCTTTCCGTGTGGGAACGTCAGGGCCCGGCGGTCAGCGCCGGAGATCTTGCCGCACGGCGTCGCGATTTGAAGAAGCTCGAGGCGGAGCTAGCCCGCCTCGCGCAGCCGTCTGTACCGGAGAAGGGCAGTTTTTTCCGCTACCGGCTCCAGGAAGTGCGCGAAAAATTGGGCAGCGAAGGGCGCGTGCGCGGCCGTCTCGACGGCTATTACAGGCGCGTCAACGAGCACAACCGTGAAGCATTCAAGGACCGGCGGCCCGAGCCCGTCGCCGCCAATCAGAGCGGGTTCGTCGGTGTCGAGCAGTGCACGGCGTGCCACGCCGAGGAGCGCGCATTTTGGGATCGGACCGGCCACGCGAAGGCTTACGCGACGCTCGCCAAAGCGCACAAGCAGTTCAATCTCGAATGCGTCAGCTGTCACGTGACCGGCTATGAAAAACCCGGGGGATCTACCGTCACGCACGTGGCCGAGCTGACCTCCGTGCAGTGCGAGGTGTGCCACGGGCCGGGCTCACGTCACAGCAAGGCGCCGAGCGATCCCGCGCTCATCGTCAAAAATCCGCCAAAGAGCCTGTGCGCGCCGGAGTGTCACCACCCTCCACACGTAAAGTCTGACTGGAATGTAGATCGGGCGTGGAAAGGCATTCTCGGGCCTGGACACGGCGGTTGATGCCAAATAACTTCTAGGATTGCAGACGCGCGCGCCCCTCAATGCCGACGATCAGCCACAGCAAGAAAGAGGTTTTGCTCAAACTGGTCTACTACGGCCCGGGGCTTGGCGGGAAAACCACGAACCTCGACTACATTCACGCGCACTCGAAGCCCGAGCACCGCGGCAAGCTGCTCAGTCTGGCGAGCGAGTCCGAGCGAACGTTGTTCTTCGATCTCTTGCCGATCGACCTCGGCAAGTTCAAGACGTATTCGATTCGCTTGCACCTGTGCACCGTCCCCGGCCAGGTCGCCTACGATCGCACGCGTCGGTTGATCTTGCGCAATGTCGACGGCGTCGTGTTCGTCGTCGACAGCCAGCTGGCGCAGCTCGACGCCAACAGCGAGAGCCTCGCGAACCTCGCCGTGAACTTGCGCGCGCAGGGGACGGATCCCGATCGGCTACCGGTGGTCGTGCAGTACAACAAGCGCGACTTGCCCGATGTGCTCTCTCCGGCTGAGCTCGCCCGCGCGCTCGGCGTTCCTGTGCACGTGAAGCAGACCGAAGCCTCGGCCAAGTTCGGGCAGGGCGTGTTCGAGACGCTGAAGCTGATCGTCACCGAATGCCTGAAGCTCGTCGGCGACCCGCGCAAGGCGCGCGAAGGTCGCACGCCGTCCATCCTCCCAGGACATCGGGCGTCCATGTACCCGGGCGCTCACAGTGGTGGTCCCACCGAGGCATCCCAGGTGCACGGCGGTCTTGGACTCGCGGACGGCGCGCGTGCCTCCGAGGCTTCGAGCTCGAGCAAGAAGCGCTCGTAGGACATGAGTGAGCGAGTTCTCATCACCGGTGGCGCCGGGTTCATCGGCTCGCACCTGGCAGACGAGCTATTGGCGCACGGCTATGCGGTTTCGGCGCTCGACAATCTTTCGCCACAGGTGCATGGGCCCGCTGCACAGAGACCCCCATATCTGGACGATCGCGTGGAGCTGCACGTTGGAGACGTGCGAGATCCAGCCGCGGTGCGAGCGGCGGTGACCGGAGCCGAGCGTATCGTGCACCTGGCGGCGGCGGTCGGTGTCGGTCAGAGCATGTATCGGATCCGCGAGTACACGGACGTCAACAACCTGGGCACGGCCGTGCTCCTGGAAGCGCTCGCCGCGCGGCGTGTGAAGAAGCTGGTCGTCGCGTCCAGCATGAGCGTCTACGGCGAGGGACGGTATCGAGCGAGAGACGGATCTTTGTACGACTACGCGCAGCGGAGCGCGGAAGCACTGGGGGGCGGGTCGTGGGAGCCGACTCGAGGGGGCGAGCCGCTCGAGGCCGTGGCGACTCCCGAGCACAAACAGCCAGCGGCGTCCTCCGTCTATGCGCTGTCCAAGCACGATCAGGAGCGCCTGTGCCTGCTCGCGGGCAAAGCGTACGGCTTCCCCAGCGTCGCGCTGCGCTTTTTCAATACGTACGGTCCACGGCAAGCGCCATCGAACCCGTACACGGGTGTGCTGGCTCTCTTCGCCGCGCGCTTGCTGAACGACAGGCCGCCCACGGTCTTCGAGGACGGCAATCAGAAGCGGGATTTCGTCAGCGTGCACGACGTGGCGCGCGCGTGTCGCCTGGCGCTCGAGTGCGACGACGCCGACGGCGAGGTCGTCAATGTGGGGAGCGGACAGGCAAGCACGGTCCACGACGTGGCCAGGCGGCTCGCGCGCTTGCTCGGAAAGCCCGAGATCTCCCCTGAAGTCACGGGAAAGCACCGCACGGGCGACATCCGGCACTGCTTCGCCGACATCACACGTGCGCGGCAGCTGCTCGGCTATTCACCGTCCGTGAACCTGGACGCCGGCCTGAGGGAGCTGGCGGCGTGGCTCCGGGGGCAAAGGCCCGTCGATCTCTCGGAGCAAGCACGGGAGGAGCTCGATAGCAGAGGCCTGATGTCGTGAACGGATGCGGAGCAAGCGTGACGAGAACGCCGCGGCTAACACGGTTTACTCGGCCTCGCACGAACGCCTCGTGTCAATCCGCGACCTTGGGTCAGCGATGTCGAGGCGTTGCGACACCGAACTGCCCAACGGTAACCGGCTGAGCAGGCGCGCTGCCTGCGGATGCGGCAGCGCGAATCCTCGTTTTCCGCGGGAATTGGCGTGCTGTTCGTCGGACGGCGCGCACCGGTCGTAGAAATCGGCAGCTCTAGATTCAGTTGGCAAGACTCTTGCTCCAGCTAGGCATTGAAGCGGCCAGTCGCGGGCGACGGCTGCGCAAAGGAGCTCGAGGGGGAACACAAAGCTAGATACGTGGTGAGTGGTTGACGAGCTGGTTGCTTCTCGCCCCGCAACCCGCTGCCCGCCGCCGCGTATTCGAGGCCGCCATGACGGTGCACCCCCGGCATGGCGGCCTCTCTTTATTTCTGGCCCTGTTGCCAACTTGCGGCGGCCCGAGCGTCGGCGTGGCGCGGCAGGTGTGAGGCCTGCCGCGGCCAAGGCGTGAGCGCGCCGCTCGTTTACGCCGAGCGATCGCTATGCCGGTGCGGATGTGCTCGGATCGAGCGTCAGCTCCGCGGGGCCGTTGCCCTCGGTGATACCGAACTTCGCCATCCGGTACCGGATCTGGTCGCGGGTCATGCGCAGGAGCGACGCTGCCCGGGTCTGATTGCCTTTCGCGAGCTCCAGTGCTTGTGCGACGACCTCCCGTTCGAGCTCCCGGAAATCGATGCCCTGAGGGGGAAGTCGAAAACGCCCCGGTGGCGGCTTGCTACCCGGAGAGAACGAGATGTGGCTGCTCTCGAGGACGTCACCCGCTGCAAGCAGGGTGGCGCGCTCGAGCGTGTTGCACAATTCGCGCACGTTGCCCGGCCAGTAGTGCTCCTGGAGCAGGGCGAGCGCACCCCCGCTGACCTTGGACACGCGTTTGCCGAAGCGCGTCGAGAACTTTGCCAGGTAGTGTCGCACCAGCGTCGGAATGTCGTCCTTGCGCTCTCGAAGCGGAGGCAGCGCAATCGTGACTACTGCCAGCCGATGCAGCAGGTCTTCCCGCAACTTGCCTTCGCCGAAGCTTGCCTGCACGTCGCGACGCGTGGCCGCGATGATGCGCGCATCGGCGCTGATGTCCGAACCGGCTCCCACGCGCCGGAACGTCTTGTCCTCGGCAAAACGCAGCAGCTTGGCCTGAGTCGCGGCGGGCAATGCCTCGATCTCGTCAATGAAGATCGTGCCCCCATCGGCTTGCTCGAGCAGCCCTGCTCGAACAGCGCCGTCCCCTTCGCTGCCGAACAGCTCCGGTTCGAGCAGCACTTCGGGCAGGGTGGAGCACGCGAGGCTCAGGAACGGATGCTGCCGCCCGCTCTCCGTGTGTATGGTCCGCGCGACCATGTCCTTGCCGGTGCCACTCTCGCCGGTGAGGAGCACATTCGTGCCCGGGCTTGCGGCGACTGACCGAATCGCGTGGCGCACCGCCTGCATCTGCGCCGACTCCCCAAGGAGATCTCCGATTTCGGCCGTTTGCGTGCCGCTCTTGGGTGGAATGCTACTCGGTCTCTGTGTGGCACCCCCGAGCGCGCGCTTGCTGAGCACGACGACCTCCTCGAGATCCAATGGGGCTCGCGTGCAAAAGTATGCACCTTCACGCAGCGTACGGAGTACCTGCTCTGGCGGCGACGCGAGCACGATCACGGGTATGTTGGGTGCTTCCGAGCACAGGGTGGACATGAGCTCGTGAGCGGGTACGCCTCCAATCTCGTGCGCCAAGAGCACGAGATCTGGCTCCGCCCCGTGCAGCGATGCGAGCGCGACACCGAGGCCGGGTTGTTCGGTGGCGGTATGCCCTTCTGCGGCCAAACGCGCGGTAAGGGCGGACCGGATGGACGGATTGGTATGGATAGTGAGTACGTGGGCCATCGAAATTACACCTGAGCGGGGCAACGAAATACCCGGTTCGAAATGCTGGCTTAGACAGGCCTCGCCAGCGCGTTAGTGGGTGAACGAGTCAGGCCGCGAGCTCTCGGCTCGACTGGGAGTGGCAAAGCGCAAGCCTGCCCGCTGGGCTGAATGTTGAGAAATGGGGCGAGGCAAGGTGCAACATGTCGCTATAGCGGTGCGTGTTCTTGCGCACTCGTGTTTCAAGCGTGTCGCGCCGCGCGCGCGCGGAGATCCGCAAGTACTTGTAAAAATTGGTTTCGTGCTCGAACATGCCGCGCGTCCGGTTTGCAGTCCGAGCCAAGATGCACCGTATGTGCCGTTGTGAGCTCAGGTGGTTCAGGATGCGCACGTTGCGTGAAACGCCGATGCTCGTAAGGCGCGCTCTTGCTTCCGCGCGGCGTGTTCGCAATCAGTGTTCGATCGTAGTAGGTGCCGCCTCAGTGTGAGCGAGGGGACGCGCGGCGCGCTGCGGCCTTGGCCTGGCGCGCCGCGGGCGAACGGACGCGGCGCGTCTCGCGATTACGCAAGTTACTGTCCCGCTTCGCGTGATCCGCGCTGCCGCGCGTCGACTTGCGACTCGGCTTTCCGGTCGCGGAGTCTTCGAGTGCGTGAGTGGCATTCGGCTTGCCGGCACGGTGCACGTTTCGAACAGCGGTCGACAGTTGACCGTTTTTGAGCCCTGCTTTGCGGTCCGTCGCGCTGACTCCAGGCAGCGACGTGTCGACGTTGAGATCGCGACGCGGGCGCGTCTTTTTTTGTGCGGATTTCGTGGCGCGAGCTGACTGAAGCTTCTGTGATTTCGTTGGCATGCCCCCTGGCGATGCGACGGGCATGCCAATGGCGTCTAAACGCCGTAGTCGCGGAGAATGGCCGCCGTCAGCGTCTGCCGCAATTGGGGGAGCTCGGCCCAGGGTTCGCGCCGCAGCCGAGCGAGCCGCTTCGACAGATTGCGCACGTTGAAGTGATCGGCGGAAAGCTTGCTCGACAGCTCGTCCCAGGCGAGGGGGACGGCCACGGGCGCCCCTTGGCGAGCGCGGGTCGAGTAGGGAGCGATGAACGTGGCGCCGCGAGAATTCCGGAAGAAGTCGATGAAGATCTTCCCCTTGCGGCGCGCCTTGGACATGGTCGCGATGAAGCGATTCGGGTCTTCGCGCACGATGCGCTCGCTGAAGCGCCTACAAAATTCCTTGGTGCGATCCCAGTCCAGCCGTCGCGCGATTGGCAGGCAAACGTGCAGGCCCTTTCCGCCGGTGGTCTTGACGAAGGTCTCGAGATCGATTTCAAGGAAGCGTTGCCGCAATAGTTTTGCCGTGCCGACTACGTCCGCCCAGGACACCTCGGGATCCGGATCGAGGTCGAACACGAGCAGATCGGGCTTCTCGGGGTCGTCGGCGTGCGCGCCCCAGGTATGGATTTCCAAGACGCCCATTTGCACCAGCCCGATCAAACCCTGCACGTCGTCGATGGCGGTGTACTGAGCGGTACCATCCTTGTCCGCGATGGGGATGGGACGGACGCCGTCCGGGAGCGAGTCCTTGGCGTGCTTTTGAAAGAAACACTGCTTGTCATAGCCCTCGGGGCAGCGCACGAGCGTGAGCGGGCGATTGGCGACGTGAGGCAGCATCCACGCGGCGACTGCCGCGTAGTACTCGGCGAGATCACGCTTGGTGATGCCTTGTTCACGGTAGAGGACGCGTTCGGGATTGGTCAGCCGAAACGTCGCCGCCGAGGAGTGCGATGCCGACTTCGACTTCGACCTCGCGGGAGCCGCTGCCGAAGCGCTGCCCTTGCGCGCGGGAGACGCTGTTGGCTTCTCCAAGACCACGTCCCGCGGGCTCTTGTCCGTACGGACGCCGCGAAAGGTCGCGTGCCGCAGCAATCCCTCGTCGGTCAAACAGGTGAAGTCGACTTCGGCGAGCAGCGCCGGCTTCACCCAGTGCACGCCTTTGGCATCCGCGCCGCGCGGCGCGTCCTGGAATGGCGGAGTGCGCCGTTCCAGTGGGGTGAGGCGCTCGTGCAGCTCCTGCAAGCTACGCCGCGTGAAACCGGTGCCGACCTTGCCGCGATATACGAGCTCCTTACCGGAATAGTCGCCCAGGAGCAGCGCGCCGAGGTGAGCGCGCGAGCCGGCGGGCTCGGTGTAACCGCCGATGACGAACTCCTGACGGCTGAGGCATTTGACCTTGAGCCAGTCTCGCGTACGTCCCGCGCCGTACGGCGCGTCACGCCGTTTCGCGACGATGCCTTCGAGCCCCATCTCGCAGGCGCGCTCGTGGAACTCGGCTCCTGACCCGACCACGTGATCGCTCAGACGAACGGCGCCGTCGCTGGCAACCGCGCCGAGCAACTTCTTCAGGAGCTCCTTTCTCGCCTCGAGCGCGACGGCACGCAAATCGTATCCGTTCACGTGGAGCAGATCGAACGCGTAAAAGACGATCTTTTCCGACGCCTGTTCGTCGCCCAGCGAGTTTTGCAGGAGCTGGAAGTCACTCGCGCCGGCTTCGTTCAATGCCACCGCTTCCCCGTCGATGATTGCGTTTTCAACGGGCAGCTCGCTGAACGCCCGGCTCAGCACGGGGATACGGCGGGTCCAATCTTTCCCGTTGCGGCTGAAGATCGTCACGGCTCCGCGGTCTACCCGCACGAGCAGCCGATAACCGTCGAACTTCAGCTCGTGCAACCAGTCGTCCCCGCTCGGCGCCTCGCTGACGAGCGTCGCGAGCGCCGGCTCGACGCTCGCCGGCAGCTTCGCGCGCTTGGCCTTTGCGACACGCCCGAGCTCGGCCGCGCCCATCGGCCGACTTGGCTTGCGCGCAGCGACCCGTGTCGTGTCGCTCGTCCCTCGGGAACGCGGAGCCGCCTTGCGGGTCGTCGCGCGAGCGGCTCGCCTGCGGCCGTTCTGCGCGCGCGCTTCTCGATTGGAGTGCCAGACCGCGTCTGCGTCCGCCGCAATTTCCTCGAGGCTTCGCCCCGTCTTGGCGCTATCGGGACGTTCTTCCACGATCGCGCCGTCGCCGGGGCGTGCCTCTTCGTCGGACCCCTTGAAGAGCAGCCAGCTGCGTTTGGCGCCCTGATCGCGCGTCTTCGTGCGAACGAGGTGCCAGGAGCCCTTCAGTTTCTTCCCCTTCAGTCGGAACGTCAGCCGGCCCTTTTTGTACTGATCCCGGGGATCGCCGTCGGGCGCCCAGGTGCCACAGTCCCAGACCATCACCGTTCCGCCGCCGTACTCGCCTTTCGGGATCGTGCCTTCGAAGGTGCCGTACTCGACGGGATGATCTTCCGTCTGCATGGCGAGGCGTTTGGTCTTTGGATCGAGGCAGGGACCCTTCGGCACCGCCCAGCTCAAGAGCACACCGTCGAGCTCGAGGCGGAAGTCGTAGTGCAAGTGGCTGGCTGCGTGTTTCTGGATCACGTACGAAAAGCCGGGCCTCTTGCGCGGCCGACCGCGAGGCTCCTTCGTTTTATCGAAGTCACGCTTTTGCCAGTAGCGCTGGAGTCCCATGTCACTCACGCTTCTCGTCTCAAGCCGACTTGCGCATCGGCTTGTGTGCCTTGCTCTTGCGCGGCGAGCTCTTGCGCTTCGTGGTACGCCGCGAGCGTTTCGAGCCGGAACCTTCGTCCACGCTCTGCTTCAGAAGCGCCATGAGGTCGATGACCTGCGCGCCGCTCTTGCGCGGCTTCGGCTGCTTCGGTTGCTCGCTGACGGCGTTGATCTCGCCGGCCTTCGCCTTCTTCTTGATCAGCGCCATGAGATCGTCCCGATACTCGTCGTGGTATTGCTTCGGGTTCCAGTCGCCGACCATGCCTTCCACCAGCTTCTCGGCCATGGTGAGCTCTTTGGGTGACACGCCGAGCTTCTTGAGATTTTTCTCGGGAAGGTCGAGGTTGTCCGGCTCACGGATCTCGTGACCGAAGCGGAGCAGGACGAGAGTCAGCGCGTCACCGTGGGGCATCAGCGCAGCGATGTGCTGACGGGTGCGAATGACCACCTTCGCGATGCCAGCCTTCTCCGAACGCCGCAGCGTTTCGCGGAGGAGCGCGTACGCCTTGCGCCCGGCCTTGGCGGGGGCCACGTAGTACGGCTTGTCGAAGTACATGGGATCGATTTCGCGCACGTCGACGAAGTCGCTGATGTCGATGGTGTGCGTGGCTTCGACGTTCGCCGCTTCAAAGTCCTGATCCGTCAGCACGACGTATTCGCCTTTGGCGTTCTCGTAGCCTTTGACGATGTCTTTCCACTCGACCTTGCGTCCTGTCTTCTTGTTCACGCGCTCGTATCCGACGGGCGCGAAGTTGCGCCGATCGAGCATGTGAAAGGATAATTCGTCGGGCTCCTCCGCCGGATACAGGCTGACCGGGATCTGGACCAACCCGAAAGCAACACTCCCTTTCCATATTGAACGCGGCATGGCTCGGCTCCGAAATTAGTGGATTTCTTGCGAGCGGTGCCAGCGCCATGCCAAAGACGCGTGACCGGCGCGCGCGTATGCAGTGGACGCCTCAAATGGCGTAAGCGTGTAACTTCCCGTCCGGTCGGGACGTCACAGGAGCGCCCCATTCACGCAAAAGCGTCACGCGCGGGACCGACCTGACCCAGCTCGGGAGATCGCGTACACAACGATCGCGTACTGGCGCCGATTCGCAAGACGGCCCGCTGACGTCCGCTCGAGCGGTCCAGAGTTTGCAGCCTGACCTCGCCACTTTTCAGAAGTTCATCCGCAAAGGAGCGGTTCCCATGGCTCAGAATGCAACATCGACAGGCAATGTACGCAGCTCGACGAATCAGCGTGGCGGCGGCGCCAACGACAAGGGCCGTTCCAGCGGAGGTGCGGCCGGTGCTGCGCGCGCCAAGGGCGGCGCCCCCAAGGGCGGCGAGGCAGAGACCGGCGAGAGTGACGAGAACTACAACTTGATCAGCGTGCTCTATCACGCGCTTCAGGGAGCACAGACGTATTCCGGATACATCCGTGACGCACGCGCCGCGGGCGACGATGAGCTGGTCGAGTTCTTCAGTGAAGTGCGTGAAGAGGAGCAGGACCGCGCGGAACGGGCGAAGGAACTTCTGGCGGCACGCATTGGTGGTGACGGAGAGTTCGACGACGAGGATGACGAGGACGACGAGGATTGAGCTCGAAATCGCAGGGCGGCTGCGAACCGAGACGCCGGCCGGACGCCGGCGTTTCTGTTTTTGTGCACCTCTCTGGAGTACTGCGCCGCAGCACAGGCACGTGGCTTGCACTAATGCCCAGATACGATGTTGAAAAACCTGTTATCGGACGGATTCTCCGGCGCGTTGGCGCGCCAGACTGGCAACTGGGTGCGTCGCACCGGCACGATCGTGGCGGACGGCATCAAATGGGCGCGCGAAGTTCGCGCGGCGCTCGGCGAGAAGCCGCCCAAGACGCCGAAGCCGGAGGCCGAAGGCGAGCCCGTGTCGGGTCCGCGCAGCACTCTGGCGGCGGGTATCCCGCACTTCGCTGAGCGAGACCGCGAACGCGAGGTGCCCGTGCACGCGACGGTTCCCGAACGAGATCGCGTCCCCGGTTCCCTACGCCACGAGCTCAGCTCGCTGCAAGGTCCGCACGCTCTCGCTCCGGACGCGCAGGCGGTGGGCGAAGAGCTCGTCGATCCGGACGTGGTCGAGGTGCCGCTCGGCAGCAGCAGCGACCCGAGCTTTGCGGGTCAGCTTTCCCACAGCAAGGTGCCGCAGCCGTACACGACCGGAGCGGCGCTGCTCGACGGCGACGCGGAGCTTTCCGGCTCGCTTTCGGAGGTGCAGCTCGGTGCGTCCGTTGATGCGCCGGAGGTGACAGCGCAACCCTCGCAGCGACCGCCGGCGTTCGGCGACGAGCACTACGACGCGATAGCCCCGGAGAGTGCGGGGCTCGAATGGTTGAGCCGCGCGACCGACGCTCCCCACGCCGCGTTTGGCGAAGGCGATCTGAGCGATCTCCACGTCGAAGACGAGGTCGGCGCCGCCGCGATCAGCGAAGGCTCGTTCGAGGCAGGTTTGCCGCACGAGCTCCTCGACGAGGAGACGGACGAATTCGACGATGACCGCTACGAGGAGCAGAGCTTGCGTGAAGAGTGGAGCCGTCCCGACCCCACGACGCGCAGCGTACGCCCGGAGCCGCGGTGAACCCGCGTCTGCGCAGTCCGGCCGGAGCTGCTCCGTGACTCGAAGGCGCTGGCGCTAGCGTATACGCCTGACACTTGCCTCGGCGGGTGTCTGCCCCCACTTTCGTGACGAATGGCAACCGACATCATCGGCTGGCTGAGCTCCTTGATCTTGGTCGGCACGATTGCGCAGCAGGTCCACAAGCAATGGCGCGAGGGGAACAGCGAGGGCGTTTCGCGCTGGCTCTTTCTCGGGCAGTTGTCCGCGTCGATCGGCTTTACCGTGTATAGTTGGCTCGTCCAGAATTGGGTGTTCGTCGTCACCAATGCGCTGATGATTGGCAATGCGCTCGCGGGCTATTTCATCGTCATGCGTCACCGCCGCCGGCGACTGCGCGAGAGCCGAGCGTGACCCTACGCGCCGCGCTGCCTTCGGGCGCGCACCTGCGCGCGCGTTCAGCCGGAGCCAGAGCTAGGTGCCAAGCTGGCTCGGGGGTACGCTGCCCGCGAAAGCTCAGCGTTTCGCATGGCTAAACCTGCCGTACGCGCCCGCCACATGAAGACGTTCGTCGATACCATCGACGCGTTGGAGCCGCCCGTGCGGGAGCGCATCCGTGCGCGTTTGCCCCCGGGACACGTCTCTGCGATCGACGAGGCGGTGCCGGCGGTGTGGCTGCCGATGGACATCAACCTGGCCGTCACGGACGCCACTTCGCTCGAGCTCGGCCCCAGAGACGCGCAAGCGTTCTTTCGCGCGCTGGTCTCTGCGGAGTACGAGACCGATACGTTTCGTGCGTTCCTCGCGAGCGTCGCTCGGCTGCTCGGGCTGACCCCGAGCACCTACGTCAAAATGGCGCCGAGGGGTTGGGAGCTGGTGTTCAAGAACTGCGGTGCGCTTCGCCCGCTCGAGCGTGAGCGACACCGAGCCTGGCTCGAGTACACGGACATTCCCTCGGTCTGTCTACAGAACGACCTCTGGATGGAATCCGTGCGCAGCTCATTCTACAGCGCCTTCGATTTGACCCACGTACGTGGGGAAATTCGCTGGCAAGAGCTCGATTTCGACAAGCGCCGGGCCATCTTCCTCTTCGTCTGGAGCTAATGCTCGACTTCGCGAAGCGGCCGGTGCGGCTTGCTCCATTGTCGGATCGATGTTTGTGCGCCGTTAAAAATCGCTCGTGGGATTGCCCTGTGCGAGCTTGCGATACAAGGTCACGCGATTGATTCCCAAGATTCGCGCAGCAGCCGCCTTGTTGCCGCGCACCGCGCGCAGCACGCGCTCGATGTGCCGGCGCTCGATCTCTTCGAGCAGCGGCAGCCCCGGACTCTGCGCGATCGCCGCGGGCGTGAGGCGGCGCGCTCTGCGAAGTTTGACGGGCAGATCGTCCACGGTAATCCAGGGGCCGCGTGCCAGTGCCAGGCTCGCCTGAACGCAGTTTTCGAGCTCCCGCACGTTTCCGGGCCAGTCGTAGCCTGCGAGGCGCTCAGCAGCGTCTTCGCTGAAGCCCTGCGCGGATTTTCCCAGCCGGTCGGCGTATTTGCGCAGGAAGTGTTGCGCTAGCTCCAGGACGTCGGTGTCGCGCTCGCGCAGCGACGGCAAGTCGATGCGCACCACGTCGAGGCGAAATAGCAGATCGCGCCGGAACGCCCGATGCTCGACTGCTTCATCGAGGTTCTGATTGGCCGCGGCGATGATGCGCACGTCGACGGGCGATTCGCTTCGCGATCCGACGGCGCGCACGGTGCGTTCCTGGAGTGCCCGGAGCAGCTTCGCCTGGAGCTCGAGGGGCATCGCGCTCACTTCATCGAAGAAGATCGTGCCGCCGTTGGCCGCGACGAACAAACCTTCGTTGGCATGTGCCGCGCCGGTGAACGCTCCGCGTTTGTGTCCGAAAAATTCGCTTTCGAGGAGCTCGCTGGGAATGGCAGCGCAGTTTACCGCGACGAACGGACGATCCCGCCGTCGACCATGCTCGTGTAGCGTGCGAGCGATCAGCTCCTTCCCGGTGCCGCTCTCGCCGGTGACCAGCACCGTGCAATCCGACGGCGCGATTCGGCGCAGTTGCCGGATCACGTTCGTGATGGCGCTGCTGGAGCCGATGATGCGGTCAAAGGCTTCTTCCGTCTGCTCGATGTCGAGCTTGCGAATTTCGGCCTCCGCGCGACGAGTGGAGCGCGCGATGGCTTGCTCGAGTTGATCGAGCTGCACGGGCTTGGTGATGAAGTCACTCACTCCGAGCCGCATCGCTTCCACGGCGCAACCAAGATCCCCATACGCCGAGACCAGGACCATTCCCATGTGCGGGTGGGATTCCCGAATCCGCGCACACAGCTCGAGACCATCCATGCCCGGCATGCGCCAGTCCGTGACGACCGTGTCGAAATCTTGCGACTCCAGCGTCGTCAACGCTTGCTGAGCTCCTGGAAACGAACACACTGCGTGGCCGCGCGCCTTCAGCATGCGCTCCAGTAGAAACCGCAGATCTTCGTCGTCTTCGATGACCATCACGCGTGCAGTGTTCATGAGCCGCCCTCGTCACTTGTAATCTGCGTTTGGAACCCTGCGGAACTTCACTCGGCGAGAGATAATACCCGCTGCGGACACCGATGCACGTTTCACCAGAACGAAAAGGCGTGATTCGTGATTCCCCGCGGCCTGAGCTAATCCCCTCTATTCGTCGCACAGGATAATGGCGATCCCAACATACAGTGCGAGGCAAAAAGCAACATACGCTCCCAGGGCACGCACGGTTCGGCGCTAATCTCCGGTCGGGAGCGTTCTTTCGCCGCAAAAAACGCGCGCGCCGGTTTATGCGAAGTGCTCGTCGCGCCCGGCATGCTTCGAGCATCGAGGGCGGCTATGCCATTCGTGGAGGGAAAGTTTGCAGGTCGCCTGGTCGTGATTGCACCCGGAGCGCACTGGCCGAGCTGGGTGCTGAGTTATCGGGATCTCGGCCCTGGCGACGCGCTGATCGCTCACGATAGTGTGGAAACGCTCGCGGCACTTCTGGATCGTGTGCAAATTGCGGCGGTGGACATGGATGCGCTCGACCTCGCTCCGGCGTCGCTACTTTTGTGTCTGTCGGAGCCGCGTGAGGACTCCATTGAAGAAGCGGATGATGTCGCACGCAAACTGTCGTCACTGCCGACGCTGCGCGAGATCGTTCTAGTCAGCTGTGCTGCGGCGGGCACGCAAGATGGCCGCAGGCTTCATCGTCTGCGGCGCGCGTTGCACAAGCGCTCCATGAAGCGCTCGAAACGCGTCTCCGTGCGCATCGAGGCGCCGCAGCCATCGGCTCGCAAGGGGCTCGCAAGGTGAGAGACGCGTGCGTGGTACCGACCGCCCACGTCCAGTTGTAGCCGCCGCGTCAATAGCCGGGAGGATCGCTCGCGGGAAAGGATTCCCATGACGCTTCGTCGACCGCGTCGCGTGTGCCGCCACCGAAGCGCATCGCCGACGCGCGAGCGCTCGCGACGCGCGGGTCAGTGGATCGCATGGGCTGCTCGCGGATCACGAGACGGATGCCGGAGTCGTCACGCGTCCTGGAAATCCGCTCGAGCTCGTCGCAGACTCCCGAGAGCATCCCAGGCCGTCCGCTGACAGCGCGGCGGATTAGCGCTCCACCTGCGAACGCGACGAACAAACCCGGGAGCGAACGTCGCGAGAGTCCGCGCCACACCAGGTAGGCGCCGGAGGTGAACTGCACGAAAGGTTCTGCTCGGCGTATGAATTCGATCGGAGAAGGTTGCATCGGTGAGCTCCTGCGAGATACCCGGTAGGCCGCGCCTACCCAGGTAGAGGGGCCGGACTGGCTGCCACGTACGACGTAGGCTCGCTGGTCACGCTTGCCAAGCGTGGGCGAATGATCGCGACCACAGCCGCCACGAGCCCTGCGAGCACGAGCACGAAGAGCGCCAGCATCAACGCTCGCAACAGCGCACGGTGCCCCGCTTCGGAGCGGTGCGATTTGCCTTGTGAGGATTCCATGGGCAGGTAGCGCGATGTGGCCGTCGATTGAGTTGTGAATGGAGCGCTGCGGCCGCAGATGCTGGATCCGCGGCCGCCCGTGCGCCCGAGTCGAGGGGGCTGTTCGCCCTCACATCGGACATCGGATAGCGCTGAGTTACACACTCACACGGCGGCGACTCGAGAGTCCGCCCACCGCGAGCAGAAGCACCATGGCGCCGATGATGGAGCCGATGATACCGGCGGTGTTGAAGTCACCCACGCGGCTGTCCGTGAGCAGCGCGCCGATGAAGCCGCCGATGAACGAACCTGCGATGCCGAGCAGAGTCGTCATGCCGAGTCCCAGGGACTGACGGCCGGGCATGAGCGCGCGGGCAAGCAGACCCACCACGAGACCGAAGACGATGAACATTACGATTCCCATTTTGACGTTCCTCCGTGAAAACCTGGAGGTCGTTGTTGCAAAGGCGGTGCCGAACGTGGAAGGACCCGAAATGCAACGCGAATGCGTGGCACGGTGGAAAACGGGCCCGCTGCGTAACGAACAGCGCGCGTGGCGAACGGCCGCTGATGGGGCAGAAATGGCTGAATCCAGGAACAAGCAGCACCTCGGCGGCGGTCAGCGCCGCGAAGTCGCCACCAGGCCGCGCAGGCTTTCTGCCACGCTCCACGCTTGCGCCACGCATCCGCGAGGATGAAACGGCGCTTCGGCGTCGAAGATCTCACTGATTGAACCGATGCAGGCTTCGCCGAGCTGCGTGTCGAAGCGCCGCACCAACTCGCGCGCTCCGTGGCGATCGCTCGGATACACCTTCAACCACGCGTCCACGAATGGGCCGATCAGCCAGCCCCAGACGGTTCCCTGATGGTACGCCGCGTCGCGAGCACGCAGGTCACCATCGTAACGCGGCTTGTAGTCCGCGTGGCCGGGCGCGAGGCTGCGCAGCCCAGCTGGAGTCAAGAGCCGCTGGCCGGCCTGATCGACGACGGGCTTCCAGCGCTCGCGACGCAATACCGCATGCGGGAGCGCGATCGCGAACAGCTGGTTGGGGCGGAACGCGGGGTCGTCAGGGCCGGCAGGCGCTTCCGTCGGCCCATCGACGACGTCGTACAAGTAGCCGCCAGCGTCGTACCAGAAGCGCTCGTTGAAGGCGCTCTCCAGACGCGTGGCAGCGCGCGCGTACTGTTCGGCGCGCTCAGCATCGTCGTCGCGTATCAGCCAAGCTTCGAGCAGGCGGAGTGCGTTGTAAAAGAGCGCGTTGAGCTCGACTGCCTTGCCGCGCCTTGGCGTCACCACCCAGCCGTCGACTTTGGCGTCCATCCACGTGAGCTGATAGCCCTCCGCACCCTGGCGCAGCAAGCCGTCGTCGGCGTCCACACCGATGCCGAAATCCGTGCCGCGGAAATGTGCCGCGGCAATTTCGAGGAGCGTCGGCATGAGCGCGCGTCGCGTGGCGTCGTCGCCCGTGAGCTGCTCGTAGCGCGACAGAGCGTGGAAGAACCAGAGTGTGGCATCCGCCGTGTGATAGAGGCCTTCCGTGCCGCCTTCCGGAAACAGGTTCGGGATCAACCCGTGCCGGGTGTGGTCGGCAAATGTGAGCAGAATGTCGCGTGCGGCCCGGTGTCGCCCCGTGAGCAGGGTCAGCCCTTCCAGGCTGATCATCGTGTCGCGCCCCCAATCCGTGAACCAGTGGTAGCCCGCGATGACGGAGCGCAAGTCGCGATGCGTCGTTTCGGTCGTGAGCCGCGGAATGATCACGAACTGATCGGCAGCGAGCACCAGCTCTGCACCCATGCCGTCGCGCACGGCGGGGTGGGCGGCGCGCAGCAGTTGCCCGCGGCGTTCCAGCTCGGCCTCGAGCAATGCGTCCGGCACGAGGCCAGCGAGCTCGTTCCATTCGGACGTCGACAGGATGACGGCGGCGCTGTCTCCCGCGCTCAGGTTCAGCTCGTAGTGCCCGGGAAAGAACACGGGACCGTGGAAGTCGTAGCCGCGATTGCGTTCGATCCGATAGAGGAGCTCCGCGACCTGGGGCTCACGGGTGAAGCGCACTTCAGAAGGAGCCCGGACCGCCAGACGAATATCCGGGAACGAATCGCCCGCGGCGATCTCGAGGCCGTGCGGCGTTTCACTTAACTCGTACGGAAACTCCGGATTACCGCGCGCATCGGCGCTGATCTCTCGCCACAGCTCGCCCTCGTGCCGTCGCACGCGGAACGCGGGACTGAGCCGGAGACGCACGGCGCAAGGCGCGCTCAGCAGGCGGTATACGACAAGAGTCGTGTTCGAGAGGTGCGGCATGAACACGCGCTTTTCGAGGGACACGTCTCCGAAGCGGTAGCGCCATACCGGCAGGCCGTGTTCGAGCGTGAAGTGATCGAGCGTCGGCAAGGCGACTTCGCCGTTCATCGGCTCCTGTCCACAGAGACTGTGAACGGCGTCGCCCACGACGAGCTCTTCGCGGAGCTGGTTGACGAGCAGCGTGCGACCGAGCGGAGGCGCGAGCGCCGCCACCAGGAGCCCGTGAAAGCGCCGCGTCAAGACGCCTGCCAACGACCCACACGCGTAACCGCCGAGTCCGTTCGTGACGAGCCACTCGCGCTCGAGCAGCGCCTCCGGATCCTCTCCTCGCCTGAAACCAGTGCGCGAGACAGTGACGTCGTTCATGTGTTCACTCCCGCCGGGACGAGCACGAGCAGGGCGTGCCCCGGACCGGCGCCGCCTTATCGATGGAGCAGCAGTGTAAGGCGGCTCGGTGAATGTTCATGTGCGCAAGGTCGTAGCAAACAGCCTCGAGGGCCCCTCGCACCAGCTCCCACAAATCGCGTGCCAGAGGCCTGCGGCGGCTGGCGCGTTGCTATTCTTTTGTCTGCATCCGTGAGATCCTTGTACGGGGTGTCTCTTGGATTCGAGGTCGCGGATGAAAAAGTCGCCGGTGAAGAGGCTTCTAGCCTGGGCTGCGGGTGCGGGTATCGTTGCGAGTCTGGCCGGCGCGTGCGGCGGCGGTGACTCTGCCGGCGAGCGGGATCGTGACAACCCAGACGGGGGCCAGCCGGATTCGAGCATCATCGTCCGCCCGGACGGCGGGGGAGGTGGCAACGGCAACTGCACGCCGCAGACCTGCGAGGATCTGGGCGTCACCTGCGGTCCGCAGGGGGATGGCTGCGGCAACGTCATTCAGTGCGGCTCCTGCACCGCTCCGGAGCTCTGCGGCGCCGGCGGCCCGAGCAAGTGCGGCATTCCGAACCCCAATTGCGTCAAGAAGACCTGCGCGCAGCTGCAGGCCACGTGCGGTCCGCAGGGCGACGGCTGCGGCGGCGTCCTGCAATGCGGCACCTGCAGCATAACTGGGCAGTTTTGTGGCGGAGGCGGCCCGAGCCGCTGCGGCGTCGGCACGGGGAGCGTCCCGGACGCCGGCGCGTGCGTGAGGACCAAGACAACGTGTGCGCCCGGCGACTGCGGCCCGATCGCGAACGGTTGCGGCGGAGTCGTCTCCTGCCCCACGACGTGCCCTACGGGCCAGCGTTGCGGCGGCGCGGGCGTCCCGAGCCGCTGTGGTGGCAACTTGCCGGATGGCGGCGGAGTCGTGTGTCAGCCGCGCGCTTGCCCGGCGAACACCTGCGGTCAGCAGAGCAACGGCTGCGGCGGTCTGACTCCAAACTGTGGCACTTGCCCGAGCGGGCAGATTTGCGGCGGCGGTGGTGTGCCCAGCCGCTGCGGCCCCGTCACGGACGGCGGTACCGGACCCTGTACCGGTTTGTGCCTGCAACAGGTCCGTTGCGACGGTGGCGGCACGACGACGGTGACCGGTACGGTGTACGCGCCGAACGGCGACGAACCGCTGCCCGGGGCTGTGGTGTACGTGCCGAACGGCGGCGCGGCGCCCGGATACGGCGTGCAGCCGTTCCCGCCCGGTGTTCAGTGCAACCGCTGTGGCGCGGACGTGACGGGCAATCCGCTCGTTCAGACGATCAGCGCCGCAAACGGTACGTTCACGCTACAAAACGTGCCAGTCGGCGCGAATATCCCGCTGGTCGTGCAGCTCGGCCGCTGGCGTCGCATGACGACGATCGCCGTGAACACTGCCTGCGGCAACAACGCGGCACCGCCGGCCAACACCCGCTTGCCGCGCACCCAGGGTGAGGGCGGCGTCGTGCAGAACAACATTCCGCTCACGGCGATCGCCACGGGCGGCGTGGACACGCTCGAGTGCGTGCTGCGCAAGATCGGCGTGGCGGATTCCGAGTTCACGTCTCCTACCGGTGCTGGACGCATTCACTTGTGGCGCGGCGACGACGGACCTTCCGGCTACGGACAGCAGCCGCCGAGCGGCACGGGCGCGACCGCCTCGTGGTCTGGCCTGTACGGAAGCCAGACCCAGCTCGACCGCTACGACCAGATGATCTTCTCGTGCAATGGCGACCCCGACGAAGCCAGCATGGACAACGCCGATCGCGCGCGCGTGCTCAGCTACCTGAACAAGGGCGGCCGTCTGCTCGCGTCTCACTACGAGTATGTTTGGCTCAACAACTACGCGCCGTTCTCCGGCACGGCCCGCTGGAACGTCGATCAGGCCCGCATCGGCAACCAGCCGATCCTCGGTAACATCGATACCTCGTTCCCCAAGGGTCTTTTGTTTTCGCAATGGCTGGGCGTCGTGGGCGCGCTGGACAACGTCACGCCCCCTCGCATCGAGATCAACGTCTCGCGGCACGATCTCGACCCCTTGCCGAATCCGCCGGGTACGGGTGTGGTCCCGCCGGCGCAGCGCTGGATCAGCGTGCACAACACGCTGCCCGACGGCGATCCGTTCCCCACGCGGTACAATAACAACGACATCCGGAACTACGTCGGTGCGCCCCAGCACTACACCTTCAACACGCCGGTGGGCGTGCCGGATGCGCAGCAGTGCGGACGCGTGCTCTTCAGCGACTTCCACGTCTCGAACGCGAGCTCGAACAACGTGCGCTTCCCGAGCGAGTGCGACAACGATCCGCTATCGCCGCAGGAGAAGGTCATCGAGTTCATGCTCTTCGACCTCGGCAACTGCATCACGCCGGACGCCCCACCTCCGACCTGCACGCGCCGGACCTGCCAGACGCTCGGCGCGAACTGCGGTCAGCACGCCGACGGCTGCGGCGGTTTGACGCTTAGCTGCGGCACATGCGTCAACGGTCAGACCTGCGGCGGCGGTGGCAACCCGCTCTTGTGCGGTGGCCCGACCTGCACGCCGCGCGCATGCCCTTCAGGCTTCTGCGGCCCCATGGGCGACGGCTGCGGCGGCCAGCTCAACTGCAGCTGCCCGATAGGGCAAGCGTGCGGCGCCGGCGGCGTGCCGAACCGCTGCGCTCGTTCGACGTGCACGGCGCGCACTTGCCAGCAAATGGGGGTGACGTGCGGGCCGAGCGGTGACGGCTGCGGCAATCTCATCCAGTGCGGGACCTGTCCGCCGAACTGCACGCCGCGCACCTGCGAACAGGCCGGCGCGAACTGCGGTCAGATTGGCAACAACTGCGGTGGCCTCATCAACTGCGGCGTGTGCCCGCCCGGTACCTACTGCGGCGCAGACGGCACCCCCAACGTGTGCAGCCGGCCGCCCATCATCCCGCAGTGACGCCCTCGCGCTAGAAGCGACTACGTCCCCGGCCGCGGCAGCTTCTGCCGCGGCCCGTCGTGCCGGTGCAGCCGGGTGGCGCCGCCGGGTGCTCATCTCGTTCAGTACAGATGTCTCCAGACGGCATCCACCGATGTCCCGCCTTGGTCGCCGACCGTGGTCGCGAGCGACCAGCGGCGGCGAATCCTGAAGTCCAGCGTGATGAAGGTGCGATCCGGCGCCTGTCCGAGGCCGGGATTGCCGAGGTAGTGGCCAATCTCCGCCGAGAGGCGCTGTGACAGTTGGATCACGAGCTCGGGGGTGGGGCTACCCCGGCTCGTGTCGACGCGCGTCGACACGTTCAGATCCGTGACGTCGCCGAGCGCGGCGTTCAAGCCTTGCGTGGCCTGCGACCCCCCCACGCTCACCGCGGTCGCTGTACTGCTGCTATCACCCGTGCCGCTGCCGAAGGAGCCGTCGGGCGTGCCGAACAGCAGCAAGCTGAGAATTTGATCCTCGCTGAGAGGAGGTACGGAACGCAGGTGAAGGTTGCCGGTTTTCACGGGTCCCAGAAAATCCGCATACACGCGCGTTCCGTCCGGCGAGTCGTAGCGCGCGGTGGCGACGACCACGGGGTTCGCTGGATCGCTCTCCTGGAAGGTGACCGTGCCCTGCTCGATTTCGAAGATCTTGCCCGACACGTCCACCGTGCCGCGAGGAATGCGGATCGTGCCGGCGATGCGCGCTTCGTCGGTCATCTCCACGCGCAACTTGCCGGCGAGGCGTGCATTCAACGTCGTGCCCTGATGCACCCAGACTCGTCCGAGCGTGACCACGATGATCGTGCGCGAATCCGTCTTTTCTGACGGATCTTCCAGCGGTTGCAGCGGTAGCGCGTGAAAGTTCTTGGGATCGACGCGCACGCCGATGCGGATGTTCTGTCCGTCGTCGAGCCCCTGCACAGTGTGCTGCTTCGTGTCCGGCAGCTCGAGGTGAAATTCAGGGGCGTTGACGTTGATGGTCGTCGTCTTGCCGTCGCCGGACGTGACCAGGGTCGTGTCGATGTTTCCCCAGGCGTTGCCGATTTCGACGCCCTGCGTTGTGAGGGGCAGCTTTTCGTCCTTGGTGATACCGACCTTGGCGCGCGCTGTGCGGAGCCGTAGCCCCTCGAGGCGCATCGCGGCGGCAGCGCGCACGCGGCCCTGCCGTCCCCGCAGCTGAACGCGCTCCACCTTGACCAAGCCGCCGGGAGCGGCGGTCACCTGCGCGCGAATGTCCCGGAACTCCTGACCGATGGCGGGGATTTGCAGGACGCCGTCGCGCAGCTCGGCGCGCCCTTCGACCGTCGTTTTGCCGCCGGACGACCGCGACAAGAGGCGCGCGTCCAGCCGCCCATCGAGCGAGCTGACCTGTTCAGCCACGAACGGCTGGAGGCTCCCGATGCGGTAGTCATTCGCCGTCACTTCAGCGCGCGTCTCGGACTTGTGATCGAGCTCAGGGACGAGCCGCTTGCCCCAGGCCATGCCGGATTCGACCTTGGCGCGCAGGAAGCCGCCCGGATGCTGGAGCTGGACCTGGCTCGTCAGCTTTCCGTCTTTTGCGGTGACGTCGATCAGCACGGTTTGGTTCTTCACCTGACCCAGCTCGAGATCGTCGACGCGCGCCTTCACGCGCAGCTCGGCGTCCCGGCCGAAATCCTCGAGCAGCAGCTGTCCGCTAACGTTGCCGACGACCAGGCGCTCCTTGAGCTGCGGGACGGTCTGCAGCGGAAAGTCGTCGAGCTTCACGTCCAGAGACGCACGGAACGCCGGCTCGTTCTGCGGCCCCCCGAGCAAGCGTCGCAAATTGCCGTCGACCTCCGAGCGCGCGACCAGCGCGCCCTTTCCGTCTCGATTGGCGTCGATGGCGATGCGCGTGCGGTCGTCCTTGTAGTTGACGGACGCGGTGAGCTCGATCGGCGTCCTGAAGCTCGGGTCCTTGGTGCGTAGACCGTGGCCGAGCGCCGCGAGCTCGAGCTCGGGATCCTGAGCCGTGCCACGCGCCTTGAGGTGGACGCCGACGCTCCCGACGATGCCCGCCGGCCGCACGGCCATGGGGAAGCAGCTCAGCTCGCGCTCGGGCACGCGCAGCTCGGCTTCGATGGGCACGGTCCAGAGCAGGCGCGTGAGCGCTTCGCCGCGTGCACTCAGCACCGCGCGCGGCAGAGTCGATTCGGTCTCGAGCTCGAGCAGTGTTCCCTGTTCGTCGAACGCGCGCGCCTCGAGCCGCGTTTGCCCAGTGCTGCCGGCGACGTCCAGCGCGAGCGTTGCGTTCACGTCTTTCAGCCGCCACGGCTTCCGGCGCTTGGCTTCAGCGCGATCTTCGATGGGCTCGGGAGAGCCTTTTCCGACGACCTCGAGCTCGCTGGTCTTGGCTCGTAGCGAGATATCGGGGACCGCCGTCGGCGTCTTGCGCGTGATACGCCCGCGCAAGGCGAGCCGGCCGGACGCGCGATCGAACGGTCGTGACTCCTCCGGCAGCATCAGGGAAAGACGCTCGAGGTCGAACTCGGTGTCGATCGTGACCTCGCCCGTGGTCCGCGCCAGCGTTTGCTCGTTCAGCTTCCCGGGAGGGAGCGTCATGTCTGACGTGGTGAGCTCGATCCGACCTGCGTCGGCCAGCGACGCGCGCACGCGACCATCGATGGTGCGCCCCGAGACTTCGAGCAGCACGTCGGCAGACGAGCCCTTTAGACCCGCGACACGCAGATCGCGCACGCTGGTCGAAATGCTCCCGTGCAGCGTCGTCAGATTGCCGCGCACGTCCGCGTTCAACGAAACCATCCCGCCTTGAACGACGTCCTCGGCGCCGGCGAGCCGGCCGATCGCGGCCAGGTCGATGTCTTTGCCGCTCGCGCGCACGCGCACGGCGGCCGGACCGACCGAGCCGCTGGCCTCGAGCTCGCCCACGCCGGAGACGCGCACGTCCACAAAGTCCACGCGCGAGCCTTCGATGTGGATGCTCTTCGCTTCCGCGTCGACGCGCTCGCCCCTGTGCCGAAGCTGGACGTCGACGTCACGGATCAGCGGAGTGCCCTGTGCCAGCGTCGCGGCCCCCTGGAGCTGCAGGTCGTCCTCGCGTTTGACGTCGGCGCGCACGCGCAGCGCGGTGATCGGGCCGTTGGCGGAGAGCTCGGCCCGAGGGAAGCGCTGTCCGCTGGCATTGACGTTCTCGAGCTTCGCGGTCGCGCTGAGCACCGGCGCCTTCACGTTGCCCGTGACGCGCGCAGCCACGGCGCCGCGGGCGACGGAGACGGTCGCGACCTGCACGCCCTGAGCCGACAGACGCGCCTCCGCGTTGACGTCGCCAGCGGCAAGGCCGTAGCTGCCTTTGGCGTGCAGCTCGAGCTTGCCGCGCGCGCCCGGGATGAGCGCGATGCGGCGCAGGTCGGCCACGGCAATGTGCGCGCTGAGGTCGGCGCGGCCCGGCGCGTTGCCCCCGGGTTCCGGCACGAGCGTTGCGGCCAGGTCGGCGTTCACTCCGGCCTCGCGCGACTCGACTTTCGCGCTCGCGCTCGCTTCCGTGAATCTTCCGGCGGCGGTCAGCGCGGGCACACGGAACTCGAGCACACGCGAACCCGCTGTGCTCAGCCTGTAAGCTCCCGTGAGCTTTCCGTCGCTGGGTTGTCGAGCCCAGATCTCGCCGTTCAGGCTGGCGCTCGTGGACGGGCCGCCCACCAGCGTTGCATCGAACTGCTCGACGTCGATACGACCTTGCACTTCCGGTACGGGTGAAAGGCGGGCCGACGCGCGCAGGCGCACCCGAGCGTCGCCTGCGTCTAGCTCCGCGTTCACGTCCACGAGCGGCAAGAACCCCTGCGCCGAGACCAGCGCGCTCGCAGGCCGGGTAAGAGGAGCGGCCGGCACGAGCTCGCGGAGCTGTGCGGGTTCGACGCGCGGTACGAACACGTGGGCGGTCAAAAAGTCGTTGTGCAGCGCCACACGCGCGCGCGCCTCGATCTGCGCGACGCGACCGGCAAACGTGGCAGCGGCGGAGAGGCCACTCCCCGGCGCGCTCGGCACGTGCAGCTCCGCGCGCAGCACGCCGTGAGGATTGGCCTGGCTCGGCATGGCGCGAGTGCCTACGTCGAGGTGTGCGACGTCCAGGTGCGTGCCGGTGTCGTCCAGGGTCATGGACCCGAGCAGCCCGCGCAGGTCGCCGTCGATCACGGGTAGCGCCGCCATGCCGCCGTGCACCCAGGCGTGCCCGACGCGCACGTCACGCAGATGCACCTCCACAGGACGCCCCGGTGGGGTGCCTGGAGGGTCCGGCGTCTTGGGCTCGAAAGCCGTCTGCAGCGTCAATGCGCCGCTCGCATCTTCTCGAATCCGCACATCGGCGTGACCGACCTCGATCTTCTCGAAGTCGAGCACGAGCGGACCTTCGCCGAACACGGCGCCCCAGGCGAGCCGCGGCAGGTTGAGCGACACAGTGACGTCGCGCAGATCGAGCACCTGCTCGCCGCTCGGACCAAAGACGCGCGCGTGCGCGTGCGTCAGGCCGAACAGATTGAGCGTGCCGATGTGCTCGATCTGGACGCGCCCCTTGAAGCTCGACGCGAGCACGCCGTTCACCTTGCTGACGATGAAGCGCTCGCTGGGCGGCACGTTCACGGCCACCAGCACCGCGACGAGCAGCGTGACCACGACGAGCACGAGACCCACGACGCTCTTTGCCCCGATGCGCGCGATGCGGACGGGCAACTTCGTGGAACCCTCGCCCATCAGTAAGCCTCGCCGATGCCGAAGGCGATGGCCATGGGCGCGCCGAACAGCTCGTTCGGGACGCCCTCGCCCGTGTCGTCGCCGAAAACCTGCAAGCCCGGAATGCGGTAACCGACATCCAGCCGGATCGGTCCGACCGGCGTGTCGTAGCGAAACCCGAGCCCACACGACAGGTGAGGCCGACTCAAGCGGATGTCGGTCTGGTTGGGCGAAACGTCGCTCGTGTCGCAGAAGACCGCGCCGGAGAGCGGGCCGGAGATCGGGTAACGGAGCTCGATGGACGCTTCCCAGAGCGTCAAACCGCCGAGCGGCAGATCACACTGGGCCTCGTCGTACTGATCCGACGCGGGATTGCACTCGGCGTCGTCGCTGGCTTCTGGACTGTAAAAGGGTACGGCGCCGTGCGGACCCACCGCCCGCGTCGCATAACCGCGGTTCGTGGTCGGGCCGCCGGAAAAGAATCCGCGCAAAAAACTGATCTGAACGTCCCTGACCCAGTCGGCGGGAATCACGCCTCTGTCTGACGCGTCGGTTTCGGCGTTCTCGCGCAGCGAGTCGCCCCAGTTGCGTGGAAACAAGAAGCCGACGCTGGTGCGCAGCGCGACCGTCCAGCGCTTGGCGAGCGGGACGTAGCCGCGCACTTCCGGTTGCACTTTGAGGTCCTGCACGTCCCCGCCTACACCGGCGACCTGCAAGTCGTTGCTCAGATACAGGCCTTTGTGTGGCTGCACCCGGTCGTCGCGAAAGTCCAGGATCGTGAGCAGCTGGGGGTACGACGCCAAGATCGGGACCAAACGCGGGTCTATCTCACCCTTGTAAACGAACGGCACATTGCGCTGCACGTTGTGGAGCACGGCGGCATACAGGTGCCCGAACGAACGCTCCAGGCCGACCGCGGCGCGCGTCTCGAAGTACCCGATGATGGGTCGGTCTTCGACCACCTTTTCGCCGAGGAGCACGGGATAGGCGTTCACCTCAGTGCGGATGAGCCCATTCGTGCGCGCCTCGAACAACCCGGGTTGTTTGAGCTCCGTGCGCAGCCGCGCCTCCGGCAGGAAATCCGTCGGCGCAGCGAAGTCTCCGATGCGCGTCGGGTAGAACACCAGAGCCGGCCGCAGCTCCACGCTGAAACGACGCAGGCCGCCGAAGAAGTTGCGATGCTCCCAGCCGGCTTTGAGGTGCACGTCCGTGCGAATCGCGTCCGCGGTCACGCCGCCGCCCAGCTGCACACTGCGCAAGCGTGACGGCTCTACGCGCACGCGGAGCGGAACCGTCTGCGACTTCTGAGCCCCGTCGTCCAGGACCGGCTCCATCGTGACGGAGCTGAACACGCCGAGCTCGAGCAACGCCTGCTGCGCCGACTCGAGCGCGCTCGTCGAGTAAGGATCGCCGGGCTCGATGTCCAGCGCGCGCCGCACTGGGGCTTCGGGGAGCTTACCGAGGCCCTCGATGCTCACTTCGCCGAAGCGCGCGGGCTCGTGCGGCTCGACATAGAACGCCACGCTCGCCTGGTCGCGGGGTAGATCGACCTCCGCGACACGCTTCACCGTCGTGTGAGCGTACCCGCGGTCCGTCAGAGCGCGCTTCAGATCGGTTTCCGCGCGCACGAAGGCTTCTTCTTCGAAGCGCTTACCGACAGCGACGGGAGCTGCCGCGGCGCGTCGTGCGGCGCGCACGATGTCGGGAGGCAAGTCGCTGATTCCGAGGACGGCAACGCGGCGCACGATGATGGGAGGGCCTTCCTGCACCTCCACCTGGACGCGGACGTGCTGCTCGTCCTCGTAAAAGATGCGGCCGGCTCGGACCCGCGCCTTGTAGAATCCACGCGCCCGGTAGTACCGCTCGACGCGCTGCAGGTCCGTCTGCAGGACCGATTGATTGAAAATTTCGTAATCGTAAACGACGCCGCGAAACAAGCCGATGAACTTGGAGGTTGGCATCGTGGCCATTTTCTCGGCCACCTCGTCTTCGTCGAGCTCACTCGTGCCCTCGATCTCCACCGCATCGATGGCCGACTGACCTCGAGGAACGGAAGTGCACCCAGTCATGAGAAAGCCCACCGCGAGCGCTACGCCCAGCGCGGGGGCGCTGAGCATCCGAAAGCCGAAGCCGGATAGGGCTTCAGCAAAGCCTGAATTCATGAGAAGCGAGTGTTGACCAATGCAATGGCGAGACCAAGAGCCGCGTGGCCCGCGGCGTGCTTCAGGGTCCGACGACATGCCGCGTCAGCGTGCGCACTCCGCGGGCCCCTGGCGAGCCAGCCCGCTTTCGACTGCGCTCTTTGCGTTTGCTCTGTTTCCGCTGGGCTGCGGCGGCGGGGTGCCGCAACCGGCCCTGGGCATGCATCCCTGCGACGCGTTCGTGGAAGTTCCCTATCCGCCGCCCGCGGCCGTCGCGGAGGTCGTCCCCCCGAACCCGCAGGACGGCGCCGTTTGGATGGATGGGCAGTGGGCGTGGAGAGGCCGCTACTATGTCTGGCAACGCGGTGGTTGGGTCTTGCCGCCGCCCGATGGGGCTTACCTGGCTCCGTGGACTCGCTATTACGACAAAGACGGAGCGCTGTACTTCGCCGACGGAGTCTGGCGCGCCAGGGACGGCACACGCTTGATGCCGCCGCCGAAGATTCTACCGGCCACCGAACCTACCGCTCGCGAAACACCGGAGACTGTCGCCACGCCGTGAGCGGTAGCGAGTGGGCCCGAGCGTGGCAGAACGCCCCGGCGAAACAAAATAGTCAGGGCCGCGCTGACTCGAGTCAGGCGGCCCTGCAGGCTCGGATGGAGAAGGGGGCTAGCGGGGATCCGCCAGAGAGCTCTTGAGCTCCTGGGCGGTGGACTTGGCGGTGTCTTTCACTGTGTCTCGAACGCGCTCTGCGGTATCGCGCGCTTCGCCCAGCAGACGAGAACCCTCGTCCATGAGGCGCGAGCGCGTGGGGCCGAGGAGCTTGTTCTCACGCCGCGTCGCCGGCAACATCAGACCGACACCGACCCCAGCGGCGATCGCGACTGCACCGACGGCGAGCGGGTTCTCTTCGGCGAAATCCCGCGCGCCCACCTGAGCGCGGCGCAGCCCGTCGCGCGCGTCGTGGCTCAGCTCATTCGCGCGGTAGCGCATATCCGTCATGCGCTCTCGCGCACGGCTCTGTAGCTGCGCTCCCGCGTCGGCGACGCGGTGGGCTGCGTTCCCCAGACGCTCGCGCGCCTTATCGCCAACGTCGCCGATGCTCTCGGCGGCGCGCTCGGAGGCGTCAGCGATGCGCTGCTTCGCGCGGCGCATCGGCGGGCGCGTGCGGCCCTGCGTGGGACCGATTTCGCCGAGGTGCGTCGTGCTCGTGGGTTCGTCGTACAGGACCTCCGGAGACGCTTCGTATTCGTAGTCGCCGCGGGACTCACGGCGGTAGCCGTAGTCGGGCGCGCCGAATTCGGCGTAGCGGTAGTCTCGCTCGAGCGTCCGCCGGCGCCGCATGCTGACCGTCAGCCAGGCCACGCCTAGGCCGATCAGGCCGAGCGGAATCGCGTTCGTGGAGACGAAGCGGCCGGTCACGGTGCCGGCGCGGCGAGCGCCGTCCCCGATCTCGTGCACGACCTCGGCGACACTCTCCACGGCGGAATCCTTGGCGCTGCGCAATGAATCGACGGCAGAATCCTTGGCGCTGCGCAATGAATCGACGGCGGCATCCTTGGCCTCGCGCACCAACTCTCTGGCTTCTTGCTTGGCGTCGTGCATGACGCCCTTGGCGCCGGCGCGCAGGTTCTCGGCGCTGAGCTTGTCACTCAGGGCGCTGATGTCCTCACTGATCACGTTGCGCGTCTGTGCGATCTCCGCCTCGATCTCTTCCGGCGTCTTGCTCTTACGGTTCTGCCCGATGCCGTTTTGCTGCGGATTAATGCCGTTTTCACTGGGGTCCCGATTCATTTGACAGCCTCCTTAAAAGTATTTGCGGTGCGCTCGACGCTCCGAATGGTTAGCTCCGGTTTCAGGTCTGCGGACGCGAGGTCCTTCTTGCCGCGCTGAATCAGCGCGAAGCCGATACCGGAGACCACCACGCCCACGATCATGGCAGCGAGCCATGGATCGACGGCCTTCGAGAGCAGCAGGACTACCGCTGCGACGACCGACAGCACGCCGGCGTACATGACGGATCCTCCGACCGCCGCCATGACGACGTCGGTCTTGATGCGATCGACCTTGCGGTCGATCTCAGCGAGCGCCAGCTCGAGCTCTTGTCGAACGAGCTTCTCGGTGCTTTCCCAGAGCTCACCGACGATTTCACCCACCGGGCGCTCTTCCCCGCGCGCCGGTTCCCGCAGCGGTTGCGGCGGCGGATTTGCGTACTGCTGCTGTGTCATGGCGTGTTGGTCTTGTTCACTCCGGAGGGGGCTCCGGGGATATCGAAGATGTCGCGTTCGACCGAGCTGGTGCCGCCCGGGCTGCTGCCCGAAAGACCAGCCGAGCCCGTCTGACCCGTTCCGGCTCCTTGACCCGGACCCGTTGCGCCGGGTGTGCGCGCCGCCGCGCCGCCGTAGCCCGTGGAACCCGCGAGCGAGCCGCTGGGAGAGCCGGTCATCGAGGGTGAGGCGCTCGGCGGGCGTGGCGCGCCCTGTGTCACGGGGATCGTCGCGCTCGGCGTGATGGGTTGACCGAACGTCTGCTGCCGGTAACCGCGGTGAGTCGGGCCGAACTCTTCTATGTCGCCGTCATCGAGCTCGAGCGCGCGATCGCCCGACGCTTTCAGGAAGCGGCCGGCAGCGAGCCCCAGCAAGAATGCCCCACCGAAAAACCACGCGGGACGCTGGCGTGCGAAGTCCTGCACATCTTGCAGCACGTCTCGCGGGTCGGTCTCGCTGACGTACGATGCGA
>DATDJP010000030.1:0-3930 GCA_036520475.1 Polyangiaceae bacterium | reverse complement strand
ATGGATGACGCGTTCATCGTCGATGATCGGCGCCCATGCCGTCGCCTGTTGTCCGTCCACGAAAGGGTTCTTGAAGTTGAAGCAGACGTACTGGTTATTGGTCGGCGCCGGCACCGGATACTTCTCGTCCAGGTTGCCCGGGGCGTGTGCTCTGAACACGTGACTGGGAGTGCACGGCAGTTCGTCTGGGCCGACGCCTGTGTTCGGGTCGACCGGCGTCCCCGCGTCCGGATTGGTGCCGCCCGCTCCGCCGCTGCCTCCTCCGGCCGCCGGAATGGGGCCGCACGAAAGAAGGAAGGGAAGCGCGAAAACGGGAGCGAGCAGCGCCAACATGTTCGGTAGCATATTTGCGCCGCGTGAAATGCCCAAGGGTTTGCGCGCTCAAGGCACGGCAGGGCGTAGCCAGCACGAACGTGAGCGGGACTTTTACGACGGGCTCGCTGCGGCCCGGCGCGAGCGGAGACGACCCGACGACGTCGCGCTGGTGGCACAGGACGGTGTGCCAGCTGCGGCACACGCGATTGTGCCGCTCACCTTGGAGTGTGCACGGCCAGAAACGTCTGCACGCGTGCGACGGCGCGCGCGGTGTCTTCGCCTTCCTTCCAGCTCGGGACGAGCTCCGCGCGCGGCGCGATGCGCGCGATCTCTTCGGAGGTCTCGGACGGATGGTAGACGTCGTTGCCTCGCAGCACCAGGAGCGGCGCCGGGCACGAGCGCACGAAATCGCGCGATACACTGAACACGAACTCGCCGCCGTACATGTTTTGGCGAAAGCTCGCGAGCGCTTCGGAGATGTCTGGCCTGTCGCGCGACAGCTCGTCCGCCCAACCGTCGAACATTTGGAAGAACACTTCCCGATTCTCGGCGCAGAGGCCGATGGGCTGTTGCAGTACGGCGGCGCTCACGCGCTCCGGCGCGGTGGAGATCAGGCTCAGGCAATACGAGCAGCCGATGCAGCCGCCGATCACGTGACAGCGATCGATGCCGAGCTCGTCGAGCAGCGCGACGTGGTCGCGCGTGTAGGTCTGCCAGTCGTCCTGGCCGGTGATCGGTGCGCGCGAAGAGCCGGCGTTGCGCTGATCCATCGCTATGACGCGATAGCGCGACGACAGCTCTCGAATCGGATTCCACGGGGTGCGGCTCCAGAACTCGATGCTGGACCGCAGGCCACCCGGCGCGAACAGCACGACGGGATAGCCGGATCCGTAGCTCTCGTAGTGAATGGCTACGGAGCCGCGCACGAAGACTGCCATGGCCCACCCTCGCACGGATTGGTACGCTTCGCACCGGCGAACACCTACGCACTCCTACACGCGTCTCGAACCGAAATCTTCTCGAGGACGGTGGCTTGCGGAAACGGGGGTGCAAAAGAGCGTGGTACGGTCGGCGGCAGCGTGGCAGGGAAGGGGTCACCGATCACGATGACGCACGCTGGGATTTCGCAGTCAAAATCCAAAGACAGCACGCGCGGCGCCCGCACCGATCAGGTTCAAGAGCGCCTGCGCAGTTACCGCCAGCTCCTGGCCCGGCTGCTCCGCTCGGACGTGCTCTCCACGGGTGATATCGCCGCTGCCTACGCTCAGGCTACGGAGCTCGCCGTACAGCTCCTGGACGTCGAGCGCGCCAGCGTGTGGCGCCTCGACGCGACGAACCGAACGATTCGCTGCTATGACCTGTTCGAGCGCAGCAAGAACGAGCATTCCAGCGGACAGATCATCTACGCGACGCAGGTGCCCGCCTACTTCGCGGCCATCGCCGAGGAGCGCTGCCTGGCCGCAGACGATGCACATCGAGACCCGCGCACGAGCGCGTTCTCCAGGACGTATCTCGAACCGCTCGGCATCGGCGCTCTGCTCGACGCGCCGATCTGGGTTTCCGGTCGAGTGATCGGTGTGGTGTGCCACGAGCACGTGGGAGGTGCGCGGCGCTGGGACTTCGAAGAGGAGCTCCTGGCCGGTACGGTCGCCGATTTCGTGGCGCGGGTCATCGAGGCTGCGGACCGTCTCCGCGCCGAGCGCGTGCTCGGACAGTATCGCGAGCAGGTGCAGGAGCTCGTGGGTTTACGGGGCCGGCAGCTCGAGCGGTTGAACGGTGTCCTGCAGCGCGAGACCAGCGAGTGGCGGGAGCTCGACGAAATTCGCCGCATCATCGACGCATCCCCGGTGCCGATGGTGCTCACCCGGCTGCACGATGCCGAAGTGCGCTACGTGAACGGACGCGCCGCCGAGCTCCTCGAGATGCCGGGCGAAGACATGATCGGCCAGCGCGCGCCGGACTTTTACGTGCACTCCGACGATCGTTCAGCGTTCATCCAAGAGCTCCAGCGCGCAGGGCGCGTCGACGGCTTCATGGCGCAGCTGAGGACGCGCACGGGTCGCGGCTTCTGGGCGTTGATGAGCGCCGTCTGCGTGTCCTACCAGGGAGACGAGTGCTACATGGTCGGATTTGCCGACGTCACTGCGCAAAAGCTCGCCGAGCTCGCCGTGCGCCAGGGCGCACAGAGCCTGCGCACGCTGTTCGCGGCGGCCCCGGTCGCGCTCGTCCTCAGCCGGCTGAGTGACAAGGCCGTCATTCTGGCCAATCAGCGCGGCTCGGACCTATTCGAAGTGCCGCTCGAGCAGGTTGTCGGCGAGAAGACTCCTGACTACTACGTCGAGCCGAGCGAGCGCGACGAGATCGTGCAGACCCTCTTGCGCGAAGGACACGTCGAAGTTCCGGCGGTTCGCATGCGCACCCGCACGGGCAAGGAGTTCTGGGCGAATTTGTCCGGGCGTATGCTCGAGTTCGAAGGCGAGACCTGTCTGCTCGTCGGCGCGCAAGACGTCACGGCGCAAAAGGAACTGGAGCAGCAGCTGCGCGAGCTCGCCACGCGCGACCCACTCACCGGTCTCTGGAACCGCCGCCAGTTCATGGAGCTCGCCGAACGCGAAGTGAAGCGGGTTTCGCGCGCCGAAGCCAGGCTCGCCCTGTGCACGCTGGACGCCGATCACTTCAAGCGCGTGAACGACGCGCACGGCCACGCCGCGGGCGACCGCATGCTGATTGCCATCGCGCGAGCCGCGGAGAGCGTGCTCCGCGGCTCCGACGTGCTGGCACGCGTGGGCGGCGAAGAGTTCCACGTGCTCTTGCCCGACACCGACGCTGACGGCGCAGAGGCCGTCGCCGAACGCATGCGTCACGCCATCGCCGCAGTGAACGTCACCGAGAACGGCTGCACGATCCGTCCTACGGTGAGTATCGGCGTCGCCGTTCATCGCGCTGGCGATGATATCGAATCGCTGATGCGACGCGCAGACGACGCGCTCTATCGCGCGAAACAACAGGGACGCAATCGCACCGTCGCTGGCTAACACGCGCAGCGGGTTCTTTCGCGCAGCTGTCAGCTCCGACCAAATTCGAGATCCGCCAGGATGTCGCTGCTGAAATCGAACTGCCAGGGATCGGGCTTGGTTCTCGGGATCAGCCGAGGCTGCTCACCGCGGAGCGCCGCCCGCAAATAGTCCCGGCTTTCTTGCCAGAGGCTTCGCGAAAAGTGAGCTCGGAAAAAACCGAAGTGTCCGACCTCGCGCACGCCGAGCTGGCTCGGGCGCAACGTCCGGAGCTCGAGCTGGGGATTCTGGGCCATGCGCACGAAGGCCTGCACCGCGCCGCTCGGAGCATAGGCGTCGTCCGTGAACGCATACAGCAACGTTGGACGATCGAAGCGCGCGATCCGCTCTTTTGCGTCTGCTCGGTGGCCGAACAAATAGTCGGGATGCCGGCACCAACGAGCCCATTCCAGCGCGACGCCTGCCGGCAAATCGACGCCCAGCCCGGTTTTGCCGGGCAAGTAGCCCCAGATGCGGGTGATCGCCGGCACGAGCCCGTACCAGTATAGCGCGTAACGCGCACGCTCCGCGGCGGGCCAGTTGCCCCAATAGCCGAGCTGTG
>DATDJP010000029.1:0-39687 GCA_036520475.1 Polyangiaceae bacterium | reverse complement strand
TGAAGCGGTGGCTGGAAGAGTTCGCTGAGGTTCTCTCGCAAGTCGCGCAAGGGAACGCAGCGGCGCGAGTGCGCACGCCGGAAAACGCGCAATCTGACGATCTGCGGGTGCGTTGCGGCGCGGCGTTGAACGCGCTGCTCGACGAGCTGGCAGCCCGCACTCAGGCACTCGAGCGCTGTCAGCTCGAATTGGCTGCCACGCGCCGACTTATCGAGGACGCCGCGGCGGCGACGGAGCATCTCCGGGAAGCGAAGGCCTCCGAGAAGATGTTCCGCGGTCTTCTCGAGGCCGCGCCGGACGCAGTGGTCATCGTCGATACCAGCGGACGAATCGTGCTGAGCAACACTCAAACCGAACGGCTCTTCGGCTACGTTCGCTCGGAGCTCATCGGAAGACCGGTAGAGGTGCTGATTCCGGAGCGTTTTCGTCAGCACCACTCGGGTCACCGTGTCGGCTATTTCGCAAACCCGCGGCCTCGAGGCATGGGCTCGGGGCTGGAGCTGTATGGCCTCCGCAAAGACGGAACGGAGTTTCCCGTCGAGATTAGCCTGAGCCCGCTCGAGACGGAGGAAGGAGGACTGGTGTCGAGCGCCATCCGTGACGTCAGTCAGCGCAAGCGCGCCGACGAACATCGATTTCGTCTCGCAGCCATCGTCGATTCTTCGGATGACGGCATCATCGGCACGACCATCGCCGGTGTGATCACGAGCTGGAACGAAGGCGCACGCCGCCTGTTCGGTTACACCACCGAGGACGTCCTCGGAATGCCCGTTTCACTCCTGTCGCCGCCGGAACGACAGAGCGAGACGCGCGAGATCCTGCGACGACTCGAGCTGGGGGAGTCCGCGCGGGTCGATACGGTGCATGTTCGGAAGGACGGCAAGGCGCTCCACGTATCCGTCACCGTGTCACCCGTTCGCGATTCCAAGGGCACGTTGATAGGAGTGGCCAAGTTGGTGCGCGACATCACGGAGCGCATCCGCGCGGAGCAAGCACTCGGGCGCGCCCGCGACGCAGCCGAGGCATCGAATCGCGAGCTCGAGGCGTTCAGCTATTCGGTGGCGCACGATTTACGCGCGCCGCTCCGCGGCATGAACGGCTTTGCGCAGTTGTTGGTCGATCGGTACCGCGACCAGCTCGACGCCGAGGGACAAGACTGGCTGCAGGAAATTCTGCTGAACGCGACGAAGATGGGCACGTTGATCGACGCGCTCCTGGCCTTGGCGCGGCTCACGCGCAGCCAATTGAAGCGCGAGACCGTCGACCTGTCTGCCGTGGCACGCGCGGTTGCGCTGCAGCTCGCCAAGTTCGAGCCCGAGCGCGAAGTCGACGTCGTCATTCATGATGGACTGGTTGCGGATCTCGATCCGGCACTCGCCCGCGTGCTCATGGAAAATCTGCTGCGCAATGCCTGGAAATTCACGAGCAAGGTGTCGCACCCGCGCATCGAGGCGGGAAGCATGGATGTTGTCGATGGTCGAACGTTCTTCGTTCGCGATAACGGTGCCGGTTTCGACATGACCTTCGCCAACAAGTTGTTCGCGCCCTTCCAGCGGCTACACACGGTGAGCGAATTTCCTGGTACGGGCATTGGGCTTGCGACGGTACAGCGCATCGTGCGACGCCATGGCGGTCGCATCTGGGCGGAGGGCGCGGTGGACGCGGGCGCCACGTTCTACTTCGCGTTCCCCGGTAGCCACTGGGAGGCGACCGGATGAAAGGCATTCTGTCGGTAAAGGACAGCTCGAGTGACGCGCACGCGGGTGCCGCGAGTTTGCCGGCCCCTCCCAGACCGAGGAGCTCGCGATGAGCTCGCCGCTGCGCATTCTCATCGTCGAGGATTCCGTCTCCGACGCCAAATTGCTCGTCCAGGAGCTGCGCCAGAGCGGGCTGGCCGTCGAGTTCGAACGCGTGGAAACCCCGGACGCCATGCGTGCCGCGCTCGCGACGGCAGAGTGGGATGCGATCACCTGCGATTGGTCGATGCCGAAGTTCAGCGCCATGCAGGCGTTGGAGGTACTGCGGCAAACCGAAATCGAACTGCCGTTCATCGTCGTCTCCGGAACCATCGGGGAAGAAGTGGCCGTCGAGGCGATGCGCGCTGGCGCCGACGACTACGTCCTGAAGGACAAGCTGGGACGATTGGTGCCGGCCCTGCAACGCGAGATTCGGGAATACGCTCGTCGCGCGGCTCACCGTAGAAGCGAGGTTCAGACGCACGCTTTGCTCGAGAGCGCACTGGACGCCATCATCGGCATGGACGCAAACGGCGTCACCACTGAGTTCAATCCAGCAGCTCAGCGCATGTTCGGATACACGCGGGAAGAAGCGATTGGAACGCTGCTGTGCGACCTCATTGTCCCCGCCGAGTCGAGAGCGGCTCACACCGAGGGACTGAGACGTTACGTCGAAACCGGCGAGCGCCGTATTCTGGACAAGCGCGTCGAGGTCATGGCCGTCCGTCGCGATGGTACCGCGTTTCCGGTCGAGCGGGCCGTGGTGCGCGTCGGTAGCGAATCGCCGCCCGTTTTCATCGCCTTCGTGCGCGACATCTCGGAGCGGCGCCACACTGAGTCGGCGCTGCGGGAAAGCGAGGCGCGCTTCCGCCGCCTTGCGGAGTCCGGGATCATTGGCATCACCATCGCAGACGTTCACGGCACCATCCACGAAGCGAACGACGCCTACCTGAAGATGATCGGGTACACGCGTGACGAGCTCACGCACGGCGGGGTGCGTTGGTTGGACTTGACGCCGCCCGACCTGGTGGAGCGAGCTCAACGGGCGGCTCAGCAGCTCGTCGAAACCGGCATCGCACCGGCTTGGGAAACTGAACACTTTCGCAAGGATGGCACTCGGATACCGCTGTTGGTTGGCGTGGCGATGCTCGAGTATCCCAAATGCATCGCTTTCAGCGCAGATCTCACCGAACGCCGGCTCGCCGAGACGGGGCGTTCGCACGCCGAAGAAGCTCTGCGTCAGAGCGAGGAGCAGCTGCGGCAGGCTCAGAAGATGGAAGCGGTCGGTCGGCTCGCCGGCGGTGTGGCGCACGATTTCAACAACGTGCTCTCGGTAATTCTCTCCTACAGTGAGCTCATTCTCGGCGATCTGAAGGGAACGGATCCGCTGCGGAGCGACATCGAGGAGATTCGGACGGCGGCGTCGCGTGCGGCGGGCTTGACTGGGCAGCTCCTCATGTTCAGCCGCCAGCAAGTCGTGGCGCCCCAGGTGCTCGACCTCAACGATGTGCTTGGCGGCCTGGAAAAGATGTTGCAGCGCATGGTCGGCGAGGACGTGGAGCTCGTCTATGTGAGAGGCAAGTTCGTCGGGCACATCAAGGCGGACCCGAGTCACATCGAGCAAGTGATCCTCAACCTCGTAGTGAATGCTCGAGACGCGATGCCCACCGGCGGTCAGCTGACGATCGAAACAGCCTGCGTCGAGCTCGACGAGCACTACGCGCAGAGCCATGTGCCAGCGCGTCCGGGACCGTACGTGATGCTCGCAGTGACCGATACCGGGTGCGGCATCGACAAGGCCATCCAATCGCGCATCTTCGAACCGTTCTTCACCACGAAAGAACAAGGTAAGGGCACGGGTCTCGGCCTGTCGACCGTGTTCGGTATCGTCCAGCAGAGCGGCGGAACTATCTGGATTTACAGCGAGCGCGACAAGGGAACCACGTTCAAGGTGTATCTGCCGAGAGTGGATGCCGAGCTGGACGTGGTACGCGCCACGGCTGCTCCCACGACTCTCCGCGGTACCGAGACGATTTTGCTCGTAGAAGACGAGGAGCAAGTCCGTATGATCGTGTTGAACGTCCTCAGACGTCAGGGCTACCGGGTCATCGCCGCCCAGCACGCGGGCGAAGCCTTGCTGCTCTGCGAGAGACACCCCCAAAAGATCGATCTACTCGTGACCGACGTGGTGATGCCGCAGATGAGCGGCCCGGAATTGGCGAAACGTCTGCAAGCGGAACGACCGGAAATGAAGGTGCTGTGTATGTCGGGTTACACCGACGACAGCATCGTGCGCCACGGGGTGCTCGAGACCGGTGTGGCGTTTCTGCAAAAGCCCATCACTCCCGGTACCCTCGCCAGAAAGGTGCGTGAGGTTCTGGACAACAGCGCGCCCAGCGTGCCGCGCCGCGACCCGCAGACGGAGGGCTCATGACAGTCGAAGAAGAAGTGGCATGGCGGGCGCTGGTGGTAGATGACGACGTACCGCTCCTCAAGGCTCATGCTCGCGCGCTCGTGAAGGCCGGCTATCAGGTGACGACTGCGCTCGACGGCACCGCAGCAGTTCGAGCCCTGGATGGATCCGAGTTCAACGTGATTCTGAGCGACATCGACATGCCGGGCATGGATGGAATCAAGCTGCTGGAAAGCGTTCGCGAGCGCGATCTGGATGTGCCTGTGGTCTTTATTACGGGCAAACCCTCCGTGGAGAGCGCGGCGAAGGCGATGGAATATGGTGCGCTTCGTTACCTCGTAAAACCAGTTGGCCTGCAGGAGCTCGTCAAGGTGGCAGGCGACGCGGTTCGGCTGCACCGACTCGCCAAGGCAAAGCGCGGCGTTCTGAATCTGGCAGGAGGCTCGGAGCGCCTGGTAGGCGACCTCGCCGGCCTCGTGGCGCGCTTTGGAAGCGCCCTCGAGTCGCTGTATCTCGCCTATCAGCCGATCGTATCTTGTGAGAAACGCAGCGTGTTCGGATACGAAGCGCTGCTTCGCTCGCGCGAGCCGACGCTGCCGCACCCGGGTGCTTTGATTGACGCTGCCGAGCAGCTCGGAAAGCTGCATGAGCTCGGACGCACGATTCGTGGGAGGGCAACGGAAGCCATTGATGCGCTACCGGATGACGTACTCATGTTCCTCAATCTGCACCCGGCCGATCTCGACGATGATGAGCTCTTCAATCCGCATTCGCGGTTAGCCGCCGTCGCGGATCGCGTCGTGCTGGAAATCACCGAGCGCGCTTCGCTACGCAAAGTGCCGAATGTGCGCGCGAAAGTCGGTGCGCTGCGGGCACTGGGTTATCGAATTGCGATCGACGATCTGGGCGCTGGTTACGCCGGACTCGAAAGCTTTGCGCTCCTGGAGCCAGACGTCGTCAAATTGGACATGTCGCTCATTCGAAATCTCGACCGCGAGCCCATCAAGAGAACGCTCGTTCGGACGATGGTTGCGATGTGTGACGAGCTCGGCATACTCGTGACCGCAGAGGGTATTGAAACGGCGGCTGAACGAGATGAAGTCGCGGAGGCCGGCTGCCACCTGATGCAGGGCTACTGGTTTGCTCGGCCCGGCGACGCGTTTCCGGTACCGCGGTTCGACGACCATTGACGTACTATCCGTCCTTGGCGCTCACGGCGGCTCCAGTGGCGGCAGTTTCGAGCAGAGTGGCTTCCGTCCACTCACTCGTCGGTCGCGCGGCCACGAGTCGTCCGCGGTGCATGACGCCGATCCGGTCGCACACGCCGAGCAGCTCCGGCAAATACGAGCTGACGAAGAGCACGGCCTTGCCGGCCGCGGCCAGCTCGCCGACTGCGCGGTAAATCGCCGCGCGGCTCGCGACATCCACGCCGCGGGTCGGTTCGTCGAGCAGCGCCACGTCCACGTCGCGATCGAGCAGGCGAGCGAGCGCCACCTTCTGTTGATTGCCGCCGGACAGCGCAAAGGCCGGCGCCGTTGGATCGGCGCAGCGGATCCCGAGCGCGCGGATCCAGTGCTCGGCGCGGCGCTGTTGCGCCGAGCGACGGATGAAGCCCCACTTCGACGTTCGTCCCAGGTGGCAGAGCGTCAGGTTGTCCACCACGCTCATACCGAGCGCGAGCCCCTCCGTCGCGCGATCTTCGGAGAGCAGGCCGACGCCTTGAGCGAGCCGTACCCACGGGCGCCGCCAGCGATCCGCCGCGCCGCGCACGCGAATCGTCCCGCCGCGCGCGGCGTCGAGCCCGAACAGAGCACGCAGCGCTTCCGTGCGTCCGGCTCCTAGCAGCCCCGCGAGCCCCAAGATCTCGCCGCGTCGCAAGCTGAAGCTCACGCCGGGCGCCGACTCGACGATGAGCCCGGCGACCTCGAGCAGTACCTCGCCGGCTTGGTGCGGCACGGCCGGAAATACGTCTTCGATGGGTCTGCCGGCCATCTGCTCGACCAATTGCCTGGCAGTCGCGTCCGCCGCATCGCCCGTCGCGACCGAGCGGCCATCGCGCAGGACCGTGTAACGATCGGCGACGCGCAGCACCTCTTCCAAAAAGTGACTGACGTAAATCACGGCGACGCCGTCCGCTGCGAGGCGTCTCACGAGCTCGAGCAAACGCGCGGCATCTTGTCGGGAGAGTGAGCTCGTCGGTTCGTCGAGGATCAGCAGGCGCGCGTCCGCAGCCAGCGCTCGTGCGATCTCGACCAACTGCCGCTCGCCGGGACCGAGCTCCGATACCCGGCGGTCGACGTCCCGATCCGCGTGGCCGAGTCGCGCGAGCGCACGCCGCGCGAGGTCCCGCGCGGCCCGCTTGCGCACGAAGCCGAAGCGCCGCGGCTCCGCTCCGAGCGCGATGTTTTCGGCGATCGTGAGCTGCGGCGCGAGCGTGGTCTCCTGGTAAATCATGCGCACGCCGAGCGCCGCGGCCGCACGCGGGTCGCTCGGGTGAAATGGGGCGCCGTCCCAGGTGATGGTCCCCGCGTCGGGTTTCAGCGCGCCAGACAGGAGCTTTAGCAGCGTGCTCTTGCCCGCGCCGTTTTCACCGATCAGCGCGTGCACTTCGCCCGCTCGCACGTCGAGATCGACGCCCTGCACGGCCTGCACCGCGCCGAAGTGCTTGTGCACGCCGCGGATCGACAGCAGCGTCATGGCGGAGCACGCCGGGTTAGGTGGGCGATTGGGGCCCGCGGGCTGCGTTGGGCTTTTGACCGAAGCACGCTGCAGAGCATGCCGCGACAGTCGCAAAGTTGTCAGTAGCTTAGACGCTCAGGCCCGATTACGGAGGCTTCGGCCCAACCACCCGAACTGGACCAGCGTGCAGCCTTAGGCCCGAAGCCCCGCAGGGACTGTGCGGGGGGTGCCTTTGCGAATCTCAGACGATCGCGAATGAAAAGGGCGAAAACATTCGCGATCGTCTGAAAAGCGCGGACCCCACGGGCTCACAATCACGCGAGGTCGCACCGTCGCGACATTCGTCCGTCGACGGCGCTGCGGGCTCTGGAGAACAGAAGCGGCAGTCGCCTGAAGATTCGCCGTTTGTGAACCCAGCGCCGAGTTGTTACCGTGCGTGCAGCATGCTCGAGTTCAAGCTCGTGGGAAGCGGCACGCTTAACGAATGGCCCGAGGCCAGCTGTTACGCAGAGAGTCTCTCAGGCAAGGAGGCACGCATGACCGGACTCATCGCCAATCGGACCTGCAAGCTCGGCGCGCTGGCCGCGCTCTGGTTCAGCCTGACAGCCCAGCAATGCCAAAGCCCGGGAACATCCAGATGGACCTTCAAGGGGCTCGTGCACGAAGGGTCTGCCTCGTGTTACTGGATTGACAGCGGATTTGGCACTCTCTACGGATTCCACGCCTTCGAAGCAGCGCCGTCTCAGCGGGCAGTGAGGATCCAGGCTGAGGCCTTCATCGACGGTGCGGTGCGTCCTGGCACGTACGTTTTTTCGAATGGCATTGAAAATACGCTGGACGTGTATCGGGACAGTCCCGAGCACTTCAGTTACCAGGCCGTGAGCGGGCAAGTCGTCATCTCGACCGACGCGGATGGAGCGCTTCACGCCGCCTACGAGGCGGTGGTTCGCGACGGCACGGATGAACAGCCGATTAGCGGCGAACTGACGTGCCCGCATTGAACGCGACGCATGCCTGACCCCGCCACTCAGAGCGGGACGTGAAAGGGCTTCCCCGCTCACGGCTCGCTCGGGCACGTGCAGTATGGGGCTGTCCCGAAAGCAGCACGGATCGCGCTGCATGGGTCGTGCTCGCGCTGGGTGGGCTCGCCGCTCTTCGAGTCAAGCGCCGTCGCCGCTCTGCTCGTGCATAGCTCGGTCTACTCGAGCCATTTGCGGAGATCGGGCTCGAGCAGCGGGGCAACTTCCGGCGTCGTCCGGTTCTCCGGAGTGGCCAGAACCGCGCCCGTGTCGATGCGCGGCTCGACCGGCTTGCCGGCAAGGTGCGCGACCACGGCTGCAACGCCGCGCTCGCCCATGGCGAAGGGGTTCTGCACCACGAGCCCCTGGATCGAGCCGCGTTCGAGGGCGTCTACGAGCTTCGTGCTCGCGTCGAAGCCGACGAAGCGGACCTTGCCCGTGCGTTTCGCGTCCTCGAGCGCACGCAGCATGCCGAAGGTCGTGGATTCGTTCGGGCAGAACACTCCGGCCAGATCCGGCAGCTTGATCAGCAGGTTTTCGGCCGTCTTGTAGGCGGTCTCGGTGGTCGCTCCGCCGTATTGATTGTGCGAGACGAGCTTCACGTTCGGAAACTCGCGCGCGAGCGTCTCCATGAAGCCTTTCTCTCGCTCCATGGTGGACGCGGAGCCCTCCTGGTAGCGCATCATCGCCACGTTGCCCTTCTTGGAGACGAGCTCGGCGAGGCGACGCGCCGCCACGGTTCCTCCCTGGCGATTGTCTGTCGCGACGAAGCTCACGCGGCCGTCCCACTCCAGACCCGAGTCGATGATCACGACCGGAATTTTGCGACTCGCAGCGTCTTTGACCACGGGGACGAGCGCCGTGTCGTCGAGGGGCGCGAGCACGATGCCATCGACGCCACGCGACACGAAATCTTCCACGACGCGGATCTGCTCGGCGCGGTCGTCCTCACGCACTGGCCCCTTCCAGATGATCTGGACGCCGAGCTCGCGGCTCGCTTTCACGGCCCCCGCGTGCACCGATTTCCAGAACTCGTGCGTGGTGCCCTTGGGGATGACCGCGATCTGTCGCTGTTTGCCGGTGCCTTCGGCCGTCTTGTTGTGCGCCGCTCCCGTGGAGTCGCCGCGCGCAGTGCTCGTGGGTGCACGTTTACAGCCGGCGAGGGCGAGCAGGCATGGAACCAGGAATAGCGCGGCGATTCGAGCCGTCGCTCGAGCGACTGAAAGTCGCTCGTCACACAGGAGAAAACCCGTGCGCCGAGCAGAATAATGCAAGTGGAGCGCCAAACGAGCTCTCGCCCGATCGGGAGCTCGTTTGGCGCTGTCACGTTGCATGGCGAGGCGCACTTCTAACTTTCCCAAGTCTGTTACGATACATCGAAGCGAGTGAAAGCGGTGAGCCAATGACCCAGCGAATCGCCTTGTTCTGGCCCGGAGACGCGCGCGCGAAACCCAACGAGCTGGCGCTCCCGAATGTCGAGGAGGCGACGCAGCAGCTCGAGCGAGCGCTCGCCAAGCTCGGTCGCACGACGTACCGCGTCGATGGATTTCTCACCAAGCCGCACGAATCCATCGAGCGCCTCGGCCCCATCGACGATCCGATGATCGCGGTCTGTGTCCACTGGTTCTACGGCACGCACACGACGGACGGCGTGGTCGGCAAAGACAATCCGCTCCTGCTCGCGAGCAACTTTTCCGGGCGCTGGCCGGGCCTCGTCGGGCTGCTCAATACCGGCGCGTGCCTGGAGACGGTCCGCAGAGACTTCTCGCGGATCTGGACTGATGCAGAGGACTTCACCCGAGACGAGGGATTTCTCGCGCGCCTCGAGACATGGTGCGACAGCGGACGCATCACGTATCCGGAACACGACATGCGCTACCACGCGCACATCCCGGCGGACGCCGCCGCGCGGGCGCGACGCGTCGCGCAGAGCTTTCGCGATCGGCGCGCGCTGCTCTTGATGTTCGGAGACACGTCGATGGGCATGATCAACGGCTATTTCGGCCCGCGCCTGCTCACGCAACATGGTTTTACCGAACACAAGATCGACCAGGCTTGGATCATCGACCGTGGGCGCGGCATCAGCCAACGCCGGATCGACGACGCGTTCGCGTTCGTAAAGGACCGAGGCGTCGCCTTCCATTGGCGAGAAGGGGACGCGCAGGACTTCACCGAGGAAGCAACGCGCGAGCAGCTCAGGGACTACTTGGTCGCGCTCGACTTCATCCACGAATACAAGGCCGATTGTCTGGGCTGGCAATACCAGCTGGGTCTGATCCCGCTACGGCCGCCCAGCGATTTCGCAGAGGGGCTGTTCAACTCCGCGTGTCGACCGGAGAGCAACGGCTCCCCGATCGCCTGCGCCACGGAGGCCGACCAGGGCAACGCCGTCCCCATGGAAATGCTCAAGCGTCTGCTGCGCGACAAGGGCCTGCACGAGGCGGTGATGTTCCACGACGTTCGCTGGGGCGCCGAGCACGACGGGCGGTTTCTGTGGGTCTTGCTCAACTCGGGCTCATGTGGCGCTTACGCCTTCAATCACGACCCCGCGAGCCTGCGCGGCGTGCACAGTTATCGTCAGCCCGCGCTGTATTTCCCGACGCCAGGCGGTACATTCGCGGGTGAGAGCCTCCCTGGTCCGATCACCTGGGCGCGCGCGTACCTGAAGAAGGGCGAGCTCTGGATGGATGTGGGGCGAGGCGAGGTCGTGAAGCTGCCGCCCGCGAAGCGTGACGCCTGGTGGGAAGGCACGACGCGGCAGTGGCCGTTCATGGCGGCCGATCTGGGCATTGGACGCGACACGTTGATGGCGCACTATCTGTCCAATCACGTCGCAGTCGCCTATGGAGACGTGTTCGAAGAGATGGTCGCGCTCTCTCAGGAGCTCGGCTTCAAAGTGCGCATACTCGGAGAGCAGGACGGCTAATGGCCGATCGCCTGTACCTGGGTATCGATGTGGGTACCGGCAGCGCGCGCGCCGGCATCTTCGATGGCCAGGGGAGGCGGCGCGGCATCGGGACGCACCCGCTCGAGATCTGGAGCGAGCACGGCGAGCACTATGAGCAGTCGTCGGAGGACGTGTGGCAGGCGTGCTGCCGCGCCGTCAAGCGCGCGCTCGAACAAGCCGACGTCGGCGCCGAGTCGATCGCGGGCATCGGCTTCGACGCGACGTGCTCGCTCGTTGCCCTCGACGCGGCGGATCGCCCGGTGACGGTGAGCAGCAGTGGGGAGGACGCGCGCAACGTGATCCTGTGGATGGATCACCGCGCGATCGCCGAAGCCGCCCGCATCAACGAGACTTCCCACGAGGTGCTACGGTACGTGGGCGGTGTCATCTCGCCCGAGATGCAGACTCCCAAGCTGCTCTGGCTCAAAACACACCTGCCTGCATCGTGGAGCCGCGCTGCCCGCTTCTTCGATTTGCCGGATTACCTCACGTATCGCGCGACGGGTTCCGACGTTCGGTCACTCTGCTCGACGACGTGCAAGTGGACTTACTTGGCGGCGCGCGATCCCGGACCCGGCTGGCAGACTGACTTCTTTCACGAGATCGGGCTGGGAGCGCTCGCCGAGGAAGGGTTTCGCCGCATCGGCACGCAGATTCGCCCGATGGGGGAGCGCATTTCCGGCCTCACGGACAGCGCCGCGCGGGAGCTCGGCCTCTGCCCCGGCACGCCGGTCGGTGTCTCGATCATCGACGCGCACGCGGGCGGACTCGGACTGCTCGGCGCGGTCGTCGATGGACAGCCACCGGACCCGAGCACGCTCCAGCGGCGGGTCGCGCTGATTGGCGGAACGTCGAGCTGCCACATGGCGGTGTCTCGCGAGCCCCGCTACCCCGGCGGAATCTGGGGGCCCTACTACTCCGCGATGATCCCGGGCCTGTGGCTCACCGAAGGGGGACAATCGGCGACCGGTGCGCTGATCGATCACGTCATCGACAGCCACGCCAGCAGCGCCGGGCTGCGCGCCGAAGCAGAGCACACCGGCACGACCGCTTACGCTCTACTCAACGCGCGGCTGGAGCGCATGAGCGAGCAGCAGCCGCTGCCGGCGCTGCTCACCCAAGACATTCACGTGATGCCCGATTTCCACGGCAACCGCAGCCCGCGCGCCGATCCCACGCTGCGCGGCATGATTTCCGGGCTCGACCTGACGAGCGGCCCGGACGCGCTCGCGCTGCTCTACCTGGCGACCATCCAGGCGATTGCGTACGGCACGCGTCACATCATCCAGACCATGAACAGCTCCGGCTACCAGATCGACACGGTGCTCGCGTGCGGCGGCGACACGAAAAATCCCTTGTTCGTGCGCGAGCACGCGGACGTCACCGGTTGCCGCGTGGTCTTGCCGCGGGAACCGGAGGCCGTCCTGCTCGGCGCTGCGATTCTCGGCGCGGTAGCGTCAGGCGATCGGACGTCCGTGCTGGAGGCGATGACGGCCATGGACGCGGCTGCCGTCGAAATACAGCCTGCCACCGGCGAGCTCCGCGCGTACCACGACCGGAAGTACCGAGTCTTTCAACGCATGCACGACGACCAGCTGATCTATCGCGAACTGATGAAGCAGTGACCGAATCTTACCCGCCGCTCGGCATGAGCCCGGTTCGCCGCAAGTAAACGCTGCCGGAATACGGCGTCCTCGCGCGAGTGCGGCCTAATTAGGCGCACCGGCGCGAAGCTGTCGCCGCGTACACGCGCGCCCTGGATGCGCTCTACTAGAGCTTCGTGTCACAGATCTGCTGCGTGCAGGCTCCGCCGAGCGGCGCGCAGGTGCTACAGCTGGCGTTGCAGCAGAACTCGCCTTTGCCGCAAACCGCTGAGCCGCACGTTACCGGCGCCGGTCGAAACCGACAGGTGCCATAGCAAACGGTCGGACAGATGTCGCCCGGTCTGCATCCGGGAGGCCGATTGCAGACGCCGTCTTCCGTGGTGCAGTACGTGGAAGCGGGACACTGGCTGCTGGATGCACAGGGCCTGGGTGCGATCACGCTGTCCGTGGTCGCACCGCTCACCTCTGTAGACTCGTCGCTGTCGGCGGTCCCACCGCAGCTCGTCACAAATAGCAGCACACTGACGTATGCCCAAGTTCCAATTCGATGCTTCATGTTGGCCTCCTCGTGGACGACGCTCCTTCCCGAAGGGCGCCGCAGCCGCACAACAGCAAACATCACACCAAGCCCGGAAGCCGCGGGCATCGCCGCAAAAAGCCGCGTTTTCATGAGACGCGATGTGACCTGTCGCAAACTCGGGTTTCCTCAGAAACCTGCACTGACAACCTTCGGTTGCATGCGGCCGCTTGGCAGGAAGACGTAAACTACGTCCTGTCCAACTGATGCAGCAGGATCCCGTTGCCTTCGCTGTCGACGCAATTGGCCATGCGACAGTGAGGGCCCTTGATCACATCTCCCTTGAACTCGACGCCCTTCGCTTTCAAGTCAGCGACCACGACATCGAGGTCAGCGACCTCGAACGCGATGGTACCACCGGCACCGGGTTTTTGGCCGGTCGTATTCGTGAGCGCCAGGCAACCGCCTCCGGGGAGATCGTACTCGATCCAGTGCATGTCGCCGTGGCTGCCATGCATGCCGACCTCTAGGCCGAGCTTGTTCTCGTAAAAATCACGCGCTCGTGCGGGATCAGCGACCGAGTACATCGTGAACGCAACCTTTTCGAACATGGCGCACCTCTTCAAACCTTCGCGAACGCGCGCAGCGCGTCCTTACCGTTCCAACGCTCCGTAGGATCGTCTGATTCGGAAAGCTTCTTGGCCAGCGCGCGAGCGGCGGCGCAGAGCTTGGGATTGCTCTTGTCCCCTATGGCCCTGAGCGCCCAGTTTGCGCCCTTCTTGACGAAATTGCGCGCATCGCTCGCCTCGCGCTCGATCAACCCGAGGCCGCGCAGGTGGTCCTTTTCAGACCCAAACCCGTGCAGCGCGCAGCTTGCGAGCAAGGCAAATGCGGCGCGCTTCACGAATTCGTCCCTTGCTCCGGCCCATTTCTCGATCTGTTTGAACGCGTGTGGCGTGCGGTCGAACAAGGTGAAGCACGCCGTATCGACCAGCGCCCAGTTGTCGAAAGCCTTCGCCCAACGATCCATCTGTGCCGCCGTGACCTGCGCGGGATCGGCGACCATCGTCGCCAGCATGCGGGCATCGTGGACGCCGGTGCGCCAGAGCGCATTCGCGAGCTCGTGATGGACCCCGAGCGTCTTCGCGATTTTGCGCAACTTGGCGACCGGCGTCCCATACACCGGCGCCTTCGTGACGATACCGTAGCGCGCACCCATATCGGCGCGGTACTGCTTCGACGCGTTCTTCTCCAGATCACGCAGCACTGAAGCCAGATCGCGCGCGGCCGGCTCTGCAGCCTTCTTGCGCGTCTTCTTGCCAGTCTGCTTCGGCCTGGTCGCGGCGTGCACTTCTGCCAAGCGCGCCGGCATCGCTCACCTCGAGACGTTTTTCGACTTGAACATCTCGTCGAGGCGCGCGTAACCGATTTCCATGCCATCAGTCATGCCGCTCCCGACTGCGCCGTCGCGCGCTTCCTTCGACGGAAAGAGCATCGTCACCGTCAAGGTGGTGATGTCCCCGGCTTCCTCGAGCTCCAGGGTGATGAGCGCGGGCTCGGTCGACATGGGCCCACCGACATCGCCCGGATCATAGTACTCGTCGTGAACGAGGCGGGATGGCGCGTTGACCTCGCGGAACGTGCCGAAAAATCCGAACTCCTTGCCATCTTCGACGCTCTTCCAGCGCCATCGATACGCGCCACCGGGGCGCACATCCATTTCGCAGACGGGCATCGTCCAGCCCGGCGGACCCAGCATCCAGCGTTGTACGAAAGCGGGAGTGATGTGGGCCTCGTACACGAGCTCGCGGGGCGCATTGAACGTGCGGACGACTCGAACCTCGCGATCGCTGGGCGTTGTGACTTGCAATGGCATTGAGCTACTCCTCGGGTTGTTACGTTCTCGTTCGCGCATGGTGCGATTGCACCGTGCACACAGGGGTAAGAGCGACGCCGACGCGCCACCCTCATTTCTTCTTGGGCGGAGCTTGTTTGGCCTTGAGCTCTTCGAGCAGGTCGTCGAGGCGCGCGTAGTTTGCGGCCCAGACCTGCCGACAACGCTCGAGCCAATCAATGGGTTCGCTCATCGCCTCACCGTCCAGCTTGCGAGGACGCCGCTGCGCGTCTTGAGCCATCGAGATCAGGCCGGCGCGTTCCAGCACTTTGAGATGCTTGGAGATCGCCGGCTGGCTCATGTCGAACGGTTCGGCAAGCTCCATGACCGTTGCCTCTCCCGTTGCCAGCCTCGCGAGGATGGCACGGCGGGTCGGGTCGGCCAGAGCCGCGAACTTCGCGTCGAGACGTTCAGATGGCGTCATTTGCGCTGATTCATTAGATAACCAAATGGTTATATTCAGGCCGGCGGCCGTCGTCAAGCCAATCTTGCCGGCTACAGCAAGTCGGGGTGGTCGGTCCACCCGTCCGGCGAATGCCCTGTTCGGTAACGTCGTTATCGAGCGAGCGCCGCAACTTCCACGCGGACGGCGTGCGGCTTCTCATCATCGATGAGCGGTATCACGGGCGGATCGAGCGCTCGTCCGTCGAGCGTGATCGAGCGCGCGGGCTCGCGTACGGACCTACTTCGGTCGATCACGACGGTGATCGTGTAGAGACTTCGACCGTAGCGGTATTCGATCGTGTAGCCGGGCCAAGTGCTCGGGACGCAGGGATCGATAGAGAGCGTGTCGCCGCGCTTGGTAAAGCCCAGTATCGCTTCGAGCCCGACGCGGTACATCCAGCTTGCGGAGCCCGTGTACCACGTCCAGCCGCCGCGGCCGAGTTGCCCCTTCGCCGTGTAAACGTCGGCGGCCACCACGTATGGCTCGACTTTGTAGGTAGCCACTTGCTCGGGAGTCGAGGCGTGCGTCAGCGGATTGAGCATTTGATAGAGCTCGAACGCGCGATCGCCTTTTCTCTGTATCGCCGCGGCCAAAACTGACCAGAGGGCAGCATGCGTGTACTGCGCTCCATTCTCGCGCACACCCGGCAAGTAGCCCTTGATGTAACCCGGATCGTGCGATGTTTTATCGAACGGCGGAGTGAGCAACATGAGCAGCCGCGCGTCCTCTCTTACCAGGTGCTCCTCGAAGGATGACATGGCCTGAATCTGCCGCTCTGGGCTGGCCGCGCCCGAAATTACGCTCCAACTTTGCGCGATCGCATCGATCCGACATTCGTCGCTGCTGGCAGAGCCGAGCGGCTCGCCGTCGTCGAAGTAGGCGCGCCGATACCATTGGCCGTCCCAGCCGTTCGTCTCGGCGGCGGCGGCGTACGCGTCCGCGCGCTTCCGGAAATCCGCGGCGGCGTCGCTGTCTCCGCGGTGCTCTGCATGCAGTGCGAAAGCCCGCAGCGTGCTGATCAGAAACCAGCAGAGCCACACGCTCTCGCCGCGCCCTTCGGCGCCAACGCGGCTCATGCCGTCGTTCCAATCTCCGCTGCCGATGAGAGGCAGGCCATGCACGCCGGTCGTGCAAGCTCTTCGGAGAGCCCGCACGCAGTGCTCGTAAACGGAGGCGCGTTCGTCCGAGACCTGCGGCAGGTCGTAGACCTCATGCTCGTGGGGTTCGAGCTCGCGCATGTGGAGGAAAGGCGTGACCTCGTCGAGCAGAGAAGCGTCGCCGGTGACGCGCACGAAATGATCGACGACATACGGTAGCCACACGAGATCGTCGGAAAACTTCGTGCGAACTCCGCGGCCGCTCTCGGGATGCCACCAGTGCTGCACGTCCCCTTGAATGAACTGCCGCGCGGCTGCACGCAGAATGTGTTCGCGTGCCAGCGCGGGCTCCGCGTAGACGAATGCCATGACGTCCTGCAGCTGGTCGCGAAAGCCGTACGCGCCACTGCTTTGATAGAGCGCCGAGCGGGCCCACATGCGGCAAGCCAGCGCTTGATAGAGCGTCCACTGATTCAGCATGGTGTCGAACTGAGGCTCGGGCGTGCGTACGGTCACCACACTGAGCCGTTCTGCCCACGCCCGCATGCTGCGCCAAAGCTCCTTCTTGGCGTTGGCAACCGTGCGGTAGCGCATGCGCATGTCCTGAGCCTGTGCCGCATCGCTGGCAGCACCGAGCAGGACCGAAATTTCGAGCGTTTCTCCAGGTTCGAGGGTGACCGTGCTTTGAAGCGCGGCGCAGGGATCGATCCCCGCGCCGGTGGTCTCCGAAAGCCGCCCTCCTCTGAGCGCAGCGGGATCCGAAAGCGAGCCGTTTCGCCCCAAAAATTCGCGACGATCGGCCGTGTACCCGCTGAGCTGGCTCATCATGGCAAACGCTACCCACTGGCCGAATTGCGGCTCGAAATAGTTCTGTGCGAGGATCGCGTTCGACTCGGGATCGAAGCTCGTCTGCACCTGGTGCTGTGTGTGCTCGCGCAAAACACCCAGTGTCCACTCCGCGTACGCGGTGATGGTGAGGTGGCGCGTGCGTGTACTGCGATTGGTCACGGACAGCACGGAGATCTTGAGCGCCTGGTCGCGCGCCATGCCGAGCACCAGCCGCGCGGCGATATCTGCGTGCTCACTTTCGAAGGATGACCTGCCGGCGCTGTGTCGTACACGGTAGTGCACGTTGTTGCGAATCGGTGCCGGTGTGGCGCTCCATACCTCGGAGCTGTCCTCGTCGCGCAGGTACAGAACCTCGGAAGGCGGATCGCTCACCGGATCGTTGTGCCAGGGCGTGAGCCGGTAGAAGTAGCTGTTCTTTGCCCAGGTGAAGCCGCCGCCACGCTCGGTGACGATGAAGCCGCCGTGCGGGTTGGCGATGACATTTGCCCACGGCGCGGGCGGCAGATGATCGCCCTGTACGTGAATTTCGTAGGCGCCGTCTGCGGCCACCCCGCCGATGCCATTGTGGAATGCCAGCGGTTTCTGCGCAGACGCAGCCGTCGGGTCCACCATCGCCGCTGATTCCGGTGGCAAGCTCTGCGGCACGGCACGGAGAGCACCGGGCGCGGAGTCGCGGAGAGCGCCGGGCGCGGAGTCGCGGAGACCGGGGTGTCTCGGCCAGCGTCCGCTCGGCGGCACAAGTGAATCTCTGCGTTCGAACCGGCGAGGTGGCGAGGCAAGGGCCTCGGCATCCGGCTCCAGTTCCGCCGTGGTCTTCGAGGCGGCGAGGATTCGAGTCAGCGTGCGTCCATCGCAGTTCACGTGAACACGAGCAGTGGCGCGCAGCATGCTCAGATCCTCCGCCGCGAGCTGGTCGCGCCGGCGGACGAATACTCCACCGGCCTGATCTATGAAACCGGCGTCGCCGGAGGCGAACAACGTCTCCATGATCCCGTCGTTCAGGGTCTGCAGGTAACTGGAGGGTTGAGTATTCAGCACGACCAAGTCGACCATCATTCCGCGCCGCTGCCAGTAATGATGCGCCGCGAACAACTCGCGCAATGTCGGGATGCCGTCGACAGAGTCGATCGTCGCCAGCAGAATTGGCCAATCCCCCGAGATGCCGTTGGCCCAGAGTTGCGCCTGCGAGCCGTGATTGCTGCGCAATTCTTCGTCGGACGCACGCAAGGCCTCGAAGGAGAAGAAGAGATGCGCTGCAAGCTCCTGAAAGGCGCCGGCGTTCGCCGGGGTGACGTTGAGCTCGCGGAGCTCCACCTGCGTGGCGGTCCACGAAAGGTCCAGCGCGCGCTGCGCGGCGTGGGGGTCGTGATAGCGGTCCGCGAGCTTGAAAACGTCCTCACGCTTGGACGTCACGAGCGTCGTGAACGTTACCGACGCGGCCTGGCCCGGCTTGAGCCGCACCCGCGTACGCAGGGCAAAAATGGGATCGAGTACGGCTCCGGTGGTGCGGTTCAGCGCGCCGTCCGTTTCGAGCGCGAGCGGATCGCGCGGTCCGCGCCCCCGCCCCAGGAAACGAGCCCGATCGGTCTCGAAGCTCACCGGGCCGATGCAGTGCTCGTCGGTCGCCAGCACATGCGCGCACCAGACTGCGGTATCCTTGGCGGAGCGCGGACGGCGAGTAGCGGTGATCGTCGAGCACCACTCGTGCCATTCGGTTTCCACGAACAAATTGCCGAAGGCAGGGTGCACCCGGTCGGCTTCAGGAAGCGCAAGCACGATCTCGCCATAACTGGTGAGCTCGAGCTCGCGTAAAGTATCGCCGTTGTTGGTCAACGTGACGCGCCGCACCTCTGCGCCATCTGCTGGAACCGCCACGACTTCCGTGCGCGTTTCGAGGTCGCCATCGACCCTCAGATAGGTCACCTGGTGCGTCGCCAGGACCGCGCAATACTGGTCCGCTTTCGCGCAGACCGGCTGATGGGCGGACGACCAGACGCGGCCATCGGTGAGGTCCTTGATGTAACAGAACTGGCCGGTATGGTCGCGCGTTGCGTCTGCCCGCCAGCGCGTGACCGCGAGCTGCTCGTATCGACTGTACCCGCCGCCACATTCCGTCAGCATCAGCGTGTACGGCAAGTGGCCCAGGAGCGCGACGTGCGGGAGCAGCGATTCTTGCGTGTTGATGATGCGTTCGGCGGGATACTCGAGCTCCGGATCCGGCAACGCTTCGGTGCTGCGCGTGACTTGCGCTTGCTGGAGGAGAAGGGAGCGCGGGATGCGTTCTTGCAGGAGCAGCTCCACCGAGCGCACGAGCACGTCGCTATGGAAGCGGCGCGGCCATGAATCGGCCGTGAGCGCGTTGGTCAATGCGACTAGGCTCATACCCACGTGATGGGCCATGTAGTTCTGAACCACTGCGCAGCGTTCGCCCGGACTCGGGCGCGTGTAGTCGAGCGCATCCCGGAAGCCGTACGGTCCGAGCATACCCATTTGCTCGAGCGCGCCGAGGTTGGCGAGCGCGCGCTTCGGGTCCGTCATACTCGCGAGCGCCGTTGCGTACGGAGCGATGACCAGATCGCGCCCGAGACCGCGCTTCAGCCCGAGGTCGGGCACGCCAAACGCGCGGTATTGATAAGTTAGATGTCGGTCCCGCAGGTTGTAGGCGCTCTCGCTCACGCCCCAAGGAACCCCGTGCTCGACGCCATAGCTGATTTGGCGGCGCACGGCGCCCTTCTGCGTCTGTTCGAGCAGAGTGAACGAGAACGTGCGCATGACGAGCGCGGGCATCAGGTACTCGAACATGCTGCCGCTCCAGGACACGAGCGCCGTCGCTCCACTGGCGTGCGTCAGCGTGCGACCGAGACGGAACCAATGCTCGACCGGAACGTCGTCCTTCGCGATGGCGATGAAGCTCGTGAGACGTGCTTCCGAAGCAAGCAGGTCGTAGTACGACGCATCGCGCGAAGCGCTGCTCTCCTGATAGCCGATCGCGAACAGCCGCCGCGCGTCGTCGTACAGGAATTTGAAGTCCGTGCCGAGCGCACGTGCGTAGGCGCGCGCCGCGACCGCTTCCAGCCGTCGCACGAGGGCGTCGGCATCCGGCCTGGTTTCAGCGAGCCTTCTCCAGGATGGATAACGGGCGACCATTTCTCCATCCCGAGCGGGAGCGGGCTCCGCGCTGACACCGCTCAGTCGATGCGCATACTCCTCGACGAGTCGCAGGGCCCAGGTGATCCACTGCCCGTCCCGCGTCGCGCCCGAACCGAGCGCGTCGAATGCCTGGACGAGGGACTCCAAGAGCCGCGTAACCGTTGGGATTGCGTCGCTCGTTCGCGCGGCTGCCGCCGAAAGCGCTGCGCGCGCCGTTCGGATCGACTGAAGCGCCGCGTTTACGGCATCGGGAGGCGCTTGCTCGCCTGTCGCATTCGGTTGCTGGAGCTCGCTGGCCGCCAGCTCGAGCGCGACATCGAGCGCACGCCAGGCGCGGCCATCGAAAATGGAGTCATCGGCGATGCTCGAGCACGCCTGTCGGAGTGCAATCAGGTGGCCGACGAGGTTTCCGCTATCGACCGTGGAGATGTACGCGGGTTCGAGCACACGCAGGTCGTGCAGATCGTACCAATTGTAGAGATGCCCGCGAAAGCCGCGCATTCGCTCGAGCGTTTCGCACGCGCGCTCGAGTCGCGTCAGCATGTCCTCGAGGGTGATGAAGCCGAGGTCGTACGCGCTCACCGTCGAAAGCAACTGCAGGCCGATATTCGTTGGGGAGGTTCGCATCGCCACCGTTGGCGTGGGAGCCTCCTGAAAGTTGTCGGGCGCGAGCCAGTGAGTCTCGGCCGTGACGAAGCGCTCGAAGAAGCGCCAGTGCAGAAGCGCGTAGCGCAGCGCAGCGCGTTGAACGGCACGCGGGAGCCGCCGCTCGGGTCGCGTGCGCGCGCTGAGCTCGTGGGCGATCTGCGGCGCAGCCACCCAGAGCGCTAGCAGGGGCAATTCGGCAAGGAGCAGCTGCCAGACGTGTTCTCCGCCGAAGGAACCCATCCCAACTCTGACCATGGAGACGCCGGCAATGGCGATGGCGATCAGCACTCCGGGCAGCATCGCGCGCCACATGGCCTGCGCGGATTCGCTCATGGTCTTCTCGATGTGTTCGGCGGTCTGCCATTCGAGGAGGCGACGGCGACTGATCAAGAGACGGTAGCAAGTACGCGCGATGGCGTCGGCGGAGACGTAGGCCTGGTGCGGAAGAAACAGGATCGCAAGGAATACCTGCTCGGCGCTCGTTACCGCGTCACGGCCGACGGCCGCGTAGTAGGCCCACCACGACTTGTCGAAGGGGGGGCGCAGCGCGGCGAGAAGCAAAGCGAGCAACCATGGCGCGGCAACGAAGCCGATTCCGAGCGCCGTCCAGCCGATTGCGGAACCTGGAAGCACTGTCCAGACAGCGACCAGGAACGCGAGCTGAGTCAGCTCGAGCAGGCTCCTTCGCAGGTTGTCCAGGATCTTCCACAGAGAAACCGTCGATAGCTGGTTCGGTTCCAGGCCCGATGGCCCGGGTACGCGCGCCTTCAGCCAAGCCAGAAGCTGCCAATCGCCGCGGATCCAGCGGTGTTTGCGTCGCGTGTAGGTCGCGTAACTGGCCGGATAATCGTCATAGACGACGATGTCTGTAGCCAGGCCGGCGCGCGCGAAGTTGCCCTCGATGAGGTCGTGCGACAGCAGCGTGTTTTCCGGAAAGCGGCCGCTCGTTGCCTGCTCGAAAGCGTCGACGTCGTAAACGCCCTTGCCCGTGAAACTCCCCTCGCCGTACAGGTCCTGGTACACGTCCGAAACGGCGACCGTGTACGGATCTACGCCGGGGTGCCCCGAGTAGATGGCCGCAAACTGGGAGCGATGCGCGCTCTGCAAACTGACGACCACCCGCGGCTGGACGATTCCGTAACCCCGAACGACCCGGCCTCGTGAGGGGTCGTAGAAGGCGCGATTCAGCGGATGTGCCAGCGTGCCTACGAGGAGCGCAGCAGCGTCGGGCGGCAAGAGTGTGTCCGAGTCGAGGGTGATGACGTATTGCGTTTTGCGGATCGCCTCGACATTTCCCACGATGGTGCTGAAGGCTCCGTCAGCGCCGCGTAGAAACTGGTTGAACTCCCGGAGCTTGCCGCGCTTGCGCTCCCAACCCATGAAGACGCCCTCGCGTTCGTTCCAGCGCCGAACCCGGTGCAGCAGGTAAAAGACGTCCTCGGTCGCTGCCCCATACCGCGCGTTCAGCGCTCGCATGCCAAGGGCGGCCGCCTGAAGGATCACCGCGTCCTCACCCCTGACCTCCTCGTCCGAGTCCGTAAAGTCGCTGAGCAGTGCGAAATGGACGTTGGGTCCGCGATTGGAGAGGTACTGCATCTCCAGGTTGTCCAGCGCATCGCGGACCGCATCCACGTTTGCGAGCAGTGTCGGGACGACCACCGTCGTTCGCAGCTCGGGCGGTATGCCGCCCTCCTCGCGCAGATCGAGCTTGGGTAACGGGCGCGGTGGCAAGAAGGCCGTGATCAGCTGATTCACGCTGCTTATGGCGACGTCGTTGATCAGCATCAGCGCGATCATCGTGATGGGCCAGAGCGACCACGTTTCGGCAGCAAGGGGCTCTGCGAACTTCGCGAGCAGCCCAACACCCAGCAACGTAGTCACCGTGACGCCGCCGACGTACACCAGATTGGGACGCCGCAGCACCCAGCGATGGATGGACTCTGCCAGCCCGGGACGATATTTGGTCGCTTGCTCGAGGAGGGGAAGCCCTGCGTCGAGGAGATAGTAGCCCACGTGCCTGCGGCGCTCTGCGTCCGGATCGGAGGCCTGGCTTTCGGACGCACGCGCCAGCTCCACCGCTTGTCGCGCGACGCGGTGCTCGCCGAGGCCCGTGCGTTTGGCGATCCGTTCGACGACGTGCCGGTACTGGTCGCGCGTCGAAAACAGCATGCGCGCATAGACGCCCGCGGGGTCGTGACAGAGCTCGGCTTGCATGCCGCTCTGCCGTTCGACGAACTTCCGCCATTCCAGATGAGAAATGGCTCTCAGACTGGTGATGCTGTTGGCCATCATCAGCTGGGTGTGGGCGAGGCGCTGATTGGCGCGCGAAGTGGCCTCTTCCGCGCTCATTCCCTCCTCGCCAATCCATTGTTCGAGTCGGACATGAGGCGACAGCGGCCCCGGAGAGAGTCGCAGCTGATGCAGAAACCTGGAAACGAAGATGGCCGTGAGTGGCTGACGGCTGCTGATGAATCGCGTCAGCTCCCCGGCCAGCGCTGGTAGCTGCTGTTCGTTGGCGGCATCGATGCGCACCGCCCACTCGTCGGCCTGTTCGATCTGATCGAGGCGCTGCACCGTACGAAGCGCCATCCGGCGCACGTTCTCGATCAAGCCGAGGCGCAGCATGGCCGGCATCGCCCAGAGCTCCCCGATGGCGAGCGGTACGACCTCCTGGAAAGCTTTGCTGAAGAGATCCACGTTCTCGAGGTCGATGCGGCCTTCGGTGTGGGAGATGAGCGCGATCGAAAGCTCGTACACCCGGGGATAGCCAGCGAGCGGCCCGCTCGTCAGCTCCGGCAACTCGCGGTAGTACCTCCGTGGCAGGCTCTCACGCACCTCGCGGACGTGCTCGAGCACGACGTGGTAATTGTCGAGGAGCCACTCCCCCGCGGGCCCGATGTCCTGGTCTGGATCTCTCGCGAGGCGAGCGTAGGCTTTGTCCAGGATGCGGCGAGTTTGGTTCAGCCGTTCCAGGAGCGGCGTTCCTCGCCTCCGATGCCCCGCCGGTGCGATGCGTTGCTTGCTTGCGATGGCCCGAGCGCGCGCGGCCAAATGCTCGGCTCCCAGCAGTTCGCCGCGCAGGGGACCAGCCAGGAGGTCATGTCCCGCGTCCGGCGTCCGGCCCAGAAAGCGCGCAAACAAACGCGGTAAACCTAGGGCGATGATGGGTGGCCTCGCTTCATGATTGCGTTATACCCGACGCGCGTATCGAGAGAGAGGCCGTACTGCTCGGGATGCACAGGTGCGGGCCGCGCGTCGAGCCCTCGTTCCGTCGACGCAGGGCTAGGTCGACCCGAGCGCCGCGTTGATCCGGCCGACGTATCTTGCCGTCTAAAGCGTACCCGCTCGGACTCACGGCACGTCGAGGGTCTGCGTGCTCAGGGCTGTTTCGCCGCAGCCGTCCCCGTTCAGTTCGAACGACTTGTAACTCAAGTCGCTGTATTCGCGCTCCGCAACGAGCTGATCGTCCTGGCGGAGGCTGATCTTCACGCGGGCCCATGCGCGCCCGAACACGTGAACACCGGCGAAGCCGCCTATGGGGACCTGGGCTCCGCCGGAGGTCACCGTCGGTTTTGTCGACGCCCACAGTGGTTCCACGAGGGACACGCAAGTGGTCAGCCCCTCGCCAACCTGGCACGTTTCAGTTTGTCCGTCCGCGGTGACCTCGACCTGGAACGTCTCCGAGTCGCTCAGAGCGCGGCTGAAGACGATTTCCGTACCCGGCGTATACCCGGCGTCAGTGCAATCAGAACCGCAGCCTTGACTCGTGAGCACGAGCCCGCCCACGAGCAGCATCCCGAGGCGAAGCCCAGCGCGATTTAGGGAGACCTTCATCCTTCACCTCTCGGTAACCGGTCGTCGAATGCGTTAAGTACGATGGTTTCCTTGGCTTGCCAGGTGGGCTCCCGCAAGCTCGCCTCGAGTTTGGGTAAACGCGCTCACGAGCAGGAGCAGACTTCGTCAGTCGATGCTACTCGCGTTCGGGCGTCCAGCATTTGCTGCAGATCCCCGCCGTTTTCTAACTCGTAGGCCTTGAAATAGCACGGTCCGCCCCATCGTTCTTCGAACGCATCAAATTGGCGAACGGCGAGGAGGCCCTTCCGCCGCGCACGCGCGTAGCGAGCTGCCCGTGAATGGACCCACGAAGCCGCCGTCCGCAGAGCTTTTCGGCCCTTCTGTGGCATTTCTATGCGCGGGCCTTGCCTCACCGTGGCAAACCGACCGCGGCACCCGTGTCCGAAGCGATGTTAGCGTCATGCCGTGGCTTTGGAACGAGACGACGCACGAGCGCCGGTCCTCGTCGCACGCTGTGCGGCGCTCGTGCTGTCGGCCTGCGTGCTCGGGGGCTGTCGCTTTCCGGTCGCGCTCCACGGCAAGGTCACGACCATGCCCGCTACTGCGGCGAACGGTGCTCGAGTACCCGAGCGACCGATTCCCGGAGCCGGCGTCGCCGTTGTCTGCGCACAGCGCACGGTACTCAGCACGAAGAGCGATAGCGCGGGGCTATTTGCAGCTAAATTCGACGCGAATTCGCTGTCCGACGACTGTACGATTCGGGTCAGCATGGCCGGCTATCGCACACGGTCCTATTTGGTGCGCGACGCGTGTGCAGACAACGCATGTCAGGCCATCAGCCTGCCGGCCCGCCTCGTGCCCAAGCGGGAGCATTGATCTTCCCGTGCCCAAGCTCCACGAACATGCGTTGCGGCGACTGCCACTTTTCATGGCGCTGGTGATGGGCTGCGATCCGGTCATGTCCGTGCGCGGACAAGTGCGCTCGATTCCGGACACGTCTGCCGTAGACGGCGATGTCTACGCATCAGGCAAACCGATTGAGGGCGCGCAGGTGACACTCCTGTGTAAAGGGTACGCGCTGTCCCTCGGCACCACCGACGTTGCCGGGCGCTTCCGTTACGCAGGCATCGATATGGGAAGGATCGGGCTCTCCTGTGAAATCGAATGCTCTGCCGCCGGCTATCACTCGCAGTCTCTGCTGGTGCGTGACCTGTGTGTATTCCCTCGCGACGACAGCTGCCCTTTCTTGACCGTCTTCGGCGAGCTTGTGCCGAACACGAGCGCGCGCACCCCGCCGCCTCCTTGACACCAGTCAGTGAGCGCCACGCCGCCCTGCGAGGAGATTTCGAGCGGGGAGACCCAAAGGCGGCGTAACCTACCCGGGTGGCAGTTCCCCGCGTTTTCGAAGTCGTCGTGCCAGACTTCATCTGGGTCACCGAACGTCCGATATGGTTCAGCGGTGTTCGCCTCCGATCGAGAACTACCGTCGTTCGACTCTCGGGTGATGCTCTCTGGGTTCATAGCCCCTGCCCACCCACGGGCGATGTATGCGGGGCGCTCGATGCGCTCGGCGAGGTGCGTTGGATCGTAGTGCCCAATCGGTTCCATCATCTACAGGCACGAGCCACTGCCGCTCGGTACCCAAAGGCACTTGTCGTCGGACCGAAGTCTGCCCAGTCGCGCAACCCCCACGTCAGCTTGACCATGGGCACGGAGGATCCCGCGTATACCCGCTCGACCCCCGAGCTAACCTCTATTCAGTTAGGGGGAGTTCCTTTTCTTGACGAGACAGTCTTCTTCCACCCAGCCAGTGGCTCCCTGATTGCTGCAGATCTACTCATGTCCGCCTGCGCGCACGACCACTGGACTTGGCGAATTGCAGCACGCATCTTTGGACGCTACGGAAAGGTCGGGACGCCCCCTGACGTGAGAATGCATACTCGTGCGAGCACGGAGGTGGCTGAATCCATCGCGCAAATGCGCACTCTGCCACTCCAGCGAATTCTCGTGGCCCATGCCGATCCAATCACGGATCGACCTGTGGAGCAGCTCGCCGAAGCCTGGGACTTTGCTATTCCTTCTCACCTGAAGCAATCCAGTGCCACGCTCTAAAGTACGGGAGGATGTCGACGCGGCGCGCTCTCTTTACGGCTGCGGTACAGTTCGTGATCGTCGTCACCGGCAGCGGCTGCACTGCCCCAAGGTGTCGGCTTCCGACGACTGGTGCCGCTCCACCGTTCCCGTAGCGATGACGGCGCAAGGCACGTTTTCCGCGACCCTGCGCGGTCGCGAGCTCGTGCTGTTCTACAAGCAGGGCAGCGCGTTCACCGTAGTCGATTCCGCGCGAGTTCACTCCAGTAGCCGGTAAACGCGCAGGAAACGTGCGGCCTTGACTTCGTGATAGCGGCGGTCGCGCAGCTCACGCAACTCAGGAAACGCGCGCACGAGCGGCTGATCGTCGCCCGCCGTCACGATGAAACGTGGCGGCGCATCCACGATGTCCGAGATGATTTCCCTGGGCACTAGCTGGTCGAATCCCGCGCGGTCGAGCAGGCGGACGCTGATGAGATAGAAGTAGAACGCGTAGCGCTCGCCGACCGACGTCGTGCGCGCCGCTGCATGAATCAGGTGATCGTCACACAAGACCAGGATCGGTTCATTGTCGTCGGCGAGCTCGTCGACGTATGCGGCCACCTCGGCGACCGCTTGGTCCCACTCGCGGTCACTCATGCCGGGCAGGAAGTCTCTGACGTAAGGATTGAACAGGGGTCGAAATCGCACATACTCGAGCCGCGGACTCGCGTAGTCGCCCGGCCCAGATCGGATTGCATCGAGAGTCGGATGAACCGTCAGGGACGAACCGTACACCGCGCTCACCAGGGCCAAGCCTTCGGTGTAGCGGCTCCCCCAACCGCGCGCGATGCACTCGAGGAATACGCCAATTTGGAACAGCGGAACGAACAGCAGCGGCACGACCAAGAGCAGCGCCTGGAAAATGTGCATGTCATCCGAACGCGGATACAAGACGAACAAAGACAGCGTGACCAAGAGCATGATCGAGCTCATCTGGCGGCTCTTCTCCGGCCACGACGCGCCGAACGCTCGCTCCCCGAACCGCATGCCGAGGCCGATCCAGAGTGCGAACAGGATCGTGAAAAGCCACGGCAACTGCGGCCAGTAGTTCTCGTTGAAGCCGGTGTAGAGCAGGGGTGTGCCGAGCGGCGGAAACGGCGAGTGGTAACTAATGGTGGCGAGCAAGGCCGACAGCTCACTCGCATACTGCACGCCGCCCTGCACGCCGTAGTAGCCGAGCAGTATCAAGAGGGATGAGCCCAGGGTCGTGCACAGGAAAATGGTGGACGGCCCGAGCGCCGCGCGCGCGGTCCCGTGTGGCGTCGCGCTTGCGCGATACACCGCCCAGCCGAAGACGAGCCAGAGCGGCAGCGCGAGGTACAAGAAATACAAGAACTCGAAGTGGCGGCTCAGGTAAACGCTGAACGCGCCGGCGCAAGCAACGCCGAAAGCGATACGCCAGCGCGTCACCCACACCGCGGCCGTCGGCTGGGCCCCCGCGACCGGCTCGGACGCGTCGGACCCGTGGGTCGACGGCGGCCAGAACAAGAGCGCCGCATAACCCGCTACGAAAAGATACACACCCGTGTTCAACTTGGTCCACACGGTGAGGGTCGTGAACACGGACGCCAGGAGGGCGTTTCTCGCCGGCCGCAGCGGCTGCACGACGATGAAATACGTTGCCGCCAAGATCAACGGCACGACCGAGAGAAATGCGTACGCCGTTTGAAGCGCTTGCCACCGCTGGCCGAGCAATACCAAGAGACCGAGCGCCGCGAGCAGCCCATAAAACCGCCGAGTGACGCGGGCCACCAAGCGGTACGCCAGGGCCACGCTCACCAGCTTGAGCAGCAGGAGAAATAGCCGGATTCCCCACACCTTTTGACCGGCCCAAGTGTAAAAAAGAACCGGCAGCACCCAGTTGAACACCCCGTAGGCATCTGCCTTGTCCCAAAATGGCAGCGCGCCGAGGGACATTTGATGGATGTAATCGAGGATCATTCCATCATCGGTGCTGCTCGGGCAAAGCGTCCAGCTCTGCGCCAAATAGAAAGCTGCCGCGGCGGTCGAGAGCAATGCGATGGCACAGCGCAGGAGCACGCGGCGATGTTAGGCCAGGTGCATCTCGCCTGCTAGCCAGCCCTCGGCTAGTGTCGTGTCTCAGAAGTAAGAATCGTTCCGGGGTTGGGGCCCCGGAACCTGAGGGTGGGGCCCTGCTCGATTCACTCGAGCGGGGCGGGAGCTGAGCTCCCGATGGAACAAGGGCTAGTGCACGTAGTGCGCGCACCGTGCGCACGCGTGCGCCTGAACCGCGGCTCGGCTCACGCCGCGCCGCACCCCCGCGATCCCGGCGTGGTTCCAGATGCAACGAATGGCCAGCGGCGCGCAGGGGGCAACCGGTGCTCAGTCGCAGTCGGTAGGCTCGCAGACGTTGTTCAGATTGAATCTCGCCATCTTGATTACATTCCCAGTGCGAGCACTGAAGGACCAGACAGCGTCGACCACTTGCGCAGTGTGATGCTGTATACTCGCGCGTTTCTCAAGGGAGGAAGACATGTCTTTGCGAGATGTACATCGGTTCGGGGCAGGGGCTTTCGTCATAGGCACATTGGTCGCGGCCTGCGCAGGCACGTCAGGCGAAGGCGATGAACAAGGTATGCACGAGGTGGCCGATCGGCATTCGTCGAAGGTCGCCGTCGCTGCCGCAGCCGGGGAAGGACCCCTAGCGTCGGCCAAAAAACAGTGTCCCTGTCATGGCCGGAGCTTCGTCGGATTCACCTCCACGCAGTATACGATTGGACTCGGCATACCGGGCACGTGCTCATTGAACACGAGTATCGCGTGCATGACAGACGACGACTGCACCAACTCCGGAAACGTGGGCACCTGCGGCGGAGCGCAGGACTTCGGGGACGGCTATCTGGCCGCGGATGCGCTCTGCAGCGCTCAATTCCCTCACAGTGTGGTCTGCACTTCCGCAGAGCTGTTGGAGAGCCTTCGCTCCGGAGACATCACGGAGATGCCGGTGGCAGCTTGGTACAACAGTTCCGTCGTGCTCGATGACTATCGCTGGACGGGTTCGTTCACATCGCCCGTTTGGCCGCTCGCCTGTTGTCGGTAGGTCGGTGCTCTGGCCGGGAAGCCCTGCGCGGCGCCCGACCCCCGCAAAGGCCCGCGCCAGCGCGGCGCAATTCGTTCACCGGCCGGCTCGCCTCTCCTCTTCGCGATGTGGTCTCGTGATCGACGCTCGGCGTCCGCGCACGCGAGTGAGCCTCTGAACTTCAGTGCCGAGTTCAGCGTAATTTTCTGTTGAAGACGGCGAATCGCTGGCGCGCTGGTCGCGGTGTCTTCCACGTGGTGGAATGTCGGCCTCCGAAGTGTCGGAGAGAAAGGGGAATGAGCCATGCGTCTCACTCCGATCAAGATTTGTCTCATCTTCATCGCGGTGATCTTTTGCAGCGGTGCGGCCTCCTGCGACAGCCCCGACTTGGTCGTGACTCAGATCACCCTCTCGCCGTCGAGCCCCGGAGCGGGCAACCCCGTGACGTTCAGCGCGACGGTGAGGAACCAGGGCACGGCTGCGACGCCAGCAGGCACCACCGTCGGCGTGCTCTTCAGCGTCGATGGCAACCCCGTGGCCTGGTCCGACACCTTCAGCCAGTCGCTCGCGGCCGGCGCGACCGTCAACCTGACCGCGAACGGCGGACCGAGCGGGGCCACCTGGCTCGCCACCTCCGGAAGTCACCAGGTCGTGGCGTTCGTGGACGACATCGACCGGATCCCGAACGAGAGCAATGAGAACAACAACCAGCTCACGCGCTCGTTCAGCGTGGGCACTGTGTGCACGCCCGCCTGCTCAGGAAAAGTCTGCGGCCCCAACGGCTGCGGCGGCAGCTGCGGCAGCTGCCCCTCCGGTCAGGCTTGCAACACGAGCGGCCAGTGCACCGTCGTTTCCTCCACGCTCCCCCCGCTCTGGAACGCGAGCCCGCCCACGGGCGCGAGCCCAGCACCGTCGGGTCCCGTCGTCGGACGTGCCGGCGAATTCGACACGGGAACCCTGGCCACGAACGAGGTTTGGGACAACTTCAACGGCACGTCCGGATCCAACCCCGACAGCAGGCTTTGGATCGAGGACACCATCAACCAGGGTGGTACCCAGGTCTACAACCCGTCGCACTCGTTCCTGGACGGCAGCGGGAACGCGGTGCTCGAAGCGACTCAAAGCGGCGGCACGATCACCTCGGGTCGCTTCACGAGCCGCACGAAGTTCAACATGCAGTACGGCTGGTGTGCCGCGCGCATCAAGTTCCCGAAGGCCGGCAGGTCGTGGTTCCCCGCGTGGTGGCTGCTGCACGTTGGGTACAACTACAACCCCTACGGCGAAATCGACGTGATGGAGTTTTTCGGCAACACGAACCAATACAGTACCCACATCTACTTCGGTGACGGCCTGCCCTCCCTGGAAGCCAACAAGGCCGTGCCCGCATCCCACAGCGGCGGAAACGCGGGCGACGGATTCCATACGTATTGGATGCAGTGGGAGCCCGACCGAATCCGGATCGGCGTGGACGATCTGCTGATGGGGACTTGGACGCCGGCATCCGTCCCCGCCGGCGCGTGGGCTCACATGCAGCAGCCGTTCTATTACATCGCGAACTTCGCCGTCGCGCCGTCCTGGCTGCCGGCACCTCTGCCCACGGACTTCCCGGCTCGGATGGTCATCGACTGGGTTTGGTACAAACCGCTCTGAGCGCCCGGCGCGTGGTCGAAGGCCGTCGGTTAGAGCTTGAGCCGACGGCACGACCGCCGACGACGTCAGGAGTCCGCGGCGCGCTTCTACGCCGATCAGGTAGCAAAACGGTGCCGAAACGGTCACCTTCGGCGATCGCCGACACGTGCTACGCAGCAGTTCGGAGGTCCTCATGACAGTCGTCAACAGCAATCGTTGCCGGGTTCGCAGCGCTCAGTACGGCGGAGCGACGCGCCATGCAGTCGGCATTCTGCTCGGTCTCGGGCTCGGCGCGAGCTCGTGCAAGTCAACGGTAGTCACTGTGACGACTACGGCAGATGGCCAGGAGGGCTCGCTTCGTGCTGCCATCGCCACCATCAACGCAGATTCCTCGCTGACTGACGCCACCATTCAGCTCGCGCCCGGAACTTACGAGCTCACGGTCTGCGGCAGTGATGACAGCAATGCACTCGGAGATCTCGACGTCGTATCGAGCGCCAAGGTCGTACTCGAGTCGTCCGGCTCGGCGGTGATCCGGCAAACCTGTGCCGGCGAACGCGTACTCGACGCCCGAGGCACGAACCTGCTCACGTTGCGTGGCATCTCGGTCGTGGGTGGGTCGTTGACGGCGTCGGGCTCCGCCCAAGGTGGCGGATTGCGTGCCACCGGCGATGTGACGCTCGAGCGCGCTCAGATCCTCGACAACTCAGCGACGACCAGCGCCTTTCTCGTTCAAGGAGGCGGCCTGTACGTCGCCGGGGCGCTCAGAATGTACGACTCGGTCGTCGCGAGGAATACGGCCGCCGGCGCCCGGGCCAACGAAGCGACGCGCGAGCTCGGCAAAGCAGAAGGAGGCGGCGCGTACGTCGGCGCGGCCGTGGTCATCTCGGGCAGCACGCTGTCCGACAACGCGGTCCGTACCGGCCGTATCGCCGAGGCGCGCGGAGGCGGGATCGCGCAGTCCCTTTCCACGCAGCAACCGTTTTCGGTCGTCCGAACTCGACTCGAAAACAACCAGGCAACCGGTGGTGACTTCAGCTCCGCGGAAGGTGGCGCCGTCTCGGCGTCGGGCGCGTTCACGGCTGATTCCGTGACTGCACGCGGAAATCGCAGCACCGGCGGGCAGGCGCAGGGCGGGTTTGGAGGCCGCGCCGGCGCGGCGCGCGGAGGCGCTTTTGCGGCGCGCCGCGCGCTGCTCATTACGGCGAGCACGTTCGACGCGAACCGCGCTCTCGGCGGTGTTGCGCCGTACCTGGCACTCAGCGGCGCGCCGCCGTATTTCGCGGGTTCCGGCAGCGGCGGCGCAGTCTGGGCCACGGGCGCGCTCACCCTGACCGCGTCCACATTCACAGAGAACACGGCCGAAGACGGCGCCGGGCATCTGGACGGCGCGCTTTCCGGCGGCGGCGCGGCATTCACGCACGCCACCCTCGACGCCGCGAACACCACGTTCAGCGGCAATGCGGCAGTCGCCAAGATTCCCATTCCAGGCTCCTCGCCCTACTTTCCAGGTGGGCTCCCGGTTGCCGGCCTTGGCGCTGCGGCACGCGCGCTGACGAACGTGCAGCTCCGGCATGCGACGATCGCGAACAATAGTGGCGACAGTACCCTGTATACGCCGCTCCTCAGCGCTCGCGCGTCCGTCGCGCTCGCAAGCTCAGGGCGCATCTGCAGCTTCACGGTGGCCGGCGAAGCGTCGGATTATAACCGTTTTGGAGACGCGACCTGTTCGCTGCAGGGCGTGGACAATCAGCAAGACGGCGCCGGCGTAACGCTCGAGCCCCTCGCCGACAATGGCGGTCCCGTCATGACGCACCTACCCGCTGGCGCACTCGTTGACGCCATCCCACCCGCAGCTTGCACGCTACCCGACGATGCACGCGGCGTCACACGCCCGCAAGGAGCCGGGTGCGACGTCGGTGCTGTCGAGCGCCGACCCGGGGGAAACTAGCGGTTGCCATCGACAGCGGCATTGCGCTGCCATCGGCCAGGCTTTGCCGTTTCAACTCGACCATCGGGCAGTCGAACTTCAGCGGCAAGGGGTGATGCCGCCACGGGCGACCTCAACGTCGGCGGTGAGCTCGCGGATTACGGCAAATTCGCAGCGGTGACCCGCCCGATCGAGTTGTTCGCGTTGTTGGTGAACCACATGCCCCCATCCGGCCCCGCGGCGATTTCCTGCGCGTTCTGGATACTGGGGTGGGCGAAATTGGACACGACGCCAGCTGGGGTGATCCGCCCGATCGAATTGTTCCCGCCGTTGGTGAACCAGAGGTTTCCGTCCGGGCCTGCTGCGATCCCCCTCGGGAAGCTGATACTCGGATGGGGGAAGCTGGTTACGACGCCAGCCGTGGTGATCCGCCCGATCGAGGAGCCCAACCGCGACACGTTAGTGAACCAGAGGTTGCCGTCCGGTCCCGCCGCGATCCCCATCGGGTTGGTGATCGCGGGATCGGTGAAGCTCGACACGACGCCAGCCGGGGTGATCCGCCCAATTGAAACACCAAAACAGTCGAATGGATGGAGACACATTCCGGCAACGAACCACAGGTTCCCATCCGCTCCCGCCGCGATTGCGGATGGGTAGCTGATACTCGGATCGGTGAAGCTCGACACGACGCCAGCCGTGGTGATCCGCCCAATCGAACCCGTCCCGTTGGTGAACCACAGGTTCCCGTCCGGTCCCTTCGCGATTGCCGAGGGCCAGACGATCTTCGGATCGGTGAAGCTGGATACGACGCCGGCCGGGGTGATCCGCCCGATCGAGTTGTTCCCGCCGTTGGTGAACCAGAGGTTTCCGTCCGGCCCCGCCGCGACGCCCGACGGATAACTGATACTCGGATGGGTGAAATTCGACACGACGCCGGCTGGCGTGATCCGCCCGATCGAATCGTTCCTATTATTGGTAAACCAGAGGTTTCCGTCCGGGCCCTTCGCGATTCCCTGCGGATTCCTGATGCCGTTGCTGGCACCGATGAAGTTGGACACGACGCCAGCGGTCGTGATCTGCCCGATCGAATCGTTCCCGGAGTTCGTGAACCACAGCTTCCCGTCCGAGCCCGCCGCGATCCCGCCTGGACTGCGGATCCCGATACCGGTGAAATTGGATACGACGCCATCCGTCGTGATTTGCCCGATCGAATTGCTCTGGGAGTTCGTGAACCAGAGGTTCCCGTCCGGGCCCGCTGCGATGCCCTGCGGGCCATCGATGCTCCCGAAGAAGCTGGTTACGACGCCAGCCGGGGTGATCCGCCCGATCGAAGGGCTCGCGAAGTTGGTGAACCAGAGGTTCCCGTCCGGGCCCGCCGCGATCCCCCACGGGCTATGGATCTCCCCACCGAAGCCGGTACCGGTGAAGTTGGACACGACGCCGGCCGGAGTGATCCGCCCGATCGAATCGTTCAGGTTGGTGAACCAGAGGTTCCCGTCCGGCCCCGCCGCGATCCCATGTGGGTTGCTGATACTCGGATCGGTGAAGCTCGACACGACGCCGGCCGGCGTGATCCGCCCGATCGAACTGTTCCCCGCGCTCGTGAACCAGAGGTTTCCGTCCGGCCCCGCCGCGATCCCCCATGGGTACTTGATAATCGGAGCTTTGAAGTTCGACACGACGCCCGCTGGCGTGATCCGCCCGATCGAATCGTTCGCATTGTTGGTAAACCAGAGGCTCCCATCCGGCCCCGCCGCGATCCCAGCGGGCCCGCTGATACTGGCCTCGGTGAACATGGTGACGACGCCTGCCGGGGTGATGCGCCCGATCGAATTGTTCGCGTAGTTGGTAAACCAGAGGTTCCCGTCCGGCCCCGCCGCGATCTCGGTCGGGTCGGTCATACCGGTACGGGCGAAGTTGGTCACGGTCCCGATGCCCGGCGGCTCGCACGACGTCGCTACTAACGCGCACAACACCACGACGAATCTCGCCAGGGCGTGTGAGCGTACCGACGCCCAGACCCGTTTGCTCCACATCGACCGACGGCTCCGCGTTGACGTGTGGCTGGGACTATTCGTTTTCATGGCGCACCCCCTGCTCAATTCATGAGCGCAAAACAGATCAAAGTTCGCGAGCACGAATGCACGCCATTTTTTGCGGCTAGACGACCTTCCCGACTGCGTCAAGCCGGCGTGCGTCAAAGGCTTTGGCTTTCGCGTCGTGCCACGGCCCGACTCCTCCCAGATCTGACGGTCCACGACACACCAGAGTAGCGAGCAGCGCGATGCAGATTATTTCTTCAGCCGGCGAACAGTTTCGGTCGCCCGGCAAGTCTTACTGGGAAAGGGACGCAATCCGAGTCCCCCGCCCAGGAGGCACCGATGAAATTGTACGATTTTGCTTTCTCCCCGAACTGTCGCAAAGTCCGCGCCGTGGGCTACGAGCTCGGCGTCACGTTCGAGTACGCGCCCGTCAATCTGATCCAGGGAGAACAGCGCGCGCCGGCGTTCCTCGCCAGGAACCCGAACGGCCGCGTCCCCGTGCTCGAGGATGGCGAGCTGATCCTCTGGGAGTCGAACGCAATCCTGCTCTATCTGGCGACGAAGTACGCCGGTCCGGCGCCTCTCGTGCCATCAGACATGCGCGATCGAGCGGATGTCGATCGCTGGCTCGCCTGGCAGCTCGCTCACCTGTCGCCGGCCGCGAGCAAGGTGGCGTTCGAGCGTATCGTCAAGAAATTCACCGGGCAGGGCGCGCCCGATCCGGTTCAGATCGAAGCCGGCACCGTCGAGTTTGCGAAGATGAGCGCCATTCTCGACGCTGCGCTCGGTGACAAGGAGTACGTCGCCGGCCGCCTGTCCGTGGCCGACTTCGCGCTCGCCGCGGTATACAGCACGGCTTCAGCGTGCGGGCTCGACGTGACACCGTACAAGAAGCTCGGCGCCTGGCTCGAGCGGGTGCTGGCGAGAAACAGCATGCGGCGCGCGCTGGCAGACGCCGCAGCTCTGGCGGCGTAGACTGAGTAAGCTCGAGCCATGCACGAGAAGCCGGAAGCATCGTTCATCGCAGCTGTGGAGCCGCTGCGCGGCGCGCTCCGCGTCCACTGCTATCGCATGCTCGGCTCAGCGCATGACGGCGAGGACGTCGTGCAGGAGACGATGCTCCGCGCCTGGCGATCGCGGGACAGCCTGAAGGATCCGGGAATGCTCCGCTCCTGGCTGTACCGCATCGCCACCAACGCTTGCCTCGACGAGCTGAAACGCCGCCCGCGGCGCGCGCTCGCATCGGACGTTTACCCGCCTGAGGCTGATCCGCGCGGCCCCGTCGCTCCGCCCATCGACGAGCCAGTTTGGCTCGAGCCGATGCCCGACACCTGGCTCGTCTCCACCGAGCAAGCCGACCCCGCCGCGCGCTACACGTTGAAGGAGAGCGTGGCGCTCGCGTTCGTCGCTGCGCTGCAGTTCCTGACGCCCCTGCAGCGCGCGACGCTGCTGCTGCGCGACGTCGTCGGCCTGTCCGCCGAGGAGACCGCCGAAGCCGTCGCGGTCAGTATCAGCGCCGCGAACAGCGCGCTCTTCCGCGCCCGCGAGGCGGTGGAGGAGAAGGTCGGCGGGCGCGACCCATCGACAATCGCAAGCAGCGCTGCGGGCTCCGAGGAGCTCCTCGCCCGTTACATTCGCGCCTTCGAGGCGCGAGACGCCGACGGCTTCCTCGCCCTCGTGCACGAAGACGTGAGAACCACGATGCCTCCGTCACCGACCTGGATCGAGGGCCGAGCCGCCAACGTCGCCTTTTTTCGGCAAATGTTCGCCGGACAACCCGGTGCACGCCGAATCACGCGAACGGCGGCAAACGGCCAGCCCGCGCTGGCTTACTACCGCAGCGATGGCGACGGGCAGCCGTACCTGCTGCGCGCCATCCAGGTGCTGGCGATCCGCGACGGAAAAGTCGCCACCATCGATCACTTCACGGCCAAGGAAGTGCTCGCCGCCTTCGAGTTGCCGGCGCAGATCGCGTAAGCGCGCTCATGCTGAACGCATGAAGGCGTCCAGCGCGGCGAAGTCGTCGTCACCGCGTCCGGCGGCGATAGCGCGTTGAAACAGCTGTCCAAAAGCGGCCGGCAGCGCCGGCTCGAGGGAGCGCTCCCGGCACAGTTGAAGGAGCGCGCTCCGCGCAACGTTGTGGACGCCGATCGAGGCCAGCGTGTCTGCGTCGGCTGCGAGCCGGCCCGCAGCGATTCGGCTCACGGTCTCGAGGGTCCAGACGTTGACCTGCGGCAAGAGCGGCTCGAGGTAGCCGCGATAGGTCTCGAGCGCGAAGCCTTCTGCCTTGCGCACGGCGGTGGCTTGAAGCGCGCCGAACAGTGAGCCCCACATCACGACGAGCAGCGCGCCGTCGAGCGCCGAGGCCAGCCCCACGTCGTCGGCGACGTGCACCGATTGCCCCGCCATGACGCGCAGTATCGGTGCATGCCGTTCGAACAACGGCGACGCTCCGGCGTACAGGATCATGCACCCGGGCTGCGCGATGTGGTCAGGTGTGGCCATGATGGCGCCGTCCAGATAGTCGATGCCGTTGTCGCGCGCCCAGGCGGCGAGTGCGCGCGCTTGCTGCGGCGATCCGGATGCGAGTTGAATGAGCAGCTTGCCGCGGAGCTGCTCTGCCACACCGGGAGAACGCAGCACTTGCTCCGTGGCAGCGTAGTCGAGAAGATTCGCGATCACTATCTCGGCGCTGACAGCCTCCAATACGGTCTCGGGCGCCGTGGCGCCGAGTGCGGCAAGCGGCGCCGTCTTGGCGTGCGTTCGATTCCAGACGCTCGTGGTGTAGCCGGCCTTGACATAGGCGGCTGCGAGAGCCGACCCCATGCGACCGAGGCCGAATTTCGTGACGCGCTCGTCGAGCACATCGCCCGGGCGTTCGGCAGCAGCACCGAAGGCACTTATCCGGGCGGCAGGCTGTACGCCGAGAGCCTGGGCCTGGCGCTAGCGTCTCACCTGGTCGGCAGCTCGAGTGCGCCGCCGCGAGCCCTGCGCTCGCTGTCCAAGGCGCAGCGGGCACGAGTCCTCGAGTACATCGAGGCGCATCTCGACAAGGATTTGTCGCTGCCGCGGCTCGCCGGCGTGGCGGGCGTGAGCCTCTCGCATTTCAAGGTGCTGTTCAAACGCTGCACCGGACTGCCCGTCCATGAGTACGCGGTGCGCCGGCGCGTCGAGGCGCGCGCGTGAGCTCTTGCTGAGCGGGGAGCGCTCGATTTCCGATGTCGCGCTCGACATCGGCTTCGCGCACGCCAGTCGCCTGGCGCGTTCGATGCGCCGTGTTCTGGGCGTGCTCCCCAGCGCCTTGAAGCCTGCGGACGGCTGAGCAGCCCGAACTGCGTCCACACCTGCCCGTTCGCTCGGCTGCAACACAATGCCGGCGATATAGTGGTCAGGCGTCCGTATATCACCCGATGCGGGGAATCGACTATGAGGCGGGCGTCCGTGACGCCATGAGCAGCGGCGAGCCGAGCTACACCGTCGGAGCCGCACGCTACGCGCGAGGCTCACGGTTGATTCGAAGATCTCGAGCATCGGGTCCCACGGTCAAACGGTCAAACAACGTCCGACATCGGATCACCGACAGTCGAATTGGCTAGCCAGGTTTTCGCGCGAGGGTGCGACGAAGGTCGCGGCTCTGGCGGATAACCCCCTGCGCCGCGACGCTGTCGCGTGCCCGCAGCGTTTCGCGCTTCAGAATTGGAGAAAACGTTCGGTGCGCCGAAAACGTGTCCTGGCGCGTTCTCGGGGCACGAAAATCAGGGTTGTAGGATGCGCCCATGCCAACCCTTCCTGAATTCGAAACCATCGCCGACGACGAGCTCCTCGCGAGCGTGCGCAAGCTGGTCGCACGAGCCAATACCGGGCTCGCAGACCTGCTCGCGCATCTGGCGGAGGTGGAGGCTCGCGGAATCCATCGCCAGCGCGCCTGCGCGTCCCTCTACACGTACTGCGTCTACGAGCTACGCATGAGTGAAGACGAGGCCTACCGGCGAGCGAAGGCGGCGCGTCTCGTGCGGCAGTACCCCGAGCTGTTCGAGCGGATCGCGACCGGCGAGCTCCACTTGACCGGCCTCTTGCTGCTCGGTCCGCATCTCGATTGCGAGCGGCGCCGGGAAATCCT